>RPRQ01000010.1 GCA_003818205.1 Bacteroidales bacterium
TATATCCATAAGGTTTATTGCTAGCAGGTTGCTCTCCAGCAGAGCCTACGTCCTCTTAACCTTACTGACTAAAGTTAATCTCTATTTTCATTAAATTCACCAACTATTTTTGGCATCATTACCCCTTTGTGACTTTGCGACTTTGTGGCAAATCTATTAGGAGTCACTAAGGCACTAAGAAGAAGTCAATTTCTATTGTGCTCTACTGTGCCTATTGTGGTGAAAGCATAAAGTACTCTTCATCCTGACTTGCAAAATGGAGAATCAGTCCAAGTACCGTTAGGTCGATAAGGGTGTTCTCCGCATCAATCCTCGATATAAATGCCAGTCGGCTATACTGCCCAACCGTAATTTTTGGATTGGTTTTAAAGTAATCGAAAAGGGCATTCTCCTTTTCCGATAGCACCATCATTATCGATTTTCGATGCCTCTCTGTTTTCCAAATCTTTAGCTGAATAGGCGATGCAACAATATTCTCATCGTTCACTCGAACAAATGCCTTGTAGTCACCATTCTTGTCAGGTGCTTTAACGGGTTTGTGCTTAGCTGGGTTAACAATAACCTCAAGGATAGCCTTCCCGTTAATCGTCCATTTGGTTACTACAAAGGGAATTTCAGGTTTACAGTAAATCTGTGCAGCCGCTTCAATCATATAGTACTCCTCTTCGGAGTCGATGCCTACTATTGAGCCGTTATCCTTGACCCCAATTAGGAGGGTGCCTCCTAAGGTGTTAGCAAAGGCCACCAACGATCGGGCAATCTTCTTCGAATCGGTGATTGAATGCTTAAAATCGAGCGTTTGGTGTTCGCCCTGCTTAATAAGATTGATGATATGCTTGCTCACTACTCACTTTTGGTTGGGTCAACAACCCTTCCCATAAAAAGAATTGTGCCAGTTGATTTTTCTTTAATCAAAAACAGGAATGGCCTGTTTGCGATGAAAGATTTTACAAAATGAACGGATTTGGTTGCAACTACAACCGCAGTTGCGGCAGAAGCCTCGGTTCCCTGTTCATTCACCTCAATGAATGCTTTATGAAAAACATCTGAGATTTTGAGACTGCTCGCTGTTGTCATCCCTGTAAAATCAGCATCATCGGTAAATGGTTGTGGCATACCCATTTTCGAAAGCATCTGTTTTAGCTGATAACCATTGGATAGTTTGAATTTTGGGATTGATATTGTAACCTCCTGTTCGTTTAGCTCCCTTACGATATCATCTAATATATCGTTCGATAGAATTTTAGTAATCTCCTCCAATGATATTTTTGAGAAGGGAAGTATAACAACCATTGAAAAGTTACCACCTATATATGGAAGCTCTAAGGCTTGAAGTTTTGAGTCTTCATAATAGTTGAAATCACCCTTAACGCTCATCATCGAGCATTTAATGGCTTTTTTGGGGGCTATGAAAAAATCCCTGTCGCTCGTTAGCTCCTTTTTGAACATCGTCTTCCAATCACCTTTAAAATATATCGCATTGGTAAGCACAAGTCTTGTAAGGTTATTCAACGAATTGGGGGGCAGTAGGTCTTTAATCTTTTCGTTAGTTGCTTTATAAACATTATCGTTTATGGCTAACCTGCTCTGCTCGAACTTATTGATAAAGTCCATTGGCTTTACTGCTGCCAAATAGGCCTTCTTCAGCAACGTATTGTATGATTGCTTGAATGGAAAAGTCTTTTCAGCCCATAAGGTATTTACAATTTTCAGCTGAATTGGGCCAACCTTGGAGTTTATTTGTTTTATAGTATTCCCAAGCTGAATATGGAATTTGTCATCATTCGAAGTAAAATGAAATACATTTCCAATCTGCTCCTGTGAGACCCCTTTTGTACCTGCATAGGTCATCCCCATTGCCACGCTTAAGCTGAATGGCGAGAAAAGGATATTCCCTTTTTCTTCAATGGCAATCTGTTTGTAGAAATCAATTGCAAATTGATTATTGCTCAAATTTTGAGTATTGCCTTGTTTTGCAATTGATAGGGAAAATAAGGCAATTAAAATAGTTATTCTCATTGCGCTTTATTTTAAGGTAATTATTCACCACGGAGATGCAGAGATCACAAAGGTATATTTCGTTCATCATAGAATAAAACTTTGTTAAGCCCTTTTATAGTCTGCAAAAACAAATACATCTTTTGAGCAATCATCAAGACCGAAAAAGAATAATCTAAACATTTGTTATCTTTTATTCTCTGTGTCCTCTGTGCCTCCGTGGTTTTTTATTTTGATTACTGCTGAATAGTTACATTTTAAGTTTATTGCAAAGTTAGCAATTACTTTTTAACCATCTCTTTGGTTGAGAGTAATCCGCAAGCAGCTTGAATATCTAGCCCCCTTGATGCTCTTATAGTTGTGAAGACCCCTTTTGCTGTAAGGGCATTTCGAAATTCAATAATTCTTACATCAGGAGTACCAGAAAGCGGTGTATCAGGTATTGAGTGGAACCGGATTAGGTTAACCCTACATTTCAATCCCCCTAAGATTTTAACCATCTCCTTGATATGTCTATCGGTGTCGTTAATTCCATCGAACATGATGTATTCGAACGATACCCGTTGCTGTCTTCCTAGACCTGCCTTTTTAATCTCTGATATTACCTTTTGAATGGGATAAACATACTGAATGGGCATCATCTGACGCCTTTCATCATCGAAAGGAT
Source organism: Bacteroidales bacterium (assembly GCA_003818205.1). Classification (GTDB taxonomy): domain Bacteria; phylum Bacteroidota; class Bacteroidia; order Bacteroidales; family Tenuifilaceae; genus UBA8529. The sequence continues at coordinate 2,666 of RPRQ01000010.1, forward strand.
TATGAAGGCTGATGGCTAGGTGGCAGTTGCTTCTTTCAAGGAATGCCTGCATTGCAGGGATAATACCTATGGACGAAACGGTTATCCGCTTTGGACTCCAAGCATAACCCCATTCCGAGGTAATAATTTCGAGGCTCGATAAAACGTTGTCGAGATTATCAAAAGGTTCACCCATACCCATGTAAACAAGGTTTGAAACGGTTCGGAATTCAGAGATACTACGTAGCTGATTTAGGATTTCGTTGGGTGTAAGATTTGCCTGGAATCCCTGCTTACCAGTCATGCAGAAAAGGCAACCCATTTTGCATCCAGCCTGAGTGGAAACGCAAAGCGTTGCACGATCGGTTTCAGGAAGATAGGCCGCCTCGATATAGTTATTGGTTTCTGTCCTGAAAAGGTACTTCTTAGTCCCATCCACCGATTCCATTACTTTTATCGAAGGAGTTAGCCCGTAAGTATATTTTTCCTTTAGCTGTTCTCTTGATTTCAGCGAAAGGTTGGTCATTTCATCGATGCTTTCGATATCCTTTTTGTAAAGCCACTCTGTAATCTGCTTTGCAGCAAAATTGGGCAACCCCTCCTCTTTAACGATTGAGGATATTTCGCTCAATGTTAAGCCGTACAACGATTTCTTCCCTACTATATCTTGGCTCATGATGTGATTTTAAAAGTAAATCTCCGAGATAATATTGCCGTACGGAACCCCCTTTGAAATGAGTATGTCTCTGACCTCTACAACCATCTCCGCAACCCCACAAAGGTAATACTTTTTACTAGGGTTTATAAGGTTTTCTAGCAGGTACTTGGTAACCCTACCATTATAGTATTGGGGAGAATTTGAACCTGAACAGCACTGAATATAGCTGCTGCCTAATGTGCTTTTGAGAAAGTCCTCGAAATAGAAATATTCGGGAATTCTTACACCATGAATAAAGGTTGCATTCCTCCCTTTCCCCGATTTAAGCATTGAGATAAATGGGGCAACCCCTGTTCCTGTTGATATGCAAATAGGTGAGTCGGAATATTCGGTAAAAGTTCCGAACGGATTGGTTACTAGTATTATTTCCCCTTTTTTTAGAATTGAAAGCATTGGGGTAAGTTTACCGTCGGATTTTTCGGTGTAGAGGATTTCAATGGTTTCATCGGTTTCACCGCTAGCAATGCTGTATAAGCGTGGTTCAATAGCCGTATTAACCCCTAACCCGATAACCTGACCTGCCTTAAAGGTAAAGTTTCTCTTAAATTTCAGTATAAAGGCATCTTGTGCTAAATTGGTATTATCAATAACAACAGTTTCAAAGTATTTCGAATCATTCCAAGAATCCATAAAGCAATATTAATTAGTAGTCTAGAAACTTAAAAGGAGAGAAAAGGTTCAAAGTTTTGGTCTCGCAAATATTGTTATTATTGCTTTGTTAGACGAAGTAATAGGCTATCAGACATCTTGTACAAAGAGGTATTTAGATGAAATGATTAAAATTTTACTCTGCAGGATTTTAAAAAAAGCACCTGAAAATGAATATGAAAAATGTAATATCATATTAATCAAACATTTAACATTATATATTGGTGAGCCCAATTTAATAAGTTTGAATTAGGAGAGCAATGACATGAGTTATCTTTAATTTTGATGGAAAAGGGCATACAAGAAAACCTATCTAAAAACAAATAAGGTGATTGATTTTGATAAGAAGCTTAAAAGAGTCCTGGATTAAAGATTGAAAAAAATCAACGTTTCAGACGAGGGGCTTTTTCTTGAAGGTTTTTATTTTGTCTTCTTTTACCTTGTATAAATGCAGTAACAAGACCTGTAAGTCCTCCTACTCCTAAAAAAATTCCTGTTAATTCATGATCATTTATAGAACAATACGTGGCTGATGCTAATGCTGCAATACCAATAAAAAATGCAAGGAATTGACCAATATAACTTTGGGACATTTGTCCGCTTATAACCTTTTTTTCTAACGAAATTCTATGATCTTGCTGTTTCTCTGCCATAGCCATAATTCGTTCTGCACCATTTGGGATTAATGCAGAATATTCTCGAAGAGTTTCTGGGGTGGGCAATGGACCAATATGAACTTTTTGCATCGAAAATGCAAAGCCTCTTAAAATTTGCTGTTTTTTTTGTGGGTTTACACCTTCAAATATTTTAGGATTAACGCTAGTTAATTCCTTCTCTATCTGAACAATAGATACTTGTGGATTTTCTTCAGGTAGGTTCTTTTCAGCCATATTATTCGGCAAGAATCAATTCACTATTTCTTGATTTTGAATCATTAATTACATTATAAATATCTTGCCCCACCATTTCAAAGTCGTTCTTAATTGCTTTTTCATCAGCCTCGCTTTCAGAGTCAGATTCATTAAAACTATAATAATTTCCAGCAATATTTATTACCGATCCTGCCCCAACTAAAAAATTAGGTGTTGAAAATAAAAAATCGCTCATAAATTTATTCTTGCTTCCCATGACGTGCGTCTTTTATAATTTAATACGATAATTAGTAAACAAAGTTACTGAAAAAAGGTTGCAAAATTAACATTATTAATAACGAAAGGCAAAAATTTACAATAAATGTTGTTGGCTTTTTATCATCGTAAATGTAATAACTTTTATAAAACAACCAAATATGGTTAATGTTAAAAAATACTATACGATGATATGAATCATCAAAAAAATGCTTTTCAAATCAATTTTAGTGCAAAGTGATATATACTTAACTAATCTTTTATAGGTCTCCACTATCCGCAAAAGAATAGCACTCTGAATCAGTAATGATAATATGGTCAAGAAGAGTAATCTCGAAAAGTTGAGATGCTTCCTTTAGCTTTTGGGTTATTCGAATATCCTGCTCACTTGGCTTTGGGTTGCCCGATGGGTGGTTATGGCATACAATAATGGATAATGCTAATTTTTCAATGGCCGATTTCAGGATCAGCTTAATGTCGAATACTGTACCGGTTACCCCACCTTGAGTTATTCTTGCTTGGTCTATTACTTTATTCGCACGATTTAGGAACAGTACCCAGAACTCTTCGTGGGGTAGATCGGCTAGCTGTGGTTGAAATATTTCGATAATATCGCTGCTCGATTCTATTTTAGGGCGATTTAGTGCTTCGGCTTGCTTGCGCCTTCGACCCAGTTCAAGGGCCGCCATAATGGTAATTCCCTTGGCTTCTCCAATTCCCTTTGTTGATGTAAAATCGGCAAGGGTGTATTTCCCCAATTCGTTGAGATTGCTGTTGGCCGAGAGCAGTATTCTTTGGGCAATCGCTACCGCATTCTCTTTCTTTGTTCCCGATTTAATTAGTATCGCTAGCAGCTCGGCATCGCTCAGGCTGTTAATGCCACGCTTAATCATCTTTTCACGGGGTCGATCCTCTAACGCCCAGTCTTTTATGGTAAGATTCTTGTATTCTTCTGACATAGAATTTGTAAGTTGATATTAAACAAGTTACAAAGAAGTATGCAATATGGGATAACGAAAGTGCCAACTTTTTAACCTTGACGGTGGTTGATCGGAGGCACGGACTGCAAGTCTGCGTCAGCAAGGGGTTAGCAAGCGAGGTATTTCCTTATGCTATTTTAATCTTGCCTTCTTTTACTTGCTTCAAGAATTCACGCCGCTCTTCAAATGTCATATTTGCCATTCTTGCTGCTAATTTTTCCTTAATTGAACGAAAAAATTTAACAGTATCGAACTTTTTCTTAGTCGTTGCTTTCATATCTCACAAATTCTTTAGGGGAGCGAATTTCAATCAACGGATAACCTAAACGTAAATTGATTGAGTTAAACAGCTTTATTTTATCATAGTTCACAATATGCTTGAAGTTCCAGCTTACAAGAACATCAAGTCTATTTACTGTCGCAACAGCAATATGGAATGCATCGTCAAGGCTTGCTTTACCTAAAACTTTTTCATTTATGTATGTTTCGGCAAGTTCTCTTGATTCATCATCCAATTCAAGGAATCTGTAACAATCAATCGGAATCTTGGATTTTAAATCCTTCACAAAATCGGGTGCTAAACTCAATTCTGCCTCGCTAACTTCTGAAAAATACACTAAGAAATCTTTTTTAAAAACTCTATCAAAGAATAGCTTTGTTACATCCTCAAACTCTTCATCGAAGTACCCTCCAACAACGGAAGTGTCTATATAAACTCGCAGTTTCATTCGGGTATTTTTTACAAATGTACAAAATAATTACTGGTTGTCGCAAATCGCTGCCTGTCAATATTTATGTGCCTCGCTCGTGCAGACGACTTGTTCCGCAAGGCGGGATGTTGTCCGTTCGACAACAGCAAAAAATATCTTATACCCCTGTCAAGGTTCAAAACCAGAATGTATAACATTATACACTTCTAACTTTACGCAGCACTGACTGCAAGTCTGCACCAGCAGAGTTACTGTATATCTGATGTTTGATATCTTAAATTGACGGCTATGCCCTGCGGGGTTCACGCAAAGTCGCAAAGCCGGTAAGGTGTTTGTTGAAAAATAAATACAGTAACAGAAACATAACTGATAGCTCATCGGAATAATGCTTTTTTTGTTAGAATAAATCTAGAAAAATGGAATTATTCGAATTACAATCCATTAGCACGCAAAGGGAAAAACGAATACGTTTTTTCTTTCTTTGCGATCCCTGCCTACCCTGCCTACCGGCAGGCAGTAGGCAGGTTTGCGGCCCCGCCTGCCTTAGTACCTAAGTACGGCGGGCAGGTTTGCGAGAGACGAAAGCGAGTAACAGTCTTTATAACTGTAGTTTACATTTATCCATGAATGAAAATGGTTATCTGATAATGCACCTGAGTAGTTGCAAAAATTGAAATTATTAGCAGGGGTCAATTTCAAAAATAAAAAAAGCCCCGAGGTCTCTCGAGGCTTCAAGGTCATTGGCAAAAAGGGGTTACTACAAAGTGCTCACGTGTTTTGTAAGTGAACTCTTTAGGTTCGCAGCCTTATTCTTGTGAATAATGTTCTTCTTAGCAAGTTTATCGAGCAACGAAGATACTTTTGGAAGTAACTCAGCTGCAACTGCCTTATCGGTAGTTGATCTTAAGTCTTTGATTGCGTTACGGGTTGTTCTTGCGAAATACCTGTTATGCACTCTTTTTTCCTCAGTCTGCCTGATTCTCTTTTCAGATGATTTGTGGTTTGCCATTTTTTTAACTATAAAGTTAGTAGCCCGTAGGGGAATCGAACCCCTGTTACCAGGATGAAAACCTGACGTCCTAACCCCTAGACGAACGGGCCGTTAATTTTCGCTGCTCCTATATCGGTTAAGCGGCTGCAAAGGTAGTTGAATTTTTATACCAACCAAAAAAAAAATATTTTTTTTTGGTAACTTTAGATTATTCTATCATTCCCCCTATTTATAGAGTATCTGACAGATAGTTCTATAGGCTTATTTTTAACAGGAAGTTGTTTTTCTATTGCCATCAGAGAATACCCATAGAAAATTGTAAAGTTAGATGAAAGGTTATGTGTTTTTATTGTCCTCGTTGTGAATCGTTAATAAATTACTCCATTATTGGGTCAACCTCAAGGTCTTCAAAACAGGGCTCATCGCTATAAATTATCTTATAGAATTTTGTCGATGGGTTCTCATCTTCGTCGTTGGGTTGTTTCTTAAACCCAAGTTTTAGTAACGATGCCATAGCCGCTTTGTTACGAAAATCTGCCTCGATAAAAACTTTTCGGAATAGCTTTGTTCTACAACCCCACTTCAATATCTCAACCATGGCTTCTGTGGCAACTCCTTTGCGACGGTGGGGCTCTTCAACCATAAAGAATATTTCTACTTCACCCTGCGGATCAGGATGTCCGTTGAACTCAAATTGACCCACAATGGTTTTCGATTCCTTTAGAATCATGAGCCAAAATGTGTGAAAAAGATACTCCTTGTTCTTGTTTGTCCACCATTCGGGCTCCTGTTGCATAGCCTCATTTATCTCATCCCGATAGAACTCGGGCACTTCTACCCCTGTAACGGTAAGGTTTGCATGCTTCTCGTAATCACTTCGTGATTTAATGAAAATCCGCATCTCGTGTAGGTTGAGCGGCATAATCTCCAAACGTTTCGATTCGAGCTTCATGGCTTAAAGTTTTAACGTTAAACTCTATTGGACTACCTCTTTTGCAAACTCTTGTAAATTCACACCCGAAAAATTCCCCGAGGTCATTATTAGTAAATTTTTATTCTGCCAATCAATCGTTTTTAGCGATTCAAGTAGATGCTGAGCATTGGTAAACACCTTGATGCTTTCTGTTCCAAAGCAATCCTTTACCAGATCAGGTTCAATGAGTTGCAGTTTTTTATGCTCAATGGTACTCGGGTTAAAATAGACCAACGGAATATTCGCTTTTTCCATTGTTCCTTTATATTGTCCAAGGAATTCAGCGTTGAGGCTGCTGAATGTATGGAGTTCCAAACATGCAACTAGTTCTCTGTTGGTGTACGATTCTCTTACTGCTTGGACTGTAGCAGCAACCTTTGAAGGAGAGTGTGCAAAATCGAGGAATACCTTAGTGTTTTTATTTTCTGCTAATAGTTGTAGCCTTCTCGATGCTCCTTTAAAGGTTGATATTGCTTTATAAAAAACTTCATCGGTAATACCAACCTGGTTACAAACCGCTTTTGCTCCGCTGATATTCTGCATATTGTGCTTACCAAAAACGGCTAATGGCGTTTTTTTGCCGCTTACAATTAAGGAAGCAGCTCCATCTAATGATTCGTATCTGTGGGTATTATAAGGAATTAACTTGATATTCTTACCTTTTTCTTTGGCAAGACCAGCCACTTCGGAATCCTCATTGCAGTAAATAAGAACATCTCCTTCAGCAATTTTATCGATAAAAATGGCAAATTGATTTTTGTAAATCTCGTAGGTTGGAAAAGCATTGATATGATCCCACGCAATGCCCGAGATTAAAGCAATGTTAGGTTGATAGAGATGAAACTTTGGCCTAAGATCAATAGGTGATGTTAAATACTCGTCACCCTCAAAAACAGCAATTTTGGTGTTTTTTTTTAAACTTACCATGTTTTCGAATCCATCAAGCTGAGCCCCCACCATGTAATCGAAATCGATACCTGCATTCCGAAGAACGTGCATGACCATTGAAGTAATGGTTGTTTTCCCATGGCTCCCGCCAATCACAATTCGGATTTTGTCCTTGGTTTGCTCGTAAAGATATTCGGGATAGGAGTAGATTCTTAATCCTAACTCCTCTGCCTTTAAAAGTTCAGGATTATCTAAGCGTGCATGCATTCCAAGGACTATAGCATCTAGTTCTTTGGTTATTCGATTAGTGTCCCATCCAATTGAAGTAGGCAGAATCCCATGCTTTTTCAAACGGCTCAGCGATGGCTCAAAAATTTCATCGTCTGAACCAGATACATCGTAGCCCTTTTCTTTAAGGGCAATGGCAAGATTGTGCATGGCGCTTCCGCCAATGGCTATAAAGTGAATTCGCATAGGTTTAATTTACATTTCAAAGTTAAGCCATTCTTGAGTTAAGTGCTAAAAAAACTAACCTAAATTATTGTTTTTAATAAGTTGTTTATTTCACCGCTGAGGTGCAGCGTGCGCAGAGAAATATTATCCTCAGCGTTCTCTGTGTCTCTGCGGTTAAAATTTAGAGCTATTTTATTATCAAACAAATTAATATTTTTGTTGTTAAGTACATCTATTAACTTTATGCACTCTAAATACTTATAATTTTAGGCACTTTTTATGAAACTTCACTCTTTCAATATTGTAAACTTTAAGATTGATGGCGGTGCCATGTTCGGTGTTGTTCCAAAAGTGATGTGGAACAAGGTCTATCCTGCCGATGAGAACAATCTTATTCCACTTGCTCTTCGTTCAATGGTTATTGATACAGGCGATAGGGTTATTCTAATCGATGTTGGAATAGGGGATAAGCAGAGTGATAAATTCTTTAGCCATGTATATATGTTTGGAGGCGAGGGTTTAATTGAGGGTTTGGCAAAACGTGGATATAAACCTGAGGACATTACTGATGTTATTCTTACTCATCTTCACTTTGACCATTGTGGAGGAGGAGTTAAGTTAAACCCCGATGGGAAATTGGCATTAACTTTTCCCAATGCAAAATACCATATCTCAAAAGCACAGTGGGAGTGGGCTATCAATCCTAATTCCCGAGAAGCAGATTCATTCCTGCCTGAGAATCTTCTACCCATGAAGGATTTAGGTGCTCTCAATCTTATTGAGAAGGAAGGAGAGCTCGTTCCTGGAGTTTACCTTCGATTTTTTAACGGGCATACCCGAGGTCAGATTCTACCTATGATATCCTATAAGGGCAAAACCATTGCTTTTGTCGCCGACCTATTTCCATTCCGTGCCCATCTACCATTGCCATATATTATGAGCTATGATGTAGAACCGTTAATTACACTGAAGGAGAAGGAGATTTTTCTTGGAGAAGCGCTTAAAGGCGATTTTATTTTCCATTATCAGCACGATTATTACAGCGATTGTAGCCGTGTTCAACAAACACCCCGTGGGATTAGAGCAACTGAGGGTTTTACCTTTGAAACGCTGCTAAAGGAGTTTGGAGAATAGCTGAAAAGTATATCCGATTAGGGGTGCAAAGCAGATTACGAATAGTATTACAGAGTATATGGAGTCTAAAATTACGATTTTAGATAATTTCAGCCATTCCCCCTCAATAGCGATGGAAACCAGAATTCTTGAAAAAAGTTGAATCAAAAAGAAAGAAAATATTCTTAACCCATAGGGGTTGAGCAATGCCGCTGATTCAAAATTTCCTCTAATCAATTCTGAAAAGCTAGCCGATAACCCTTTACTAGGTGGAATTATGCCTGTTAGCTGAGTGAAAAGCGCAGGGATAGGATGATTATCTCCCCTAAACAGCAATGAGTATAAAACGATACCAATAACAACGCTTACCAGTGCAACATTTATTATATGATACCCCTTTTTATTCATTAACGTGAGCTCGATGTAAGAAGCAACTTAACTACTTGTTTATTATCATTATATCCTTAATGATTAATTGGAATAGAAGAAAAATGGAACTGGAGCGATCCGGCAACTGCCGGACGGCGGAGTCAATATTGCCTGCCTGCCGCCTGCCTACTGGCAGGCAGGCACCATTCCAATTCCAAATGAAAAATTTGTAACAAATTACATTTTAGAGCATTACCGCTATTTCTTAGATCGAACTCACGTTCATTAATGAAAGCCTCTCGTAATGCCTGATATCTAATTTTAGCCTAAAAAAAGACTAGAACACTACGTTGAATGCCCTAGTCTTATTGATAAATCATTAATGCTATTTATTTTTTGCAGAATCTCTTGTGTTTTTTAATCCGTCGGTAGCCTTTTTAATTGCTTTTGCAGCGGCAGCAGCAGCATCGTGAGCTGTTTTTTCATCTAGAGTCGCTTCAACTTCATCCATCTCATTTTCAAGATCGCGCAATGCTGATTCAAGGCTATCGGAGGCTGCCTCCATGTCAATATTGTTTTTCTCCATCTCCTCGTTGAAAGTTTTTTCAAACTCTTTCCCGAATTTTTCAATCTTATCGGAGTTGCGAATTAGCTTATCAGCAATGGTCGATGCTCCGCTAAAAACAGCAATCCAAAGAGCTGCAATAATTATTGCCACAAGTGAGATGATCAAAGCACCAATTCCAAGCCCTTTTGAGCCATAGCCCTGAGATGCCTGAACGATTGAGATTATACTGAATATTAGGGCAAGGGTAGCGGGTAAGAATGCTACAACGCCAACGCATGGAATAAACGCAACAATCAGCGATATAATGCCGAGCACAATACCTATAATTCCCATTACCTGCCCTGCTGTTGATGTTTTTTCTGGTTCCATAGTTTTATATTTTATTGAATGACGACTTATTGAATACTATTGCTGCTTTTATATTCGTTAATAGGTTCTATTTAACATACATTAATACTACTCAATAGATTTCAAATTATTCTGCCAATTTCATTATTTCATTTGAAAATAGCAAATGTTTAATTATGGCTTATTAAAAGATTATTTTTGAGTTAAGCGAATTAATTTGGTGTTTGAACTTTGTTCCTCTACAATGATCTTTGGATCCCCATAGTAGAAAACCCTACCCGTTGATTTAAAGGATACTCTTAGCTCATCAGTCACATAAACGTAAACATCCCCAATGCTTTTCTGAGAAACAATGCAATTTTTAACCTGCATGCCTTTTGCATCGATAAATGCTGATCCCCAGTCATTGAATGTTGCGCTTTTTGCTTTTCCCTTGATGGTATAGTGTCCAAAATTCTCCGAGGAAACAGCTATAGCACAATTATTTACATCAAGAGTTATATCTAGTTCGGTAAACTGCTCCCAATCAATAAGATAAAATTCATTTGTTTTAAAAGTATCTCGGGTAGTAATGTAAACAGGGTTTCTAACATTTATTGCCGGAATGCTAATTAGATGAAGTTCAAGCTCAACTTTCTTATAGCTTCTTGACCAATTGTACTTTACAGAGCTTTGAAGGTAAAGAATTTCATCTTTAATGTAGATGTCAATATTGTGTTGAAGGTTCTCACCACAAACTACTATCGCTTTATTGATGGTGTCTTGAACCAACGTAATATCAAACATTGCCTGAATTTCGATATTGTTGATAATATCTGCTAGCGGAACTTCGCGCGATACCGTTTCTCCAGCGTTAAAAAGCCCTTCTTTCTTACAGGAATATAGAGAAAGGAGTAAGATTAAAATGATGTTATGCCAGAGATGAGAATATTTTTTCATGTTTATATTTTTATTTTTTCCATCTATAACCTATGTTCCATTCCACAAAATCTGCTTTAGCTAACCAATGTGCTTTAACTGATACACCTGCTATCCATTGTTTCCTAAAGTAGTATCGCAATCCGATTCGGTTTGTAATTAAACCGTAATCTTTAACGCTATATTTAAGATATATACCGGGTTGAAAAAGAAAAGCGAGCTTACCCATCCTCATTTCGTAGGATGGATTAAGAGCAAAGCTGTAATAATCGGACGATTTGAAGGTCGTATCTGGAATAATTGGTATCTCAAATTCTTTCTTGATTGAACGATCAAGGTATCCTGTTAATGCCATTCCAAGCCATCCTGATTTTGAAATTTTTCTTGAGTATTCCAACGATAAGGCATAAACAGGGTATTCATACGAGTGAAATCTTGAAATGCTTTTCCAACCATAAGCGATGCTAGCAATGAGTTGGTTCTTAGATGTGTCGGGGTTTGTTTTTTGATCTTTTGAAATACAATTTCTTTGATCGGTTAGCGAATATTGTAATCCTACAAAGGAGGTTACAATATTAAAGCCCATGTTTGGCTCTTTGATTGAGCCATTTGATGAGTGGATTAGGCTTACCCCTGCTTTCATTTGCATTGAAGAGGTAAGCCTTACGGTCCCTTCAAAGTTGTATTGAAGAAAAACATTCAGATTCGATCCAATTGCTATATTATAGTTATTGGAATATAAATCAAATTTTTTCGAGATATGACCTAGCCCGAAGGAAATTCTATTCCCAAAATTGAATCGATTATTCAGATTAAGGAAGGCTCTATCAACGTATAGGTAGAATGCATCTAATTGACCATAAATTTTCCTGTTTCCCAATCCTGAATGATAGTATCCTAAGCCTATTCGAGGATAATTGTAGGATTGATTCCAATACTTATTACCAACTGTAAAAATGCCTGCATTAATCTGAAAACCCTGTACGTGTTCATTTATAAAATAGGCCATATAATTATGATGCGGAGCAACAAACCCATAGTGGGATAACCCTTCAAAGTATAGCTGTTTTTTGCTGAAAAGAGTTTGGGAAATACCTTGTAGTTGGCTTATAAATAGAATGATTAAGGCAATAATTATCTTTTTGATCCACATAATTTGCTAAAAAGTGATGCTACGCTTAAATGCTAATCGTAAAGGTAGTTTTTAACTAATAAAAGAAAAAGAGATAAGGTATTTACAACGGTTTTTTTATCTCTGAACTTATTAAGGGGATTTAAAATAAATAATTCCGATTCAATGTCGTTTACTTAAGGTTGATAGAATGATGACAGGTTCTTCTAACTCTGTCAGGTTAACCGACTTGATTGACCTTTCAGAGTCGGAGGATCTGAAAGCGTCAATTGCAAAATCCTTAAATAAACGGCATTGAATTCCGATTCTTAAAAAGCAATTTTTCTTTACAAAGATAAAGGTAATAAAAAATGGACGTTGAAATAATAAAAGCATTGGAAACATTTTTACCAGTCTTAGAATTTGGCTTGCAAAAAATGACAGGTAGTGAGCGAAGAATTTATTTAGCAGAGATAGCTAAGCGATTAGGATATGGTGGAATAAAGCTTGTAAATGAGCATTTTGCCATTGACTATAAAACCATATAAAAAGGTATGGAAGAGCTGGAGAGCGGCAATTATATATTTGATAATTTTGTTAAACGTGTTCGTAAAGGGATTGAAGCCCATTTGCCAAATATTGCAGATGATATAAAAAGTATTGTAGATTCTGAGAGCCAAACCGACCGAAGGTTAGAGGATAATAGCGTGTTATGGTTAGGGGCATAATGATTAGATCAAAACAAAAAGAGATGTTGATAAACTACAACTTCTCTTTTTACTATTAACACTCAACCTTTAACTATCAACTATTCTTACCCAATCCTTCTTATATCTGCTCCAATGGCATTCAACCGTTGGTCTATATTCTCATAACCCCGGTCAATCTGTTCAATATTATGGATTGTGCTTTTGCCGTCAGCCGATAAAGCGGCGATAAGAAGGGCGACCCCTGCGCGAATATCGGGCGAGGTCATGGTAGTGGGGCGGAGCTGCATTTGGTGGTTATGTCCAATCACTGTTGCACGGTGAGGGTCGCAGAGGATAATCTGAGCACCCATGTCGATTAGCTTGTCAACAAAGAAAAGGCGGCTCTCGAACATCTTCTGATGGATTAGCACGGAGCCTTTGGCTTGTGTAGCAACTACAAGGAAAATGCTGAGCAGGTCAGGGGTGAGTCCTGGCCAAGTGGCATCAGCAATGGTCAGAATTGAACCATCTATGAAAGTGTCAATCTCATAATTGCTCTGCTCTGGAATATGGATGTCATCGCCAATTCTCTCCATCTTGATGCCAAGGCGGGTGAATGAGTCGGGGATTATTCCCAGCTCATCGTAGGCAACGTTTTTTATGGTAATATCGCTATGGGTCATGGCTGCCAAACCTATGAATGAGCCTATTTCAATCATGTCAGGTAGGATAGTATGCACGCAGCCTTCAAGGTTTTCAACACCTTCAATGTTAAGTAGGTTTGAGCCGATGCCTGAGATTCTAGCACCCATGCTCACAAGCATTTTGCTTAGCTGCTGTACGTAGGGTTCGCAGGCAGCATTAAAAATAGTTGTTTTCCCTGGGGTTAGGACTGCTGCCATTAGGATATTGGCTGTTCCTGTAACCGATGCCTCATCTAAAAGCATGTATGCCCCTTTGAGATTTTTGCCCTCAACCTTAAAGAAACTCTCCTTTGTATCGAAGTTGAATTTCGCACCGAGTTTTTCGAACCCAATAAAGTGAGTATCCAATCTTCTACGACCAATCTTATCTCCTCCCGGTTTTGGGATATAGGCTATTCCAAAGCGGGCAAGTAGTGGTCCAACTACCATGATAGAGCCTCTAAGGCTTGCAGCCTTATTCTTGAAATCATCGGTGGTGAGGTATTCGACGTTAACGTTTTGGGCTTTGAATATGCAAACCGATGGCTCGGGGTGCTCAACCTCAACGCCCATACACTCTAAAAGTTCAATGAGTTTTAGCACATCCCTGATGTTCGGAATGTTTTTTATCGTAACCTTTTCAGGGGTCAAAAGTGTGGCGCAGATTATCTGTAACGCCTCATTCTTGGCACCCTGAGGGTGAAGTTCACCCTTGAGCTGCCTACCGCCATACACTTCGAATGTGGCCATAGTCGCTTGGTTTTAGGTTATTTTTTGCGCGGAATGAATTTGCGTTTATTTTTAAAGGCTTCGCGGCTATCGCTTAGCTTTGTTCCCGGTGCCAATGCCAATTTGCCTTTCGAAAGTACGTTCAAATCCCTAATGACATCTTCATCCGAAACCGAATCGTTGTTCCACATCAGGTATGCCTTTTTCATATGGTTGGCGATGAGCTGGGTAAGCGCCTCTTTCTGTTGCCCCTCTTCCATCTCAATGGCTTTTTGAATCATCATCTCGATGGATCTGCCGTAGTGCTTGTAGGTGATTGGTTGTGTTGGATATGGAACAGTTTTTGGCTTCTCCTCATAGGTCTCCTGGCTTGGAATGGGGTATGGTGAATCAATGTCAAGCTTAAAGTCCGACATGATAAAAATGTGATCCCATAGTTTATGTTTGAAGTCGTTGATATCCCTAAGGTGAGGGTTAAGATTACCCATAATCCCGATAAGAACTCTTGCTAACCTGTTCCGTTCGTCCCTATCCTCAACGGTTGAGAGATGGTCAACCATCTGCTGAATATTCCTGCCGTACTCGGGGAGGTTCAACTTCTTTCTGCTTGTGTTATAATCCATTGTATAGATTTATTTGCTATTAAATATAAGAAAACGATTGCTTTAATTAGGTAAGGATAAGTACTATTTAATTCTCCGAAAGGTGGTAATTTATCAGCTACTCTCAATAGCAACAAGTCAACCGTTTCTCTTCTGATGCAAAACTAGCTGATTGAATGATAAAAACAAAATCGTTTAACGATTGATGTGGTTTTTTCTTCATAAAGAAAAAAGCGGAACCTAATTTAGGTCCCGCTTTAATCGATTTTGATTATTAATGATTACCTCCAAACAGGTATTCTTCCCGTTGTGTATGGTGCTCCCTTTTCGTCCATCAACTTGCGTACTTCAACCATTTTAGTTTGTGCAATGGCTTTTACTCTATCCAAAACTGGAGGGAATTCCTCCTTGATGATATTGTAAAGTGTTGTAGATGTGCTTGTAATGTCTGAGGTGCTGTTGATTTGAGTGTCAATTAGCTCATACAAACGATTAATTAACGGCATTTCCACCGGAGGTATTTCTTCCGCGCTAGCCTTTGCCTCAAAGCCGTTGAATAGGAATAGGATATCATCTAGCTCTTTTTCAATTCCAGATAGCGTTGGTAGCAGCTTTTCGTGTGATAAAGGAAGCGTTAATGCTGTTTGTTTCATAGCAATTACCTCTTCCTTTAAATCCTCAGCGAGCTGAATTGTGCCAATCATTGTTTTTGAAAGATTCGATATTTCTTTGTGAAAAGCAACCATCTTTTCACGGTTTTGAGCAGGAAGAGTTGTGTTGTTCAACGCTTTTACAATAAAGTTGGTTGGCTTTGCAAGCTGTGTTATCTGCCCATTTTGAACCATAGAAATTTCGACAGAATAGGTGCCGGGAAGTACGAATACTTCACCATCTCTTTTAGCAAACGGATCGAACTTATCAGTTTTTCTTACTCGAGTATTATCATAGCATAAATCCCAATTGATGCGTTGGATATTTTTTGATGGTTTTTTGGTAATGGTTCGAATAATATCACCTTGACCATCGCGAATTGTTATTAGAAGATAGGCTGGGATTTCATTCTTTTCATCCTCTAGCTCTTTTAAACTTGGTTGTGGGATTGGCTTGCCATCCTTGAATAGCTTCTTCTCTGCTTCGTGGCGAATATCCTTTTTCAATTTGGGTACTTCTTTTAGGAAGAAAGTGAAGGTCGCTCCAAATTCAGGATTTGGTGCAAGGTAATACGATGCGCCTTGTCCATACTTTTTACCAGTTTGAATGTAGAGCAAAGCATCTTTTATAGGGAAAAGATAGCTGCTCATTTTTGGGAATTCACCGTTGATGTCGCGAAGTGGAGCATAGTTGTCGAGGATGTAGAAGCCACGACCAAATGTGGCTAAAACTAAATCACTTTCCCTTTTTTGGATTGCCATATCGTAAACAGCAACCGAAGGCAACTCTGATTCGAGCTGAACCCAGCTTTGACCACCATTTATTGAGAAGAATGCTCCAAACTCAGTGCCTGCAAAAAGTAAATCAGGTTTTACGAAATCTTGCTCAATGCAATGAACCGAGCCGTTCTCAGGTAGATTTGCAGAAATAGATGTCCAAGTTTTACCCTTGTCGGTACTTTTTAGAAGATAAGGTTTGAAATCGTCACGTTTGAGGTTTCGTAGTGAAGCGAATACAATATTTTCATCAAAGCGTGAAGCGAATATGTCGCTAACATATGAGTTGTCAGGTACTCCAGGGAATGATGAGGTTTTTCTCCATGTTTTCCCAGCATCTTCGGTTACCTGAATTAGACCATCATCGGTTCCAACGTATATTAGATTCTCTTTAACTGGCGACTCATCCAAAGATACGATTGTGCCAAATAACGATGTAGAAACATCTTTCGCAACAGCATCAACACTCCAATATTTACCCATTACAGGCCAAGTATTACGATCGATTTGAGCAGTTAAATCATCAGAGATAACTTGCCAGGTATTCCCCCTATTGTCGCTACGGAAAAGCTTATTAGCTGCCATATATAGTCGAGTAGGAGAGTGAGGGCTAATGATCAAAGGACTATCCCAGTTCCACTTATAGGTTTTTTCACCTTTACGGGGTTGTGGTTTAATGTTGATTCGCTCGCCACTTTTTTTGTCGTATCTAACAACGTTACCATATTGTGATTCGGAGTAAATGATGTCGGGATTTGTTGGCTCAATTCTTGGCCAAAAACCATCGCCACCAACGGTAACAATCCACTCGCCACTGGTTACTCCATTTTCGCTGATATTCCTCGAAGGACCTCCAAGGGTGTTATTATCCTGTGTTCCGCCGTAAACATTATAGAAAGGTTCGGCATTATCAAGAGCAACTCGGTAAAACTGAGTTACTGGAAGGTTTGAAACTTGATACCAATACCCTTCATCAATATTATGGGTAATATAAACCCCACCATCTCCACCAATCATTACATGTTTATTGTCGGTTGGGTCAATCCAAAGGGCATGGTCATCAACATGTCGGTCTTTATTGCTAACCCTCGACCAGTTTTTGCCACCATCATTAGTGACAAAGGTGAATGTTTCAACGGAGTACACTTTATCGAACTGAACTGGGTCGCAATAAATTTCGTTGTAGTACTGTCCGCTTGATGCGTGATCGCTCATCTTTGACCACGATTCGCCTCTATTCGCTGTTCTGAAAAAACCTCCTGCGCTATTTGCCGCTTCTATTATTAGATAAAGCACATCGGGGTTTTGAGGAGATATTGCAATGCCCATTCCGCCCATGTGTTCGGATGGTAGCCCGCTAGTTAGTTTTCGCCAAGTTTTTCCGGCATCCTCCGATTTATGAACAGCCGATTCGGGTCCTCCACCTATTTTTGTGAAAACATGCCTACGTCGTTGCTCTGAGGTTGCGTAAAGGATATCGGGATTGCGAGGATCGCAGATAATGTTTGTAATACCTGTGTTCTCGCTAATGTTTAAAATCTTTTCCCATTTTTGTCCTCCATCGATGGTTTTATATAAGCCCCTATCTCCACCTGGACCCCAAGCAGAACCCTCTGCTGCAACATAAACTGTATTTGAATTACGAGGGTCGATAAGAATCATCCCAATTTGTCGGCTATCTTTTAAGCCCATGTTTTTCCACGATTTACCGCCATCTAAGGACTTGTACACCCCATTCCCATATCCAAGTGCACGTTGATGGTTGTTCTCTCCTGTTCCAGCCCAAATTACGTTAGTGTTATTAGGATCAAGGGCAAGGCATCCAATGGAATATGCTCCATAGCTGTCGAAAATGGGCTCAAAGGTTAACCCTTTATTGATTGTTTTCCAGATATGACCGCTTGCAACGGCTACATAAAACTCGGAATGATTTTTTGGGTTTACTGTAAAATCGGCAATACGCCCCGAGGTGAAAGCTGGGCCAATGCTCCTGAACTTTAACCCAGAAACAAGGCTGCTCTTCACTAAAGAATCTTTAATTTCAGGTTTTGCTGTGGCTTTCTTTTGCCCTATAGCGATAGCGGGAGAAAGCATTATTAAGGCAAGCATAGCAATGATTACTACCTTAAAATGGGGTTTGGTTTTTCTCATTAGTTCTAGAATTAGGGTTTGTTAAAATTATGTATTTGAAACTTTATGTTTTAACAGGGTAAACGGTTTTGAAATTTAAAAAATAACCATTAAAGAAAAAATAAAGTTAATCCCAGCAGCTACCATGCCCGAGCTATAAGGTCTGTAGCGTTGGTCAGTTATGTTTTCAATATCTCCAGAAATCGTAAACGTTTTGTTGATTTTCCATTGTGTCTTAAAATTCAGTGTGTACCAGCTTGGAGAGTAAGGGTTATCATTTCTGTCGATGGCATACATGTATGGTTTGCCTCGTTCTTCATCCGCTAAATTTTTATATGGTACTTCTCCGCTGTAAGCAGCATAAAGGTCCAATTTAAGTTTGTTTGACGAATATGTAAATCGAGTAATTCCAAACCATGGTGCCGCATGACGTAGCGGGCTCCTTGTTCCATCATCGAGCTCCTCTTCACCTTTTTGGTAGTTAAACCTCGATGATATAACAAAACCAGCAGGTAGTTTTAGTTCAAAGTCAGCTTGTATTCCCCATACCCTTGCAAATGCAGCGTTTTGGATAGATTGTACTTGGCTTAACCCTCCATCGTACATAATGCTATCTAGACCATTTAGCGTTGAATTCCTTTTAACAAGCGCATCATCAAGAATTGTGTAGTATGCAGAAAGATCAACTTCGAGAAAATCTCCAAATACTTTTGTGACTCCAAATTCTGCGTTGTAAGCATATTCAGCTTTTAAGTCTGGGTTTGGCACAACAACCGAACCTGGCTCGGAGTCGAATATCTTTCCCATATCATCAACGTTTGGAGAACGGAAACCTGTTGAGATATCCGCATTAATGCTCCATTTACTATTTGGATTATAGGTTAACCCAATACTTCCAGTTAACGCCCCATCGCTAACACTTGCATTTTTAAAAGGGAAAGGGTAAAAGGTGTTGTCGAATGTGGCGTTAAGGATATAATGATTGTAACGACCTCCCATGTGTAACATTGTCTTATCCGTTATTTTACGCTGATAAGTTAAGTATGCTGCGTACGATGCCCACTCTGATTTTGGGTAGCGCGATGGGCCATCAATGTTAATGCCTGTGGTTATATCTTCATCCTTACCTGTTGATTTTACATCATTATAGATAGCTTCAATCCCATAGAAAAAAATGCTCTTTAAACCAGCTGCTTTTTTCAAATCGATATTGACTGATAGCGCATTTACTTTCTCAAATCGATGTTTTCTGTTTGTACTATTAAAATTCCTATCAACACGGCTCTCGTCGAAAAGTTGATGCGCAGCATGAATTGAGAGATGGTCGTACAACTCAGCATTTCTATGATTATTAAGAATAATGCTATTCATGGTCCATTTTTGTGGTCCATAATACCATTCAGCACTTTTGGGTAAACCGTTTTTGTAAATGATAAGCCTATCGAATCGATCATAGTTTGACGTGGCTGAGTGATGGAAATTATAGGCTAAATCCCATTTTGAGTTGGGTTTGTACAAAACTTTCTGCATTATGCTGATTTGAGAGTAGCCTGTAGGCCGTTGTAGCTGCTCGTCCGAGTTTTTTACTGCTATATCAACGTTCCCATTATGTTCCACGAACTCTTTGCGTAGGTATTCATTGGGACCATTCGAGCCCATCCTTAAATCCCCATAGTTATTATAGCTAATGCTTGATGCCGATGCCCATTTTTTCCAACCCAAATTAATATCAATATGAGCTGTTTTCTCGCTATTTGCTGTAGCGTAACGAGTTGAGGCGTTCCCCGAGATTATTGTTTTCTCTTGATATGATAATTTTGGAGAGAGGGTGTAAAAACTCATAACACCACCTATGGCGTCGCTGCCATAAATTACTGAACCTGGGCCAAATAGTACTTCCGTTTGTTCTATTGCAAATGGATCGAGCGATATAATGTTTTGAAGGTTACCGCTTCGGAAAATTGCTGTGTTCATCCTAATACCATCAACAACAATAAGTAGCCTGTTTGTAGCAAATCCTCTTATCATAGGACTTCCGCCGCCCTGTTGACTTTTTTGAATAAAAACTTCACCAGAGGTACCTATTAAATCCGCTGCCGTTTGAGGGTTTTGGAGCGATATATCGTTTGGTGTAATAGCCGTTATTTTGTTTGGAATCTCCCTTGTGGCTTGATCCCATTTTGATGCAGAAATTACAATCTGATCGATTGAAAAGGTTGATGGTTGAAGTTCAACTTTAAACTCCCTATCCTCAAGCTCCTTATAGCTATAGATTAGGGTGGCATAACCAATAATCCGAAATTCTATACCCTTTGATTCTTTAAACCCTGTAATATCCGCTTCCCCATTTGCATTAGTAGCGGTTGATGAATGTGGGTTTTGGCTTGAAATGGTAACGAACTCGAGAGGTGCAGCATTCTCCTTGTCAATTACCATGATTGTTTGTGCACTGCAGTAAAAACCTAAGGAGGTAAGTATAAACGTATATATTAATTTCAGCCTCATTTAAAACAAGTTAAATATTTGAACTATTTTATATCAGACAGCCAAAATGAGGATTGGTTTAAAAAACATTGCAGAGCCCTATAATAGCGGCTCTGCAATCACCTAAACTAAACTAAAAAAAGACTAATTGTTTGCTATTCAATGTTCATTTTTACAAAAACCTCTATTGCTTCATATTCGGCCATGCCGAGTTTGTTGTATATAACGGCAGTGTTTTTATTCCTCTCCTCGGTACGCTCCCAAAACTCACGCTCATCGAGGCCAGGGAAAAGCGCTCTGTCCTTCTGCGTTTGATGTTTGAAAATTGCCCTACGTTTCTTTATCAGCTCCTCGGGGCTGATGGGCACAGCCATTTCGGCTTCTGCCACATCCCACTCCTGCCATGAGCCACGGTATAGCCAAACCCAGCAGTTCTTGAACCAATCATCATTTTTTACCACTTCGAGGGCTTGGCTAATTGCCGTTAGGCAGATTCGATGCGTACCATGAGGGTCAGATAAATCGCCAGCTGCGAAAATCTGATGGGGTTTAACCCTTCGCATGGCATCAATCACCAATTCAACATCGGCGGGCGATAGTGAGTTTTTGCGTATTGTCCCTGTTTTGTAGAATGGCATATCCATAAATTGGATATGCTCCTCCTTAATCCCAATGAATCGACATGCTGCTTTGGATTCACCCTGCCTGATTAAGGCTTTTATCTTTTGAATCTCGGGGTTATCGATTTGCCCTGGTTTCTTGGTTGCTAGGAAGTTGATTACCTGGCTGTACCATCTCCCCGATTGCTCGGCATTTTCTAGAAAGGCTTCATTGTACATGTTGATAAAATCGGCATATCGGATTACATCCTCATCGCTAACGGAGATATTCCCGTTGGTTTGGTAAGCCACATGAACATCGTTGCCCTGCTCCGCTAATCGGAAAAGCGTTCCTCCCATCGATATTACATCATCGTCGGGGTGAGGGCTGAAAACCAATACCCGCTTGGGGAATGGGTTAGCCCTCTCGGGACGATTGGAGTCATCGGCGTTGGGTTTACCACCTGGCCAACCGGTTATGGTATGCTGCATCTGGTTGAATACCTTGATGTTTAGCATGTAGGCGGGCCCAAAATTTGCCAAAAGATCGCTCATCCCATTATCGTTGTAGTCGCGGTCGGTTAGCTTAAGGATTGGCTTTTCGAGCTGTTGGCAAAGCCATACCACAGCCCTTTTTATCAGGGGCTCTGTCCAAACGCATGAGCTGACAAGCCAAGGGGTTTTCTCTCTGGTTAGGCTAGCTGCCGCAGCAGGATCTACTATAAACTCCGCATCGGGATGGTTTTGCAGAAACGATGAGGGCACCGAATCGGTAACCGGACCTTCGATGGCTTCGCGTACGATATCCGCTTTCTTTTCTCCCCAGGCCATTAATATAATTCGTTGGGCTTTCATAATGGGGTCAACGCCCATGGTTATGGCTCGACGGGGAACATTCTCCTCGGCAAAGAAGTCCGATGCGGCGTCGGCAATGGTCAGGTGATCGAGGGTGATGAGTCGGGTGGGGGAGTTGATATCCGATCCAGGCTCGTTAAAACCGATGTGCCCAGTACGGCCAATGCCGAGTATCTGGATGTCGAGACCACCTAGGCTGTTCATCTTCTCCTCGTAGCTAGAGCAGAAATCATAGACCTTTTCGATGGGTAAAGTGCCATCGGGGATATTAATATTCTCTGGTAGTATGTCGATATGGTTGAACAGATGTTCGTGCATAAAATGCCAGTAGCTCTGAATATGTTCTTTAGGAATAGGATAATACTCATCGAGGTTAAAGGTTACTACGTTTTTGAAGCTTAATCCCTCTTCCTTATGCATTCTTACAAGTTCCCTGTAAACGCCTACAGGGCTTGATCCTGTTGCCAACCCAAGAATACAAAGTTCATTTCGGCTAGCCTTCCCCTTAATCAGATTGGCTATTTCGGTGGCAACCCAGGTTGAAGCGGTTTTCGAATCGTTAAATATTGTAGTGAAAATTTTCTCGTAACGCCTTTTCATCTTCTCGCGTACATCCAGCTTGGTGTTTCTAAGTCTAGGCATGTGTTTATCGTTGTTTGTTATTTGTTGTCTGTTATCTGTTGTCACTTTCATAATTCATCTCTCACTTCTCACTTCTCACCTCTCCTCCAGCAGCACCTTAACCTTGGTCGAATCCTCTTCGAACTGAGCCCATTCCCAGAAAACTACACCTTTTGAGGGCTTTTCTAGGGCATACCTCATATTCATTTTGAACTCCTCGGGGCTTAGGATCCCTTCGCGGTAGCAACTATTCACCTCAATGCTCGGTATTATCTGACCGGGAGCAAGCGAGTCGAAATCCTTTACCACCGATGCGACCCATTCGGGTTCACGGTAGAGCATCCACGAGTAGCACATGGGCGATATGTAATCGACTAGCTTCGATAGCTCCTTAATATCCTGACCTGCTAGGTAGTAACGGGCATTGCTGTAATCGGACTTTCTCCAGGGGACTGCATGGAGGTTCAGCTTGATGTCGGGGTTCAGCTCACGGGCTAAAGCTGATAAACTTTGAACCATTGAGGTTATTTTAAAACTTTTAAACTCAGCCCACGATTCGCTTTTAGCTAGCCATTGGTTCTTCGAATAGGTTGATGTAAAGGTATCGGGTATTGCAACCCCTTTCTCCTTCGTGAAATCTGCTTGGCAGCTGTCGCAGTAGCAACCGTGAAGTATCGAATCGGTAGGGGTTGATGGTTTTACCATCTCCCAGTAAAGAAAATCTCTTACGAAATCGATGCTAATTCCATCGGGATTTGTGGTGGTAATAAGATTTCGTAAATCATCTAAGACCTGTTGCTGATATCTATCTCTTGATGGGCATACGAACTCGACCCAATCCTGTTTAGCCTTTGTGCCTCTATTTGTTACTGCGTAGTTCGATGAGTCCTTAGCCAGCGCTTCGGGGTTGAAGAATACGGGGAATATGACGAAGACCTTAACCCGATTCTCCTTCGCCAAGCGACGGAATTCATTATCAGCCGCCATTTTTTTGCTTACAAAAGCGGTATTGATTCCACCCTTATGCCATGTTGCGAATAGCTCGGGGTAGCTGCCCTTGTAATCGTAGATTTTTGTACCGATTATGGCATCGTTGGGTTTGCTGCATGAGGCAGCGATTAGGGCAACAAGGCTTAATACTAGATTTCGGTTATAGTGAGGTTGCATGATCTGTTTTATATAGGTGTTGTTAATAATGGGTTGTTTAGTGTTATAAAAGTTTTGTTTGGTTATGTTGGTAATGGAATAGTGGGGTTCTCATAAACAGTTATCTTTCAATGTCCTTTTATTTAGTTATTCGACAAAACTAGTGGGTAGTTGTAATTCTACAATTGTAGGATTTTATCGGTGACCTCTTGAAAACCTTACACACTTTTTATTCATTGGCTTTCTTAATCCCAGAGGGATTATATGTCTATAGAAAATATCTATCCCTAGGAACATTCGACCCCCGCTGGGGTCGCACCATAAATGGGCATTTTTTCTATAAACATCCGACCCCTCTGGGGTCAATATTGGAGCAAAACCAAATTATCTTCCACAACTTTTGTCGAATAACCTTTTATTTAGTTATTCAAAACATATATTGAATTATAGTTACGATCAACATTACCTTGGCGGAAATACATCTATCACAGTAAAATCGACCCAGAATAGCGATGATGTATTGCTAACCCTGCTGATAATAGAGTCGCCAATGGTTTTTGATGGGTTTTCGTAATTACCCCACCAGCTTTTATCGGGGCCATAGCCATACTGAAATCCAACCTTTGCGGGTTTAAAGGCATCGCCCCACGCTTTAAACTCATCGACCATGGCTTTTAGCGACGTAAACTGCTGGCTATCGTCAACAAAAACAATCCCATCCCTAGCATGGGGCGGCATTTTTTCGATTAGCCAATGCTTGAGGAATAGCTTATACTGCGGATGATATTCGCGAGCAATGGTAAGCCATTTGTTGGCCTCCTCGTCAGTTACAGCATTGCCATCGGGCTGGGTGTATGATTTGTACCACTCCACATCAACGCCTACGCCAATAATACACTTGTGCTTGCTATACTTTTTGAGCATGGTATGAATCAGCTCCTCCACCGATGCCATACCCGGTTCAATTTGTAGCCAAACCCTTACCCCATTCTGGTCGAACAGGTTAAAGGTCTCCTCGTTTTGGTCTGCCGATGAACCGCTAATATATTGCGAAGTATTTGTAATGGGGAAGTTTAAGCGGCAACCCTTTTCGTTGAGCGTACCCACAATCCATACGCATTCAGGTTGAGCCCCAGTAAAATTCGATGCCATGCGCTGCCCCACCGATAGCCAGTACTCCCTGCCAGGGTTATACTCAGGGCCGTAGGCTGAGTACCTAAATCCTGCACCTAGGGTTGGGTCAACAATGGTATCGTAATCGGTTGCATTGCTATTCTTAACAACTTCATCCTTGGTGCATTTGCATGAGGTTAAAACAGCAGCAAGAATAAATACCTTTAAGATATGGGAATAAATTTTCATGTTAATTTCTTTATAAAATGGGCATCCTACTATAAATATAGGATTTGGATGCCCCTTTTGGTTTAAATGATGAACGGTTTAAGGTGTTTCTGCTATTAATATTTAATCTATCGAGTTACTTTTTTTACCAATCGCAAATAACCCCATTCAGTTTTAGTTGTACCTGAAACTGTAAAATCGGCTGGTAATGAAGCATCGTAGCGCAACCAGAGAGTATTAGGTGTTATTTCAAGAATTTGATATTCATGTGTGCCGTTTGCTATACCAATCCAACCATTATTTGTAATTCTTAAAACCCAGGCTGTATCGGCACCCGTTCCTAGTTTTTCAGTTTCCCAGCTGCTCTCAGGGGCAGTATATTCAAGAGCTACATCGGCATATTCTGCTTGTGTTTGACCTCTTAATTCATTAGCCCAAGCCCAGCTGTAAAGAAAATCACCATTGCTATTATTAATGTAATCAAATTTTCTGTTGATTTTAAATGAGTATTCATCATCATAACATCCCATACCATCCATTTCATTGTCACCTGATTCCCACCATGTGACATCAATAGGGTCGAAATATGTACTTGGATCTTCTGGTCCTCCACAAGCAAAAGCTCCAGCCGTATGATCCCATACCCAAACAGCAGAACTTTGATTATTCAAGGAACTATAACCACAAATGACTTTGTTCACATAGTTGTAAACATCAGGATTACCAATAGTTGTTGTGATGGACTTGGTAACAACTGTTTGTCCTCCTTTACCCATGGCAATACACTTTACATTGTATGTATCGGCAATATCAAATGACATCTCTGTATTTTCTCCAACAGCTGTTTTTCCATTATCAAAATCCCAGTAGAATTCATACGCATTGTCAGCATTCGCAGTAAATTCAACGCTGTTTCCAGTGATAGTTGCTTGAATTTCAACATTTGCAGGGGGGGTGCCAATACTTGGATCGGAATCTTCCTGTGTACAGGAAATCATCATAAGGGTAAGTACTCCCACAATTAAAAGGCTTATTGTTTTTTTCATTTTTTAATCATTTAAGGGTTTAAAATGATATTAAAATCCACCAAGGTCAACTTGAGCCTGAGGTATTGGGAAGTAGTGATTATTCGCTTCGGTGTAACCAAATTGACCAAGAACTTCAACACCACGTCCTGAACGAATTATATCCCATAGTGCATGACCCTCCATTGCAAGTTCGCATCTGCGTTCATGGAAAATAGCCTTAACTGGATCTGCTAAGTATGGCGATGCCCCTAAACCGACTCTATCACGAACTTCGGTTAAATATGATTGCCAATCACCTCCTGTATGATAAGCAGCTTCGGCTGCCCAAAGCAACACCTCAGCATAGCGTATTACAATCCAGTTATTTGGATCATCACTCATATTTTCGGCTTGTAAGCTAAAAGGTAGTTGATACTTTTGGTTACACATCTTGTCGATATTGCTAGCCCAATTAGTTGAGTTATCGGCAACCACCTCATCAGCGGTTCCTGGCCATAGTATTTCACCATCAGTAATAATTGTTGCATCTCGTCGAGGATCACCAGCCTCGTATTCATCGTATAAATTTTGGTTTGGTAGATTGAAACCCCAACCAGCATCTAAATTACGGCTACGCATAAAAATTGAATATACATTGCCAGTATTCTGATCACCCCAGTTTGAGCCACCGGGTATATTCCCGAATTGAATTTCGAATACGCTTTCGGGTCCATTTTCGTGAGGGTAAGCCCAATTGTTGGCATAGTCTGATTCTAGATGGTATTGTGGTATGGCTGGAGCGGTAGGATTTATTATCTCTTCAGCTATGGCGAGAGCTTCGCTCCATTTTTCTTGATAAATATAGGCTTTACAAAGCATCGCATTTGCAGCACCTTTTGTTGCTCTACCCATATCTTCTGTAGTATATTCACTCTTTTCGGGAAGAATTAAAGCTGCATCTTTGAAATCTTGTTCGATTTGAGCATAAATAGCAGAGATTTCTGCAAGGGGTTGTTTGTATTCGCTGGGGCTAAGTACTTTTGTAACAAGCGGGACTTTCCCATAAGTTCTAACCAATTCGAAGTAAAAGTAGCCACGAATAAATTTAGCTTCAGCAATAATCCTTTCTTTCATATCAGCATCAATGAGATTATCGCTCATTTTGGTAACACCATCAATAAGTTTATTGCATCTGCCAACTCCTATAAAATAGTTTTTGTACGGGTTGATTAACCCCTCGTTATTTGCATTGTATTGGAAACGTAAAAGAGGTTCAATCCATGCATTATCTCCTGCCCCTTCTCCTCCTTTATGAGCATCATGACCAAGAATGTCTCCAAGCCAAAATTGAAGGAAGTTAGAGTCGTCCCAGCCTAAAACACTATAACAACCAGTTAGTGCAAGCTGGGCGTTTTTTTCACTATTAAAGTATAGCTCTTCGTCAACTTGTGGAATGGTTGGATCAAGGAATTTCTCTGTGCAAGCAACTATTCCAAGTAAACTTGCAAAAAGTGTAATCTGTAAAAGGATTTTTTTAGTTTTCATGGTTTGTTGCATTAAAAGGTTAATGAAATACCGGTAAAGAATGTTCTTGATTGTGGATATCTTCCTCTATCGAGACCATAATCAAGATTACCATATACACCATAGCTTACATCTGGATCAAATCCTGAGTACTTTGTAAATGTGAGTAGATTTGTCCCGCCAATAAAGAACCTTAAGGATTGAATTTTGATCTTAGTCGCCAAACTATTAGGAAGCGTAAAACCTATTTGAAAATCTTTAAGTCTTACATAGCTACCATCCTCAACAAAACGATCGGAGAACCAGTTGTTGTTTGCATCAGCAGCATTCATCCTTGGATTATGTGCATCATTAGTGGTTCCTTCCCCTGTCCAACGATTAAGCATTTGAGCATCCATGTTATGCGATGCATCAGGGCGTTCGGAGTAAACCATTGTTCCATTGAATATATCATTGCCGTAAACACCTTGAAATTGGAAGCTAAGGTCGAACATTTTGTACTCAAGTTTACCGCTTATACCATATGTAATTTTTGGGAGAGGACATCCTATACTTCCCAGATATAATTTGTCAGGATCATTAGGATCAACTTTATACTTAATATCACCCGGTGCTGCATTTGGTTGAAGAAGATCACCATTTGAATCAACATGAGCATTAACCTCATCCCAGGTTTGAAATAATCCGTCGGTTTTATAACCACGAAATTGTATTAATGGCTGTCCAACTTCAGCATAGGTTATAAAATCGCCATCGCGGAGACCTGTTCCCCATAATGTTTTTGCACCATCCAAGGTTACTAGCTCGTTTTGATTATAATTTAAATTAAACCCAATTTGGTAGGATAATGAACCTGTTTTTTTCTTGTAAGAAAAATCAAAATCAATACCATTATTCTTAACCTTACCAGCATTTACCCATGCTTGCGTTTCTAATCCAACATGGCTTGGTGTAGGTTTTTCAACAAGCATCCCGGTAGTATTTTTAACATAATAATCGAATGTCATATTAATACTATTGTCAAGTAAACCTAAATCAAATCCAATGTTTGTTGAGCTATTACTCTCCCATTTAATATCCTGATTCTTGCCACTTGGAAATGCAGATCCATCTAAAACGGTGTTTCCGAATACATAACCATATCCTTTACTGGCTAATGATATATATGGGTAGTTTCCAATTTTGTTGTTTCCATTTACGCCATAGCCACCCCTTAACTTTAATTGGTTAATAAAAGATAGATTGGACATAAATGATTCTTTATGAAGATTCCAACCTAGTGAGAATGAGGGGAAATTCCCCCATCGGTTATTTATACCAAAATTAGATGCCCCATCACGTCGAATCGATGCGGTTACTAGATATTTATTTGCATAAGAGTAATTCACTCTTCCAAAATATGAAAGCATTAATAGCTCACCCATTAGGCCGTTCGAAATGGCAGCACTTGCGTTACCATTATCGATAAAAGCTTGATCGGGATTGTTGGATAGAAGATTCGTTACGCTAGTTCCAAAATATTCTTCATACTTATTCATTGCCTCATTCCCTAACATGGCCGATATTGAATGATCTCCATATTCTTTGCTGAATGTAAGCGTATTGTACAAACTCCAGGTTTTGCTTTGAGCATAATTTCTAGATACAGAAGGTTCAGCTTGCCCAGGCTCACTAAAAATTTCATAAGCAGGGCTAAAATTATTCGAATTATTATCGTTATAATCTATACCCAAATTCGATTTAAAAACCAAAGATTTGAAAGGTTTAATTTCAGCAAAAACATTTCCTACAATTATTGTAGTTATATCATCATTATGAGTACGATCAATTTGAGCCACTGGATTTCGCATATCAACAAATTCAGATCCGATAAAATTCCCATCTGTATCTCTTACTGCAGTCACAGGATCAATAGCAAGTGCTTCAATAATAACAGCATTCCATTCATCTTCTTCATTAACTCTATGTGTGATATCCTTTTCAAGTGTAAGGTTTTCACCAATTGTTAACCACTTTTTTAAATTTGATGTAGAGTTTAGCCTTAATGAAGTTCTTTGATAATCACTTTTTTTGACAATCCCCTTTTCTTTGGTGTTGCCAATACTCATAAAATAATTGGTGTTTTCAGACGCACCTGAGATACCAATATTGATGTTTTTGTTAGATCCTACTTGTGTGATTTCATCAAACCAGTTAGTGCCTTCTCCAAGGGATTGGTAATCAACAAGTGATGCGCTTGGTGATAATCCAGCATTGATTTTTGCTTCATTATTGAGCATTCCCCATTGGCTTGCATTGAGCATATTCATTTTTCTCCAAACTTTCGATACTCCTTGTGTTGCATCAATGCTAATTTGCATTTTCCCTTTACTTCCACGTTTTGTGGTTATTAAAACTACACCATTTGAACCGCGTGAACCATAGATAGCGCAGGCTGAAGCATCCTTTAGTATCTCCATCGACTCAATATCTGATGGGTTAAGAAATGAAATATCGTCAACTTGCAGACCGTCAACTACATATACAGGATCGCTATTATTTACAGTTGAGAATCCACGAATACGTATTGAAGGGGTTGAACCTGGAGTTCCTGTATTAGTTGTAACAGATACCCCTGAGGCACGTCCTTGTAAGATTTGTCCAAGGTTAGATGATTTTGATTTTTCTATTTCCTCGGCTTTAACAGATACCACCGAACCTGTGAGGTCGCTTTTTCGCTGAACGCCATAGCCCACAACTACTAATTCATCAACAGATAACGATTCCTGTTCAAGTTTAAAATCGATTATCGATCGGCTTTCGATATTAACTTCTTGGTTGATAAATCCTACGAATGAGATGGTAAGCGTTGCATTACCATCGGCTTTAATGGAGTACTTCCCATTCGCATCGGATACCGCTCCTGTTGTGGTGCCTTTAATTAGAATGTTTGCCCCTGGAATGGGAGCTCCGGTTTGGTCGGTTACCGTTCCGGTTACCGTTAGCTCTTGGGCAAATACTTGCCCAGCTGAAACAAGGCAGACGAATAGGATAGCTACTAGCCATCTTATGCCCGTTACAGATTTTGCATTGGTTGCGTGATGTTTCATAGTTGAATTAAGGTTTAGTGTTATTGTTTAAGGGTTATTTTCTGAGAATTTTATTCTGGGCATCGTGGTATAGCGCTGCTGCGCCCAATACGGCTATATCGGGGTTTTCTGAGACTTCAATTTTGAGAGTTTCGAGGGCGTGCTTGAAGTTGTAGGTGTTTACCTTCTCCCACATGGCCGTTTTAAAGAATGGGAACGCTTTGGCAAGGCTACCGCCCAAAACGATATAGTCGGGGTCAATGGCGTATAGTATGGCTTTAATGGCTGATCCCAAATCGAATCCGAATTGTTCAAAAACAGCTAAGGCAATCTTATCGCCTTCGGTTGCCCGTTGGTAGAAAACATCGGCCTTAATGCCATACTTCTCATCGAAGTACCCCTCTGAGCAGTAGTACTCAATGTCGTAGTCGCGGTAGGGCATTGAGCCGAATTCGCCTGCGCCGCAGTGACTCCCAGAGTATAAGTGGCCGTTAAAGATTATGCCAGCGCCGAACCCTACGCCGATGATTACTCCAACCACGTTGTTGTAGTCCTTGGCCTGCCCAAAGTACTTCTCGCCAATGGCAAAGCAGTTGGCATCGTTATTAACATAGACCTTAACATCCAAGCGGTTTTCGAGTATCTCCCGTAGGTGAACTTTTCTCCACGATGGGATGTTGGCCACCCTATACACAATGCCCTGCTTAACGTCAACCACGCTTGGTACGCCAATGCCAATACCCACCACATCCTTATCGAACATCTCCTTGATGACATTGAGAACCTCTTTGATTACTGTATCCTCCGATTCCTTATTGTTGATTTTCCGGGTGATGGTTTTTTCGAGTTTCATCCCTCTAACCTTGCCAACCGTTATGGTACGGCCGTTTAGGTCGATGCCAAGGATGAGTTCATTCCCTGTAGTTTCATCGTAGATCATGCTGATACGGTTTTAGGGTTATTGTTGGTAACATCAAAAAACATAGCTGCTGCGCCAAGTATCGATAGGTTTTCGAGCGAGGAGTATAAAACTTTAAAATTCTTCAATGAGTTGGGGTAGGGGAAAGTATTTATTTCCTCAAGCATCGATTTTTCGAAGTATTTATGCGATTTTGCGATTGACCCACCCAGTATTACCATTTCGGGGTCAACTGAGAATAGAATGGTTTTAATTGCATTCCCGAGATGTTTGCCGAATTCATGGTAAGCTTTTAGCGCCATTGGGTCGTTGTTCTGTGCGGCCTCCGAGATTTTCTCTCCATTCTGATGGAATATGGTTTTAAAGAACTTACCGCTACAGTAATCCTCATATATTCCATCGAGGTATGGTATGCTTCCGAATTCACCGGAGCCGCAGTTGGCATCTAATATCAGTTTCCCTCGGTTAATAATGCTTCCGCCCATGCCTGTACCGAGCGTTATGCCCACAAAGTTCTCGTAGCTACGTCCCTGCCCGTAAAGCCTTTCACCTATGGCGAAGCAGTTGCAGTCGTTATCGAGGAATACTGGAATGTGAAAATGCTCTTCGAGTAATTTCTTCAGATGAACCTCTTTCCACGAAGGGATGTTCTGAACATCGTAAACGATTCCATGCTTACGATCAACGAGGCTCGGAATTCCAATGCCAATTCCCTTCGTTTCAGGCGAGAAAGCCTGCTCTACGGTTCTCTTAATCTCATCAACAACGATGTTGGCATCGTTTGCATCGAGGGGTACGCGATTATCGGCATACTTAACGATTTTTGCATTCTCAACTAGCCCCGCACGAATATTTGTGGCTCCAAGATCAACCCCAATAACTATATCTTTTGAAATGTTCATAGAAAGAAAAATTACTCTTTTTGCGATTTAAGACTTATGGTTTTGTTGTTTACGATGGGTTTTGCCCAGAAACCGATGCTAAAGATGTACCCCAGCGTTACGTATAGTATTGTCATGCTGAACCGTAGCCCGATTAGGTCGCTTAACCCACCAATTATCCATGGTACAATGGCTCCACCAATTATTGCTGTGCATAGCAGCCCCGAGAAAGCCCCATGATGATTTTCTAGCGAGTTTAGCGCAAGCGAGAATATTACCGACCACATTACCGATAGGAAGAATCCGCATAGCGGAAAGGCTACTATTGAATAGCTGGCAGGTCCAAAAAGGCCAAATGACAAGCTGAGTATTGCTAGTGATGTAAAATAGATAAGCACTTTGCGGCTATCGATGAATTTTAGCAATAGTAACCCGAGTAAGCATCCTAGGGTTAGTAGCCCCCAGAAGCTCGAAACGGCATTTGCACCATCCTCCTGAGGGTTAAATCCGTGGTACTGCTCAAGGAATCGCGACATCCAGTTGGCTATACCCTGCTCGGTTCCTACGTAAACGAAAATACCGATGATAAAGAGGATAACCACTCTCTTTTTGAGCAGCATGCCATAGACCGACGCTTTTTCAGCTTTTTCGTCATCCTTTAGTTCAATGCGTGGGAGTTTGGATATAAGAATAACGCCAACCATTGCTATGGCTATGGCGCAAAACACCCAGTAGATCGACACCCAGGGTTGATTTGCAGGAACCATTCCCGAGAGGGTTTGGATAAGCGTACTGTCGGGAATAGGATTTTTTTGCAGTTCGGTTACCAGATAGGAGTATAGCTGAGGGCTTACAAATGAAGCCAATCCGAAAACTAGCTGGGCGAATACGGAGTTAAAGGCAAAATGCTCTTCCCCCCCGGCAGAGCGTAGCAATGGGTTGATTACTACTTGTAGCATAGCCATACCAATCCCAATGGTGAACAGCGATGGAAGCGCAGTATGGTATGTGGGAATAAATGCAAACCAGAAAGCCCCTGCTGTGGCTAACATAAATGCCCAAGCCATTAGCGTTTTCGCTGAGTACCTTTCGGCCAAAACACCTGCAGGAATGGAAATAATATAGGCAAAGAAAAAGGCAAAGGGTAAAAACCCTGCTAATGAATTGCTGAGGTTAAAGCTCGATATAAACTCGGGGATAATCGGTCCAAGAATATTAGTTAATAGCGAGATTACAAAGAATATCAAGAAAATAAGAGCAACAATAAAATAGTTTCGCTTCATGGTTTGGCTATTTTGAAATATTAATTCCGTCAAGTTCAAATGTTGGGGTCTGACCCTCTAGGTTTTTTGTGTAAACCCATGCGCTAATGGTGCGCAATTCGCCAGGTAGTAGGCTGATGTAATTATCGTCCCAAAAAACTGGTAGAATTGTTTTGCCAGCTTGGCTCCCTTTAATGGCAAGCTCAAGGAAGAAGGCAATTTTCTCCGAACTATTTTTTAGGGTAACCGTAACTCGCTGCTTGTCGCCATCAACCGAAAATTGTGCATTCGATTCCACTTTCACTTTTTCAAGGTCTCTTAACCCTCTCAGGTCTGCGAATTGGCTATTGGGGGTAACGAACCATGCTGTTTTTTTGTAATCAAGGATGTCATCTTGTGTTGATAACCAGTAAAAATTGGTTGCGATCAGCGATGAATCCTCTTGGTAAAGCCTTAGATCAACAAAGTATGCTGTGGTTAGATCTTTTAGCTCCGATAGGCCAAGTACTTCTTTCGATGTGTTTGATTCAATATCAATGGTTGATGAATTGCTAAAGATTAGCTTCGATTCGAGGTTAAAGACTTTTACCTCTGCTCGGAGTTTATTCTTTGGCTCTATTAAATCGGAGGAAACAAAAACCGTTTTACTGCCATAGTTGTATGAGATATTCAGCGGACGACATGCGCTTCGTGTCCCGTAGAACGCCCCGTTTGGCATTAGGTACCAATCGTATAGCTGCCAGTACATCTCGGGCCAAGCGGAGTTTAACATCCATTGGACTACCCCTGTGGAGTTGAATTTGTTTGCGCTGAAAGCCTCGAACATGGGACGGATGGCCTCGTAGTTCGAAACTTGGCACATCTTAGCAAAATCTTTTATGTCCGATGACTCCCCATACCTATGATTAAAGGCGTTAAGAAATCTTTTTATGGAGTGAAACTCATTCCTGCCGCAATGGTAGTTCCATTCGCTATTTGTTGGAGGCCAAAGTGAATCAGCAGGGAGCATTCTTTGCAGGCTTTCAAGGGGTGGAACCTGTGGCCCAGGGCCTGTTTCGGTGTTGAAACCGTATGCACCACCGTAATGGGTGTCAACATACCAGTAGTTCGGGGTTACGTAATCGTAAGGTCCACGCATCTTAACGCCTGTAGGTCCGCTAATTTTACTTGTATTGTTGAAAATGTCATCGGCATCGTAATATTTGCAGCTGGCAAGTATAGGGCGTGTGGGGTCAACCTTGTTAATAGCATTGTTAAGCATGGCTTCAAGTTCTGTAGGGGGGAGCTTATCGCTACCGTAAACCCATAGAAACACCGAAGGATGGTTCCTTAACCACATCACCTGATCGGCATACGATTGGGTGTGAAGGCTAAACTCATTGGGGTTGATTGACATAAAATCGGTTTCGGGTCTTCCGCAGTAACCCTCCCATTCCCAATGGCAGCTCCAACCTAGCATCACAAGCATACCGTTCTCATCGGCATAATCGTAAAATTTTTCGCTGTTTCCCCAGAAGCCTTCGAGGCGAATGGTGTTCAAATTCGTGTGGCGAGCATATTCAACCTGCACCTTAACTTTTTCATCGGTATCGGACAGGGTAAGGTCATCGACCCATCCTGCCCCTTTAATCAATACCTTTTTGCCATTTATTTTATAACCTCTATGTCCATCCCTATTAATGTACTGGCCTATGGTACGAATTCCGAAACGTATGGTTTTATGGTCGGTAATAAGGCCATCGACGCTAGCGCTTATATTTAGCGTGTAGAGTTCGGGTTTACCCATTCCGTTGGGCCACCATAGCCTCGCATCTTTTAGGTTGAGCGTTTCGAAATCATCGGGGTCAAAAACTCCTTCGATACAGCCATTCGCATTGGCTTCAATCTCCTTTTCGATTCTCACCCCTTCAAAATCGGCTGTAATCTTTATCTTCTTCGATGATGCGGCGAAATTTTTAAGGTTAAACCCAATGCTGATTCTCGCTGATTTTAAGGTTGTTGTATCTACGTCGCTTCGGACATAAACATCGTTGAGCGATACAACCCCAGAGCGGATGATTTTAACACCTCTCCAGAGACCCATGTTCGCATCGGGGGCAGGTGGATTCCAATCCACAAAGCCAATGGTTAAATCCTGGGGTTGGGGAGGGAATACCTCTACGGCCAAGGCGTTTTTTGCCTTTAGTAAATTATTGTTGAGGGATATTTTAAAAATCCTAAAGGGGTTCTCAACGGTGTCGGCCTTTGCTATAAGAGTTCCGTTAAGCCAAATATTAGCCCTGTAATTTAGACCTTCAAGAATCAATGTTTGATTGAATGCATCACCATAGCAATCCAATAAAAATTCCTTACGATACCACCATGATGTTTGAAACCTTTCGGTATTTACTTTTTGGAGGTTGTTGCTAAAGTAGATGTCTTTATACTCTCCGGCATTTATCAATGCAGTGAACACGGTGGATGGTATATTACAGCTATACCATGCTTGGGTATTGTACTCAGGTTTTGAAATTACGCTTCCTGAAGTATTCGTTATTGAGGAGGATTGTAGGTTCCATCCGTTATTCAGGTTGCTTTCATCGTACAAGGTTTCTTTTTTTGAACAGGAAAGCAGAATGAAAGAGATTAAGATTACTGAGTTTATGCGCATCATCTCGGTTTGGTTTTGGGTTTTGTATGAACCCAAAATACGCCCATCGGATTTTTAATTGCAAAGAAATGTACAGCAATTATAGCTGTTTATAGGTGGTTATGGTTTCTTTTTTGATGAGCAATGCAAAAAATTGCACAAAGAGGTTTTACTGATTGATTTTGTATCGATTGAATTTAGTGAAAAAAATTAAAAATAGCTAATTATCAGCATGAATAAGCGTGTGCAATATATTGCACACGCTTATTTGAGGTTATTTTTTATCGCAAAGGCTGCATGGTCAAAAGATAGACAGACTTTGCGATCCCTTTTTTTAGCAATTTTTACGTGAAATGGGTTGCTCTATACTTTGAAGTCTAAGGTAGATAAACATATAGTTGAGGTTCAGATGTTTGTTGCGATTGTTGGTTTAAGTCAGGCATTAGTTCTTGCTTGCTGTTTGTAGAGCTAACCTGAATGCAACCATCTCTTGGGCATTGCGAACAATCAGAACATTACCAGCCAGTGCTGGATGGTTCCATGTTTTGCCTTCAATTGCATGAAAATGTGCTAGCTCTTTGAATTGTTTAGGAGTAGCCAAAGCTAGTGCAATATCTCCTTTCTCCGTTAGTACAAGCAGTAAATCTTGATCGGCTAGCAGAAGAAGTTGACCTCCATAGCGCCCCCCTTTCCATTTCCGATCCCCCTTTTCGATGTCGATGCAAGCAAGGCTAGGTCCCTCAAAGCCGTAAACATGACCTTTATGCACGACAAAGTCATTGTAGTCGGGCCTTAGCTTGTTTGATGTCCAGCGTTCCTCAGTAGCCCATCCATTGGGTTCGTTTTTGAGCGCAATACGCTTCATTCCTATTCTCTCCTCTGCACCGATTAGGATTTCGCTTTCATTTATTTGAGCAGGTTGAACAACTCTAACCCCTGGCCATGGGAACTCCCATAGTATTTTGCCATTGCTTGGAACATAGCTGGTTGCCCCTGCATTGTTTGTAAATAGTATCTGCTTAACGCCATTGATTGTGAATGCATGGGGGGAGCAGTAGCTTTCTCCACCGTCATTACCTGACCATTGCTGTTTTCCTGTAGTAATATTGTAGGCAAGAAGTTGACCCGATATGGCAATTAAAACGGTGCTATCAATCACCAAAGGTGAGCTCGTGTAACCCCAACCCGGGATCGTTACCTTTGTATCCTGCGCTGCATTGCGGGACCATACAACGTCACCATTTAATGCATCGAGAACATTCAGGATTCCTGTTGCACCTAATGTGTAAACACGACCATTGCATAGGGTGGGTGTTGAACGTGGACCAGCACCTGCATGGGCGTCCCAAAAACGGGTTGAATCTTTATGAGTCCATATCAGCTCTCCTGTATTGAGGTTGTAGCAGGTAACCATCTCGTACTCCCCTCGCTGTTCCTGAGTATAGACCGTAGCCCCTTGTACAGCAAAGGATGAGCAACCTGGACCAACAGGCCTACGCCACATCTCAATCGGTGGATTTTTTGACCAATCGGATTCAATTTTTATACCATGAACAATGCCATTCCGATTGCGCCCCCTGAAGCCCGGCCATTCGGGCTCTGTTGCCATTGCTATTGAATCTAATGGTGCTTTTTCTAGGTTATCTTTGGCTTGATATAGCAATTGCTCCTCGGCTGTTTTCGCCCATCTCCATTTTAACTCATGATGAAGTTCAGCATCCATGCCATCTGTTCGTAGGAAAGCCCAAAACCCGGATGCGAGTAGGATGGTGGCAACCATAGTTGTACGTCGTAATTTAAGAGAGAAGTTGCGGCTGATCATCGTCCACACCACAAAAGCAAGACACATAACCGGGATTGAGTATATAGCAAACATCAACCCCATATTCGCTGTTGCAATGGATTTATCTAAAATTTGAAATGTTCCAACCAATGCAACGATTATTAGCGGTATTGCAAACCATCGCTCGAAGCGGGGTGCTTTGCTAAAGAATACCCACCATATAACGATTGCCAATCCGAATAGGATAACGCCGAGCACACCGTATATAATGGCATCGGGCTCAATGGCAGGGATAGCATATCTCAACAACCATTGTAAAGTTACGAATACCACTCCAGGCCATAGCCTTAGTGGATTCGGTTGATTTGGAATGTTTGCGTTTTTGCTCATCATCATAATGTTATTTATTTTCAACGATATAGGAGAATACCTCTTCTAAAGGAGAGTGGAAGACTAGGGCGATGCGAAAGGCTAATTCTAGCGTTGGGGAGTATTTGCCATTTTCGATGGCAACAATGGTTTGTCGTGTAACCCCAGTTTTATCAGCCAATTCTTGCTGAGTCATTTCATCGGCATGGAAGCGTAGTTTGCGTATATTATTGCTTATTAAACATTTGCTCATGCTAAAATCCTTTCTTATAAAAAATATACTTGGCGATTCCTGATGTAGTACATGCAATAAAACCTGATAAAATCAGCACAATAAACATCACCCAAGGCTTCATCCCGATAGCCAGCGATCCCATTGAAAGCAAAAAGCCGAAAATGAATATCCGATGGGCTATTCTAATAGATTTTAGCTCAATCAGCTTGTCGCGTTCATCGGTAATGGTCGGCACATCCTCATTTGTTACAATTTTACTGATGATAGCAAAAATGATGTGAATGATAATTTGTGCTAAGATTGAAATGGGAATCAAAATAAGGAAGCATTCCCCCCAGAATTTAAAGTCGTTCAAAATAGCAGGATTCCCTGCAATGTAATTGTAATATATATAAAGGGAATAAAACCCAAGAATCAGCAGAGATGTGATTAAAGAAACAAGTATTTGTTTTTCTTTATTGTACATATTTACCTTTTTTTATCTGGTTAACTTTACTATA
Source organism: Bacteroidales bacterium (assembly GCA_003818205.1). Taxonomy (GTDB): domain Bacteria; phylum Bacteroidota; class Bacteroidia; order Bacteroidales; family Tenuifilaceae; genus UBA8529. Next base: position 42,043 of record RPRQ01000010.1, read on the forward strand.
TGTAAAAAAATATAGACACAAAGATAAATATATTATACATAATGTCAAATAAAATATACATCATGAAATATATTTTTTTTATTAAGCTTTAAACGATCTGTTTATGTTTCTATCGTTTTATACTCGAACCACGAATGGAGAGGCGGGTAGTGATAATGGATGTGTCAGGCGAAATGGATTGTCCTATTTCAGTTTTTTGGAGGGTTTCGAAGAATTTTTTTGTGGTGGCTCGTGCAAATTCAAGGTTGTTCACCTCTACACAGGTGATTGTGGGGGTCCAGTATTTAAGTAACGAATGATTACCAATGGTAACAATGGCAATATCTTCGGGCACTCGAATATTCTCATCCTTCAATCGGCTAATAATCTGAATAGCGATGTTTGGATTGGCTGTGATAATGGCATCGGGGATTTCATTTAATCGGTATAGTATATCTAGAGAAGCGTCAACATCCGATTCGGTGAGGCTACTGCTTACCACGTATTCCTGCTTGAGCGCCAATCCGTTTTTTGAAAGAGCCTGTTTATAACCCTTCAGTATTTCGGAGTAAATGGGGCAGCTTTTCTTACCGATTAGCAGGGCAATACGATTGCAGCCCATGGTAAGTAAATGGTTTGTGGCTAGGAACGCCCCTTGAAAGTTGTCGATGATAATTCGTGGAATTTGCAAATTGAAGTTCACCCGATGGATGGCAACGATTGGAAACCCCTTTAAATCTGGATTGTTGATATTGATGCAGTTAGTGGTCGTATCCGAAAATGAGATGACCAATCCGCAAAGGCCAAGATTTTTAACGTCAGTAATTATTTGTTTCTCAACTTCAGGCCGATTGCCTGAGTTCAAAACAACAACCTGATAACCTTTTGTAAGAGCCTCTTCTTGTAGTATATTATAAGTTTCGATGTAAATGGGGTTGCTGAAATTTGGAACCAATAATCCAATAGTTCTCATTGGCCTGTTAACCTTAGCAAAATCGGGGAAGTAGGGTTGATAATCCATTTCGTTGGCTAATTTCCAAACGGCCTCTCGGGTCTCTTTACTAATACGTGGATTATTGTTTAGCGCACGCGAAACGGTGGATGCAGAGACTCTTAATCGCTCTGCAATTTCTTGAAGGGTAACCGATTCTTTTCTTTTTGCTGCCATGCTCAGTAATGACGAGATTTCAATAAGGACATATAAAATGCGTTAACAAATGCTTTGTGCATTAGGTTGAAAATGATTTCTATTCAAGGTTAGTAAAGTAAATAAAAAGCCTGAACCCTCCAAATGCGTTAACAACCCAAATACAATAAATACGCCTTGGCAGCTGGTGTTATATGTTTTTCACTATTTGCCTAATCAAATAACAAAAATGTAATTATCAATTCTTTAATAATAGTTTGGGTTGTAATTTAAATTTGTTTGGGTTTATGATTATTGCGATATTCACTCTCACGAATCCTATTGTCCTCAACCATTCTCTTTAATTCAGGCTCAATTAACGGCAGCATTGATTCGGCAAGTTCAAACATATTTGTAGAAAAAAGTTCAGGAATGCCATTTGCATCAACTTTATAGTTTGCTTTTGCATTCTCTATATTCTGTTGAATATTAAATACGGCTTTAGTTGGGTTTATACCTCTACCTCCTTGAATGGCATTAGGTAGCCATTTTTTAAATTCCCAACTTATTGTTGCCATTTTTTTCGGAATTGAAAAATCAGGCAAATTAGAACAATATGCGTAGTACAACCAGACTTCAAAGCATGAGTTGCTTATAATCAATAGTAATTCGTCTTTCGCACATAAAGGACTAATTTCAATCAATTCAGGCATAAACAAATCCACATCTGACACAATAAATATTTTGTCGGGTGTTTCTGGATTTTCATCTTGACTTGACTGATAAAGTTCTTTTTTGAATTGAGCAATGCTAAGCATTCCTTTTGGGGACAACTTAGTAGGGTCAGCAATGAAATCAATCTTAATTCGCTTAAACTTATCCTGTTTGCAGACTATCTTGAAGTAATCCTTTTCTCGAACTTCTCCACCTGAAATAATAACGAAGAACGCTTTAGGTGAGATTTCTTTACTCGGCTTTTGATATGTGTTTGCGCTATCTTCTATATTAGGCATCTGAAGAATACTCCCATCAATGGGTTTTATGACCTTTTGTGGAAGAGTATCCTTTTCGGGATTATGTTTGCTATATATTCTTTTACTATTGGTCATTCTTGTTCAAAATCACTAATTTGAGGAATTGCACCAAAACGACCTGATAAATAACCATTCTCTATGTTTATGGTATTATGTATTTTAAAATCATTTATGGAATACATTCTTGTATTTCCATTTTCTTTTTCGGTTAACCAAATTTCATCAGGTCGAAGCAATTCTTGCTGATTAAGCAGTTTCGTAGTATGAGTTGTAAATATTAATTGACCTTTTGATTTAGTATTACTATAAAATTGCAATAGCGTATACATAAGGTTAGGATGGATACTATTGTCAATTTCGTCAATAAAAATAACCTTTTGTTCGTTAACCACGCTATAAAATGCTGGGATTAGAGTCAGCACTCGAACAGTGCCGTCTGATTGAGATGTAATTTTCATTTCTTTTTGATAACCAGATAAACCTAATTGGCTAAATAGAAATTCTTGGACAGTTTCAACGCCTTTTTTTATTGATACAGAAAAAACATTTCGATTGTTTTCAACTCTCGAAATACCCATATTAGGTTTAAGAGGGTCTTGTTCGATAATTTGTTGTAACTTTTTTGCATTTTTATTATCTGTAACCCATTTTTCAAATGGTGTATCGCCTATTTTTACCGACTTAATACCTATGCCAATATTTTCAAATATCTCATTTGCGAAAGTTAAGAGTTTTGGTTGTTTTGACATAATATCAATTAGCATGGGTATTGTGCTATTAATAGCAATAATTTCCAGCTGTTTATGAAACCACTGATATGCATTTTTTACATCACTGGAGGATAAAACAGGAAATTTCAGGTTTAAAGGAAGTAATGACGATTGAGCATTCATGCTCAACAATTGCTTTGCAGAATTCTCGTTTTGAAGGTAATCGGAAGTAACTTCGTTCCCAATTCTTTTAAACAATAGTTTGTCTATATCTTTTCCCAGACCTGATAGGGACAATGTTTCTTGTATGCTTTTTTTATCAATTTCAGTAGAATAGATAAAATATTTTTCTTTATATAAGAATTCAATTTCGAAACAAATTGATGCATGTTTCTCAGCAGCTAATTGAAAGCGATATTCCTCTAAATCAATGGTGTTTAAAAAATCATCTTTGGTAACGAATGATTTTATAAACCACATAGCCTTGATGAAATTAGACTTCCCCGAACCATTAGCACCATAAATAGCAGCTTGCTTTAATAGTGGCACTTCCATATCGTTATAGATGTGGTTAGGAAAAGATGTACGTTTCGGATTGGGAAACATATCGAACGTAGTTTCTTCATAAAAAGAAAGAAAGTTCCTGATTTTCAATCGCAATAACATGGTGTTTATTTTTAATATGACAACAAATATAGTATAAATTTATTATCCGTGAATAATTCACGGATAATTTTATGAGATGCGTTTACCTTTCATTTTTTTTACTTTGGTCGTAAGGTATCTTTAAACAAGCATGCAAAGAAATTTTATTAACTAATTGTGAAGTATAATTCAAATGTATCTGAAAGAATAGGTAATTTAAAAGAAATTGTTTCGAAAATAGTTTTAAAAATGATTACCCGATAATTTTTAGTCTTGCAAACTTCAATAATAGCTGTTTCTGACCAGCCGATTGAAAGAACACCGTTGCCTTCCGATTCTGCCCTTCTCCCTCCACGTTTATTACCTTTCCTACGCCAAATCGTTCGTGTGTTATCTGCATACCTGTTACAATACTTGTTGGATCGCTAACATCGCCTGAATTGCTTTCTGCTTCATTGGTCGTTCGACCGTAGAGGTTGCCACTCCTTTGATTCGACGCATCCGATTGCGAAAGCGATGTTAAATGTTTACCATGCAAATTACTTCCAAAGCGAGAACCTGATGACGAAGCCGTTTCAATCTCTTGGGCTGATGAATTCATATCAGCAGGCATATCAACCCACTCAGAGTCAATCTCGTTAATGAAACGGCTTGGTACGCAGTGTGATAGGTTTCCCCACTTGTAGCGGGTTTGAGCGTAAGAAATGGTTGCCTTTTTAGCTGCACGGGTAATGGCAACGTAGAATAACCGTCGTTCCTCTTCCAAGCCTTCGGGAGAGGTGAGTGTCATCTTTGAGGGGAACAAATCCTCCTCTAAACCTGTTAGAAAAACGTAATTGAACTCAAGACCCTTAGCTGAGTGGATGGTCATAACGGTTACTTTGTCCCTATCCTCGGGTTTTTGGGTATCGGCATCGGTGAGGAGCGATACATTCTCCATGTAATCGGCAAGGGCTATCGTTTCTGTAACCCCTTCAGCCTTTTGGGTATCGGTAAACTCCTTAATACTATTTAGTATCTCCTCGATGTTCTGGAAGCGAGCCATCCCTTCAAACGATTTGTCTTCCTTCAGCTCACGGATAATCCCCGAACCCATAGCAATTGCATAGGCAGCATCGTAGGCCTCCGAGTTATAAACCAGGCTCTGAAATTGCTGCATCATGCCAATAAATCCCTTTATCTTCTTGATTAAGCCTGAATTGATCCCATGGTTTTCTTTATCGATTCCTTCGAGGGTTACCCAAATGCTTTGGTCTTTCGCATTGGCAACCTCGGTGATACGCTCCATGGTGGTATTTCCAATTCCTCGTGCAGGATAATTGATAACCCTCTTTAACGCTTCGTCATCGCTAGGGTTTAGCGATAAACGGAAGTAGGCGAGTATATCCTTTATCTCCTTGCGTTGGTAAAACGATAAACTTCCGAATACCCGATAGGGGATATTCCGCTTACGTAAAGCCTCCTCGAATATTCGCGATTGGGCGTTGGTGCGGTAGAGAATGGCAAAATCTTTATATGGGATATGGTCGCGTTGTAGGATATTCAATATCTCGGAGGCTACAATGTAACCCTCCTCCTGATCGGTGAATGCTTTTAATACCTTTATCTTATCACCCTCCTCCTTCGATGAAAAGGATGCTTTTTTTATCTGCTTACTATTCTTAGCAATTACGCTGTTTGCTGCATTAACAATATTCTGTGTTGAGCGGTAGTTCTCTTCAAGCTTAAAGAGTTTGTAGCTGGGGTAATCGTTTCTGAAGTTTAGTATGTTCTCAATTTTTGCTCCACGGAACGAGTAGATGCTCTGCGCATCGTCGCCCACAACGCAAACGTTTTGGTGCTGCGCAGCCAACTTCTTAATGATCAGGTATTGGGAGTAATTGGTGTCCTGATACTCATCTACTAGAATATACTTGAATTTCTGCTGATATTTTTCTAGCACATCAGGAAAATCACGGAAAAGAATATTGGTATTTAGCAGAAGATCATCGAAATCCATGGCTGATGCTTTATAGCATCGCTGTGCGTACATGGCGTAAATCTTGGCAATCTCAGGTTTGCGATTCTGTCTGTCGAAGGCGACCAAATTGGTATTTGATGCGTAAGCCTGAGGTGTTATCAGGTTATTTTTTGCCGAAGAGATTCTGCCAAAAACCTCGCCAGGTTTATAGACTTGAGTATCGAGGTTCAGCTCCTTTACGATTGAGCTGACAAGGTTCTTTGAATCGGCGGTATCGTAAATCGAGAAGGTTTTGGAGTAGCCCAGCTTATCGGCATCGTACTTCAAAATCTTCAAAAATATTGAGTGAAAGGTTCCCATCCATAGCTGCGATGCGGTTTTCTCTCCAACCACCTTAGCAATTCGCTCCTTCATCTCTTTTGCCGCCTTGTTGGTAAAGGTCAAGGCGAGAATCGACCATGGTGGAACACCCTGCGTTAGGAGATAAGCAATTCGATAGGTTAGAACTCGGGTTTTACCCGATCCTGCCCCTGCAATCACAAGGCTAGGACCCTCAATCGTTGTAGCCGCTTCGCGCTGAACCCCGCTTAGCTCTTCGAGAAAATGCACTATTTATACCCTTTCATTTAGTTAGCCAACAAATGTACTTGCCCCAAACCATTCTAACAAGCTTTGATATAATTTGTTGTTAACAATCTTATAGCCCAAGACAATAAATCATAAAAAGAGGGTGTTTATATGTCAATACGAATGAACAAGTTAAACGAAGTCAGAGTAGCTATAAAGGTGGTGAATTGCCAAAATAATTAACAACACTATATTTTTACTATCAACTCTTAGCTGTTAACTGTCAACTTTTTTTTGCTAATATTGTGTCTTATTTGATTTTGAGCAATGAGAATCTATAGAATCCAAATACTAGCCATTCTGCTTGGTTTATCTACTTTATCGTTTTCACAAATCTCTTCTGTGGGGAAAGATTGGGGTGGGTTAACCAGCTATTCAAGCGGTTTGGTTGCTCAGGATTCAATTTATGTTTTCTTTTCATCGGCTATAGCCCCCAAAATGGGAAGTATTAAAGCCAAATTCTCCGATGGATCAATATCCAATTTTCAGTGGTTTAAATATGATGCAAGTAAACCACTTGCATCTCGTTTCGTTGCATACGCAGTACCTGAAAATGGGGTAGCCGAATCGAATCTTACTAACCTAGCTAGAGGTGGGTACAAGGTTACTGCTACTAGGGTGTCCGACTCTGAAAAACAGGACTACTACTGTTGGGTGATGATTGATGATGTTGTGATTACAAGTTTAGAAATTGATAATCGGTGCGATTTTTTGGAGGTTATTGCTAAAACCTTGCCAAGCGCATTAAGTCTTCGTAATTTAGATTTCTTTAGGTATTGGGATTTTAAGAGTTCAACCACCAAACATAGTGAAATCAATACGCTTGGTATCGACTATTTTAAAAATATTAAATGGCAATCGAGTAACCCACAGGTAGCCCTACCTTCATTCTTCTCGTTAATCCTTACCATTGGCAATTCTGCACCGCTGTACGAATCGAAGTACGATATTCAGATTACAAATCCGTTTGGGCGCGATATTAAAGATACAACAGAATTGCTCCCTGCAAAGGCCGCGAAGGCTGATTTCACGCTTTTTGTTGACAAGGATGCCAATGGTATATGGACTGAAGGTAAAAGCGGCGAAGCACCCCTAGCGATTAAATTTGATACAGAATCGATTAATGCCGACTCTGTTTATTGGCAAATTCTGAACGATGCCCTTCTCCTTAAAAAGGGTGGCGATAGCATTATCTGGAGTGAGGGTTATAAGACTTCCGAGGGAATAGGGATTATCCCTGACGTGAAGTTGATGCCTGGGAAATTTCCCCTTGAGCATATCGCCTATAATATTACCTCGGGTTGTCGTGATACTATGACTGTTCTTGTTGAGGTTGATACCTCATTTATCATTAAGGATGCTATCCCTAATGTATTTACCCCCAATGGAGATGGATTGCATGAATTGTTTAAGATAAAAGATGATAAAATTGACAATAATTACGAATCAATAAAAACCTTTAAAATATCAATTTTTAGCCGACAGGGTATGTTAGTTTACTCTTATTCAGGAAACCCTAAAGAATGGGAAGGCTGGGGTGGTAAAATTGATGGTAGTAAAAGAGATGCTCCTGAGGGGATATACTACTTTATCATTGACGCTACGGGATGGGATGATCGAACATTCAAAAGAGGGCCCTATAAGGGATTTTTATACCTGTTCCGAGGGCAATAGGGGAAATGATAGGTGTACAATGCCCTAATTTGTTACAAGCAACAATTTCTATTCTTCAATTATAATCTTCAGATATCTGCTCTCACAAAACTCTTTTATTTCTAGCTGAATAGCTCTAGGGGGGAGTTTGATATTGCCATAATCCGAATTCCAGGTATTGTAGAGCCGCTGTTGCCCAATCCAATGTATTTCTTCCCCTTTGGGTAGCTTGATTAGCAATGCTTTTAGCGAATCTTCACCCAGAACGCTAATAGGATTGTTTTTTACTTGTGGTAATGTTTTTATGGTATTCGTCCCAACCATTAATGAGTACCTCCAGCTAGAGGTTAATGGCCAGCTGTAAAGTTCCCAGCCTTTCATCGAATGGGTAAAGGTAATGGTGTCAAGTTTTGCGCCAACAATCCCTAGCAAATCGTTTTCATTCTTATCCTTCTGACAGGCAGAAAAGAGTAATGCAACACTTAGTAAGTAAAATGTAATTTGTAATACTCGTCTCATATTGTCCCAATTGTTTTTTATAAAGATGATTTTTGAGATAATAAGGTTGCGAAGGATGATAAAAAGAGAAGTTAGCTGAAAATTCTAATGAAAATTACTTTAATAACATTTACATTAAACCAAATATGGGCGTAAACGCAATAGAGGATAAAAAGCATAACCAAAAATGTGATGTAAATTCCAATAGTCCGCCCAAACAGGTTATTCCCTTTCTTTAAGAATTTTGTAGTAAATTTCTCAACGATACCATTCATGTATTCAAACGCAGGGTAAAAGACCAATACAATTACCCCCATCCCAATGGCAGTGAATTTCAAAAAGTCGGTCTGCCCCCTGTACTTCATCAGGTAATCAGCAATAAATGTTGTAAGCAGGTTTACAAGCAGTATTGTGATTGCAAGAACAAAGAAGTTGAAAATTTTCCGATTCATCTACAATAATTTATGGACTTTAGCGTGATAGAAGTTTGATGGAACAATGGAATAGTGCGGTTGATACTTACTTTTCTCATCCCTGCCTACCCTGCCTACCGGCAGGCAGGTGACAGGCAGGCAATATTCCATTATTCCAGCATTCCATCCCAAAATATCTGCAAATAGTAGCGAAGATTGTTTTAAAAACACTCTTTATGATAAAACAGCAGCGTTATGCTTCAATAATAACAATCTTCTCAATCTTATCACCAGCTTTAATGGCATCGATAACATCAAGCCCCTCGTATACCTTACCGAAGCAGGTGTGCTGCCTGTCGAGATGCTGGGTATTCTGACGCCCGTGGCAAACAAAGAACTGTGAACCTCCAGTATTACGCCCTGCGTGAGCCATTGATAGAACACCACGATCGTGGTATTGGTTACCGCCCGTCAGCTCGCAGTTGATTTTGTAACCTGGATCACCCGTTCCAACCCTAGGATTGCTCATATCCTTTGAAAAAGGGCAACCTCCTTGAATCACAAAGTTTGGGATTACCCTATGGAATGCCAACCCATCGTAAAAACCTTCCTTGGCTAGCTTTACAAAGTTAGCAACAGTAATAGGCGCATCCTCTTCGTAGAAGTTTACTTTCATAACACCTTTAGCGGTGTGTATCTCTGCTGATCTCATCTGTTTATTCTTTTAATTGAGTTGCAAAAGTATGTAGTTTTGATTTTAAAACAATACAAATTTTATGGGAGTTCTATTTTTAGTATCGAGAACTAAGCTTAAAGCAAAGGGTGCCTCTCGGCACCCTCTCTCTTCTTGAAAATATATAGATTTGGTTTTAGGGTCAATCCTCTATTCCTCTTCCTGCTCAGCCTCGTAAGCTTTAAGCAACTTATCCTGAACATCTGAGGGAACTTGCTCGTAAGCGGCAAACTTCATATTATAGGTAGCACGACCGCTGGTTAAAGACGATAATGAGGTGGAGTACTTATTCATCTCGGCCAGCGGAACGCGTGCGTTGATGATCTCAAAGCCTTTATCGCTTCCCATTCCCATGATAATAGCACGGCGGTTCTGTAAATCGCTCATCACATCACCCATTCTATCCGATGGAACAAGAACCTCAACATCGTAAACGGGCTCCATAATCTTTGGTCCGGCATCTTTAAATGCGTTCTTGAACGCGTTACGACCAGCAAGTTTAAAGGAGATTTCGTTTGAATCAACAGGGTGCATCTTGCCATCGTAAACGGCAACACGAATATCACGGGCGTACGAACCGGTTAGCGGGCCTTGCTCAATCTTCTCCATGATACCCTTTAGGATAGCAGGTAAGAAACGAGCGTCAATGGCTCCACCCACAATACAGTTATAGAAAACAAGTTTTCCACCCCATTCGAGTTTAACCTCTTCGGTTCCTCTAACGCTGATGTTTACCTCTTTCCCTCCAATTTTATACTTCGATGGAGCAGGAGCGCCCTCAACGTGTGGCTCAATCACCATGTGTACCTCTCCGAACTGGCCGGAACCTCCCGATTGCTTTTTATGACGATAATCAGCCGTAGCAATTTTAGTAATAGTTTCACGGTAAGGTATGCGAGGGGCGAGGAATTCAACCTCTATCTTATGCAAATGGGATAAGTGCCATTTTAAAATATTTAAATGGTGCTCCCCTTGACCCGAAAGAATTATTTGACGTAGCTCTTTGGAATGCTCAACGATTATGGTTGGATCCTCCTGATGAGCTCGGTTTAGCAGTTCTCCCATCTTTTCAGTGTCCGCCTCGTTTTTTGCGCTAATTGCTGTGCGGAACTTTGAATTAGGGAAAGTCATCGGTTCGAACTTGATACCGCCAAGGGCAGAAACGGCAAGAGTATGATTGGTCTTGGTGCTTTTCAGTTTAATGGTTGCTCCAATATCTCCAGCTACCATTTCGGTCACCTTGTTTCTATTCTTACCAGCTACTACGAATAGCTGAGCAATTCGCTCTTTAGAATCGTTATTGCTATTCACCAAATCCATTCCCTCGGTTACTTTTCCCGACATCACCCTGAAATAGTTAATCTCACCGATATGGGGCTCTACGGAAGTTTTGAATATGAAAAGGGAAGTAGGTGCCGAAGCATCGCATTTAACCTCTTTATCGCCTTCATGCTTTGGCATTGCGCTTTCACTTGGATTCGGCGCAACGTTGATAATGAAGTCCATCAAACGCTTTGTACCAATGTTCCTTTTCCCTGATGTACAGAATACTGGGAAAATATTTCGCGATGTAACACCCGCCGATAATCCTTTACGCATCTCATCCTCGCTTAATGAGCCTTGTTCAAAGAACTTTTCCATTAAAGACTCATCGTTTTCAGCAGCGGCTTCAACTAGCGTATTATGAAGTTCAGTTGCTTTATCCATCTCCTCAGCAGGAATTGGGAACTCTTCACGAATACCAGTGTCACCCTTGAATTTATAAAGTTTCATGGTCAACACATCAATAAATGCGTTGAACTCAGTGCCTGGATTGATAGGGTATTGAACTAAAACCACCTTTTTACCAAAGCTCTGCTTAATCGACTCAAAGGTTTGTTCGAAATTCGCCTTTTCCTGATCGAGTTGGTTAATTGCAATAACCATGGGTTTGTGCATGTTGTCAGCGTGGCGGTTGAAAATTTCGGTTCCAACCTCAACGCCATACTGCGCATTAATTACCATAATAACGGTATCCGTTGGTCGCATTGCCGAAATAACTGCTCCGACAAAATCATCGGATCCTGGAGTATCTATAATATTTAATTTTCGATCGAGAAATTCGGTATAAAGGATAGTGGAAAAAATGGAACGTTGATTTTGTTGCTCTATCTCAGAGTAGTCCGAAACAGTGCTCTTCCCCTCAATAGTCCCTTTTCGTTCAATAACTTTACCCTCAAACATCATCGACTCGGCTAGAAGTGTTTTGCCTGAGCCGGTATTCCCCAGCAGGGCCACATTCTTGATTTGATTAGTAAGATAAGTTTTCATCCTTACACAGTATTAAAATTGTTATTTTATTAAAAAATTAACTCTCGTAATAAATATGCTCCTATATAATAAGGTATAATTCGCTAATCAATTCAATTTTGGAACTACCCTATTTTTAAACCTCCCAAAAATAGTAAAATTTTGATATAAACAGCATTTTACCATAGCGAAGTTGAAATCTACTATCAACTCGCTTAATTCTTAGCAACTTGCTTTAAAAAATATTTATTTATGGGTTATTTTACCAATAGAGTAATGTTTAAATGTCTATAAAACAGGATTGTAACAGTTATTTCAACCCCTATTATTTCTATTAATTGTAAATCAGAAAATAACTTTATTAATATACTGCCGATTGGGCTTGCATATTGATTAAAAAGCTCTACTTTTGCGCCCTCGCTAACACTTTTTAACCTAATTGATTAATTTGCAATAAAAAAAGGTTGAAAATTGTGGTATTTTGAAAAAAACGAATACCTTTGCGAACCCATTTTGTAACGTATTTTTAATTAAATATTTAGTGTTTATATGCCTACAATTCAACAGCTAGTAAGAAAAGGAAGGTCAAAGCTGGTAGATAAGAGTAAAGCGCCTGCGCTCGATTCTTGTCCGCAAAGACGCGGGGTATGTGTACGTGTGTACACCACTACTCCTAAAAAGCCGAATTCGGCTATGAGAAAGGTTGCAAGGGTTAGGCTTACCAACGGTAAGGAGGTGAATGCCTACATCCCTGGAGAAGGTCACAATCTTCAAGAGCACTCCATTGTACTAATTCGTGGTGGCAGGGTAAAAGATTTACCCGGTGTACGTTACCACTTAATTCGAGGTACTCTCGATGCTTCTGGCGTAGAAGGTAGAAATCAACGCCGTTCGAAGTATGGTACTAAGAGACCTAAGAAAAAATAACATTAAACTCTTGAAGATTTAATAGCGATGAGAAAAGCTAAACCAAAAAAACGAATTATTCTTCCCGATCCAAAGTTTCACGATACTTTGGTTACCCGTTTCGTTAACATGTTAATGTTAAGTGGGAAGAAGAGCGTATCGTTTAACATCTTTTACGATGCGTTGGAGATTGTCTCTAATAAGATGAAGGACTCTGAAAAGGCTCCTCTTGATGTTTGGAAAAAAGCGCTTGAGAACATCACCCCACAGGTTGAGGTTAAAAGTCGCCGCGTTGGTGGTGCAACATTCCAAGTTCCTATGGAAGTGCGTCCCGATCGTAAGATATCTCTCTCAATGAAAAACATGATTCTTTACTCACGTAAGCGCACCGGTAGAGGCATGAGCGATAAGCTTGCTGCTGAAATTATGGCTGCCTTCAACGAGGAAGGTGCTGCTTTCAAGAAGAAAGAGGATATGCATAAAATGGCTGAAGCCAATAAAGCTTTTGCTCATTTCAGATTTTAGTAGTTGAGAAATTTAAGAGATAGAAGGATTAAAGAATGAGCAGAGATTTAAGGTTTACGCGTAATATAGGGATCATGGCCCACATCGACGCCGGTAAGACAACCACCACCGAGCGTATTCTCTATTATACGGGTAAAACACATAAAATTGGAGAGGTTCACGATGGAGCTGCTACCATGGACTGGATGGTTCAGGAGCAGGAGAGAGGTATTACTATTACATCTGCCGCAACTACTACTTTTTGGAAGTATAACGATCAGCAATATCAAGTTAACATTATTGATACACCGGGTCACGTTGATTTCACTGTAGAAGTTGAACGTTCGCTTCGCGTACTTGATGGTACCGTTGCAACGTTTTGTGCTGTTGGTGGCGTTGAGCCACAAAGCGAAACGGTTTGGCGTCAGGCCGATAAGTACGGTGTTCCACGTATCGCATTCGTCAACAAGATGGATCGTACAGGTGCCGATTACCTATCAGTTGTTAGCCAGATTAAAGAAAAACTTGGTGCAAACCCAATACCAATTCAGCTGCCTATCGGTGCTGAAGATACCTTTAGAGGTGTTGTAGATTTAATCGAGAATAGAGCGATTATCTGGTTTGATGATCCTGAAACAAAAACCCTTAGTGCCAGATACGAAGATATTCCTTCTGACATGAAAGATGAAGCCGCTGAATGGCGGGCAAAGCTCATTGAGGCTGTTGCTGGGTTTAACGATGATTTACTCGAGCGTTTCTTTGATAATCCTGAGTCAATCACTCAGGAGGAGATGATTGAAACTATTCGTAAGGCAACCATAAACATGGCGATTATACCTGTGCTTTGTGGTGCTGCTTTCAAAAATAAAGGAGTTCAGCGGTTACTCGATGCGGTTATCGCATTCCTACCTAGCCCCCTCGATAAAGGTGCGGTTACAGGTATGAACCCTGATTCTGAAAAAGAAGAAACTCGCAAACCCGATATCAAAGAACCATTCTGCGGGCTAGCGTTTAAAATTGCTACCGACCCTTATGTTGGTCGGTTAGCTTTCATACGTGTTTACTCAGGTAAAATTGATAGCGGGAGCTATGTTTATAACGTACGTAATGGTAAAAAAGATCGTATTAGTCGTCTTTACCAGATGCACGCGAATAAACAGAACCCAATCGAATTTTGCGAAGCAGGTGATATTTGTGCAGCAGTAGGTTTCAAAGATCTACGTACTGGCGATACTATTTGCGACGAGAAACACCCCATCGCACTTGAGTCAATGACTTTCCCTGAGCCCGTTATCGGACTTGCCATCGAACCAAAAACCCAAAAGGATATGGATAAACTCGGAATTGCTTTAAACAAGCTTTCTGAGGAGGATCCAACTTTTAGAGTTAATACCGATGAGGATAGTGGTCAAACCATTATCAGAGGTATGGGCGAGCTTCATCTCGAGATCATCGTGGATCGTCTTCGAAGAGAATTTAGCGTTGACATTAATCAGGGAGCACCTCAGGTTGCCTATAGAGAAACTATCACAAAAACCGTTAACCATCGTGAAGTGTTCAAGAAACAATCAGGTGGTAGAGGTAAATTTGCTGATATCGTGTTCGAAATTGGACCAGCCGATGAGGGCGTAACCGGATTACAATTCATAAACGATGTCAAAGGCGGAAATATTCCTAAGGAGTTTGTTCCTCCTGTAGAAAAAGGATTTACGCAAGCAATGAAAAATGGTGTACTTGCTGGTTATTCAATGCCTAGCATGAAGGTGACATTAAAGGATGGTTCATTCCATGCTGTTGACTCCGATGCACTATCGTTCGAAATTTGCGCACGTCAAGCATTCCGTCATATCTGCCCTAAAGCCAGCCCAATCATTCTTGAGCCCATTATGGCAGTAGAAGTGGTAACCCCCGAGGAGTACATGGGTGATGTTATCGGCGATTTCAACAAACGCCGTGGACAGATCACTGGTATGGAATCAAAAGGTGTTGCCCGCGTTATTAAAGCCAAAGTGCCCCTGTCCGAGCAATTCGGTTATGTAACTGTACTTCGTACGCTTACATCAGGAAGAGCAACTTCAACCATGGAGTTTTCATACTATGCTGAGGTTCCTGCCAACATTGCAAAGAATATTATTGAAAGCACTAGTGGTAAAGTAATTAAGGAAGAAGAATAAAAATTACTTAGCAGTAATAACAATGAGCCAGAAAATTAGAATTAAACTAAAATCGTATGACCACAACCTGGTTGACAAGTCTGCCGAGAAAATCGTGAAGACTGTTAAAGCAACAGGCGCTGTGGTGAGTGGTCCCATTCCGCTTCCAACACATAAGCGAATTTTTACTGTGAACCGCTCCACGTTCGTTAACAAAAAATCGAGAGAGCAATTTGAACTCAGCTCTTTCAAGCGTTTACTCGACATCTACAGCTCCACCCCGAAGACTATCGATGCTCTCATGAAGCTCGAACTTCCAAGCGGAGTCGAAGTAGAAATTAAAGTATGAGTTTGATCATTAATTGACTAAAAAATGTCAGCAGGATTAATTGGACGTAAAATCGGAATGACTTCCGTATTCAGTGCCGAGGGTAAGAATATACCATGCACTGTGATTGAAGCTGGTCCCTGCGTTGTCACTCAGGTCAGAACTAACGAAACGGATGGTTATAACGCCATTCAGCTCGCTTTTGATGACAAGAAGGAGAAGCACACCGGACGACCTTTGTTAGGTCACTTCAAAAAAGCGAACACAACTCCAAAGCGTAAGATTGTTGAGTTTAGAGATTGGAATAGCGAAAGCCAGCTAGGCGATGTTATCACGGTCGATATCTTCAACGACGACAAATGGGTTGATGTTTCAGGTATTACCAAAGGTAAAGGATTTCAAGGCGTTGTTAAGCGTCACGGATTTGGCGGCGTAGGCGGCCAAACCCACGGACAGCACAACCGTCTTCGCGCTCCCGGTTCTATGGGTGCATCATCCTTTCCATCACGTGTTTTCCCTGGTAAGAGATTACCCGGACGTACAGGTGGTGATAAAGTAAAGATCACTAATCTTCGAGTTTTAAAAGTGATCCCAGAGAGCAACTTGCTGCTTATCAAGGGTTCTATTCCAGGAGCTAAGGGTTCATATTTAATTATTGAGAAATAATGGAAATAAACGTACTAAATATAGCTGGAAAGGAAACCGGAAGAAAGATCGACCTCAATGACACAATCTTTGCCATTGAACCTAACGATCATGCAATTTATCTTGATGTTAAGCAATACCTTAACAATCAACGTCAAGGTACATCCAAATCGAAAGAGCGAAACGAAATATCCGGAAGTACTCGCAAACTGAAGAAGCAAAAAGGTACTGGTACTGCACGTGCTGGTAGCATAAAATCCCCCCTATTCCGTGGAGGTGGACGTGTATTCGGTCCAAGGCCACGTGATTATGAATCTAAACTCAACAAAAAGGTTAAGCAGTTAGCTCGTAAGAGCGCTTTAGCTCATAAAGCCATTGAGAATAAAATCGTAGTTATTGAAGACTTCAATTTCGAAGTTCCAAAAACCAAGGAGTTTATCTCAATCTGCAATAATCTTAACTTGAACGACAAAAAGTCTTTATTTGTGTTAAGTGAACCAAATAAAAATATATATTTGTCCTCCAGAAATTTACAGAAACAAAAAGTTGTACTAGCCTCATCTTTAAATACATACGAAGTTCTTGATGCGAACACAATTATTCTGGTAGAGAGTTCGGTTGACGTATTACATAAGATGTTTAAAGTATCATAAACAAAAAGAGCGATGAACATTTTGATTAGGCCAATAGTAACTGAGAAGATGGAACGCTTGAGCGACAAGTTGAGCCAATACGGCTTTATTGTTGAGAAAAGCGCCAACAAGTTAGAGATTAAAAAGGCCATAGAAGAGTTATACGGTGTAACCGTCGATTCGATAAATACAATTCGTTACGCAGGTAAATTGAAATCACGCTATACCCGTTCAGGTTTCTTATCAGGACGCGCAAATAGCTTCAAAAAGGCCATAGTAACGTTAAAAGAAGGTGAAAAGATTGATTTTTATAGCAACATTTAAGTAGAATGGCTGTAAGGAAACTAAAACCTGTTACACCAGGACAGAGACATAAAGTTATAGGTGTTTTCGAAGAGATAACAACCTCAACACCTGAGAAATCCCTAATCCGTCCGATAAAAAGGACTGGTGGTAGGAACAACCAAGGCCGCATGACCATGCGCTATGTAGGTGGCGGTCATAAGCGCAGATACAGGCTTATCGATTTTATGCGTGAGCGCGATGGAGTTGAAGCAGTAGTGAAAACTATTGAATACGACCCGAACAGAACTGCACGAATCGCATTGGTTGAGTACTCAGATGGTGAGAAACGTTACATCATTGCACCGAATGGCCTAAAAGTAGGTCAAGTTATTATGTCAGGTATGGGGGTTGCCCCCGAAATTGGCAACGCGCTATACCTATCGGAGATTCCGATGGGTACTTTGATTCACAACATCGAGCTACGCCCTGGTCAAGGTGGTCAGCTGGCTCGAAGCGCAGGTTCTTATGCACAACTTCTTGCTCGTGAGGGTAAGTACGTTATCATTAAGATGCCTAGCAGTGAAACTCGAATGATTCTAACAGAGTGTAAAGCTACGATTGGTGCTGTTTCTAACTCCGACCATGCACTTGAGAAATCAGGTAAAGCAGGTCGTACACGTTGGTTAGGACGCCGTCCTCGCACCAGAGGAGTTGCAATGAACCCTGTTGATCACCCAATGGGTGGTGGTGAAGGTCGTGCTTCTGGAGGTCACCCACGCTCACGCAAGGGTATCCCTGCTAAGGGTTATAAGACACGCTCTCCGAAGAACAGCTCCAACAAGTTTATTGTAGAACGCAGGAAAAAGTAATTAGATAAATTATAAGCTATGAGTCGATCACTCAAAAAAGGCCCCTTTATTGACTATAAACTAGAAAGACGAGTAGGGGAAATGAATTCTGCTACAAAGAAGACAGTTTTAAAAACATGGTCAAGAAGGTCTATGATTTCTCCTGAATTTGTTGGACATACCATAGCAGTTCACAACGGGAATAAGTTTATCCCGGTATATGTTACCGAAAACATGGTAGGGCATAAGCTTGGCGAATTTGCTCCAACTCGTACCTTCCGTGGGCATTCAGGTAATAAGAACAAATAAGTGAATTGATTTTTAAAGAAACTTAGCAATGGGTGCAAGAAAACAATTAATGGCCAACCAGATCAAGGAGGAGAAAAAGAAGAAGGCTTTTGCAATTCTCCGCAACTGCCCATCATCTCCACGCAAAATGCGTTTGGTTGTAGATATGATACGTGGTAAAGAAGTTAATACTGCCCTTAATATACTGAAGTTTACCTCAAAAGAAGCATCAGTTAAGGTTGAGAAACTACTTCTTTCAGCTGTTGCCAACTGGCAAGCGAAAAACGAAGGCGTTCGCCTTGAAGAAGCAAACCTTTTTGTAAAGGAAATATTTGTTGATCAAGGAAAACAACTAAAACGTATCAGGACCGCTCCTCAGGGACGTGCACATAGAATTCGTAAGCATTCGAATCACGTTACCGTTGTTTTAGACAGTGCAGTAAATAACGATACTCAAAAAAATTAGCTAGATGGGAAATAAAGTTAATCCAATAGCAAATAGGTTAGGAATCATCAAAGGATGGGATTCTAACTGGTATGGTGGAAACAACTATGCTCAAAAAATCGTTGAGGACAGCAAAATACGCGAATACCTCAGCGCGAGGCTTGCAAAAGCCAGCATCTCAAAGATTGTCATTGAGCGTACGCTGAAACTGATCACTGTTACAGTACATACAGCCCGACCAGGCATCATTATCGGTAAAGGTGGTCAAGAGGTTGATAAACTTAAGGAAGAACTTAAGAAAATCACCAAAAAAGAGATTCAGATCAATATCTATGAAGTGAAACGTCCAGAACTAGATGCTGTTATCGTTGGTAACAATATCGCTCGCCAGATTGAAGGACGTATATCTCACCGCCGTGCCATTAAAATGACTATTGCTTCTACCATTAGGATGGGAGCTGAAGGTATTAAAGTTCAAATCTCTGGACGTTTAGGTGGAGCTGAAATGGCTCGTTCCGAAACTTACAAAGAAGGACGAATTCCTCTACACACCTTCCGTGCCGATATCGATTATGCACTTGCTGAGGCTCACACCAAAGTAGGCTTAATTGGAATTAAGGTATGGATCTGTAATGGTGAAGTATATGGAAAGCGCGATTTGTCTCCAAACATCGGAACGACCGCTGCTAATACTCCAGCACATACTAACAATCATCAAGGTAAGCAACAGCGCGGACCAAGAAAGAAAAGGAAATAGTTTAAAGAACTAAAAGAACTATTAGGAAATGTTACAGCCAAAGAAAACTAAGTTCAGGAGGCAGCAGAAAGGCCGCATGAAAGGTAATGCACAGCGAGGACATCAGCTAGCATTCGGTTCATTCGGTATCAAGGCGCTGGAAGGCACATGGATTACCGGTCGCCAAATTGAAGCTGCTCGTCAGGCAGTGACCCGTTATATGAAACGTGAAGGTCAAATATGGATCCGTATATTCCCAGATAAACCCATAACCAAAAAACCAGCCGAAGTTCGTATGGGTAAAGGTAAAGGTGCACCTGAGGGATTCGTTGCTCCTATAACTCCTGGAAGAATCATTATTGAAGCCGAAGGAGTATCGTACGAGGTAGCAAAGGAAGCATTACGCTTAGCAGCGCAAAAGCTTCCCATTGCAACTAAGTTCGTTGTTCGTAACGATTACACCGAAACAACTATCTAACGAGCTATGAAAACAGCAGAGATAAGAGAACTAACAACCAAGGAGCTGGAGGAGCGTATTGAAAATGAAGTGGCACAGCTGCTTAAGCTTAAGCTAAATCATAATATTTCGCCCCTCGATAATCCTATGAAGATTACAGTAACTCGCAAGAATATTACAAGATTAAAAACGATACTCGGCGAGCGTAAACTTCAAGAGAACAAGAAAAGTTAAACAGCGATGGAAGAAAATACAAGAAATTTACGTAAGGAGAGAATTGGGGTTGTTTTAAGCAACAAGATGGAAAAATCCATCGTGGTTGCAGTTAAACGAAAAGTAAAACACCCAATCTACGGTAAGTTTGTTAATAAAACTACCAAATTCTACGCTCATGACGAAGCCAACACTTCAAGTGTAGGTGATGTTGTAAGAATTATGGAGGTCCGCCCTATAAGTAAAACGAAGGGTTGGAGATTAGTTGAAATCATTGAAAAAGCTAAGTAGCCATGATACAACAAGAGAGTAGATTATCAGTTGCTGATAACAGCGGTGCAAAGGAAGTGCTTTGCATCAGAGTACTTGGTGGTACAGCTAAACGCTATGCCCGCATAGGCGATAAAATTGTAGTTACTGTAAAAAGTGCTTTGCCAGGCGGAGAAGTTAAGAAGGGTACTGTTACCAAGGCTGTAGTGGTTCGCACTAAAAAAGAGATGCGACGTCCAGACGGATCATACATTCGTTTTGATGATAATGCTTGCGTTCTTCTTAATACAACTGGTGAAATTCGCGGTACGCGTATTTTCGGTCCAGTTGCCAGAGAACTACGCGATAGCTATATGAAAATTGTATCCCTGGCACCAGAGGTATTATAACAAGTAAATAATTACACTGATGGCAAGTAAGTTACACATAAAAAAAGGGGATTTGGTGTTCGTTAACTCTGGAGAATCCAAAGGACAGCAAGGACGAGTGCTTAGCGTTGTTATTAAAGACAGCCGTGCAATCGTTGAAGGTGTTAACATGGTATCCAAGCATACTAAACCCAATGCAAAGCACCCCCAAGGCGGAATTATTAAAAAGGAAGCTCCGGTTCATATTTCGAACCTCATGCTAATTGACCCTACATCCGGTAAAGCAACCAGAATTGGTCGCAGACTAAACGATAAAGGGAAATTAGTTCGCTTTTCTAAAAAATCAGGAGAGGAGATTAAGTAATGGAATACGTACCAAACCTCAAGAAAAAATACAACGAGGAGATAATTCCTGCATTAATGAAGGAATTCAAATACAAAAGCGTAATGCAGGTTCCCCGTATAGAGAAGATTGTTATCAATCAGGGTATCGGACAAGCTGTTGCTGATAAAAAAATTATTGAGAACGCTCAGAACGAGCTTACCAATATTTCTGGTCAGAAAGTTATCCAAACCAACTCTAGCAAGGATATCTCTAACTTTAAACTTCGTAAGGGCGTACCCATCGGGTTGAAGGTTACACTTCGCCGCGAACGTATGTACGAGTTTCTCGAAAGGCTTAACAACGTTTCACTGCCCCGTATTCGTGATTTTAAAGGGATTAGCGATAAATTTGACGGTCGTGGAAACTACACACTCGGAGTTCAGGAGCAGATTATCTTTCCAGAAATCGATATCGATAAGATTAACAAGATTCTTGGCATGGAGATAACCATTGTTACCTCAGCTAAATCTGATGAAGAGGCGTATGCCTTACTCCGCGAATTTGGATTACCATTTAAAAACGCTAAAAAGAACTAGTGTATGGCTAAAGAGTCGATGAAAGCCCGTGAGGTTAAACGTGCAAAGCTCATTGCAAAGTATGCTGAAAAGCGTGCTAAACTTAAAGAGGAAGGCGATTATATTGGTTTGCAAAAGCTGCCAAAAAATTCGAACCCTATTCGTTTACGCAATCGTTGCATGCTAACCGGAAGGCCACGCGGATACATGCGTCAATTCGGAATCAGCAGGATTACCTTTAGAGAAATGGCTTCTAATGGTTTGATCCCCGGAATTAAAAAAGCTAGTTGGTAAAACTTATAATAATAATTGAAATGATTACCGACCCAATTGCAGATTATTTAACCCGGTTAAGGAACGCCATTATGGCGAACCACCGTGTGGTTGAAATTCCCGCTTCAAACATATTGAAAGATATAACACGTATTCTTTTTGAAAAGGGTTATATTCTCAACTATAAACTTGAAGAGGATGATAAACAGGGTAAGATTAAAATTGCGCTAAAGTATAACCCTGAAACAAAGAAGAGTGCTATCAAGCATATCGAGCGCGTAAGTAGCCCCGGATTAAGACGTTATGTTGGTGCAGACGAACTGCCCCGCGTTCTTAACGGTTTAGGTATCGCTATCATCACCACCTCACACGGCGTAATGACTGAAAAGGAAGCTCGCGTTAAGAAGGTTGGCGGTGAAGTGCTATGCTATGTTTACTAATATCTAACAATAATTACAAATGTCGAGGATCGGAAAAAAACCTGTAAACTTACCAAAGGGTGTAAGCGTTAAAATTAGCGCCGATAATGTGGTAAGCGTAAAAGGCCCTCTGGGGGAGCTATCCCAGAAAGTTGACCCTGACATCGCTATTAACTTGGAGGGAGATTCTGTTGTTCTCACCAGACCAACAGACCAAAAACGTCATCGTTCAATGCATGGTTTATACCGTGCACTAATCAATAATATGGTTATTGGTGTTTCGACGGGATGGGAACTTCAGCAAGAATTAGTCGGTGTCGGTTACAAGGCCGAAGCTAAAGGACAAGTTCTAGAACTTAGCCTTGGCTTTTCACATGATATTCATGTTTTACTTCCAAGCGAAGTAAAAGTAGAAGCTAAAACTGAGCGTAGAGGGAACCCTACTATAACCCTACGAAGCATAGATAAGCAACTCATTGGAGTAGTAGCAGCGAAAATTCGCTCACTCAGAAAACCTGAACCATACAAAGGCAAGGGTATTAAGTTTGTAGGCGAAGTATTAAGAAGAAAAGCTGGTAAATCAGCAAGTGCATAACCTGATTAAAACTGTTTGAAAATGGCTTTGACAAAATCAGAGAGACGACTCCGAATCAAGAGGAGAATCCGCAAGAAAATTTCCGGTACTACCGAGAAGCCCCGTTTAACGGTTTTCAGGAGCAACACTGATATCTATGTTCAACTTGTCGATGATTCAAAAGGCGTTACACTTGCTGCTACATCGTCGTTAGTTAAAGATATTAAGGAGAAAACCAGTATTAATAAAACCGAACAGGCTCGTCTTGTAGGACAACTCGCCGCTAAGGTTGCAATAGAAAAAGGTATCTCAGAGGTTGTTTTCGACCGCAATGGTTACCTATATCATGGCCGTGTTAAGGCTTTGGCTGATGCAGCAAGAGAAGGCGGACTAAAAATCTAGTGGATATGTCAGCAAATACGAATATAAGAAGAGTTAAATCCAGCGATCTTGAACTTAAAGATAGGTTGGTTAGCATTCAAAGGGTAACCAAGGTTACTAAAGGTGGTCGTACATTCAGCTTTTCAGCAATTGTTGTTGTTGGAAACGAGAATGGTATTGTTGGGTATGGCCTTGGTAAAGCAAGCGAGGTAACAACCGCAATATCCAAGGGTGTAGAGGACGCTAAGAAGAACTTGGTTAAGGTTCCTGTTTTTAAAGGGACTATCCCTCACGAGCAGATAGCTAAATATGGTGGTGCGAGCGTTTTTATTAAACCCGCATCGCATGGTACTGGCGTAAAAGCAGGTGGTGCTATGCGCGCCGTGCTTGAGAGCGTTGGTGTTACTGACGTATTGGCAAAATCTAAGGGTTCATCGAACCCTCATAACTTGGTTAAGGCAACTGTTATGGCACTTCTCGAACTTAGAGATGCTCAAAGCATTGCCGAACTCCGTGGAGTTTCTTTAAATAAAGTGTTTAACGGTTAGATTAAGAAACTATGGCTAAAGTAAAAGTTACACAAATCAGGAGTAAAATCGGGAGTTCGAAGCGCCAGCGCTTAAACCTCGAATCTCTTGGCCTAAGACGTATCAATCACTCCGTAGAGCACGAGGCAACTCCTCAAATACTTGGTATGATTGAAAAGGTTAAGCACCTTGTACGCGTTGAATAATAGCTTGCATAAACATTAAAAATGCAATTTCAACTATGAATTTAAATAACTTAACACCTGCAAAAGGTTCTACTCATCACGATAAGAGAATTGGTCGTGGACAGGGTTCTGGTCACGGAGGAACCTCTACAAGAGGTCATAAAGGGGCACAGTCACGATCTGGTTACTCCAGAAAGGCAGGCTTCGAAGGTGGTCAGATGCCATTGCAGAGACGCTTACCCAAATATGGGTTTAAGAATAGATTTCGCAAGGAGTACAAAGCCATCAATGTTGATGTTTTACAATTACTAGCGGAAAAGAATGGTTTATCGACCATCGACATACAAACTTTAATCGATGCGGGCTTTGCTTCCAAGAACGATAACATCAAAATCCTTGGAAATGGGACGCTGTCAATAAAGATTGACGTTAAGGCTCACGCTTTCTCTAAGAAAGCCGTTGAAGCAATTGAAGCACAAAATGGTACAGCTGTAAAACTATAGTTTGATGAAAGCTTTTATTAATACTATAAAGAATATTGCCAAGATAGAGGATTTGCGTCAGCGAATTCTCTATACGCTTGGTATTCTGTTGATTTATCGCTTGGGTAGCTATGTGGTATTACCTGGCATCGATCCATCGCAACTTGCTGGTTTAAAGGCGCAAACAAGCGAGGGCATTATGGGTCTTCTCGATATGTTTTCGGGAGGTGCTTTTCAGAATGCCTCAATTTTTGCCTTGGGTATCATGCCTTACATCTCTGCCTCAATCGTAGTTCAGCTACTTGGTATTGCAATTCCTTATTTCCAAAGGTTACAAAAGGAAGGTGAGAGTGGTCGTCGTAAGATGAACCAGATTACACGTTATCTAACGGTAATTATTCTTGCATTACAAGCACCTGCATACCTAACGAACCTACACTATCAATTACCTGAATCTGCATTTGCACTGAGCGGTGCATTTTTTACCATTTCTTCTACAATTATCCTAATAGCTGGAACCATGTTTGTTATGTGGCTCGGCGAGAAGATAACCGATAAGGGAATTGGTAACGGTATATCAATGATTATTATGATTGGTATTATTGCTCGTTTACCTCACGCATTGGTGGCCGAGTTTGCTTCAAGAATTGAAGAGGTTGCCGGTGGTGGATTGGTTATGTTCCTATTTGAAATGATATTGCTATTTGCAATCTTCATGTTCTCAATCCTATTGATTCAGGGAACAAGAAAAATACCTGTACAGTATGCAAAGCGTATTGTGGGTAATAAGCAGTATGGTGGAGTTCGACAGTATATTCCTTTAAAGGTTAATGCAGCTGGGGTTATGCCTATCATCTTTGCACAAGCATTAATGTTTGTGCCAATGATGCTAACAAAGTTTGATAGCGAAGCTACAAACGGTATTGCAGCAGCATTTTCGAATATGTACGGTTTTTGGTATAACTTTACCTATGCATTGCTAATTATTGCATTTACATATTTTTATACTGCCATTACAATCAATCCTAACCAGATGGCTGAGGATATGAAGAAGAATGGTGGATTTATTCCAGGGGTTAAACCTGGGAAAAAAACAGTAGAGTACCTCGATACTATCATGTCGAGAATAACTCTTCCCGGTTCAATCTTTTTAGCAATAGTTGCTATATTACCTGCTTTTGCAGGTATGTTAGGAGTGAATAATCAGTTTGCTCAGTTCTTCGGTGGAACATCGCTGCTCATTCTAGTGGGTGTTGTGCTTGATACGCTTCAGCAAATCGAAAGTCACCTGCTCATGAGGCATTACGATGGCCTTATGAAGAGCGGTAGAATTAAAGGAAGAACCGGTAATTAGGCAGATTAAGTTAAGTTCTTTATCTAATGATATTGGCAAAAACGGAGGAGGAGATTGAGTTACTTCGGCTAAACAATGAACTTGTTTCAAAAACATTAGCCGAGGTTGCAAAATTGATTCGTCCCGGGGTAACAACCCTCGAACTCGATAAGAGGGCTGAGGAGTATATAAGGGATAATGGAGCAAAACCAGGATTTCTTGGATACAACGGTTACCCGAATACTCTTTGTACGTCAGTTAATAGCGCTGTAGTACACGGCATCCCCAAGAGCGTTGCTTTAAAGGATGGCGACATAGTATCCGTAGATTGCGGAACCTTTCTGCACGGTTTTTATGGTGATTCGGCTTACACCTTTACAATTGGTGAAGTATCGCCTGAAGTGCAGCGGCTGATTAAGGTAACCCGTGAATGCTTGGAGCTAGGAATCGACAAAGCTGTTGATGGATTAAGAGTAGGGGATATATCCAATGCAGTTCAGCATCATGCTGAAACGAATGGATACTCGGTTGTTCGAGAGTTGGTAGGACATGGTCTTGGTCGTAACATGCACGAAAAACCTGAAGTACCGAATTATGGTGCTAGAGGCAATGGGCCAAAATTAGTAAGCGGAATGGTTATCTGTATTGAACCTATGATTAACATGGGGGGGAAAGGGGTAATTCAGGAGCGCGACGGGTGGACTATCAGAACGGCTGATGGGAAACCCTCAGCACATTTTGAACTTGCGGTAGTTATTAGAAAAAATAAGGCAGAACGATTATCTACCTTTAAGTACATTGATGAAGTTTTAAAAGCAGCTAATTAGGAGGCAATATGTCAAAGCAACCTGCAATTGAGAAGGACGGAACGATTATCGAGGCTCTATCAAATGCTATGTTTAGAGTAGAACTGGATAATGGGCACGTAATTACCGCTCATATATCAGGCAAGATGAGGATGCACTACATCAAGATTCTTCCTGGGGATAAGGTTAGGGTTGAAATGTCGCCTTATGATTTAACTAAAGGTAGAATTACTTTTAGGTATAAATAAACATTTGATAACACTTTGTTACGATGAAAGTAAGAGTATCAATTAAGAAGCGCAGTGCCGATTGTAAAATCGTTAGGCGTAATGGACGTTTGTATGTGATTAATAAAAAAAATCCAAAGTTTAAACAACGTCAAGGATAAATAAATTTAATTAACTTTGTACCCTAATTTTTTAAAGTAAAAATATGGCACGAATCGTTGGTGTAGACTTGCCAAAGAACAAAAGGGGAGAGGTTGCCCTAACTTACATCTACGGTATAGCCCGTAGTAGCGCACGCAAAATCCTGGAACAAGCAGGAGTGGGCTACGACGTTAAGGTTAAAGACTGGAACGATGATAATATCAACGCAATCCGCTCTATCCTTAATGATGGCTATAAAGTAGAGGGCGAACTCCGATCATCTGTACAGCTTAACATCAAAAGGTTGATGGATATTGGATGTTATCGCGGAATTCGACATCGTCTTGGCTTGCCCGTAAGAGGTCAAAGTACCAAGAACAATGCGCGTACTCGTAAGGGTCGCAAGAAAACCGTTGCCAATAAGAAAAAAGCTACTAAATAGGAAATAACTATGGCAAAGAAGACAGGAACAGTAAAGAAGAAAGTAGTTAAAGTAGATCCAGTGGGTCAAGCTCACATCCACTCTTCCTTCAACAATATTATTATTTCCTTAACCAATAGCACTGGTCAGGTTATATCTTGGTCATCATCGGGAAAGATGGGCTTTAGAGGTTCTAAAAAGAATACTCCATACGCTGCCCAAACTGCAGCCGCTGATTGCTCCAAGGTCGCTTACGACTTAGGCTTACGTAAGGTTAAGGTTTTTGTAAAAGGACCAGGATCAGGACGTGAATCTGCAATGCGTACTATTAACGCAACCGGAATCGAAGTAACTGAAATCGTTGATGTGACTCCGCTTCCTCATAATGGATGCCGTCCACCCAAACGTCGTAGGGTTTAACGGTTTATTAATCTACTAATAAATAAACTTTTTTAAGTAATGGCAAGATATATTGGACCACGTACTAGAATCGCCCGTAAGTTTGGTGAGCCCATTTTTGGACCAGACAAATATTACGAGAAGAAGAACTACCCTCCAGGAATGCATGGGGTTTCTAAAAAAAGGAAGAAATTATCGGAGTATGGCGTACAACTTCAAGAGAAGCAAAAAGCTAAATTTATTTACGGAGTTCTTGAGAAACAGTTTGAGAACCTATTCCATAAAGCTTCACAGAGCAAAGGTATCACTGGTGAAATACTAATACAACTTCTCGAGGCAAGACTCGATAACGTTGTTTACCGTTTCGGATTAGCTCCAACCAGGGCCGCTGCTCGTCAACTTGTTAGCCACAGGCATATCACTGTTAACGGCAAAGTAGTGAATATCGCATCTTTTACCCTGAAAAAGGGTGATGTTGTTGCGGTTCGCGAACGTTCAAAGTCGTTGGAAGTGATTACCGATGCTATTTCATCTAACCGTCATACCAAATATTCGTGGTTAGAGTGGGATAAAGAATCTTACGCAGGGAAATTTATAAATATCCCTGAAAGATCTGAAATCCCTGAGAATATTAAGGAGCAGTTAATTGTTGAACTTTACTCTAAGTAAAAATACCTATACCATATGGCTATACTGGCATTTCAAAAACCCGATAAGGTTATTATGCTTGAATCGACCGAGCAGTACGGTAAATTCGAGTTTCGTCCTCTTGAGCCAGGCTATGGTATCACGGTGGGCAACGCTTTGAGGAGAATCCTTCTATCATCGCTTGAAGGATATGCCATAACCTGGATGAAGATTTCCGGTGTCGATCACGAGTTCACAACCATCCCCGGTGTTATGGAGGATGTTACCGAAATCGTGCTCAACCTTAAGCAGATTCGCTTTAAAAGAGTAGTAGAAGGAGAAGACTACGAAAAGGTTACCGTAAACATTTCAGGACAGAGCGAGCTAAAAGCAGGATACCTATCAAACTTTACAAGTAACTTTAAGGTATTAAACCCTGATTTGGTTATTTGTAGAATGGATCCTGATGTTAAGCTTGAGATTGAGTTCTATATTAACAAGGGTCGTGGATATATCCCCTCGGAGGAGAATAAACCCGAGGATGGTGAGTTTGGAATCGTACCCATCGATTCAATCCATACCCCTATTAAGAATGTTAGATACTCGATTGAGAACTACCGTGTAGAACAAAAAACTGACTACGAAAAGCTCATCGTTGAGATTTTCACCGATGGATCTATCCATCCAAAGGATGCGCTAAAAGAAGCAGCTAAGATTCTTATCTACCATTTCATGCTATTCTCAGATGAGAAGATTACGCTTGATGCCGATGATAAATACTCCAACGAAGAGTTTGATGAGGAGGTTTTACATATGCGTCAGCTTCTTAAAAACAAACTTGTTGATCTTGACCTTTCAGTTCGCGCCTTGAATTGTTTGAAAGCCGCTGATGTTGAGACTTTAGGTCAACTTGTATCGTTCAATAAGAACGACCTACTTAAATTCAGAAATTTCGGCAAGAAATCTCTTACCGAACTTGAAGACCTGCTGGAGGCAATGAATTTATCCTTCGGTATGGATATTGCAAAATATAAACTTGACAAGGATTAACTGCGATGAGACATAATAAGAAGTTTAACCATTTAAGCAGGACCAGCTCTCACCGTAAGGCAATGCTTGCAAATATGGCAACCTCGCTAATTCTTAAAAAAAGAATTACGACAACCATTGCTAAAGCAAAAGCCTTAAGATCTTACGTAGAGCCTTTAATTACTAAAGGTAAGAACGATACCACTCATTCACGCCGTACTGTATTTAGCTATTTAAAAGATAAATACGCTGTATCTGAACTATTTCGTGATGTTGCAGTAAAAGTTGCGGATCGTCCAGGTGGTTACGCCAGAATTTTAAAAACTGGTTCTCGTATGGGTGATAACGCTGATATGTGTATAATTGAATTAGTTGATTATAACACAACTTATGTAAAAGAAACTGCTAAACCAGTAGCGAAGAAAACCCGTCGTGGTGCTAAAGCTAAAAAGGAAGAAACTGTTGCTGAAGCTAAGGTTGTAGAAACAAAGACTGAAGAAACTCAGCCAGAATCAACTGAAGAGAAAACAGAGTAATCTTACTGATTATTTGAATAGAGTAAAGGGATAGGTTAATAACCATATCCCTTTTTTTATTAATTTTACAAGTGTTTTTTAAAATCTTAAAATATAATATTTATGGGACAAATAGTTAGTGTACATGCCCGCGAAATTCTTGATTCTAGGGGGAATCCTACTGTAGAGGTTGATGTTTTTACCGAAAGTGGCTTTTCTGGTCGTGCTGCCGTTCCAAGTGGAGCATCTACTGGAGTTCACGAGGCGGTTGAACTTCGCGATGGTGATAATGGTCGTTACCTTGGTAAAGGTGTTTTGAAAGCTGTTGAGAATGTGAATACTACAATTGCCGAAGAGATAGTTGGTATGCATGTTCATGAGCAACAACAAATAGATGAAGCATTAATTAGACTTGACGGTTCAGAGAATAAATCTAACCTTGGTGCAAATGCTATTTTGGGTGTTTCACTCGCTGTGGCTCACGCAGCAGCGCAATCAACAAGCCAGCCATTATTTCGCTATGTTGGAGGTGTAAATGCATGCACTCTACCAATACCTATGATGAACATTATTAACGGTGGTTCACACGCCGATAATAGTATCGATTTTCAGGAATTCATGATTATGCCTGTTGGTGCCGAGAATTTTACTGAGGCAATTAGAATGGGCGCAGAGGTTTTTCATCATCTCAAATCTGTTCTAAAAAAGCATAACTACTCAACTAATGTTGGCGATGAGGGTGGATTTGCTCCAAACCTTAAATCGAACGAAGAGGCGATTCAGGTTATTCTTCAAGCCATTGAGAAAGCTGGCTATAAGCCAGGCATCGATGTATGCCTTGCATTAGACCCTGCTTCATCGGAGTACTATCTGGCTGATGAGAAGGTTTATCATCTGCATAAATCAACAGGCGATAAGCTGACCTCATCACAGATGGTTGATTATTGGAAAAGTTGGATTGATAAATACCCTATCATCTCAATCGAAGATGGTATGGCTGAGGATGATTGGGATGGATGGAAGTTAATGAACAAAACCTTGGGCGATAAGATTCAAATAGTAGGCGATGATCTTTTTGTTACTAATGTAAATCGTTTGCAACGTGGTATTGACGAGAAAGCTGCTAATAGTATTCTTATTAAGGTTAACCAAATTGGTACATTAACTGAAACTATCAATGCTGTTCGTTTAGCGGATATTCACTCAATGACCTCAATTATTAGCCATCGTTCTGGTGAGACCGAGGATACAACCATTGCGCATCTCGCTGTTGCCCTGAATACAGGCTTAATTAAAACGGGTTCAGCTTCACGTTCTGATAGGATTGCAAAATACAATCAGCTGATCAGAATCGAAGAAATACTAGGTTCAACGGCAAGATACCTTGGTCGTGATTTCAAGTATTTTAAAAGATAATCAAAATCATTTTAAATAAGAGAAGGTTCCGGTACTACTGGGGCCTTTTTTTTATATATTCACAACAAATCTACTTCATTGTAAACGATGGCATTTAAAAGTTTATTCGAATTTATTGATGTTCTTGAGAAGAATAATGAGCTGATCAGAGTCAAAGAATTCGTCAATCCTGAACTTGAGATTACCGAGATAACCGATCGATTCTCAAAGCAGCCCGGAGGGGGAAAAGCATTGTTCTTCGAAAATACGGGAACTAATTTCCCTGTGCTTATCAATCTTTTTGGTTCTACAAAAAGAATGTGCTTGTCGTTAGGCGTTGACAATTTAGATGAGGTGGGTGAAAACATCAACTCTCTTTTTAAGGAGATGGCAAGCCCCAAGGAGTCGTTTCTTGATAAGATTAAAATGCTTCCGCAGCTGAAAAAGATGTCAGACTGGATGCCAACGGTTATATCAGGGAAAGGTATCTGCCAGCAAGTGGTGAACCTTTCACCCGATTTATCAAAAATTCCTATTCTTAAGTGTTGGCCGTTTGATGGTGGACCATTTGTAACCCTACCAATGGTTAATACTAAAGACCCTGAAACGGGAATAAGAAATGTAGGCATGTATCGTATGCAAGTTTTTAGCCCCAACGAAACGGGCATGCACTGGCACCGTCATAAGGTTGGTGCTAGGCATTATGAGGAGTATAAGAAAAGGGGACTATTGATGCCTGTTGCTGTTGCTCTTGGAGGCGATCCGATTTACACCTATGCTGCCACAGCCCCAATGCCCGATAACCTTGATGAATACATACTTGCTGGGTTTTTACGGAAACGAAAAGTGAAATTGGTGCGTTGTATTACAGTGGACTTAGAGGTTCCTGATGATGTTGACTTCGTTATTGAGGGTTATGTTGACCCTCGCGAGGAGCTAGTATGGGAAGGGCCATTCGGCGATCATACAGGATTTTACTCTCTAGCCGATTGGTATCCTAGGTTTCATGTAACCTGCATAACCCATCGAAAGAACGCTATCTATCCAGCAACAATTGTTGGAGTTCCACCAATGGAGGATGCATATATTGCAAAAGCCACAGAACGGATATTTTTATCCCCTATTCGACTATCGATGCTTCCCGAACTTGAGGATATGAGCCTACCCATGGAAGGTGTGGCGCATAATATATCGGTGGTTAAGATAAAAAATAGCTACCCTGGCCATGCTTATAAGGTTATGAATGCCCTTTGGGGTGCTGGTCAGATGATGTTTAATAAGATTATGGTTGCTGTTGATGGGGATGTTGATATACATAACTCGCTACAGCTCGCTCAGGTCGTATCATCCAATGTAGGAATAGGGAGTGACCTGTTTTTCAGCAAGGGCCCTTTAGATGTTCTCGATCATGCCTCGGATCGACCCTGCTTTGGTAGTAAACTGTTCATCGATGCAACAGCAAAAAAAGGGGATAAGAGCAATCAAATTTACAATCTAGACACTGAAAGAGTTGCGGAGGAGTTGTCGCCAATTCCTTTAGGGGTTAGCGCATATAGCCTGGCCTTAATCTCCAAAGGGATTTCAGCCCTCATTGTATCGGTAGATAAAAAAGATTCTCTGAATGTGAAAGAGTTGACTTCAAGGTTGTTTAGGGTAAGCGCATTGCATAGCCTTAAAGCAATAATTCTTGTAGATAAAGAGGTTATTATAAGTAATATCTCCATGGTTATTTGGTATTTGGCTGGGA
This sequence comes from Bacteroidales bacterium, assembly GCA_003818205.1. Classification (GTDB taxonomy): domain Bacteria; phylum Bacteroidota; class Bacteroidia; order Bacteroidales; family Tenuifilaceae; genus UBA8529. Next base: position 75,169 of record RPRQ01000010.1, read on the forward strand.
ATATTGAACCTAACCGTGATACCTATTTTTTTAACGATCAGGAGGGTAATGTTGCTCATGTTGTTTTCGATGGGACAAGAAAAGTATATTCGCAAGACAATCCAACAAGAGACTGGCCAAACGTGGTGATGATGGATGTTGAAACACAGAAACGAATCGACGAGAAGTGGGAAAAACTCGACCTTGGTCAATTTATCCCATCGCCAACCGAAGCGTATAATCAGTTTCAGCTTGGTGGCGGTGCAGCTGTTAGAATTTAGAATTAGTAAATTTTGTTGTAATTATTTGTGCAATCTGTCTATAAAGGGATTAAATTGTATTATTATTCATATTTTTAGTTTTTAGCGTAACCTATGGGAAAGTTATTAAATAGTATAGCTTTTCTTTTCATTTTGATTACTATCAATCTGTCAACGCCGATTTATAGTAAGGCTATTCGTGTAAATGTATTTAATATCGATAAAGGGTTGACCCAATCGACTGTTACCGATATTATTCAAGACTCATACGGTTTTTTATGGATTGCCACCCAGGATGGTCTAAACCGGTACGATGGCTACTCCTTTAAACCATTTCGGAACAATCCCCTTGATTCTACTACGCTGTCAAGTAATAATATTAACTCAATCTGCGAAGATAAAGACGGAAATATTTGGCTTGGAACAAACTTGGGTTTGAGCATGCTTAGCAGAGAAACGGGAAAGTTTACCAACTATTTCAGCAAGAGTGATGATCCCTTGTCGCTGAGCGACAATAGAATCTTTAAAGTGTATGAGGATAGGAATGGCATCATTTGGGTAAAAACCATAATGTCGGTCGATAAATTAAACGACGATAAGAAAACCTTTACGCGATTTCCACACTTTAACGATTTGTTCACTTTCTCATCAGACCCCTCTGATTTTGATATATATGAAGATTCGCAAGGAGTCCTTTGGGTTGGTACTAAGGATGGGCTATGCTTTTTAGATAGAAGTCTAAATATCTATAAACGATTTACTTGTGATCCGTTAAACCCGAAATCGATAAGCGGTGATAAGGTAAAGTGCATATACGAGGATTCAGAGAAGAATCTATGGATTGGTACTAATAATGGTTTAAATCTGTTCAACCGTAGTAACAATACATTTATTCGTTTTTTTGATAAATCGAGAAAAACAAATAAGCTGAGAAGTTCGGTAATTAACGCTATTGTTGAAGATCGTTCAGGATTGCTATGGATTGGCACAGCACTTGGTTTTTTGAGTTTTGATGCTAAAACGCATACCTTTGTAAATTATGATGAGTTAAACTCAGACGGTGAGAAGTATTTATCCCCATTAGTCACCTCTTTTTTTCAAGATAAATCTGGGATACTTTGGATTGGGTCATTTCAGGGGCTAATAAAATTGGATAGAAAACCTACTAAGTTTAAACTCTTTTCTAAGAATTCGAACGGGAATGCTTTATTTGCCAATAATCAGATTGCTTCGTTAACTCAAGATAATTCGGGTCTTATTTGGGTTGGGACGTGGGGCTCTGGTCTGTTTCAGTATAATCCGAAAACAGGTGAGAATATTCAATACTCATTGGCCTCGGCTGATAGAAATATTTGCAACGATTTTGTTCACACTCTTTACATCAATCGTCAGAACGAGCTGCTAATCGGAACCCAAGATGGAGTTCAGCTCCTCCTTGCAGGCAGTAAGCAATTTACAGACTACTTCCGCTTAAAAGGCATTAACGACTTGGGTTTGTTTAGGAATAATAGGGTGTATTCCTTTGTCGAAGATCGTAATGGGAATCTTTGGATTGCTACGAAAATAGGTCTGTTCCAAGTGAGCGGTAAGGTTTTGACTGGATACTACCATAATCCTTCTGATTCTTCTACGATTACTTCGGGCGAGGTTTACGATGTAATTGTTGATGGTAAGGGGTTTGTATGGGCAGGAACGCTGAATGGGCTGAATAAAGTTGACCCACAAACCAAAGTTGTAACCCGTTTTGTGCGAAATGAGAGTTACACGGGTTCGCAGCTTATCTCGAATGAAGTGATGAGTTTGCATGAGGATCAGAATGGATACTTATGGGTTGGCACAAGCAGTGGCCTCCATAAATTCAACGAATCAACCGGAAAGTATAAACTCTATACGGAGAGCAATGGACTACCCAATAACCTTATCTACTCCATCGAAGAGGATGGTAAAGGGAGGATTTGGGTCAGCACAAACTGGGGTTTAGCCGTTTTAAATCCCGAAACGGAGCTGGTGAAATCATATGATGTTAATGATGGGCTTCAAAGTCAGGAGTTTAATGTTAACTGTAGCCATAAATCAAAATCGGGTGAACTTTTTTTTGGAGGTATTGCCGGGTTTAACTCTTTCTTCCCCGATTCCATAACGTCAAATAAAACGATTCCGAATATTGCCATTACATCATTCGAATTGCTTGGTGTGAAAGAGAAGAAGTCGTTATCGGTTGAAGGTTTGGACAAGGTCATAATCCCTAAGGAATATAACGTTTTTACCATCGATTTTTCATCGCTTGATTTCACTCGCCCCGAGAATAATCTCTACGCATACCAAATGCTAGGTCTTTCTGAGCAGTGGATTGATTTGGGGACAAAGCATTCGGCAACATTCTCAAATCTAAAAGCGGGTACTTATATTTTTACTGTTAAAGGTTCAAATAGCGATTTAACATGGAACGAGCAGGGGAAAACGCTAAGAATAATTGTGAACATCCCTTTCTGGCGTGGCAATATTGCCTATGGTTTGTATGGAGTCATCGGTGCGATTTCAATTTTCATTTATCTAAGAAATAGGACAAAGCATTTTCGTCGAACCAATCAATTTCTTAAAGAGCGTGAGTTTGCGATGACTGAGGTGGAGAAGCAGAAAGAGGAGCTTATGCTAAAGAATAAAAATATTACCGATAGTATTAACTATGCCAAGCGCCTTCAAGAGGCGATAATGCCCTCGGTATCGCAGTTTAAAAAGCTATTGCCCGATTCGTTTCTGCTCTATATGCCTAAGGATATTGTAAGCGGTGATTTTTACTGGGTTAATGAAACCAAGAATAAGATATTTGTTGCTGTTGTTGATTGTACTGGGCATGGAGTGCCAGGGGCTTTCATGTCGATTATTGGTGTTGAAATTCTAAGGAATATTACTAATGTTCAGGGTATAAACGATTCAGCCGAAATTTTAAATCGACTCAATACAGGGGTTGTTCAAACATTTAGTAAAGATTACAATGAGGATAGCGCACTGGTTAAGGATGGAATGGATGTTGCCTTCTGTATAATCGATAAGGAAAATAATATTCTCCAATATTCGGGTGCGTTTAGCAATTTATACCTAGTGCGTGACAGTAAATTAACCGAGATTAAAGGTGATAGATATTCGGTTGGTATGGGGAATAAGGCCGAGCAACAGCTCTTCAGCAGCCATTATATCCCCATTCAGCCCGAGGATATGATCTACATTTTCACCGATGGGTACGCCGATCAGTTCGGAGGGCCTGAAAATAAAAAGTATAAGTTTCGTCGTTTCAGATACCTATTGCTGAATATTCATAAGTTTCCGCTCGAAACCCAACGGCAGTATATTGAGGATAGTATTAATGAGTGGAAAGGGAGTAACGATCAGGTGGATGATATCCTTATTATCGGAATTAAGCCCGATTTGAGCTGTATGTTTTAGGCTTTGATGACCTTAATCACATTGATCGACCTCTTGATAGGCGTCATTTGCATGTTTTGCAAAGAAAGCGAAAGTCTATGTGAACTATTCCCGATGAATCGGGACAGGTTGTGCCCAATGTGGTGAATAGATCTCTTGTCTAACCTAGTAAATTTTTCATTTTCTGGATAAGCACCTCGATTTGAAATGGTTTGCTGATATAGTCGTCCATCCCTGCTTCTATACACTCCTCCTTGTCGCCGAGTAATGCATTTGCTGTTATTGCAATGATAGGAGTATGTGAAGAGGTGCTTGCCTCTATTTCTCTTATCTTTTTGGTTGACACAATCCCATTCATGATGGGCATTTGGATATCCATTAAGATTATGTCGTACTTGCTTGTGCCAAATTTATCCAATGCCTCTTTCCCATTACTCGCAATATCTATTGACTTAACCATTTTTTTCAAGCTGAGAACAACTATCTTTTGATTTATCAGATTGTCTTCAACTAGAAGCACATTAGCGCTTTCAAGCTGAATCGGGATCTGGGTTACAGCCTTATCCTTTGATGAGTCTTCGCTCTGAATTGTAGCCGTTTTCTCATCGGTTCGGATAGTGATGCTTGTGAGGGTGTAAGGGAAGTTGAATATAGCATCATCTGATGATAACGAAATGCTGAGTTTTCCACCCTTGCTTTCGATAAGCTTTTGTGTAACATTTAAGCCTAACAGTTCAATGTAGATTTGAGTGCTAGCCGATGAGAATGTGGTTTCGTTCACAATGAATTGGCTGTGATTCTCATTGATCGGGAGCATAAGCGGTTTATTGCTTTTTATCTCAAAAAACAGCTCTGTTGATTCATGACTCTCCTTGCTCTTACCAACTTTTATGTCGATAGTTATTCTATTGCTACTCTTGTTCTTAATGATGTTTTCAATAATATTGAGGAAGATCTGCTTTATCTTTACTGGATCACCGAAGAACTCCTTGGGTAAGTTCTCGTCAATCTTAAGGTTGAATGTTATGTTATTAAAGCTTTGCGAGGTGAAAAGTTTAAGGGTGTTATTGATTGTGGCCTGAAGGTTGAAATTAATGTTGAATTCGCTATTGTCCCTAATATCAACATTCGATATTTCAACCATGCTATTTAGCACGTTTACAAGGTTGTTGGTCGATGCTTGTATGGTATCAATCATGTCCTTCTGCTTATCGTCTAGGTTGGTGCTAGAAAGAATATTTGAGATTACCATTATATTATTCAGTGGAGTACGAATCTGATGAGAGAGTTTTGCAATGAACTCTTCGTTCAGCTTATTCGAGTTTTTCTCATCTAGCACTTCTCTTTCTGAGTCTCGAACGGTTCTGTTTTTTGCAACTTCGTAAACGTATGCTAGCGTTAACGAGGCAAGGTATGATATTGCAAAGAAGAGTTTAAACGAAAGGGGCTCTAGCGCCGAAGGGTTAACGCCAATAGGGATAAAGAATGCTGCTAAGTAAATGATTCCAAATGCCGATGCGAAATAGCTACCTTTCGATTGACCTAGCATCGATATGGCTAGGAATGGGTATAGCCCCAGTATTAAAGTGCTTATTATGCCTAGGTTGCCAGAGATTATGATGAACAGTAAGCCAGCACCGCTAATCAATGCAGTTAATGCTGAAAGACCATTTGCATACTTCCTTTTTACAATAATACTAAGGTTGATTGCTAGGATTAACGTGGTTAAAATTGACGTTAGCATTAGCAAAAGGCTGTCGAGTAGAATAATTGCTAAAACGGATTGAATCAGGAAGAATATCATCAATACAATGCTCGATACACCGAGTTGTGTTACTTTTAGAAAAGTATCCTTCTCGCATTTTCCCTCAAGGTTAAAAGAAGAGATATGAAGCAGTTTATTAGCAAGTTTCATCCCAGATTTTTTTAAGGATAATCGTACTGTGTTGATTTATTGACAAATCGACTTGTAAATGCGATAGGCAATATTGAAAATACAACTACTTAAATATACGCAACTATTCAATGTTTGCAAAAAAATGAATATAAGAATATCAATGATTTAAACTTTCGCAACTATACACCACGGAGACACGGAGATCACAGAGGCATGTTTCATTGACTACAGAATTATAACCTTGATAAGTTTTTTAAATAGTGTACAAAAATGAATACCTTTTTTTGCAATCATTTTGACCGAAAAAGAATATTCTAAACTATTATTCTCTGTGCCCTTCGTGTTCCCCTTTTGCCTCAGCTTGGCAGGCATATCCGTGGTTTTTGTTCATTTTCGATTACTGCTGAATAGTTACAAACTTTCTTAATAATGAACTGCCCGATACGATTGGTTAGTCAAGTTTTCTATCCCTTGAAAATAAGTACTCGAGCAACATTGACAATGGCAAGAACTCCCAATATGAAAATTACTGCCCCTGCAATTTTATTTATCCACCAAAGCTGTTTTAGCCGAAATCTTTTACGAAATAGATTCACTAATGAGCTTAGGGTGAACCACCAAAGTGTTCCTCCAAGAAAAACACCCGCAAGGGTTATCAGCGACAAACCCATGTTTTCACCATTATAGGCAAGGCCTAACGTGGCAAACATACCGACGAAAAGAAATATGGCTAAGGGGTTTGTTATGGTTAGAAGTAAAACGGATATGAAATCCTCAACCAACTTGCTAGGATTTTTTTTATGGCGTCGAAGTTGGTTTACGGGATTGGTGTAAAAGGTTTTAATACCGAGAAGAATTACGATTAGCCCTCCAATCGCTTCAAGGATTTTTTGTTTTTCCTCAATGAAATTGAGGATAAAGGTTAGGCTAAATCCTGCTATTGCAGCAAAAATAGTATCGGCCGTAGCAGCACCCAACCCTGAAAAGAAACCGCTCAATCGGCTTTTGTTGATAGTTCGTTGAATACAAATAACTCCGATTGGCCCAAGGGGAATTGAGGCCAGTAATCCAATCAGTATTCCTTTGACAAGAAAGGTAAACGCCATCTCTCTTTACTGTAATGATTTTATTTACGAATTGCAAATATAGCAATTGAACAAAAGTTTACTAGGTGCTATGCTCTATTTTTTCATTATTTATTGATTGGTAAGTGTTAAATTAAGCGAAGAGATTCATCACCTAATAGTATGATAGTATGCAATTGTCTTCATAAATAGTTCCTAATCAATAGTTTTGGTTCAAGCATATCAAGCATGGCGTATTTTACCCCTTCGCGACCAAACCCCGAGTTTTTAACCCCTCCGTAGGGCATATGGTCAACCCGAAAGGTTGGGACATCATTTATGATAACGCCTCCAACCTTTAGCTCGTTAAATGCTTGATTTTGTTCGTCAAGTTTATTGGTAAATACTCCGGCTTGCAAACCAAATTCGGAAGAGTTTATCAAGCCAACAGCATCACTAAAGTTGTTGTATGGCTCAATAACGACAACCGGTCCGAAAGCTTCCTGTGAGCAAACTTTCATATCCTGTTTTGTATTGGTAATTATAGCTGGAGGGTAATAAGCACCTTCCCGGTTTCCTCCATATAATAGTTTAGCACCACCGTCAATGGCCTCTTTTACCCATTGCTCAATGCGGATTGCATTATCCTCATCAATCATCGATGATATATCCGTTGTTGCATCAATCGGGTTTCCGTGTTTGAGTTTACTCGTTAGCTCAATGAATCGGGTTGTGAATTCATTGAAAATGGATTTGTGAACATATATGCGTTGTGTGTGTATGCAAACCTGCCCTGAATAGGCAAAGGCTCCGCTGACACATTTTAGTGCAGTTTTTTCAATATCTGCTGTATCGGTTACTATTGCCCCCGCATTTCCGCCGAGTTCAAGCACAACCCTCTTTTTCCCGGCTTGGTTCTTCATATTCCACCCAACCTGTGGCGAACCGGTAAACGTAAGCAATGCAAATCGTTCATCGGTAACGAGCTGGTTTCCAGATTCTCTATCCATGGGGAGAATCGATAATGCCCCCTTTGGTAATTCGGTTGTATCAATGATTTTTGCCAATAGCAGAGCCGATAAAGGGGTGGAACGTGCAGGTTTTAGAACAATCGGACAACCCGTTGCAATTGCTGGAGCAAGTTTGTGAACGGTTAGATTTAAGGGGAAGTTGAAGGGTGATACTCCTGCAACCAACCCTATGGGAAAATATTTGACTATCCCCTCCTTGCCTTCTCCTGCAGGGGTCCAGTCGATTTGAATATGTTCCGATGGTAGGCGTTTGCACTCCTCGGCGGCAACAATGAAGGTTTGAATAGCCCTGTCAACCTCGCCAAGTGCATACTTTATGGGTTTTGCTGCTTCAAGGCAAAGGGTTCTGGCAAGTAAATCTCTTTGTTCCTTCATCTTTTGGGCAATATCCATCAGTATTGAGCATTTCTTGTGGGATGGTAGATATCTCAATTCATCTTCAATTCTTTGAGCTGAAATAATTGCCTCCTCAAGCTCTGCGCTGCCTGCAAGATAGACCTCTGCAATGGTTTCATCACTGAATGGGTTCTTAACCGAAAAGGTTTGTTTGGTTGCTTTGAGCTTTCCGCCGATGTAAGGGCTAAACTTTTCCATCATTAGGTGTATTAAGGTGTATGCGAATTTAAAAAATCTTTATTGTTTTATGCTCTGCCGATAGTGTTATTACCATAATTGTATTGAAAAAATAATTATCAACTATATTTGTCGGATTAAATACTGAATTATGATAACGGTAAGAACACCTCATAGAATATTTTTATTCCTTTTTTTCGTTGTATTATCAATTAGCGCTAGGGCAAAAATAAGGAGTAACCTTTCGGATAACTCTAGGATTAGCCTTATCACATGCTCTTCGGGGAATGAGTTGTACTCTGTTTTTGGTCATAGTGCCATTCGGGTTACTGACCCCCAAAAAAACCTTGACATAGTTTTCAATTATGGAACGTTCAGCTTTGAACAGCCTAATTTTTACCCCAACTTCGTTCGGGGGCATTTAAAATACATTCTATCCGCATACCCATTCAAGGATTTTTATCAGGAATACGTAAATGAAAAGCGATGGGTTTGGGAGCAGGAACTCAATATTAGTTTGAGTGAGAGACAGCTCCTTTTCAATTCGTTGCTCATTAACTATAGGCCTGAGAATCGCGCATACCGATATGATTTTTTTAACGATAACTGTGCAACTCGTATCAGGGATATATTTGTAAAGGGAATCCCTCGGAGAATCGAATTTGATTATAGCTCTTTTGAGCAGGGGCAGAGTTTTCGGCAGCTATTGATGCCCAATCTGGGCAATAGCCCTTGGGCAAAACTTGGGATTAACCTTTTGTTAGGTTTTCCAGCCGATAGGGTGGCTTCGCCTTGGGATTATATGTACCTGCCAGAGCATTTGAAAGCTGCTTTTGAGCATGCTTCATTCTCATCAGATTCAGCTAAGCAGCCATTTGCTTCTCAAACCAAAGTCCTATTGAATGGGGAGTCGTCTTCTAATACATTTATTTGGGGTTCTCCGCTGCAATTACTCCTTGTAGTTCTTATGATTGCCATTTATATAACCTATAGGGATATTAAGGGAGGAGTTAAAAATCTTTGGCTCGATAGAACTCTTTTAATACTTGCTGGATTACTGGGGGTTCTTTTTACTTTCCTATGGATAGGTACTGCGCATAAATCGATGGTTTGGAACCTAAACCTTTTATGGGCTAATCCGCTCCACTTGATAGCGGCATTCTTTGTCTCGTTAAAGAAACCCCGAAAGTGGGTTGATGCCTATTTAAGGGTTAACCTTATTGTTTTGCTTTTGGTACTTATTCTATGGCCATTTCTGCCTCAAACGTTGCCTTGGGCAATATATCCTTTGGTTTTGGCGTTAGCGCTAAGGATGTTTGTTATCACTCAATTTCGTAAATAATAATTACCGCAGAGACGGAGAGGGCGCAGAGTTTTCTGATAACGACTTGTCAACAAGATAATCAGTGTAATTCGATTTGCTCTTATTCTAAAATCATTCGTTTTTCGGCAGTAAAAACTGCTAAAAGATTTCATTCATCTTGCTAGCAGTTCGATATGAATTACACTCTGCGTGCTTTGCGCCTCTGCGGTAGAGAATAAAAAAACCCGATATTGCTATCAGGCTCTTCGTATTTAAATTCACACTTTTGTGCTATTTGTTCCTTTTCTTGTATTCTTCAATACCGCTATCGAGGAATTTGATGAAATCCTCAATGTCAAGATTATAACCCCTCGGTTCAGCAAGCGTCTTTTCATCCCCATCTAGCAGAACATAGTATGGTTGACCGTTGATATTGAAACGGCTAATCTGCATATCCCCATTTTGCTTGCCAACAGTCTTTTTTACCTTGCCATCAACCTTTGAGGTGTACCACTCGTTTTCGGGAAGTTCGGTTCTCTCATCGATGTAAAGTGCAACAATCACGTAATCATTCCTTAACTTTTCTAAAACACGAGAATCGCTCCAAACCTTGGCCTCCATCTCTTTACAGTTGGAGCATGAGTGACCGACAAAATCGATAAATAAAGGCTTATTTTGCTTTTTAGCGCAAGCAAGAGCTTGATTGTAATCGAAATATCCCTCTAAACCGTGAGGTAGGTGAAGAATGTCACCATACTTTGGTGTGTCACATAGAGTCGATGGACTCTTGGGCTTATTCGAGAATAAACCATGACTCGATGGAGGGGGTAATAACCCCGATATTGTTTTAAGTGGTGCCCCAAATATGCCAGTTGCCAAATAAACAGCAAATGCAAACGAAGTGATAGCCAGAATCAATCTTGTAGTGCCTAATTTTTTAAGCGGCGAATCGAGTTTGAACTTGATCTTACCCAATAGATAAAAACCCATAAGTATGAAGATTATCACCCATATTCCTAAGAAAACCTCACGTCTTAATATTCCAAAATGATAAGTTTGATCAATAACCATTAAAAACTTAAGTGAAAACGCAAGAACTATAAAACCAAGTACAACTTTTACAGAGTTCATCCATCCACCAGAACGTGGAAGGCTATTCAACCACGATGGGAAGATTGCGAATAGCGTAAAAGGAATTGCGAATGCAAGCGAGAATCCGAACATGCCAATGATTGGCTTTGCGCCTAACCCCGATGCTGCTTCAACAAGTAAAGCGCCAACAATTGGCCCAACGCACGATAAGCTAATAATAACTGTTGTAAGAGCTAAAAAGAATGAGCCAATGAATCCACCTTTATCGGCTTTGCTATCGGTTTTGTTGGCTAAACTACCTGGGAGAACAATCTCAAATAGCCCGAAGAAAGATGCTGCAAAAGCAATGAAAAGAACAAAGAAGATGGTGTTTGTTATCCAATGCGAGGTCAATTGACTAGCAAAGTTTGCCCCAAGATTTGTGAGCGAAACCAATAACCCAATTGATGTGTAAATAGCAATAATCGAAATCCCGAAAACTAACGCATTCAGAAATGCATTAAACTTATTCGCCTGCTTGCTCATGAAGAACGAAACGGTCATTGGAATCATAGGGAATACGCAAGGGGTTAGCAGCCCTGCCAAGCCTGCAGCAAATGAGATTAGGAAGAAAATAAGAAGCGACTGAACATCTTTCTTCTTTGTGGCAGCATCATCAACTTTTCGCCCCTCAATCGAAACAAGCGGTTTTGAAACCTCCTCCTTTTTTACCTCTTCAGTTTTGGCTTCGCCAATATTGCTGGTGCTAACTTTTACCGTAAAATCCTTTTCTAAGTAAATGCACTTATCTGAAAAACAAGCCTGATATTCAACGTTTACGTTGATTTCAGTGGTATTTGTAGTTAACTCAACTATTTGGCTAAAGGTTGCCTCTTTGGCAAAGTAAGATAAATCAAGATTAAAGATTTCATCATGCTCTGTGGTCGATTTTGTTATCTCTTTAACCTTGCCAACAAGTTTAAAATCGGGAGTTGGCTTAAAGGTAAAGGTTGTAGCAATTGGGCCACCCTCAGGGAGTGAAATGGAGTATAAATGCCATCCCTGATCAATGGTGGCGTTTATAGTAATTTCGTATTTATTCCCCTCAATATTAATTGCTTTTGAACTCCAGCTTACTGGGTCTTCAACCTGAGCCTTTGCAAAGGATGAACTTGCTGTTAATATTGTGATTGCAAGTAGCTTGAATAGATTTTTTTTCATATTTTTTCAGGTAATTACATTATTTGGGTTTGCTGAATTCTGTTTTCTTGTAAAGCACAAAGATATATTTTATTGATTTATGTAGATATTGATATAGATCAATATTTGGTAAAAATGGTTTGATAAAAAAGGGGTGAGGTTATAGGGCTCGTCAATAATTAACGTGAGTTCGATCTAAGAAGTAGTGGTAATGCTCTAAAATGTAATTTGTTGCAAATTTTTCATTTGGAATTGGAAGAATGGAACCGATCTTGCGCCTACGATGTGCTCCTACGCTGAAGCTTCGGCGTAAGCTTTAGCGCAAGCGTTGCGAGTTCGCTGTAGGCATTATTCCAATATCCCAACCTTCCAGTCTTCCAACCTTCCAAAAAATAATACTAATAAACAACAACATAACAAGCCACCTTAAATCGAACTTACGTTATTTATGAATTTATTAGTTGTGCTAGGATTGATCCTTTTTTCTGAGAAAGTTTTGATATTAAGTAGGAAATATTAAAATAATAGTTAATTTCGATATGTAAATTATAAAATGAGAGAACCGATGAGAGCATTGTTTTTAGGGGTAATATTTTTTCTGTTATGCCAAAAAGGCTACACACAAGATTCAAAAGAGATATCGAGCAGGGTTGCTTCAGGTAAAATATTTTCAAACGAGCAGGAGATGAAAGAGTGGATTAGGCTATGCGAGAATGATACTGCTCAGCTTTTCTTCGTTTTAGCATACAGTAAGATTGATAGCATATCCGCCGAAAAGTTTTCGAATGCAACGTATTTATTAAAGAATTTGATTGTAAAGCAATCTAGCCAGAAAGTCAAAAAGGCAGCAGTGTTGTTCTTTATTACTGCTGCGAAATCAAAGCACTCAGGAGTATCTTCTATCGCATTTAAAGCATTGTCAAGTATTCCTTCTCGCTTTTATGAGAATGCAAGCATCGATTCAATTTCGAATTTAATCATTGAGCAACCTATGCTATTTAAGAACGCTGTTCTTTTAGCTGGTTACATAGGATCTCCAATTTTTATTGAAAGGATTAAAACCGTATTCCCCAATGCAAAAAATTTTTCTAATCCCGATAAATGGGCTGCATACAAAGCATTAGCCCGTTTAGGCGATCAGGAGGCGTTAGGTTTCTGTATCAAAAGGGTTACCTCTTTGCCATTGAGCGATCAGGTGGTCGATGTTCTATACCCCGATCTGATCTATATACATCGTAAAGAGGCGTTTGATGTGCTTGTTAAAGCGTTAAACTCCGATGAGATGCTCTGCTCCTCAAGCAATCCGAATTCCGATAATAAAATATTATGCGGATATAGAGTAATGGAGCTTCTTGCCCCTCAGATTGAGAACTTTCCGGTTAAGGTATTGCCGAGCGGCGATTTGGATTCAAAGGATTACAAAAAAACGCTCAACGATGTAAGGGCATGGTTTACTAATAATGGTGGTAATTATTCAATCATTAATACGTATTAAAGAATGCAGGCTAAGGTTCTTCGTTTATTCATACTGTTAGCTGTTGTTTTTCAGAGTAGTATCTTAGTGGCTCAAGATATTTCAACAATCTTCGAACAAAAACCGTTTACATTTTCGGGTTCGCTGAACTTGAATCAGATGGCAACCTACCGAAATGTTAGCTATTCATCCGAAAACCCTTATACATTCTTTGCAAATGGTAATGCAACATTCACATTTTATGGAATTTCTGCGCCATTCAATTTTTCTTACTCAAATCAACAGACCAACTATTCGCATCCCTTCAATTTCAACCATTTCGGTATGCAGCCCTCGTGGAAGTGGATTAAAACCTACATTGGTTTTAACTCAATGACCTTCTCGCCCTACTCGTTGAATGGTCATCAGTTTTTGGGTGGTGGGGTTGAGCTAACCCCGCCAGGGCTTGGGCTACGATTTAGCGCAATGTACGGACGATTGATTAAGGCCGTTGAATGGCAGCCCGATAATCCATCGTTCCCTCCATATTACCAAAGGCTTGGTTATGCAGCAAAGGTAGGGTATTCAGGTAAATCTGGCGATTATGAGGTTACCATTTTTAAGGCTTTCGATAAGAAGAATAGCATCGACCCCGTCCCCGATTCATTGGGCATAGCACCTCAGGAGAATATGGTTTATACCGTAAAACTCGGCAAAACGATAATCGAAAAAGTTAAGCTATCAGGAACATATGCCGGAAGCGCACTTACCCGGGATACCAAGCAAACTGATAATGCGGAGCAGGTGAAGAGCAGGGAATTCTTTTTAATAAACCCGAATGCCACAACCTCGTACTCATATGCTTTGAAAGGCTCTGCCGATTATTTGGGTACAGGCTATACCGTAGGGGTTGCCTATGAACGGATTCAACCCAACTATTCAACCCTTGGCGCTTACTACAATAATAACGATATGGAGAATATTGCCCTTACCTTTTCGAAGCAGCTAATGCAAGGGAAATTGAATGTTTCTGGGAGCGGGGGGAAGCAGCGGAATAACCTCGATAAGTCGAAGGTCTCAACATCTAATCAATTTTTAGGCAACCTAAACATTGCCTATGCCCCATCGCAAAGGGTGAATGTGAGCACGAGCTATTCAAACTACTCCTTCTTTACCCATATGAAAACCCCCTTTGAGCAGATTAATACCACAAACCCTTACCAAAATATCGATACGCTAAACTTTGTTCAAATATCACATTCAGCATCGGTGAATACCTCCTACGTGCTTGGTGCCCTCGATAGTAAGCATAGTAAAAAGATAGTAATGGTAAATCTATCCTATCAGCAGTCGGCCAATAGGCAGGAGGGGGTTGGCGTTTTAAATAGCTCATATTTTTATCAGGGTAATGTGGCATATTCCTATAGCATATTGCCAATAAACATGTCGTTAACAACTTCATTCATGGGGGTTTATAGCTATATGCCAAGCGTTCAACGACAGCTGATGGCGGGTCCCGTTTTTGGAGTTGGGAAATCTTTCTTCGATAAAAAATTGACCACCTCAACCAGTTTGGCGTATAACTTTTCGACCAAGGATGGTGATTTTACTGGGGGTGTCTATTCCATTCGATTTGGTGGTGGATATTCATACCAAAAGGCACATCGGTTGAATTTTAGCTTTGCATTCATTTACAAGGATAATAGAATGGATATTATAAAGCCTAAATCTTACGAATTTACTGGTAATATTGGTTATACATACTCATTCGATCAAAATAGGTAACTTTTATGATACAACTTATTAAGAGGTCATTAGTTCTGGTTTGCTTTTCTGGTTTGCTTTTTAATCAGTTTATTTTTGCAGACGATAACAAGTATAGTAATACTGTAACAGTAGGATCAAGCAGTAGAATTCCATATTTCGATATCAGTCAGGCTACATTTACTAACGATACCACCTCACATGGAACTATTGATGTGGATCAAATGGCCGATTCGCTTACTCAAAAGGTGCAAAGCGAGAATAAAATAGTTGATCTACTCGACCCCGAGAAGATTTATACCCTTCCAATTGGAATTGGTAAGAATATAGGTGGGCTTTACTATATAATCGTTCTGGATGATCTGAAATTTACACCACAAGGATTAACGGCAAAAGCCTATATGAGCGTTACATTCCCTGGCTCATCGAAGAAGTTTGGCTTAGTAGCCGATAATGTTAAGATTGGAGTAGGGGGGATTCAGGCTGCTCAGCTCAAGATGCTTAAGGATAAGCGAATCGATCTCCCTGGTAGTAATAACTTATTAATAAAGGCCGATTCTACATACGTTGATTGGGATTGTAATGGCTATAAGGGTACTCAGCTATCCGCAGAGATTTATCTTGATGAGAAAGTATTTTTTAAAGAAAACCCTGTTACTCGTAGCATAATTACTGGGGAGCAGGTGAAGGGCAATGTTTTATGCTCGGTGGTTGATTTTAACGATATTCTATTAAGCATTTCATTAGATCCGTTCCAGGTAAAAGGGGTAAAGGACTTTAGCTTTTACCCTAAGGAGATTGTTTTGGATTTAAGCGATAACCGGAATGCCGAGTCGATGCAGTTCCCCTCGGGTTTTCAATCGGCTTTATTCGATGGATCGAACGAAAATCTATGGAGAGGGCTATATATCAACTCGTTCACATTAAAGTTCCCCAAAAAATTTACAAAAAGTGGTCCCCCGCCCGAGGTAACTGCCAGTAAATTCTTAATCGATTTCGAGGGGATTACGGGTAAGATAACATTGAACTATCCGCTTATCACCCTCGATCAAGGAAGTTTAGGCGATTGGAAATTTTCAGTAAACTCGCTCTCGCTTGAGCTGATCAAAAATGATATTGCTGGGTTTGGTATGACCGGGGGAATTGTTCTGCCAATTACAGAACCCAATAAACCATTAAGCTACAAAGCCTCAATCGATGCTGATAAGAATTTTCTATTTCAGGTAACGCTTCCCGGCGATCTGAACGTGCCGCTATTCGGTGGTGCTTCGAGCATTAAAATAAACAGCAATTCTATTGTGTCCGTTTCATCAAGGGATGGCGATTTTTACCCTAAAGCGGTATTACACGGTACGATGAAGATTGGTGCCGGAGGTTCGTCGGGGGCTTCGTTAGCTGATATTAAGTTTCAAGGGTTAACCATTCAGCGCGAGGAACCTCAGCTCGATATCGAAAGCCTTTCTATGCAGGCTGGCAATATGTCCGGTTTCCCAGTTCAGGTAACCGAAATTAAGGTTCAAAAGGATAAGGCTAAAAAAGCCCTAGGGCTAGAATTTACCGCAATGGCAAGCTTAATGAGCGGCAAAATTGAGGGGGCTACCTCATTCGTTGTTTGGGCTACCCGAGCCGATGGCGATTGGAAGTATAAGAGCCTAGAGCTTCGAATGATTTCGGTCGATGCCAATACAGGCCCAATCAGCTTCAAAGGAAAACTGGCTAACTATAAGGAGGATCCCGTTTACGGAAACGGTTTTTTTGGTTACGTTGACATGTCGGTTACCCCTGGTATTGCCGTAAGCGCAACAGCCCAATTCGGGAATATTGCAGGCGACAGGTATTGGTATGCCGATGCTAGTTTAAGCGTTGCTTCGGGTATAACCGTTTTCCCTGGCTTTGCCATTTACGGTTTTGGTGGCGGTGCATACTACCATATGCAGCGGAATGCCCCTGCCAATATTCTTATGGAGACAAAAACCGATACCTCAACAACCCCTAAACCGGGCAAAACCGATTCGGGGATTACCTATACACCCAATAAGAATATCTTTTTAGGGTTAAATGCTAGCGTAATTATAGGAACACAGCCCTCGCCAAAAGCATTTAATGGTAAAGTAACCTTTGGTATGGAGTTTAACTCCAGCTTCGGGTTAAATAAGCTATACTTCTTGGGCGATGGAAAGTTTATGGACGATGTTAACAGCAATGGTGCCAATGCTAAGGTTAAGGCTAGGGTTAGCATCGAATATCTTTTTGCCCAAAGTGAGCTGTCGGGGTTTGCCGAGGCGTATATCAATGTCGCTAACGTTATTAAGGGTAGTGGGAGTAATAACCTTGCCGGTAGGGTGGAGTTCTACTTTGCCAAATCGAAGTGGCATATCTATGTGGGGACTCCCACATGCCCAATAGGCGTTAAACTTATGAACGTTCTTACAGCAACCAGCTACTTTATGGTTGGGACAGAGCTACCCGATTTCCCTGCATTACCTGCAAAGGTGGCATCGCTGTCGAGTAAAATTAATTTTACCAATATGCGAAGCACTAACCTAACCAAATCGGGGGGAGGTTTTGCATTTGGAGCATCGTTGGTCGCCTCAACGGGCGAGAAAAGTTTCCTGATCTTTTACGGAAAGTTTGAGCTGGGTGCAGGATTCGACTTCATGCTTAAAAACTTTGGTACCGATGCCCGTTGCGAGGGTCGTAGCGGCCCACTCGGGATAAATGGTTGGTATGCACAGGGTCAGGCTTGGGCTTATGTTGATGCTGCCATAGGGGTGAAGGTTCGGGTTTTCAGACGTACAAGGAAGTTCAGTATTGTGGATGCAGGATTTGCTGCTGCTCTAGGCGCTCAGCTACCTAATCCTACCTATTTTGCCGGTGCTGTGGAGGCACGATTCTCAGTGTTAGGTGGTTTGGTTAAGGGTAAATGTCACTTTGAGTTCAGCTACGGCGATCAGTGTAAGCTGGTTAATGCTAGTGCCGTTGAGGGGATAAAGGTAATCTCTGAGGTTACCCCTGCCGAGGGAGGTAAGGATATAGATGTGTTTATCACCCCTCAGGTAGCCTTCAATATGCCTATTGGCGAGGCCTTTAAGGTATTGGATACCGATGGTAAGGAGAAGGCGTTCAGGGTGGCACTCGATTATTTTAAGATTTTAGATAATGAGCAGGAAATACCCGTTAACACTAATTGGAACTCAAATAGGGATGTGCTAGCGCTTAAACCCGTTGAAGTACTGCCAGGGCAAAAGGGTTTAAAGGCTAGTATTAAGGTGCATTTTCAGTACCAAGAGGGTGGCGTGTGGAAGGATTATGCAGTTAATGGTGAGGTTGAAGGGGAGGAAAGCGTTGTTATATTCAGAACAGGCGATGCGCCCGATTACATTACCCAGGGCAACGTGAAGTACACCTATCCGGTTAAGAATATGGTAAACTTCTATAAGAATGAGTACGGGAAAAGCTATATTGAATTAAATCAGGGGGTTAACTACCTGTTTGCTAAGCCCGGTAGCTGGACCTATTTAGCACGATTCAGCTCAAGTGGCAATACCTTAAATATGCCGGTTACCTATAATAGTACAACCAAGAGGGTTGAACTGGATGTACCTGCAAGCTTAACCAATAGCGCTATATACCAAATGCGTATTCTCAGGGTTCCAAGCGGGCAAAGTAATTTGGTGGTTGATAAAAACGTAACGGCAACCGAGACCAATCTAAGCGAAGATCAATCGATTACCACCAAGGATATTGAGGGTACGCTAAGCGAGGAGGGGCTAACCGAACTCTACTCATTGCATTTTAGGACTAGTAAGTTTAATACGTTTGTTGAGAAGATGAATAATTTTAGTCAACGTAAAGCCAGCTATTTTGTAGGGCAAGGTATTGCATTATTATACAATTTCTTAGAACAGTCGGAATTGTTTGGAAAGATGGAAATGGAAAATATCGTTCTTGAGGCTTATCTTGACAATAATGAATGGTATAATAATAGTTACAAGAATTTAATCTATACGAACTATCCCATTAGGAGTGATGTTACAATTGATTGGCGGGAATCACAAGTTGCTGGGATACCTCCAATCCGTTCGTGTCGTTTGGTTCAATCAAATACTCCGATTGAACTTACACAGGACAATATAACTACAGGAAGCCTAAACTTCGATAACACAGTAGTTCCAAGGATCGAATACTATCTTAGCTACTATGTAATTCAGGATTGGGCTAATTTAAGAAGTCAATCGTTTAAATATGCAGGAATAGCGGCATTCGACAGACTTATTAATTTTAATCTTGATGGGTTTGACATGGGGAAAACTTACTACTTGAAGTTAATGTATTATACTCCAGGTCAGATAACTCCTACATCAACATATAATACTTCAGTTTATTACTAATGAACATGAAAAAAACATTTACTATTTTACTATTTATATTAATATACTTGTCAGGTTTTGGGCAGAATAGTCAATCTATAGAAAAACTACAGGTAACAGGCTTTATTAATAATGATAAGATTATGCTTCGCTGGGCTCCAGAAAACTCTATCAGCTGGCAACGGGGGAATAAGCTAGGCTATTCGGTATATCGAAGGGTAGTTATGCGCGATGGTAAGGTTATTGAAAAGCCAGATTCAATTCTATTGGGCACATTCAACCCCCTTCCCCTTGAGCGCTGGGAGGCATATTCCGATAGTAACTACTTTGCCGTTGCAGCCGAGGCAATATATGGAAGCGGCTTTGAGGTTACCACGCAGAGCAAGGGAAATTTCTTCGATATGGTTAATAAATCGCGCGAGCAGGAGAGCCGTTTCTCCATGGGTCTGCTCTGCGCCGATCAGTCGTTCACCGTTGCTAGAATGATGGGCTTAGGCTTAGTTGACTCTACTACAAAGAAGAATGAGGCATACCTGTACAAGGTGGTTCTAAACTATTCCGACACATCGGGGTATCAGGAAAAGGGTTTTGCGCTGGTTGACTTTGGTTTTGGTAATTTTCTTCCTCGACCCTTCGGTATTAACCACGAGGTGGTTGAAAATGTTGTTACCATAATGGTCCCCTATGAACCCTTTAAGGGGATTTATAATACATATCAGCTGCAGCGCTCCGACGATGGTAAAACCTATCGAACCGTTAAGGATAAATCGTACTATTCGCTATCCACAACCCCCGACGATCCCAAGTACAATATTTACAACGATTCCGTTGTATCGCAGGCCTCTACTGTTTTTTATCGGTTAAGGGGGCGAACCCCCTTCGATTCGTATGGGCCATACTCCGATACCCTTGAGGTTAAGATTATGCCTTCGCTTATCGGCAGTCCCTGGATTACCGATATCAAGGAGGTTGGTAACGATAAACTAATTGTTACATGGGATTCGCCTGAGTATAAACCTGAGAACCTTAAAGGGTTTATGCTATATTCCGCAAAGCGTTACGAGGGACCTTACCTCGAATATTTTAAAACACCCCTTGCTGGCAAGGATAGCATTGCGCTTATCGATGCCCCGGGCGGGCATGCTTATCTGAAGGTTGGTGCGTTGGATGGGTTCAATCGCCCCTATTTTTCAGCACCCCGTTTATACCAAGCGGTCGATTCAATCCCTCCATCAGCACCTCAGGGATTAACCGGGGCATTTGATACTACTGGGGTGGTTCAATTTAAGTGGAGCTATGGCAAGGAGCGAGATCTATTAGGGTATCAAATGCTTTACTCCGCAAATGCTGACTCCGAGTACTCATTAATTGGGAATGCCTTTATTTACGACTCTACATACAAAACCTCGTTCCCAACGAATATGCTTAGCTCCGACCTTTTCTTCAAGGTGGTTGCGCTCGATACTCGCTACAACACTTCAAGACCATCGGAACCCATTAAGCTGGTTAAACCCGACACCATAGCACCAAGTTCACCGGTTATTTTTATTGATACCGATAGCACAGGGCTAACAAAAATCTTAATAGCACCTAGTAGTAGCACCGATATTAAGATCCATTATCTCTATTTTATAACCGATGCGGAGAAGCCAGACCGAGAAGAACTATTTAGGGGTAGCATTAGGAACGACACAACCATTACACTATCAAATGGCTATGGGAAGGGAGAAATCTGCTGTGTGGCTGAGGATATTACGGGTCGCAAGGGTTATAGCAATAGGGTATCGTTCAGGCAGCAGAAAAACAGCCTTGTATCAACGTTTAATGCGCTGGCAAAACCCCTTATCGACGATGGAGCGGTTGAGCTGCTCTGGGATAAAACAAACCTTTCGGGCAGTATTATGATTTACCGAAAGGACGATCTGAAACCTTATAATCTAATAGCTACCGTTGATTCTCAAATATTTACATTTAAGGATAGAAATGTTACGGTTAATACGAGTTACAGCTATAAGCTGGTTGGGTTTCAGAGAAATGGTAAGGCCATTAGCAGGGTGATAGCGGTGAAGTATCGGTAGTAAGTATAAACATTAGAAAAATGCTGTAGGCGTGGTAACGGAAGAAAACAACAACAAAACGCCGTAGGAGTGATATAACGGTAGAAAATGAATAAACAAAAAAAATGCCGTAGGCATGTCATCTCGGTAGAGACATAATGAAGTGAATAATAACGCCGTAGGCGTGAAATATCGGTAGCAAAAGACGAACAACAATTAAACGCCGTAGGCGTGAAATATCGGTAGTAATAAATAAAAATATGGCAAATACCTACACACAAATAACCATACATATTGTTTTTGCTGTAAAAAAACGTGAAAACATTATCAAGAAAGAATATCGTGATGAGTTATATAAATACATCACTGGAATAATTCATAATAAAAATCATAAACTTCTTGAAATTAACGGGGTATCTGACCATATTCATATCTTAATTGGGTTAAACCCTTCAATGGCCTTATCCGATCTGGTAAGAGATATAAAAAATAACTCCTCGAAGTTCATTAACGAAAAGAGGTGGATGAAGGGTAAATTTCAATGGCAGGTTGGGTATGGAGGGTTTTCATATTCCCGATCTCAGCGATCAACGGTAATTGCCTATATTCAAAATCAGGAAAAACACCATAGGCAAGAATCTTTTAAGGAGGAGTACCTGA
>RPRQ01000011.1 GCA_003818205.1 Bacteroidales bacterium
AACATTGATTCTACTGCATAAGGTATTATATGTTTAAATATAATTAAAAATGAGTTTTCTTTAGCCATTAAGCATACCGGTAATAAAATGAAAAAAGTACCAACCATTTTTCAGTACATTACCTCTGTTTTTAAATATCTAAACTCAAGCTAAAGACTGAAAAGATGTAAACCACCACCGGCAGAGCCGGTGGCTTTAACATCAGAACCCTCTAAAAGAGGGAAGAAGGATTACTCTCCTCTTTACGTTCTTCATTTTCTTGATATTTTACATACCGTCTAATCATATCGGAGTCAAGGCCTACGGTGCTGATAAAATATCCCCTTGCCCAGAAATGATTGCCCCAATAGGGTTAAAAACCGTTTCCCTATCCCTCATTAACGGCAATGCTAAGGTAAAAAATACTTTCTTATCTATAAATCCGCCCTGATTGGGTTTAGCGGCAGTTGTGACCAATGGTTATCCTTGCTTTTTACTTGTTTCAAGTAGCCAATTAAATACGTTCAAGTGTCTTACTCCGTTTCGGTTTTGCGTAAACGAATCTGTTGTGAGCAAATACTTTGGGTAGTTGTCGTTAATTTTTTCTAATGTTCCAAACTCTCGTTCTACAGTGCTTTCGATTGTCATTTGCCACGCTACTTGGTAGTATTCAATTTCGCCTGTTGGGTTTTTGCACACAAAATCCACTTCTGTGTTTCGGGCTGTGCCTGTCCAAACTTTGTTGCCTCTACGTAGTAGTTCTAAGTAAACAATATTTTCTAAAATGTGACCTCTGTCTGTTATTCGCTCTTTACCAGCCAAAATATTCAGTAACCCAACGTCCACCAAATAATATTTTTCTTGTGTGGCCAATTGTTTTTTGCCTTTCAAATCGAAGCGATTTACTTTGTAAAACACAAAACTCGCCACCAAATACTCCAAATATTTTTCTACAGTGGAGTGATGTATGTTTTGTCCGTCTTGCTTGAGTGTTTTGGAAATATTGCTTGGCGAAAGTGCGTTTCCAATATTAGAAGCCACAAATTTTACAATGTTAGCAAAAGCACGTTTGTCATTTATTTGGTGTCGTTGTGTTATGTCTTTTTCTATTATTGTGGTGTAAACGGCTTCCAGATATTCGTAAATTTTATCAAACCCGCTTTCTCGCAGTTCCACACCTTTGGGTAATGAAGTTTCGTTTACATAATCAAAAAACAAGGCTTCGTAATTGAGGTATTTGCTGCTCGTGTCAATCTTTCGTGCCGCTAAGTATTCTTTGAACGAAAAGGGTAAAATAGAAATTTCTATGTAACGACCGCTCAGCAAAGTTGCTAATTCGCTACTCAACAAAAATGCATTTGACCCCGTAATGTAGACATCTGTATTTTCGGTTGCAAAAAGTCCGTCCACTAATTTTTCAAAAAGCGGTATATTTTGCACTTCGTCCAAAAAAACATAATTGGTTTTATCGGTTTGAAATTTTTTCTTTATCTCAAAGTAAATATCGCTCCACGTTTTGTTCAAGTAATTTTCGGGTAATTCAAAATTGTAAAACTGCATTTGTCGTTTTCCAATGCCTTGTTTTAGCAAATACTCGCGGTAAAGTTCTAGCAAAGTACTTTTGCCCGACCTACGCAAGCCGCTAACGACTTTTATGAGGTCTTTATCTTTGTACGACAGTAGTTTGTCTATATATTCCTTCCGATTTGTGTATTTATCCATGAGGCGAAGGTATAAAATTAATTATCAAAACTAGCATGAATTGCAAGTTTTGATAATTGTGGGTTATCCAATTTTTATGAAAAAATTTCTCCTGATATCCCAAGTAGAATTTGGTATTTATCGAGTCAAAAGTTCGTATGGTTTCTGCAGTTGGTTGTTCTACCATTGACCACAACGGTTTGCGTATTTGTTGTGTTGGGGAGTTTAGCTCCGCTGAGTTCGCATAGGACGCTCGGTTGAAACTGCCTGCCCGACTGCGTCATTTAGGCGGGCTTTCTTAACTGTCTGCCGCCTGCCTGCCGGTAGGCAGGTTCCTTTTTGGTAAAATTACCAAAAAGCGTTAAGAACTCCAAATGCGTTATCAATCCAAATTCAATAAATACGCGTGTTGTGGCCAGTTAATATATTCCAATCAAGATATAGTTACATTAATCTGCTTTCCAAACCCAATCTCTATCAGTCTATAAAGAGTTGATAGCTGAATGTCGCTATGACCATTCTCAATTCTTGAAATAAAGCTTTTTCGGGTTCCTGTTTTCTGTGCAAGTTCCTCCTGTGTCATATGAGCTTGCTTGCGTTCTTCTCGAATGATTTCACCAATAGCATAAGCTTTTGCCTTTATTTCAAATTCTGTCCTTTTGCTAGTGCCAAGAGAACCGTAACGCCTTTCTAAATGCTCCTCGAAAGTTGTTATCTCCATACCTGAATTGTTTTCCGTTTTCATTTCGTCCTCCTTTTTGCGTTAAAATACTCTTCCTTAATTCTTAAGGCTCTATCAATTTCACTCTTCGGTGTTTTCTGGGGTTTCTTTTGAAAACCATTGAATAGCACCACAAGATTTCCCTCATCAAAACAGCAGAATATTCTATAAATATTGCTTTCAAATTCTATTCGGATTTCAAAAAGTCCGTCTGTTCCCTCCATGTATTGAAAGAACTTTCTTGGAATTCTTTCCGCTGTTATAATTAAGAACAAAACATAATCAACCTTGTCCTTTACTTTCTCACTCTGAGATTCAAAGAACTCATCGAAGTAATTCTTAAAGAAAATAAGGTTTCTTTTTCGTTCCATTCGCTAAGTTAACGAATAATGGAACAAGATTCAAATCTTTTTGGAAAAATATTGGTTGGTTGTCTCTTCGTTAATTGTCCACAACTTGCTACTAAACGCTTATTTTACTATTTAACTTGTTGACTTATTAACTTTTCGCTTCTCACTATTAACTTCTAACCTTCAAATACTCCTCCGCCTTAGCAATACTATCAGGCTTACCAACATCAAGCACAAAGCTATTGCTTACATCGTACCCCTTAATGCTATTCCTACAGCATAGGCTTAAATAGGCATCGACAATTGAGAAGGGTCCCTTTGAGGTTATAAGGTTAAAAAATGAGGGGTTAATAACATGAATCCCCGAGAACGCATATTCAAGCAAAGGCTGACGGGTTGTATCGGGGATTATCTTTTTACCCGTTAGGTTATTCTGCCAACCCGAAAGGTTCATGTTTGAATCGAAAAGGAATACCCTCGATGATTCCCTTTTGCCAACGGCAAGCGTTGCTAGGGCATCAGATTGCTTATGGCTATCATAGAGTAAGCGTAAATCGATATCGGTTATAATATCCACATTGTGAACTAAGAACGGGTCGTCGCCATCGAGAAATCGGGCTGCTTTTACAATACCCCCACCTGTATCCATCAGCCTATCGGATTCGTCTGATATATGTATTTTCACACCAAAATCTTTGCTTCGAATGAACGAGGAAAGCATTTCAGAAAAATGGTGAACGTTTATCACAATCTCATCAAACCCACTATCGATAAGCTTTGCAATAATATGCTCAAGTAAAGTAATGCCACCAATTTTAACCAAGGCTTTTGGTCTATCGTCGGTTAAGGGTTTTAACCTTGTCCCTAATCCTGCAGCAAGAATCATCGCTTTCATCAATCCAATCTTTACTTATTCTTAATGGGCTTACAAAGCTTTTTCTCCTTATGTGAAGAGCTACCACATTTCTTACACACATAGGTTGCATCGGACTTCTTTTCGTCCTTATCATCCTCCTTATCCTTCTTACACATCTTGCTCATGAATACTAATGCAATTGTTTCGCCCCTACGGGGCTTAATTTTATTGAAAATTTTCTATCTGCTACCGATATTTCGCCTCTAGCGAGGCTTTACTATCTTGAAATACAATAATTCCTACCATCTATCAATCCATCTCTCCATCATTCCATCTTCCCATTATTCCATCATTCCCTTTGGCGAACTCGCAATCTCGATTCCATCATTCCATTCATTTCCCCCTAGCCTTTTTCTCCATGGGAAGAATACAGCAATAAACAAACCTATTTACAGGAACATCTACATTATACTGTTTGGCTAACCGAACCACAGTACCATTCTGATACTCTATTTCCGATGGTTTACCCTCCCAAACATCCCTTGTTAATGATGATGTTGTTTCATACGGAAACTTGTCAATAGCCAAAACTGATTTATCAACAAAATCGGATTCAATATGTATGCCTATTCTTTGAGCTAGTTGATAAACTTCATTCATTAAATCAATCATCATCTGCCGAGTTTCAGGTAACTCCCTGATCTCACCATAGGTTGATTTTGTTACGGCTAATAAGCCGCTTACGCAAATTCCGATGAACTTCTTCCAAAGCTCCGAGGTTATATTGTCAGATATTTTTGAATCTATACCCGATTTATCGAATAGCTCCTTTATTCTATCAGCTCTATCCGATTTTGAATTATCAAGTTCCCCGAATACGATTATTGGTGTAATCCCAAAATGGTTGATCACCCCAGGCGATTCTATTTTGCTTATAATTCTACATAATCCCCCGATAATGTTTTTTTTGTTAATCACCGCTCCTATCTCATCAGCGGCTACAACACCGTTCTGAAGGGGAAGAATCACTGAATCATCTTTAACGATTGATTTCAAATCCGCTGCAACCTCTTTCAGCTGCCAAGCCTTATTGCAGAGGATAATCAGGTCGCACTTACCAATCTTCGAAATGGTGTCGGTTGCCTGAACTGAATCGACATGGAAATCGCCAAGAATACTCTTTACAGTTAGCCCTTTCTCCTGCAATGCCTTTAACTGGTTTCCCCTTGCTAAAAAGGTAACGTCAAAGCCTGCTTTGGCCATTTTACCGCCGAAGTACCCCCCAACTCCGCCAGTTCCAATTACTGCAATTTTCATAATTTATCCAATTCTCTGTGATTTAGAATAATTTTAACACCTTGAATTCCCTCAAGCATTTTGGCTAATCGTGCAGCACAGTAAACCGATCGATGCTGCCCCCCTGTACAACCAAACCCTACCGATAAATATTTAAACCCGCGGGACAGGTAATTATTTGCAGCCGTAAAGATCATCTCGTACGCCTTGCTCATAAAAACATCAACCTCTGGTCTATCATTTAAATATTCAGCAACAGGGGCATCAAGCCCGGTAAGAGCCTTATACTTAACCAACCGACCAGGATTTTGAAGTGAACGACAATCGAATATAAAACCGCCACCATGCTCAAGGTTTAAATCAGGGTAACCATTTTTTAACGAAAAACTTGTAATATCGATGGTTAAACCATCAAAAGTTGGTGTTTGTTCAAATTTCGATTTTAATAAGCTAGTAATATTTTCGAGTACCGATATCAAATATTCTATGTTGACATCAGGGAGTTTTGACTTTAAAACCTGACTTAGGTTCTCAATTGCAGGAGGAATACTCTGGATAAAATGCGTTTTCCCTTCGAAATAGCCTCTGTAGCCATACGCTCCAAGGGTTTGAATAATCCTAAATAGCACGAATGCGGGGAAACGCTCCCTCAATCTTTCTATGTTAACCCCTTTTTTAGAGTTTAAAGTTTCGAGATAAAAATTGAAAAGGGTATCCCTCTGCGATTGAGGTATTGCAGCCTTCGCCTGATAAAGAAATGAAGCCACATCGTAAAGGCAAGGACCTCTCCTGCCCCCTTGATAGTCGATAAAGTACAGCTCATCACTCTTAACCATGATGTTGCGCGATTGAAAGTCGCGGTATTGGAAGCAATCCATCTCGTCATCGAGGAGATAATTGGTGAAATTTTCAAAATCATCCTCCAATTTATCCTCATCGAATAAAGCTCCAATGGGCTTTAAGAAAGAGTACTTGAAGTAGTTGAAGTCCCACATCGCCGACCTACGATCAAATACCTGCTTCGGGTAGCAAACGCTATAATCCAATCCAACTGGACCTTCAACTTGAAAATCAACTAAATGCGTTAATGCTGATTTGAAGTAGTTCATCATCTTCTCACTATACTCGCTATTCGCCAAATGACATGACAATAGCATGGAGTAGAGCGTAGCATCGCCCAAATCGGAAATCAGGTAGTACTGCTTGTTCGTTGATATTGAAAATAGTTTAGGGACATTCAAACCTTTCCATTCGAAGTGTTTGGTTAATGAGAAAAATGCATTATTCTCATTAACATCAGCGTTGAATGCGCCGATTACAGGTTCATTATTACCCTGAATCCGAAAGTAAGCCCTACTTGAACCTGACCTTGGCAAAGCGGTAACGGATACTGGCTCATGCTTATAGAACTCAACGTATAGTGAAGTAAGCGCCTTGATATGTTCGATATATTTTAATTGCATAGCCACAATTTAGCTAAAAAAAATAGACTAATGGAACAATGTATATTAAAGCTGTAATAAAATCGATAACCTTAATTTTTTTGATATCCAATAAATTAATCCCCATCCCAATAAGCAGAATTCCACCAAGAGCTGAAATCTCATCTATCATCACCTCGCTGAATGACCCGCCGAGCCACATGGTAAGCAGGGTCAAGAAGCCTTGATAAATAAGTATCGGCAATGCCGAAAAGATTACACCTATACCCAACGAAGATGCCAATGCAATGGATGCGATTCCGTCCATTAAACTTTTTATCAAAAGTAGCTTCGGCTCATGGCCTATCCCCTCTTCGATTGACCCCAGAATTGCTACAGGTCCCATACAGAACATCAGCGAAGCCACAATAAAACCCTCGGTAAATCTATCGCCTTTCAGGTTAAACTTTCTTTTAATCAGCTCACCTAGCCTATCGGTTTTATCCTGTAAATTTAGAATTGAACCTGTAAGCGCTCCAAGAATAAGGCTAAAAGCTATAAGGATGGCGTTTTGAGTCTTTAAAGCCATTGAAAAACCTAGATACAGGGTGAATAGCCCAAAAACCTGAAAAAGTAAATCAATCACCCTTTGCGGTAGAAAAGATTTGAACTTTAAGCCTATTGCACCTCCAACAATAATCGCCCCAAAATTAACCAAAGTACCAGTCATTCTTTTTTTCTTCAAACCTAGCAATTTTTATTGAGCCGATTTATCATTTATATCTATAATGGATTAACATTTCTGACCTATTTATCTACAAATTTTGCCCTTATGTTTATAAAATGCTAAATTTGAATAGTTGAATAGTGATTATTTACTTTCAAAAAAATCCGATTATGAAGTTTGAATTGATGACCAAGGATGAATGTATCAACTTCATCGAATTCAATATTACGGGCAATAGCGAAAACTATAACAAGTGCGATGATGAGTCGCTTTACCTCAATAGCAGCCTATTCAACATCTTTGCAGGTTGCTTTGAACGGAGCAACCATCTGTTCGAGTTTATCGGCCAAACGATGTACAACAGCCGTACGTTCATACCGCTAAAGAATGAGCTAAATGATAACCTGGAGAAATTAGTAGCCATCAATAACTTCAAGGAATTTCAGGATTATTTATCGGGTATGTTCATGGGGCGTGAATTGATTAATCAGTTTAATCAGATTGACCCTGAGTACGAAAAGCATTGGCGTAGCTATATCCGCCGCTGGATTCGCATAAACCGTGGGCTAAATAAGCTTATAAATAGGTGTATTGAGGAGGAGCTGGTGCTTTGGGTTATCGGGTATTAATCTCAAAACCCAACTTTTGCAATGTACTTGCTATGCTATTATTAGCTCGAATTATTCTATAACCTGAGAATTCTCGTCTTAGAGTATAGTTACTTCTATACTTCTCAAAATCAATTGATGATTTTCTAAAAGAGTTATCATCGGTCACTATATTGTAGGTTTGAATAACTGTATCAACAAGATTTATAGGATTTTCGATTATCTCTTTTCTATCCATTGGATTTTGAATAGGAATCCAAGGATGTATCCCAAGGTTAAAGAACTTGCTTAACGCATCAACAACCATTCTTGTGCCATTCACCTTTCCCTCAACGGAATAACCTGCAATATGTGGTGTTGCAAAGGTTACAAGTTTTAGAAGTTCTTGCGATATATTTGGCTCATTCTCCCACACATCAAGTGCAGTTGCAACTATCTTTTTATTGGTTATTGCACTAATTAACGAGTTTGTTTCAATCACCTCACCCCTCGATGAGTTGATGAGCACAACATTATCTTTAAAGGTCTCAATCAACGCACTATCAACCATATGATTTGTTGCATCGATACCCGAAAATGATAACGGAACATGAAAAGTAATAAAATCCGATTGCTGTGCAATAGTCTTCAAATCAACAAAATCAGCCAGATGCTCCTCTCTTTTACGTGGAGGATCGCAGCATATTACTCTCATTCCGAGTGCTAGACCTAAATCAACTATTCTGCGACCAACATTCCCAACGCCGGTAACCCCCAGCACTTTGCCCTCAAGGCTTATTCCCTTTGATTTTGATATTTGCAACAAAGCTGCGGCCACCCATTGCTGCACTGCCCCCGAATTACAACCCGGTGCGTTAACCCATTCAATCCCCCTTGAATTGCAATAATCGGTATCGATATGGTCGAACCCAATGGTTGCAGAACCAATAAACTTAACTGCTGACCCCTCAAGCAGATCTGCATTACAGAATGTACGTGTACGAACTACAAGTGCATCAGCATCTTTAACAATTTCAGGGGTAATTTCACTTGCAGGAAGTAAAATAATACTCTCAAAATAAGAATCGAAAACACCCTTTAGGTATGGTATATTGATATCGGCTACAAGTTTCATCCGAAAAATTTTTGCAAATATAGAAAATAAGTAACTATTCAGCCATTAAAATTTATTCAAAACCTGATATAAATGCCACAGATTCACAGATGTAATAAATCTTTCAAATCTTTATTGGTAGTTGAAAGGTCAAATTTTAAGAAAATCGTTGCATTTTTGGTTATTCGACAAAAGGTGTGGAAGATAATTTGGTTTTGCTCCAATATTGACCCCAGAGGGGTCGGATGTTTATAGGAAAAATGCCCATTTATGGTGCGACTCCAGCTGGGGTCGAATGTTACTAGGGATAGATATTTTCTATAGACATATAATCCCTCTGGGATTAAGAAAGCCAATGAATAAAAAGTGTGTAAGGTTTTCAAGAGATCACCGATAAAATCCTACACTTGTAGAATTTCAACTACCCACTAGTTTTGTCGAATAACCGTATTTTTTTACTGATGCTAAAAATTAACAATCTGTGAATCTGTGGCTTAAATGGGGTGAATTGTTACGAAAATAATAGTGGTTCTGGAATTTGAACTTTTACTCAAGCACCTCAATCGCTTTTACCATTCGTTTTACTCCCTCCTCTATCTCTTCCTCATTGCATTTTGAAATTGACAACCTTACATAATGCTCGTTTGGTGGGTTATAAAAGAATGAATTACCATCAATAATCTTAACGCCAAAGGTCTGAAAATGATCCTCAAGATCAACCTTGTCTGCTTTAACATTGAGCCTCAACCAGATTAAAAAACCGCCCAATGGCTCTTGCCAAGTAACCTTATCAGCAGGCATATAGGTCTTTAATGCTTTAAGCGCTGCTTTCATGCGTTTACGAAAAATCCTTAAGAATTTTCGGATGTGAAGCTCGTAGTAACCCGATTTACAGAAGCGATATAGCACTATTTGGCTAAAGGTATTCGTAGATAAATCGAATATGGTTTTCAGGGCAGTTAATCGGTTAACGCACTCCTTATCGGCAATTATCCAACCTATACGGAATCCAGGTGCAAGAATCTTCGAGAACGAACCAAGGTAAATTACAACCCCATGCGAGTCGATTGATTTGATTGGTAGATGTACCTTTCCAAAGTATTTCATCTCCTCCTCTATGCTATCCTCAACAATAATCACCTTATGCTTTTCGCAAAGCGAAAGCAACTGCTCCCTTTTACCCTGCGACAGGGTTACCGATGTTGGGTTATGAAAGGTGGGCATTGTATAAACCATTTTCACAGGGTACTTATGTAGAAACCTCTCAAAAACATCAATATCCATCCCGCTCTCCGTAACAGGAATTTCAAGGATCTTACATCTATAGTATTTAATTAGTGGTATAAGCATCGAATAGGTTGGCGATTCTGCTGCTACATAATCATCCTTCGATATAAATGCCTGAAAAATTAGCTGCAAGGAGTTTTGAGAACCATTTGTTATAAGAATATTCTCATCCCCGGCATTTACCCCATGTAATCTCATATGCGAGATAATTGAACGTCTCAACGGTTCGTAGCCACGAGGGTTACAGTAACCAAAAATATTATGCTCTGAATTGGCCATCGCTTCCCGAATGCATGTATTGATTAATTTCACATCAATCAACCTTGAATCGGGCTCTAGCCTATTAAAGCTTATCAGATGCTCATTTTCATCCCTTACCATCTGAGAAAATTTCTTCAACTTATCATAGTCGGGTTTGTACGCTCCTGTTAGCAGCTCATCCCAGAAACTCTCTCTATGATGAGTAGATAATATTTCCTTGCTTAAACCCTTACGCTTTCTTATTTTTGTGTATGAACCCGGAGTACTTTCAATATAACCCAACGCCCATAGCTCCTCGTAAGCCCGAATAACCGTAGAACGGTTTACTCCAAGCGATACCCCGAGCTGCCTCGTTGAAGGCATCTGAAAACCTTCCTGTAAATCCCCCGATTCGATTAGGGATTTTATCTGATTCACTAGCTGATCGAATATCGTCTCTTTTTTACTCTTATCGATTGAAAGTAGCATAGCTCAAAATATTGGTTGAGTAAAAATAGCTATAAATTGGATGTTTTTGCCCATACAATTATGAAATAATTTTGTATAAAAAATTTATGCAAATAACATATTCAGAGTTTGCAGGAAGAATAAAAGGGTCAGAGATAAGAGAACTCTTAAAATACACACGAAAAGAAGGGGTAATATCATTTGCTGGTGGTTTACCCGACCCATGCCTTTTCCCAATTAATGATATCACTAGAATTACAAGAGAAGTGCTTAGCGAAAAGGGATTTCTTGCTCTTCAGTATGGACCTACCCCCGGAGAACCAGAAATGATAGATGCTCTGGTAGAGCATATGGCCAATTTCTCCGAAGCAGCAAAAGAGGATCAAATCTGTGTTACCTCATCGTCCCAGCAAGGGCTCGATTTAGTTTCTTTGGTAATGCTTGACAAGGACTCGGAAATAATAATGGAGCTGCCCTCCTACCTCGGAGCCATTCAGGCATTCGGACGTACAGGGGTAACAATGAACGGTATCAGATTGCTGGACGACGGCATGGATTTGGATCAACTTGAAGAGGTGCTAAAAGATAAAGCCCGTAAGAAAACGAAGATTCGCTTTATCTATGTAATCCCCGATTACCAGAATCCATCGGGCATAGTTATGAGCCTTAATAAGAGGAGGCTGCTAATCGAAATTGCATCCCGATGGGGAGTACCTATCGTAGAAGATTCTCCATACCGCGAAATCAACTTCAACGAGGCAACTTTGCCAAGCTTATGGACATTATCAAAGGGTGATGGGGTTATTCAGCTAAAAACCTTCTCGAAGATGCTTTTACCCGGTATGCGATTAGGTTGGATTACAGCACAAAAGGAGATTATCGAAAAGTTAGCGCTGATGAAGCAGTCGGTTGATCTCTGCTCGCCATCATTCAACCAGCTAATTATCGCCCGTTTCATTAAAGAGGGCAGAATGAAAGAGACAATTAAACAGGCCATTGCACTTTACATTAAAAAAAATGCAAGTATGCTTACTTCCCTTTCTGAGTTTATGCCCGAATACGTTACATGGTCTAAACCAACTGGGGGTATGTTTCTTTGGTTAACCCTGCCCGAATTTGCTGATGCAAAAGAGATGTTAGAAATGGCTGCTGAGAAAAAAGTAATTTATGTTCCTGGTAAACCTTTCCATTGCGATGGAGCAGGTCAGAATACATTGCGTTTAAACTACTCCTTCCCCACCATTCCAAAAATAGAAATGGGTATCCAAAGCCTTGCTCAAACAGTCAAAGAATTCTGCGAGGTCAAAGTTAAATGTTGAACCTGAAAAAGTGAAAGGTATGAATTATAGTTTTGAGCCACTAGTAGAATCACACAGAATCCCTGTAATAGATATATACAACCACTATATCGAGAATGGATTCGCAGCATACCCCGAAAAAAAAGTGCCCTATGAGTTTTTCGATAACTTTCTTGAAAAAACGAAGGGTTACCCAGCATTCTCAATACTGAACGATTCAACAAAAAGTATATTAGGGTTTTGCTTCCTAAAGCCCTATCATCCTTTCCCTGTTTTTAAAGAAACAGTAGAAATAACGTACTTTATAGAGCCAATAGAAGTTGGTAAAGGAATTGGCAAAAAGGCTCTTCAACTTTTAGAAGATAAAGGGCGAATTATGGGAATCAAGCAGATACTTGCTAGCATATCATCGCTAAATGAACAAAGCATTGCCTTTCATCGAAAGAATGGATTTAAGGAATGTGGCAGATTTCATAGAATTATCAATAAGAATGGTATCCGCTTCGATATCGTATGGATGCAAAAAGAGTTGAAATAATTTAAATAACACTAATCAATGTACTATTAAAACTACATTACCATGGAACAAGTTGATAAAGAAAAAATCGAAAAGATTCAGGCTGACAGAAAGAAATCACATGCCTATTTGTACGAGAAATCACCTGTCTATAGGACTTTCGTTGAAATGGAGCAAAAAACATTTGTAGATGGAAGTTTACAGAGAGTGAATAAAGAATTAATAGCAATAGGAATTTCCATTGTTTCGAACTGTGAATCTTGTTTAGAGTGGCATATAAAACAGGCTCTTGACGCAGGTGCTACGAATGACCAAATCCTAGAAGCGATTGAAGTTGCCTTTGAGATGGGCATTGGCCCTACAACGGTAGCAAGTAGATTTGCATTGAAAGTTCTAGAATACCATTTAGAAAATCCATCAAAAAGATAAATCAATTACTATCTAATATTAAAAAAATGAATCAGACTCCTTTTCAAACAACTGACTGGAACAAAGTCCCAGCAACAAAGCATAAGGGCGAAACGGGTGTAGCATACTGGCGAACACAGCAGTTTGGCAATATTCGGGTAAGAATGGTAGAGTATTCAGCAGGTTATGTTGCCGATCACTGGTGCCAAAAAGGGCATATCATTTACTGTATCGAAGGGGAAATGGTATCGGAGCTGCAGGATGGAAGCAAACACCTGATGACCAAGGGTATGTCCTATATTGTTTCGGATGATTTAAGTAGCCATCGTTCAACCACCGTGAATGGTGTAAAATTATTCATTATTGATGGTGAGTTTTTAAAATCATTTTAATCAATTCTCCCAATTATTCAATTAATTCAATACGCTATGGATTTTACAAATTGCTATGAGGATACAAAAAGGGCTGAATCTTACGCTAAATTAGAATTCCCGGGAACATACTATTTAGCCTATCGCGATTTACCAGCAATTACAGCAAAGCATGTCAAAGGGAATACCGCAATGGATTTTGGTTGCGGAGCTGGACGTTCAACCAGATTCCTGAGAAACCAAGGGTTTAAGGTTACTGGGGTTGATATCTCCAACGAGATGATTACTATGGCAAATAGCATTGACCCAAATGGCGACTATCGGCTGGTTGAAGAGGGTAGCTTAGGCCATTTTGCAGGTAACTCTTTTGATTTAGTACAATCGATTTTCACCTTCGATAATATTCCCACCGAAGAGCTTAAAGTCAAGTTATTTAGTGAGTTTAATAGGATACTGCGAAAAGGTGGGTATATGATAAACCTTGTATCATCACCTGAAATTTACACACACGACTGGGCTTCGTTCATCACCACCTGCTTCCCCGATAATTTCACCGCCAAATGTGGCGATAAGGTTAAAACCATTATGAAGGATGTTGAAGATCAACGCCCCGTTGAAGATATCCTTTGGCCCGATGAGGATTATAAAAAAGTTTACAAAGCAGCAGGGCTGGAACTAGTAGCAACCTATCGACCACTTGGTAAAAAAAACGAACCCTACCAATGGGTGAACGAAACACATGTTGCTCCTTGGGTGATATATGTTTTGGCGAAGGCTTAAAATAAAAACTCCACGCAAATGTTCGCAATGAATTCAAAGTTTGTAAAATTTTGATTTGCATACAAACTCTGTCAGGGTTTTGAACCCTGACAGAGTTATATGGTAATAATTATCTTGCCTATTACATAATTTAAGTTATTCGACAAAAGGTATGGAAAGGAAGAGATATAATCTGGTTTTGCTCCAATATTGACCCCAGCGGGGTCGGATGTTTATAGAAAAAATGCCCATTTATGGTGCGACCCCAGCTGGGGTCGAATGTTCATGAGGATAAATATTTTCTATAAACATATAATCTCTCTGGGATTAAGAAAGCCAATGAATAAAAAAGTGTGTGAGGTTTTCAAGAGATCACCGATAAAATCCTACAATTGTAGAATTACAACTATCCACTAGTTTTGTCGAATAACCATAATTTATGCTTTTGGCAAATAACTCGTGAAATAATCCTCTACAAATTAATATACCCATTCTTTATCGCATAAAGCACCAATCCAACCCTGCTTTTAGCAGAAAGTTTTTCAAACAACGAATCCCTATATCCATCAACAGTTCTGGCACTTACAAACATTTTGTCGGCAATCTCCTTATAGGTCATTTCGCTACAAACAAGTTCCAAAAATTGTATTTCTTTTTCATTAAGTTTTACTTTATCCTCTTCATTAGATGAACCCTTAATGCTATTTGCCATGGTTCCACTAACCAAATCGGAGTAGTAATAACCTTTATCAACGATATTACATAATGCGGTGTTCAACTCAATTGGATCGGCATCTTTAAGCACATACCCGTTAACACCCGTTTTTAGCATCTTAATAATAGCACCTTCCTGATCGAACATCGAGAGGACAAGTATTTTAATTTCTGGGTACTTCTTTTTAATCCACAGAGCAGTTTCATAGCCATCCATCTCGGGCATTGCCATATCCAGAAGAACAATATCTGGAACTGAAAGCATCCTGATGTTTTTTATAAATTCCTTACCGTTACCAGCCTCCCAGACAACATTGAAGTTTTCAAAGTTATTCACCAGCTCAACCATTCCCTTCCTAAACAACGTATGATCGTCAACGAGTACAACGTTAACCTTTTTAGTGAATGTCATAAGATTTATCTTTTAGCATGGCGCATTTAATGTAATTGTAGTTCCTTTACCTTTCTGGCTATCAATACCTAAAGATGCACCAATAAGTTGTGCTCTATAGCTAATATTGCTTAGCCCTGTTCCCCTCTCCTTCCCGTTAATTAAATTCATCGATGATAAATCAAAGCCAACCCCATCATCGATTACTTTAATAGTAAAGGATTCTAAACCATAGTCTAGTTCAACCCTGATCTGCCTTGCTTTAGCATGCTTAACAATATTATTCAGAATTTCCTGTACAATCCTAAAAATAATAAGCTGTTTCTGGGGGTCGAAAGCCCTCTCATCGCCTCGAAGGACTAAATCGGTAGTGTACTCCTCCGTTCGATTGATAATTTCAATCTCCTGTTTTATTGAATCGGATAGATACTGCTCCGAAAGGTGTATCGAATTTAAAGATTTTGACAGCTGCCTTAAATCGGTAATAGCCTTTGAGACCAATTCTTTTGTTCCCACAATCTTTTTTTGGACTTGTGGATCACACTTTTCAATTTTTACCGTATTGAGGTTAAGCTTAACCAGCGATAGAATCTGCCCTATATTATCGTGTATCTCCTGCGAAATCCTGTTAAGCGTTTGCTCCTCGTTCTCAATTTGGACCTTTACAATCTCCTCCTGGTATTGAACGTTTAATTTACTAATCTCCTGGGAGTGCTTTCTTAATCGATTCTGATATCGTACGATAGCTACAATAATGATGATCACAAGGAAAACCATTAAGAATGTACTAGCAATAAAGGTTAATAGTATTTCTTTGTCCTGTGTGAACATATAAAAGCTATTGAGTATAATGTATAAAGTATGCAATTAAATACTATGTGATAGCTCCTAAGTCTTTCAAAAAGATCAGATTTTGATTTTAGTAGATAATTAAACATCCCTGTAAAAGTAAAAATTCCACATTGATAAATCAATATTGCTACACATATCCAAAATACAGGAAGCGATAAAATACTAACGTCTTCCTTTACTTCGATAGTAAAAATAGCAATAGTTGCCCATACCACAAGAAGTAAGCATTCAATATTTGTTTGAAAATTTGGGTATTTGCTAATTATCACAACCTCTAATGAGAACATTATGCTAAATACAATAAATATAGGAATTGAGTAGAGCACTATCCTTTTAGCCCAAACATTACGAATGGTAAGGTAAAAATAGTACGCCAAAAGCGAGTACTCAATGGGTAGGTAGATATGGTATAAGAAAAAGTAATTTGCATGAAAATGCTTTAGTATTGTTGCACCAATATCTGATAGAAAAGCTGCTGAAAGCAGAAATGGGAAAAGGTACAAAGCCCTATCCTTTTTATAGCAGAATATGCTAAGGATAAGGCTTATGAAAAGAAGAATTAGGTAGATGTTTCGCATTTTGTCAATTGCGTTTTAATAGAAATTCAGGAGAATAGGGTTTGATGGCTATTCTCCTGAAAGGTAGGGATTTTTTATTATTTCTTAGAATTGAAGTATAATTGAACTAATTCTGCAAACGATTTATCTTCTGGTTTTACATTTCTGCTAAAGTAATAACCAAGTGTATCGGGAGGAACCATTTCCCTAATCTCCCCTTCCTCAAAATCATTAAGCAATTTATTATCAGAATACCTTCTGACAAGAGGACCTACAATATGTGTATCTCGAACACCATTATTATCACTTAAACTACAAATGTCTTGTTTTTCATTATTTACACCTAAAGCAACCAATGTTTTACCATTTTGCGAACTATCATTAGTTTTCTTTGCAATATAAAATTTAACTCCAACACAACCCTCTTGAGAGAGAATTGATAATAAAGAATCTTTACCGAAGACAAAAGCTACTTCACTTTCCTTATCTCTAACCTTATCAAGTGTTTGCCAATAGTTATCAATTAGGTGAATAGCAAGTTTTGCTGTAATTGGAGTACCATAAGCGTAGGGTGCATCATGATTACGACCTCTATATTTCAAAGTCTTTTCTACTATGATACCAGATGCTTCGTCATAACCTTTTCGAGTAATAATGTTTTCTTCTTCCATGATTGAATTTTTTAAGTTAGAAAAAAATAATTAACTGTTATACAAAATTACCCTAATCAAGCTCAATGTCAATACATTAAAATACCATACAAAAATCGCCCATCCAGTAACCATCAGTTAAAAAGAACTTTAACCTCATTTCCATTCAAAAAAAGGGGTGATTTCTCTATTACAACATGGTGAAAACACGGTATCCCTGTACGTTATAAAACGTACGTAAAACCATGTTTTACACGTTGATATGCGCTTGGTTTTAGTGGAACTTTGTAATATTAATTGCAACCCTAAATTTTATTAAAATGAAAACAGGAAGTAGATTACTGATATGGTTATCACTATTAGTAGATAAGTAGTTGAGTTTGTATTCTCAGACACAACTGATAGGCAAAAGCAATACTACATTTATGTACAGAACTACTAATTCTGTGCTAGCAAGAAAGAAACCTAAGTATTCACTAATCATTAAAATTTTAAAAACCATGAAATCAAAATTTCTAAAACTTGGTGTAAATGATATAGTAAAAGCTATCATCCTTACATTCATCACAGCGTTCTTAACTGGTGTGTATCAACTGCTACAAACAGGCACATTACTAACATGGGAGTCATTAAAACCAGTGTTGATGACAAGTATTGCTGCCGTAATTGGGTATCTGCTAAAGAATGTTTTTACAAATTCTAATGATAAATTTCTGCAAAGGGAGCCAGGTGCAATACCTCCGCCTCCGTCAGTGTAATAAGGTAAACGAGAAAGGAATAATTGGGCAAAGGCATAGCCTTTGCCCAACTGGGGGGTACTTAATCGCAGGAAATAATATTAAAGCACGAATTGGATGTCAGCGTTAGCAGTGATTAATATTTTAAAATTATTATTATGTCCAAATATGCATTACTAATAGGAGTAAAAGAGACAATTGTGCCAAATTTTATTGGTCAACGAATTTCTGTAATCAACGATCTTTTTCTAATTAATAATCTTTTATTAAATAATAATTGGCAACAAAACAGAATCAGGATACTAGGGGAGAATAAGCATTTAACAAAGCAATATGTCATTAATATAATGACACAATTTGCAGGATCAGTATATTCAAGAGACAAGATGTTTTTATACTTTACAGGACATGGTACAGAAAGATATTTGGATCATGGAATTAATGCACAATGTTTAGTATTATATGATGATTTACTTTACGATTTTGAAATCAGAAATATATTTAGAAGGGCAAATCCCGAATCATTACTAATTACTGTTTTTGATTGTTGCCATTCGGGCTCAATTATTGACCTCACTCCCCAAATAAACTTTCCTCCGACTATTTATTATGGAGCATGTATGGATTCTCAAGAGGCTATATCATATCCAAGTGGAAGTCTTTTTACTACTACTCTATGTAATCTTAAACAAGAAGTAAAAAACATAACGTATAGGGAGTTACATAATCAATTACTAAATAATATTTTGAGCCCTAGACCAGTATTCCAAATACATAGAGTTATCGATAACTTTTTAAATCAAACTATTGCATTCATCTAACACTTTAAATTATGAAAACAATTAAGATTCTATTTGTTTTTATGCTATTTATAATAGCATCATGTACCAATATCATAGTAAAGAATGTAAAAAACTATGATGGGATCAGTTTTAATAAGCACTTATTAAACTACTATTTACCCAAAAGACAAATTGAAGTAATGATTACCTTGGAGCATCAAGTGACTAATCCTTCAATGTTTATAAAGGATTCTACTATATTAAACCCTTTAATTGAAGAAGCAACGGGAAAGCGGATGGCGAAAAAAAGAGAACAGAAGTTCGTTGTAAAAAGCGTTGAGTTAAAACCAATAAGTGTACCCGATCCTGAAAAATTATACTCAATTGATTATAGAAAATGTTTTCTATCAAAATTGGAGGGAAATGTATCTATTACAGAAAATGGATTGATTCAGAACGGAACAGTATCTCAAGAATCAAAGGCGTATCAAGTGATTCAAACAGGGGTTGAATCTATTGCTGGAATTATTTCAAGTTTCGTGGGGTTTAAAAAGGGATCTGAAAAATTGAATATTATTAGTACAGTTGACAAACCCGAAGTAATAAAAGCAAAAGAACTAATAGATAAAATATTTGACATTCAAAAAAGCAAAGCGGCACTTATTGTTAACCCTATGAATATTGATCCAAAACTTTTTGAGATGAAACTCGCCATTCTAAAAGAACAAGAAGATGAAATAATTCAGCAATTAACTGGAGAAGTATCCAAAAAGGAGTATATTTTATCTCGAATATGGGAGCCTAAATCTAGGGATATATCAAATGGGGAAATAAATTATACGATTGACATTAATATTAATAATAAAGATAGCAACAAATCGAAAGAGAAAAAAATCTCAATTATTTTAAACGCAACGGTTGATGCTAATTTATTCAATCAGTTAAAGTCTGATTTGTATCAGAAAAAAGTTGAAAAATATGTTGGGGACAATGAGAAAAAAATCGGTTTTTACTATAACATACCTATACCAACAATAATTAGGGTTTATAAAAATAGTATAACCGATATTAATCAGTTAAATTTTGTTGTGAATTCTAACAAAGAATCCTCAATAACACTACAAATACCTCAGTTTGGTCTTGTTGGCTTTTTACCCGCTCGTTTAAAAAAATCAGATGTTAAATTTTATTCTGATTTGGGCTCAATTAAAGAATTTTCGTTTATAAAAGATGTTTCATTGATGCCAGAAGAGGTAAAAAATATAGCATCTTCTTTAGATACAGTTTTTTCTACAATTAGCTACCTAAAGAACCTTGAAAAATCGGAGATTGAAACTGTAACTACGGATGGTGAAAGTTTATATAATATTAATATCTCCATATCTCCAGCGGAGGAAAAGTAAAGGTAATAAAATAAGATACCTTGTTCGTCTTAGGTATATATCCTAAGAGGTTTTCCTCCTCCTAACATGCGAAATCGTTTTGTAGTTAAATATCAAAAATGGTTTTGTAAATAATTTTACAATTAGTTTTGTTGTAGGTTATAAATTTAAGTTTAAAAATAGCGAGTTTAACCAATTGCATGGTTATCTACAATAACCTAAAAAATAAAAAGATAAAGAACAAATTCCCCACCAACCCGGGGAATTTGATTTAATGCTCATATCTACTCATACCTCAACGACTCAATCGGATTCTTACTAGCAACGCTCCATGATTGTCCGAACACTGTTAATAAAGCCACCCCCAAAGCTAGCAGGCCTGATACGATAAAAGGAATAAAGGTTAACTCAATTCTATAAGCAAAATTATTTAACCAGCTATTTAAAACATAATATGCAATTGGTGCTGCAATAACAAATGATACAACAACTTGATGGGTATATGTGGAAAGTAATATTTTAATAATCTGAAATCTGCTTGCACCATTTATTTTTCTGATTCCAATCTCCTTGGTTCTTTTCTGAACCATAAACATCGAAAGTGCATATAATCCTAATAATGCAAGAACTAATGATAGAATTGTTGCATATGCCGATAAAATTTCTGTTTTCTCATGCGAACCATAACGATTTCTTAGGCTATCGTTAAGTACGACATAGTCCAATACATAGCCTGGATCGAATTTGTTAATAATACTTTCAACCTCTTTTAAGGTTGTTTGAGTATCATCGCTTGTAAGCTTTATCATGATGTTTTTTATTCTATCATTATAGTAAGTGAACATCATGGGTTCTATTCTATCCTCAAGAGAATAGTAGTGAAAATCCTTAACTACTCCAATAACATGTAACTTATTATAAAAATCAATTTCTGTATTCAACGGATTTGATAACCCAAGCATTTTAACAGCTGTTTCATTTAGTATAACTGCTTTTCTATCTGATTGTATTTTTTCATCAAATGATCTACCAAGTAGCATCTTAAAACCTAAAGT
Organism: Bacteroidales bacterium; assembly: GCA_003818205.1. Classification (GTDB taxonomy): domain Bacteria; phylum Bacteroidota; class Bacteroidia; order Bacteroidales; family Tenuifilaceae; genus UBA8529. The sequence goes on from RPRQ01000011.1 coordinate 21,221, forward strand.
TTCGAAAAAACCAGGGAAAATTCGATATTCATTGATAAGAAAATCTTTTATCGGTTTTTCTCCAGCTATATCAATCTTTTGTCCACTAGCAGTGGTTCCAAAAAGGTGCATCGATGCGCCAAATGATTTTATTCCAGGAAGATTCTGTAATGCGTCCTTGATGACAGGGAATGAACTCCCAACCTTACTATTTAAATCAGTAATAGCAATAACCTTTTCAGTATTAAAACCCAAATCAGCATTCTTCATAAATTTCAGCTGCCAATTCATAACAATTAGCGTAGTAATCAAAATTATAGCTATTGAGAATTGAAATACAACCAATAATCTCGAAAACCAATTTGCTCCCTTTTTTGTTGAAATTGTTCCTTTTATAGCAATGTATGGTGTAAGCCTAGAAATAAATAATGCAGGATATATACCCGATATCAATCCAACAATAATCGCTAGTAATGGAAGTCCGACAATAAGGTATAAACTGTTTCTGTATGTACTAACCAAATCTCGATTTAGGATTTGGCCAAACGATGGAATTAGAAATTCTACAAAGATTGCTGCAATGATTAATGCGATAAAAGAGAAAACTATTGATTTCCCTAAAAAATTCATAATGATATGAGATCGGGAAGCACCAATTGCCTTTTGCACTCCTATCTCCTTAGTTTTACTTTCGTACTGAGCAGTTAATAGGTTTATAAAATTGATAATAGCTACAAAAAGAACAACCAGAGCAAGCGACAGGTAGATAAAAACTTTCTTATAAGCTGCATTAGAGCCATTTGGTGATTGAAAATCGGATTTTAAATGTATATCCGCTAATTTCTGTAAACTACAACTTGATTTAACAATAAAGCCTCTATCCCTATTAAGTTGATTAAGTATCTCGGTATAGCTTGAGATTGTTTTTTTTATTCCTTTCTCAATAGCTGTTTTATCTCGAAATAGAACATATGTATATAGTTCTAAACCACTATTGTATATATTAAATGGAGTTGAGACCAATGGAGCTATAGCATCAAACTTTAAATGTGAGTTTGCAGGAAAGTCCTCAACCACTCCAGTGATTGTAAAAATATTTTTCGATTGGTTTGTCATTAAGTTTTTTCCAAGAATATCAGTAGTACCAAAAATCTTCAATGCTGTACTTTTTTGAATTACTATTGAGTTTGGGTTAATAAGTATTTTATCGGGATCGCCCTTTAAGTATTTTAAATCAAATAATTTGTGGATATTAGGATCTGAGTAAATGAGCTTGATATTTTTATAACGAACATTATCAACTGTTATCTCTACCAAACCCGACCAGCTATCATCATATATTTGCAATTGCTCTTCTATTTCTGGAACTTGCTTTTGAAGAATACTATCCTTTAAACCAATACATATTGGATAAATAGAAGTACTCTCCTCATAATAAATTGAATTTATTCTATATATCCTAGCTGCGTTTACATTAAAACGATCGTAGCTTAACTCATGCTGAGTGTAAATGAACAGAAGTATGGTAAAAGCCATGCCTACAGCTAACCCAAAGATGGTAATAAACGAGTATAATTTGTTATTCTTAAAACCTCTTAAAATCTGTTTAAATTCAAGCGTATTCATAACATCATTTATTAAACTATTTTTTCGATAATCTTTCGTTAAGCATAAAAATGACAACTCTCAATAACCACGCCTTTTAAGGCGTGGGACAAGCCAAACTATAAACTTGGGCTTTAGCCCAAAAGCCTAAAATCATGTGGCTAAAGCCAAAAAAATCATATTACATTTAAGCCACGCCTTAAAAGGCGTGGTTATTAAAATGCTGATAATCAAGTAATAATTCTTAACTAAACGACATTGATATAACATTGTATAGTGATATTCTAAGCAACTACTCACACCTCAACGATTCAACCGGATTCTTACTCGCCACGCTCCATGATTGTCCGAACACTGTTAATAAAGCCACCCCCAAAGCTAGCAGACCTGATACGATAAAAGGAATAAAGGTTAACTCTATTCTGTAAGCAAAATTATTTAACCAACTATTTAAAACATAATATGCAATTGGTGCTGCAATAACAAAAGCTACAGCAACCTGCTTTGTATATGCGGCAAGTAAAATTCTGATAATCTGGAGTCGGCTTGCACCATTTACCTTTCGAATGCCAATCTCCTTTGTTCTTTTTTGAACCATAAACATTGATAACGCATACAAACCCAAAAGGGCAAGTATCAATGATAGAATGGAAGCATACGCCGAAAGGGTTTCGGTTTGCTCGTGCGATTTGAATTTACTATGGAATACATCCTCAACAAAATCATAATCGAGAACATACTGAGAGTCGATAGCCTTAATTACGTTCTCTACATCCTTTAAAACGCTCTTCACATCATTACTCGGTATTTTAAGCATAATATAATTTAACCACTTCGAATATGCTGTAAACATTATAGGTTCAATACCCTGCTCGAATGACGCATATCGAAAGTCCTTAACAATTCCAATAACATGCATTTTCTCTCTCATAATTAATTCTGTCTTCAAAGGTTCAGATAAGCCAAGCATTTTAGCCGCTTTCTCATTGAGAATAACGCCGTTTTTATCCGACTCTATATTCTCATCGAATGCTCTGCCCATAATTAATTTAAAACCAAGCGTTTCAACAAACCCTGGAAGCACCCTATATTCATTTATTGGGAAATCGGTTAAAGAAGAGCTTCCAACTACCTTAAACCCTTGGCCACTTGCTCCTCCTCCTATCATATGTGATGATGCCCCAATACTTTTTATACCTGGAATCATACTTAGGGCATCCATTATTGCGGGATACGATTCAACTATTTTTTTATTAAACCCAGAAATTGCAACCACTTTATCGTAATTAAACCCTAAATCAGCATTCTTCATATGCTCTACCTGTTTATTTATAACAATAAGAGAGGATATCAAGAATATAGCAATTGAAAACTGAAGTATAACTAGGGCTCTAGTAAACCGGCTTACACCTTTTCGGCTATTCATTAACCCTTTAATTGCTAAATACGGAGGATACTTCGAGATGATTAATGCAGGGTATAACCCTGATACTATTCCTGTAATAAAAGCAAGCAGGGGTAATCCAATAATTAAGATGATGTTATTGCGATATGTGTTTAGTAAATCACGATTTAGCATACTCCCAAAAGCAGGGATAAAGAACTCTACCATAATTGCCGCAATCACCAATGCTATAAATGAAAAAGCGATAGATTGCCCTAGGAAATGTATTATGATCTCTTTTCGTGATGATCCAATTGCCTTCCGTACACCAATTTCTCTAAATCGCCCTTCGTATTGTACCGTTAATAGATTAATAAAATTGATAATGGCAATTAGTAAAACAATTAAAGCCATTGCAATGTAGATGTAAACCTTTTTTAGGGGCGCATCAAATCCATTCTTTGAATTGAAATCGGCCTTTAAATGCAAATCTTTAACCCTAATTTGAAAACCGCTGTTGCTAAAACCATCCTTACCAAACCGTTTTGTTAATATTTCGTTATACTTAGCATCAACCTTTTTAATACCATCCTCAATATTTACCTTCTCTTTATACTTTATATATGTTAGTAATTCAAGGCCGTCAAAATACTTAAGGGATGGAAAATATTCAAGGGGTGCTATAGCGCCAAATTTAATATGCGATGTTGATGGAAAATCTTCAATCACACCGGTCACGGTATAGTTATCCTGAAAATCGACACTCTTAACGATTCGACCAACCACATCAATACTTCCAAACATCTTTGTTGCAACACTTCGGGTCAGCACTAACGATCTAGGCTCCGTTAATGCCTTATCAGGATTCCCATTTAGGTATTTCAACGTGAAAACTTTATGGATATTTGGGTCCGAAAAGATTAGTTCTATTTTTTTAAAATGAATATCCTCGTTTACAAATTCAACTCTTCCATAGCCATATATTTGAAATAGTTCTTCGATTTCCGGAACACTTTTCTGGAGTACGCTATCCATTAAATTTAAACAAATCGGCAATGCTTCCTTTGATTCATAAGCCGTTGAATTTAGCCTGTATATTCTTTCATAGTTTGTATGAAATCGATCGTAGCTGAACTCATGCTGTGTGTATATAAATAGGAGAATGGTAGCAGCCATTCCGACCGCTAAGCCAAGTATGGTAATAAACGAGTATAGCTTGTTATTTTTTAGGCTTCTAAAAATTAGCTTTAGATGAAGTGGAAACATATTTATTAAAATTAGCGATAAAGTTAGTAATCGTTTTACATTGAGTTTATAATAAACAGAAAACCATTAACGTGCCAAACACATAAATAGCTATTAATCTGATATTTAAATTACACGCCGAATAAATTAGTGTTGGAAAATCCAACACAGCGTGATTGAAAATCCATCATTATTCCTAATTTGGCTGAAGATTATATGAACGTACATTAACATTAGTGATGAGCAAATCTAAGCCCAGTATTCTAATTATTGACGATAATGAGGAGTTGCACTTCGCATTAAGGGTATTCCTTGCACCCCATTTTGGAATTATAGAGACAATCAAGAACCCTAATCAGGTATTAGCCAAAATGGATCGAGTAAGCTACGATGTAATTCTACTCGATATGAATTTTAATGCTGGTATTAACAGCGGAAACGAGGGACTGTACTGGCTTAAACGCATCCTTGAGGTTGACCCCAACGCCTGTATTGTGATGATTACAGCCTACGGTGATGTTGAACTAGCCGTAAAGTCAATTAAGGAAGGAGCTACCGATTTTATTCAGAAATCGTGGGATGAGCAGAAAATACTCTCAACCCTTCTCTCGGCCTATAAGCAAAGGTGCTCAAAGATTGAAATAAAAGAGCTGAAAGAGAAGCAGAAACATCTCAGCACGCAGGTCAACAAACAATTTCAGCTGGTTGGAGTAAACTCCCCCTTAATGCGAAAGGTGATTGAAACGGTAAAGAAGGTTGCTGAAACCGATGCAAATATTTTAATCGTTGGGGAGAACGGAACAGGAAAAGAGCTCATTGCAAGGGAGATTCACAACCTTTCAGGACGAAAAGATCAACTTTTTATCAATGTTGATCTAGGTTCAATTGCTGAATCGCTTTTTGAAAGCGAGCTCTTCGGCTATAAGAAGGGTGCATTTACCGATGCACGGGAGGATCGTATGGGTCGGTTCGAAGTGGCGAATAATGGGACCCTTTTCCTCGATGAGATTGGTAATATCCCCAACCACCTACAATCAAAACTTCTTGTAGTACTTCAAAATAGGGAGGTTTTACCATTGGGTTCAACGATACCCCGACCCATTAATATAAGATTGGTCTCAGCAACCAATCAACCCCTTGTGGCTATGGTAGAAAAGAAGTTATTCAGGGAAGATCTTCTTTATAGAATAAATACCGTTACCATTGAGATTCCCCCATTAAGAGAGAGAAAAGAGGATATTCCTGATCTTATCAATTTCTACATCAGAAAATATGCCGAGCGGTACTGTAAAAATAGCATGTCTATAAATCAATCAGCAATTAAGAAGCTAACAAACTATAGCTGGCCTGGCAATGTAAGAGAGCTGAAGCATACCATTGAGCGATCGGTGATTCTTAACGATTCTTCTACCATATTTGATGATAACATACTATTCGGCTCCCCGCAATCGCTCGATAACGATGAATCGAATACGTATAACATTGCCGCTCAGGAACGCAAGCTAATTCTTCGTGTTCTTGAGCATAGCAAGGGCAATATTAAGGTGGCAGCGCAAAAATTGGGCATTAACCGTTCAACCCTGTACGATAAAATGAAAAGGTATGATATTTAAATGGTATTCAATTAGCATCTTAACGCTTATCGTGCTGCTAGCATTAACTCCCTTTTGTTTTTTTTGGGTATGGCAGAGGCACTACATGATTGTAACATTATTGAGCATTGCGATTTTTTGGTTCGTCTTAATTATTTATCTATTTTATTTACTGCATAAAAATATCAGGGATACAAAGCAATTTCTAATGGCTTTTGAATATAACGATTCGTCTATTAAATATAATAAATCGAAAATCGATCCTCACTTTAAAGAGTTATTCCATGAATTCAACAGAATAATCGATGCGTTCAGAGACTTTAGGCTAAGAAATGAGCGAGAGCTACTTTTCTTTAAATTGGCGGCACAGCATGCAGGTGTAGGTCTTCTCGCCTTCTCAAAAACAGGTGAGATAAAGTTAATAAATCGTTCATTCATTGCGCTCTTTGGCTTAACAAAAGAAAAAAATATTAATCAATTCGTAGGTATCGATCAAACCCTGTTAAACTTTATGCAAACCGTTAAGCCAGGGAAAGAGACACTTAAGCTCTTCATGAACAATCAGCATTTTCAAATAGCCACTGAAACGGTGCTGTTCTCATACGAGAAAGAGGAGTATAAGCTAATCGCTTTTCAGGATATAAAAAATGAGATCGATCAATCTGAACTCGAAGCATGGCAGAAGTTGATAAGAATACTTAGGCATGAAATTCACAATTCACTAAGCCCAATTACGGTTTTATCATCGGGGCTAATGCAGCAAATAAGCAGCGAATCCAATAAATTGGGAGTTATACCCTCGAATGTACTGAATAATGTGCTCGAAGGGTTAGGCGTTATTCACAAACGAAGCTTAAGTTTGAGCGAATTTGTTGAAAACTATAAGAAATTAACGAATATCCCTCTACCAAACTTTCAACCCATATCGGTTAATCGCTTTTTAAATAATATCGTATCGTTTTTCAAGGCTGAATGCTACGATAAAAACATCAGATTGTATATTAGCCCTATCCCGAACGAATCAACGCTTTTAATTGATGAAAAACTTATTGAACAGGCTATCATCAACATAATCGGCAATGCCATTGAGGCAATCCAAGGTATTGAGAATGGAGCCATTCAGGTTGATTTCACCGTATCAGGGAAAGCCCAAATCGTTTCAATTTCCGACAATGGGATTGGGATTCCCCCCGATTTAATTGAGAGTATTTTTATCCCATTCTTCACCACAAAGAAGAATGGCTCAGGCATTGGGCTAAGCCTATCGAGGCAGATAATGCGATTGCACAATGGGACGTTAATCGTTACTTCAAAACCTGGAGTAGAAACGATCTTTTCACTTCGGTTTTAAATCGTATATATCTCTTGTTGAATTTTGAAACGGAAAAAGGTTTTTAAACTCAGCCTCTGAGAATTGAATATTTGGAAATCTACTCGGATAGGTATTACAAATAAAGAAAGCGTCTCTAACTTTTGAGACACCCTCTTTTTCGGACTAGTTACAGTAAATAATAAACATTGTACTTGTAAAAAGAATCATTATTAACCGAGAAAAAAATCTAAAATCAATAGGTCGCAGCGATGCTGCTTCTAGCTAAAATGTAATCGTCTATTCTACAAATAGTTCGCAGCGATGCTGCTTTTCTATAGTCGCATAGCGACGACCTATTTGTAGTAATTAAAGAAAAATCAAATTCAAGCCCCATTAGGGGCGACCTATACATAGAATGTAGTAATATCAAGTATTTCATGAATTGTATAGTATTTTAGTCGGTCAGTAGTGAAAAAGAATAGTAATTTATTTCAAAAAAAATAAATTACTCGCATTTTGAGGTAGTATGATTAATATTTAAAAATGTTTTATAAGATTTCTCCAAAAAACTATAAATAACAAGTTCGTACATTCGCTGCTTAGTTCTAAAAAGCCGATTTAATGACATATGAATAATACTTTTCAAAAGTGAATTTAAATCTGACTCATTGAATTGCACTAAACAATTAATTTCCTTAATAATAGGAGAAATATTACGAGTAGTATAGGTGAGTCTAAAATCATTATTAGCGCTTAAATCGAGTATGTTAAGTATTTCTATTTTGTGTTTTCTATAAAGATTATTTATTTGAAAATTTAGTTGCTTATCAACATTAAATTCATTTTTGTAAGATTCACTTAACTCTGAAACCAATTTTAATTTATTAAGACTTTCTAATTCGAACAAATTAAGATAAGTGTCTATAAGAGAAATTGAGTATTTCCATCTACTAATTTCATCAATATCTCCCTCTATCAGTGAGAGAATGTTAATTACCATTTCTGAATCATACTCAAAGACACTCTCAACCAAATCAATTGTTTCCTCACCATATCTTTCAATTTCTCTATTATAGGTGTCGAGTTGAACTTTCCATATATTACAAGATGAAATAAATAAATGAATATGTTTTAGAAATAATGAATAAATCTGAGCATTTTTATCTATATTTTGACATTGAAACCTAATTCTGATATGGTATTCAGGATCAAAATATCTAATAAAAAACCATTTAGCAATTAATGAATCCTTTTTAAGAATTTCTACAATTGGAGTTATGCAGTTAATTAAGAAATAATCTGTTTCTTTAATACTTCCGTATATTTTAAAATAAATCCATTCTTCGTTTGGGAAAAAGACTCTTTTCATTTTTCAAATTATTAATTTTTTCTAAAAAGGACAACAATCTGATTCGTAAATAGTTCCTCATCTCTCTTATTTATACTAATTAATTCTTTAGAATATAAGTTTTCTGCAACACTAATAAAACGCCGCTTTTTAATTTCATCCAGAAAAACTAATATATTATATTTCTCATTAAGGTTCAGAATTAATTCATTATCACCTTCTGAATAAGTAACAATTTCTGGAATTTTTCTTTTTTCACGCCAATCAACAAATTCTAAATTAGATTTATTAATCCCTTTATATATATCTTTAATTTCATCATAAGAAATTCGCCAAGTTGCTTTCGACAATATTGAATTTTTCAGTGTGACTCTAGGTAAATATTGGGATGTATTAAAAATCTGAGGCCAAAAAAAACCAGAACTACTAGAATCTGAAATATAGTGCTGGTAATCGCAAAGAAATTTATAAATAGGAAGACTACTTAATTTATAATTATGGGCATTACTTAATCTAGGTATTATTTCTTTATTTAACTTTTTAGAATATAAAATCAATTTACTACCTCTCATTTTCAGAAATAAATCTTCAATATAAATTACGTTATTTTGCTCTACAGATACATTTGAAAGAAAAGGTATTTCATATTCATAGAACGGAGGATGCTGTAAAATATTACCAATTCTATTCTCAGGAATATGTAAAACTTCTGCAAATATTTTATCAGGGTATCTATTTTTTTCTTCTTGGGTAATTTCTTTTATTATCTTATTGAGCCGATCATCAAGGTATGCAAATCTTCCTAATAATGGAATTGCCGTTACGCCTCCAAAACCAGTACAATAAATTTTACAATTTTTATTCTCATTGGGAATTAACTGAATCATAGCAGAAAATGATTCTTGCTTAATATTATCATGATTTGTTTTAAATGGAATATCATTCCAAGATAATTTTATACAATCATCCTTTTCCTTAATACAATCAATATATTTTTTAAACATTAAATTTGAAAACCAATCCCATTTTATCATTTTATCTTGAGTTTTTGATGGAAATGATAACTCTGAAAGTAATGGGCTAAAATCGCCATTCCCATTACTATACTTATTTATAGGAAAACCAAGTCCTTTATTAGGATCTAAAACCTGAGATAAACTTACCGACTGATTCTCATATCTTTTTTGGAATGATTCGGTGAAATCATTAATAGGATTATGAATATCAGATGGGATATTTGACAAAAAAGAAACAATTTCAGATATTTCTTTCTTCAATTCGAAATTAACGAGATTCACCTCATAATCTAAAACACTATCAACCTGAAATAAATGTTTTTCGTTAAATTTTATTTGAAAATTTTTTGTTTCTTCTCTTATTTTGGAATACATAACTAAACTATCATCAGTCGTGTCTGCTTTAGATAAATAAAGAATTATCCGCTTTAGAATTTGATTATGATCTTCCAAAAGATTATTCTTTTCTAAAAAATTGGACAAATAGTTTAAATAGAAAGGGTTAGTAACTGAAGGTTCTGTGTGAATTCTTAATATCCTATTTAGCAATAGTTCTTCTAATGCATTCTGAGCCTGTTCTTTATCTGCTCCATATTTATTAAAATGATCTATTATCTCAGTGTAAGATAATCCGATGTAAGCTTTTTCAATTAGTTCATCAATAATTTCTGATTTTTCAATTTGACATAAAGCATATTTCCTCTCAAGCGAATCATTATAGTTATATTCAACATATCGATAATGTCTATTAGTGGGATATAAACTTGTATTAGTATAAAAAATTAAATATTGATACATCTCTTTGTTTGTAAATAATTTCTCTGCATACGAGAATAAAAAATTATTATCCAGTTTAGTTATTCTTTTTTTAATAACTGATTTTGATCTTTTTAACTGAGTTTCTTCTAAACTAAAAAGACCAATATCTATTCCTGCAAATAAACCAAAGGGTGTACAACGATAGGTTAAACGAGATAAGTATTTTGTTAATTTTTTTATTGCCTTTTCATCATATCTATTAGATCCATTTTCAATATCATTTAGAAAATTGTAGAATTCAAATGATCCTAAAAATAAGGCTTCCTTTATAATTGGTTCTGAGAATAATTTTATAAGGTTTTCTTTATAATTTCCATTGAATTGATCATACCATTTATTTAATGAAAATAATGGACTTCTTATTATGTATTGATCCTGAATTTTATGACTTTTCATAATTCAATTAATCTAAAAGTAAGAATTCATTCCAAGATTTCTCATTTTTAGAAATCGTAGTAATAAGAACAAGTCCTATTCCAGCCAAACCTGTAAGAAATCCTTTATCCATATGTGAACCTTCTGCTTCTAGCGAATTCCATGCTAAAATGTTTGAAACATCACCTTTACTTATAATTTCATTTATTGTGTAGTTTAACCAATATGTATATGCTTCATGAAATACTTCTTCATTTGTTAATTCAAATAGTTTATCAAAAAAAATAATTAATCCAGAACTACCATGACAAATGCCCAAATCCTTAATTAATGTTAATTCAGGATCTCTCCTCTGAGCAGTATGTTTAAGAATTTGAATAGATTTATTAAATAAGGGTTTATTATTGAGACTCATTGATGATTTCAACAGAGCATAACCACAACCTAAATCACCATAACACCAAGCCAATCTACCAAAAGTGTTTGTTGATGCAACAGTTTTTGAAGTAGGGAAGTAACTATTGAATAATACTGGATTTTGAATATTACTCATTAAATACCTACAGGAGTCATCTATTAATTTTAAAATGGTTGTTTTTTTTCTAAGTGAAAATAGTTTATTCAAAAAGATAATAATACTTGGTATCCCATGAGCCAACCCAAAATTATATCCATATGAATTAGTATTTTTATCTAGCCACTTCCATGTCACAGAATTAACATGTTCTTCTTTGTTATTATTAAAAAAATTATAAAATAGTTCAACATACTTCTCAGTAGAAAGAAAATACTTCTGAACTAAACCAAGTCCAATATTTCCATATATAAGATCATAGTTTCCAATCTTATCGTTGTGGTTAAATCTATTAGATAATAATGGGAATATTGAATCAAAATCATTTAAATCACATTCTATTATTTTATCATTCTTTAATATATTTAATGCCCATACAAACCATTGAATATCAAATATTAAATTCTCATCACCAATTCCATTGTCAAATCTATTTTTTTCATCTTCAAGGTAATGAAATGCTATATCAAAACTATTTTTATTTTTTGCATAAAAAGAGTAATAGAAGAAAAAAAGGCTAATCCCCAGTTTCCCTTTAAATAAATCATACTTTTGACTTTCATTCTCTTTAAGATATTGAAAAATATCTTCAATTATACCATTAATCTCCTTTTGCATATATTTTGTTTTAAAAAATGGGGGGATATTATCCCCCATTTTAAACAATTCAATTAATCACGGTTTCTTTAAATACTTTCATTAACATCTATCAGAGGGCTGACATGCACAATAAGTTTCCACAGGACAATAAAACGATTGATCACAGATTCTAGGATTTGAGTCTTCATTATCACAATCACAAATACTTGGAGTACATGTTGGCTGATCAGAGAATTCACCTCCAATAATCTGCCTTTGTGCATCATTTGTTAATTCAGTGATGGTTTCCTTTTTTAAGGAAAATTTAAAATTTTTTTCCATGAGAATAATTATTATTTTTTTATTCCTACTCTATTATGGCTTTTCGGAACCCGCCATTAAACCCAAAAGAGATTAAAAGTATATCTGCCCAATTAACAAAGTACTGTCTTGATTGACAATTATTTTAGTCATTTGAATACTCTGGCTGATTTAGACAATACGCTTATATATTTGTACATTATCCTGAATTAAAAACTTAGATATTGAAAAAGGCTGCCTTGTTTAGTCATAAACGACTCTTAGGCAGCCCTTTTAATAAAATTATTAAGGCTTATTAAGGGTTAATAATAAAATATTCCTATCGCTTTTAATAACCGCATCATTACTGGATGATTTTAAAACAAGGCATACAAGTAAATTTGAAGTTCCAGTGATAGAATTTACAACTTTAATATACCCTTGGCTTGTATTTGCTGCTATTACACAATCAGTTAAGGCATACTGTGTAGATGGTGCAGTTGTTTTAACAACGGAATACTCAAATACACGTTTAAGTGGCACCGTATTGCCTGTTATAGCATCAATTTTAACTAATTCATTAGTATCATCGGTATATAAACCCGTTGAAATAATTTTATATACGCTATCAACAACTTGATAATTAACAGTAATATCTGTGCTTGATTGAATTCCGTCCCAATTCACTCCTACTGAATCTTTAGCAGGGTTAGCAGGAACAGAACTATTTAAAACAGTCTGTTTAAGGTTAACAAACCCAACGGTATAAGGTCTTTCCAAATCTGGTCCATTAAAGTTTATGCTTTCTTTACATGAAAGTAAAACAAAGCTAACTACAAGGGGAAATAATATCCATTTAATTTTTCTCATAATTATTAATTTTTTAGAAGTATTAATTAATACCCTGGGTTTTGAACCATATTAGGGTTTGTATCCAACTCGTTTTTTGGAATAGGGCAAACCATTGTTGTGCCATAAGCCTGAGCTGAAGCAGTTTTGTTAAGTCTGGTCATATTCTGACCTGTTCTATTTATATCCCAAATATCGTTCCCTTCAAAACAAAGTTCCATTTTTCTTTCTAACATTACTCTGTCTATAAGGGCTTGACCTGTTAGCGTAGCAGGGATTGTTACGGGTACAGTTAGAGCTCTATTGCTAATGACCTGAATGTCAGCCCTAGCTGCACTTTCTCTCACCGCATCTCCACCGCTTGCCAAGGCTGCTCTTGCATTTGCTTCCGCCCTGATTAAACGCATTTCGGCCAAACGTAAAATAATAGTATTAGCCTGACTATTTATTTGCTTATTAGGACGCTGATGAGAAGAAACTAATTTAAAAAAACCTGCTCTACGCTTATCATTAGCCGTATATAAAGCATATTGCTCATCCGAAACCGCAAAATAATTATAATTTTGATACATACCCCAAATGGCATCACTCCCTCTATTATCTGATGCGGTCATAGATATTTGAAAAATAGTTTCTGTTGAGGCATCAAGAAAAATATTACCCATAGCAGCAGCATTAGCAGCAGGAACTAGAACAGGTTTACCAGGGCCAGTACCATCAATAACTTGACCAGCCCAATAAGCGGCATTGGCCCAATCCTGTTTATATAAATAAACTCTTGCAAGAAGTGCTTTGGCTCCCCACATTGTTATTAGATTATTATCGATATGGCTTGAAGTTAATTTACTAACAGCTGAATCTAAATCTGATATAATTTGAGCATAAACTTCAGCAACAGTAGCCCTTGTTGGTAATATATCTAAAGTAGGATCTGTAATTATAGGAACACCAAGAGATGCACCTGCATCCATTCCGTATGGTTGTCCAAATAAGCGTACTTGATCAAAATAAGCTAACGCTCTACATGCATACACTTGACCCATATAATTATTTAGTGTTGCTATTCCTACCTTGGTTGTATCGCCATAGCTAGGATTAGCATTAATAATTTTTGTTGATCTGGCAATAACATAACTCGGCAAAGCGTATAAATCCTGTAAGCCTATTGTTGTATTGGTCATAAGGTGTAAATAAGGATCTGCACCCCTATTAAGCTCAGCGGCGTCCTTACATATATTTCCCATTACATCAGGAAATATTACAAAATATCTACCATAGTAACCCGATGATTTGAACGAGCTATACAATCCATTTGTAGCATTTTTTAGATCTTCTATCCTACTTAGTGCAATATCAGTAGAAATAGAACCTGTCGGTTTAACGTCTAGAAAATCTTCCTTACATGAATATAGTAATATTCCTGTAAGCAGAACGAACAATATTTTTTTCATATTTTTCAACTTTTAAGAATTTAACAATTTAAAATTCAAGTTCAATACCCACTGATATTGTTTTTGACTGTGGCTGAAATCCACCTGTAAATCCATTATCTGCTTGCTCAGGATCAAAATATAAATCTTTATCGCGCACCCATGTCCAGAAGTTCTGAGCTCTTAAGTAAATACTTGCAGAAGATAACTTTACCTTTTTAACCAATTTGCTATCAAATTGATAACTTAAATTTAAATTTCTTAAACGGATAAAAGATGCATCGTATAAATACCTAGTAGAGAAATCTTTATTAGCTTCAGCGGTAGGAGCAAATCTTGGATATTTGGTTATATCACCAGGTTTTTGCCATCTGCCCTCCCAAACTTCGGCTGCGGTTGCTCTGGGAAAGTAAGCTCCCTCACTCTGGTTGAACCGAGCCATTTTTTCATACACATAATTACCAAATGAATAAGCAAAAGCCACATCCAATGTTAAACCTTTCCAGCTTATACTAGTTCCAAAGCCACCATATAAGTCAGGCGATGCTTTAGTGTTTGTGTAAAATTGTTTCGCTTTTGTAATATCGCTTGTAACATTTGTTTTTGTTTCATCAGTGTACCACAATGGTAATCCTGAACCAACATCAACACCCGCCCAATGATACAAATAGAAAGAAGAAAAGTCTTTGCCTTCTTCATGTCTTTGGTAATCATTATACATATATGGTTCACCAGGAATAGATACTATCTCATTTTTATTTTTTGAAATATTAAAATTCGCACTCCATGTTATTGCTTTTGTTTTAATTATATCTCCTGATAATGTTAATTCTATACCTCTATTCTGCATATCGGCTACATTAGCTGTAATAGTAGAGAACCCAGTCGAATAAGAAACAGGTTTTGGAAATATTAATTCTGAATTAAGCCTATTATAATAGGTAAAATCAATTGAAACCCTTTTAAACAAACCTAAATCAAAGCCTATATCTGTAGTATTTTGCGTTTCCCATGTTAACTTGTTGTTTCCGGGTACGGTAGGAACAGTTCCTGGTACATCATTATAGGTAACCCCTGCGGTATAAGTACTTCTCCATACATAATTACCTATTGATTCATTTCCTGTAATACCATAGCTAGCACGTAGTTTAAGTTCATCAATAAAATTTATGTCTTTAATAAAACTTTCCTCATGTAATCGCCACGATGCACCTATCGAATAAAAATTACCCCATCTTTTTTCGCTACCAAACCTTGATGAACCATCTCGTCTATAGCTTAGGTTAACATAGTATTTCGAATTAAAATTGTATGTTATCCTAGAAAAAAGGGAAACCATCGCATTTTCTAATAAGGATGAGGATGCCGTTGTCGGAACAGCTGCTGTTGATAAGGTATGTAAATCAGGATGAGCATAGGTATTGCCTGCTGCAGTATTTAATCTTGTTGAGGTTTTCGTTGCCTCATAACCCACCAAAACACCAATGCTATGTTTACCAAATACCTTGTTATAATCAAGTGTTTCTGTTCCAGTCCAATTTATCCGGTTTGTTGCGGCTTCAACTCCTTGTCCTTTATTGGTATAACCATCACCACCAAACGGGTTTTCGTAGGAAAACTCCCTAACACCAAGTAAATCTACACTCCAAGCTGTTTTAAATTTAAGACCATCAATAATATTTACAGTAACAGCTACGTTATCCATTACCCTTTGTTGTTTTATCCAACGCTCATCATCTTCATACTGTCCAACATAGTTATTCCCAGACATGATTTTATAAGCACCATAAAACTGATGGCCATAATACGCCTTGCCATCATCACCATGTACTGGAATAATAGCAGGAAGAAATAACTGTCCATACACAGGGTTGTTAAATCCTGTTTGATCTTTAACAACATTCTGTAATGTTTGTGATAAAGACATATTGTTATCTACGGATACACGCTCATTAATTTTAGCTTTCAAATTAAGTCTTCCTGCTATTCGTTCATGAGATGTACCAAGCATAACCCCCTTCTGATCGTTATACGATAATGAAGAAAAGTAGCTAACATTTTCATTACCTCCTTCGGCGCTAATATTTAAATCCTTTGTGATTCCAGTTTTTTTAAGTTCTTCAACCCAGTTAGTATTTGCTCTATCGGCATAAGGGAATACTGCACGAAATCTCTCTCTGGCTAAATCCTCAGTAGCAACTCTGAAACTTGCATTTGTTGAAATCAGTGACATGTGAACAAAATATTCTTCGTATTGCGCAGCATTCATTGATGTTGGCAAAATATCGTCAACAGCGTAAGAAGATACACCGTATGATGAACTAACTTTAATTTTACCCTTTCCTGCTTTACCCGATTTGGTAGTTATAAGTATAACTCCATTAGCCGCTCGCGAACCATAAATTGCAGTTGCCGATGCATCTTTTAAAACAGTAAGACTTGCAATATCGTTAGGGTTAATTGTTGACATCGCATTGGAACTTGTACCATCATTATCAATATCGTTCCCACTAGCTGCAGAACCCGACAAAACAACAACACCATCGATAACATAAAGAGGTCCTCTACCGGCTGAAATAGAGCCAACGCCGCGAACACGGACATTAACAGCAGCTCCTGGCTGCCCATCAAGGCTAGTCATCTTAACGCCAACAGCATTACCCTGTAGCGCTTGTTCAAGGCTAGTAATAGACATTTTTTCGATCTTCTCTCCACCAACTTTCTGTATTGAACCTGTTGTAGCTTCTTTTGTGGTTGTACCATAACCAACAACAACTAATTCACCAATCGTAAGGGCTTCGGGCTCCATAACAGCATTAATAACATCTCCGCTAATGGTAACCTCTTGCGTTTTCAATCCTATAAATGAGAACACCAATACCGTAGCATCGGCAGGAACATTTAAAGAATACTTTCCATCTAAATCGGTTTGAATCCCCGTTGTAGTTCCTTTTACAACAACCGATACACCCGGAATACCCTTTCCATCATCGGATGAGGTAACCGTTCCTGTAATCTGCCTTGTTTGCGCTAGGGCAGTAAAAGAGCACAGGAAGAAAAACATTCCAAAAAAGACTAGTCTTTTCTTCATAAGTTAAGTTTTTAGGGTTAATGAATTTTTGGTTTTATAGATGGGTTCGAAGGATTCGAAGAAATTTGAAACAATAGGAGATGTCAATCATTGACATCTCCTAATTGTTTACCTTAAAACCTATCTATGAAAAACTGATCGCTAAAATATACCGAGTTCTATCATCAAGAGGGAAAAGGAGGGCACAAAGGGTTAACGGTTGAAAAAAAACTATTACAATCAGCTAACAAAACTACCTATTGCGCTATTATTCTGATTATTACGAAGGCAACAGTTCGTTCAAATAGTTCGATATATCCTTAGATGGGGGTAGGTTCATTTTCTTTCGTAAACGGCTTTTTGCTACAAGAACGCTTCGGGGTGTTTGCTTTGTTATTGTAGAAATCTCCTTTGTAGAAAAATTTAGAAAGATTAGCGCAGCGAGCCTTCGTTCGCTTATGGTTAGGGTTGGAAAGAGCGAAAGGAGTATATCGTAAAAATTCTTGTTGACCTTTGAAAACCGTAGCTCAAACTCCGACCAAATATCCTTATTCTGATTATGCTCAAGATCGAGGATTAGCTGCTGGATTTTGTGCTTTCCCTGTACGCCGAATTCCGATTGTAGAGTCTTGAGCTGCTGAATGGCGTATTTAACCTCCGATGAATCATTTCCGAGTTGTAATGTTTTAGTTACCAATTCCTTGCCCTGAACAATCAGCTCATCATTTTGAATATCTATCGTTTTCTCAAGGCTCTTCTTGATACTCTCATTTGCTTTAACCTTACCCCTTTGTATTAGCAGTAAAATCCAGAAAACCAATATCAGAATAGTCAAAAACCCAATGATTATGACATACCTTTGTAAGATATTATGCTTTTCAACCTTTTGTATTTCATAGTCCTTCGTTTGCAGGTATCTGTACTCCTCTTCGGTAATCTGGAAAAAACTTTTGGAGTGGTATAGCGAATCGTCAACCTCTTTATACTTTTTAAGATAATCATAAGCCTTAGCTAAATCGTTTTTAGATCGATACAATTCGCTAAGCCTAAAGGCAACCTTAGCCTTCAAACTCTTGCTATTGACAATACCACATAGTTTATATGACTTAACAAGGTAATATTCAAGCGAATCATCCACACCCTTTAAATCATAGAATCGAGCAAGGCTTTCGAAGGTATTTGCAAGTTTTAGAAGATTTCCTGATTTTTCATACTTAACCTTACAAAGGTTTAGGTAATATAAAGCCGGTTTGAAATTACCTAAATAGGCATATGCCAAACCCATATTATTATATCTTGTTAATAATTCTTCAACACGACCTAAGCCTTTTTCAATTTCGATGCTTTTTTGAAAGTTCGCCAAAGCATCCTGATATTTCTTTAGATTTAATAGTACAGTTCCTTTATTATTCAGTATCGTTGATACCCCCCGTTTATCTAGTAAATGTTTATAGTAGGCATCGCTTAGATTGTAGTACGATAATGATTTTTCGTAGTTCTCAAGGTTCTTATAGGTTACCCCAATGCTATTATAGGTATTCGCTATTTGTAATGAATCATTGATACTCAAATAGTATTGAAGAGAGGTAAAAGCAATCCTTAGCACCTCTGAGTAGTTACCTATGTTTCGATAGTAAGACAGTAATATTTGTTTGGTCAAATTGACCCCAAGCTCATTATCCTTTTCATTATTAATGACCAATGATTTATTGATACTCTCAAACATTAACCCTATTTCACCAATATTTAGGTAAATTCGAGCTAGGTTATCGTAGATTGATGCAACATCCATCTGACTATTCGATGCCTTCGAGTACTCTAAAGCTTTAAAGTAAAAGCCTAGTGCTTTATCGTAGTTCCCTTCATACCTATTGGTATTCCCTAAAGAAGTATTGACATAGAATAATGTTTTTTCATTTTTCGAGGTTTTTGCAATGGATAAGATTTTCCCTTTATAGTACTCAACCTTATTTGAGTCAACACCTCTATTCTGCCTTAGCTGACTCCTGAAGAATAATAACGAATCGTCCTGTGAGTAGAGCGCATTACTTTGAATAATAAATAAGACGACACCTATTTGTATGCTTAAGATTACCCTTCTCATGATGATAATTGATACGTTAAGCACGCAATGATAACAAATTATTACTTATTCAAAAACTAAAATGTATATTTATTCGTCCTAAAAAGTACATACGCTATGGTTACAGCAAAGTTGACCGACCTTCATCGTTACACCTCACTTCATCCTCTATTTCAAAAGGTTGAGGAATTCCTCAGAACCTATAAATTCGGTGACCCGGGTGAAAGAATATATATCGATGGTGATATGCTATTCGCTATCCCTGCCCTCGACAAAGCAAAGTTAAAGGAGAACGCACCCCTTGAGGCGCACAATCGCTATATCGATATTCAGGTTTGCCTTGAGGGCAACGAAACCATGGGTTGGAGAAGTCGCACTGATTGCCATAGCCCAAAATCATCCTTTGATACAGAAAAGGATATTGTTCTTTATAATGATAAATCACTCTTCTACTTTGACGTTCCAGCAGGCTCATTCGCCATTTTCTTCCCTGAGGATTGCCATGCGCCAATGATTGGCGAGGGGGTTATTAAGAAAGTGATATTTAAGGTGGAAGTTTAGTAAAACGAGGTGAAGAATTATAAATCTGCTATTATTGCACACAATCAAACTTAAAACTTCAACCACATCCAATTAATAGTTCCGAACTTCTCGAAAGTTCGGAACTATTTTTATTAGAACAATCCATCAACCGAAAAATAACGCTCTCCCGTATCATAAGCAAATGTTAACACCTTTGAACCAACAGGAATCTCAGGTATTTTTTTTGCAATTGCTGCGAGCGATGCCCCTGATGAAATACCAACAAGTAAACCCTCATCAAGTGCGGCTCGGCGAGTATAGTCATACGCTTCATCCTTGTTAATTGTAATTACGCCATCAAGAATTTTCATATTAAGATTACCCGGAATAAAGTTTGGGCCAATCCCTTGAAGTGGGTGTGGACCTGGCTTTCCACCGCTAATTATTGGTGACAGCTCTGGCTCTACAGCAAACACCTTCAATTTTGGGAATTTTGATTTCAATATTTCAGCAACCCCTGATATATGTCCACCCGTACCTACTCCACTTATTAAATAATCAATCCCATCTGGAAAATCATTGATGATCTCCTGGGCTGTTGTTTTACGATGAATATCAACGTTTGCAGGGTTATCGAATTGCGATGGCATCCAAGCATTCTTATCACCTTGAACAATCTCTACTGCCTTATCCAAAGCGGCTTTCATACCCCCCTCGCGGGGTGTTAATACGAAAGTCGCACCGTAAACCGACATCAGTTTCCTACGCTCAACGCTAAACGATTCGGGCATTACAAGAATCATTTTGTAACCCTTAACCGCAGCAACCATTGCCAACCCTACACCTGTATTCCCTGATGTTGGTTCAACGATTACCATTCCGGGTTTCAATATACCATTCCGTTCAGCATCTTCAATCATTGCAAGAGCAATTCTATCCTTGATACTTCCGCCAGGATTGGCTTTTTCGAATTTCACCCATACTTCACGATCAGTAGGGAATAACTTGTTAACTCGAATATGAGGGGTATTACCTATGGTTTCTAATACATTATTTGCTTTCATTATTTTTAGAATTTATAAAATGAATATAGCTAGTCTATGAGATGTGTAGCAGCTACACGGATTTTGAGTGAAAAGTATAAGAGTCCTGTTACACAGGACAACAGCCAGCGGATAGAGTCTTAAAACCAATATTCAATATCAAAAAGAATATACTCATTCTGTTTATTGAGAATCAAATTACAAAATTGATGGGCTCATTAAAGCCCTTACCATTCCTTATTATCACCTCACTTTTATGATAAACAACCGAATTAGGCAGGACGCTCTCGGTGAGCCATACATTACCTCCAATTATCGTATCGTGACCAATCACAGTATTGCCACCAAGAATAGTAGTTCCTGAATAAACAATCACATTATCCTCAATGGTTGGATGACGTTTTGCATTAGCTAACCCTTTGCTTACGCTCAATGCGCCAAGCGTAACCCCTTGATATATCTTGACATTCTTACCAATCACCGTTGTCTCACCAATCACAATACCAGTGCCATGATCGATATAAAAATTCTCGCCGATGGTTGCTCCTGGATTAATATCAATTCCTGTTTTGCTATGAGCATACTCGCTTATAACACGAGGGATTACAGGTATTCTTAAACGATATAGGACATTGGCAAAGCGATGTACAGCAATAGCATAGAAACCCGGGTAGCAAAGCATAATCTCCTCTACCGAGAAAGCGGCAGGATCGTTCTTTAAAAACATCTCCGAATCGTCTAACAATTTTTCGTAGATATCAGGGATTTGAGAAAAGAAGCTATTCGATAAGCTGTCGATATCACCAGCCAACTCCTTTTCGATAGGTAGAAGTAAACTTTTATAACGAAATTGTAGCTCACGCCACTTCAAATCAACCTCATCGGATGTTCTATGAGCATTAACCTTAACCGGGAATATCAATGTAACCAACTCATCAACAAACTCTTGGGTTTGCTTCATTGATGGTACAGCCTGTAAAAGGCTTTTATTCTTACTATGTAACTTCTTTGGGAAACTTTCTATTTTAGATTTATTAGAATCCATTACAATATCAACTAAAAGAACTTCACAAAAATAGCTATATTTATTTAGTATGATTATTAATAAGAGAAAAAGTTTAGATAATCTAGGTGAAATAATACCAAAAGTTAAATAAGAAAAATTATAAATAGATTGTAACATTGGCTATTCTAAATCGTCTTAATTTTATTAAAATCAAATAAGTTTAAAATATTAATGCTATAATCAATGAAAAACACATTAACCCTTCTAGTTCTCTCAATAATTATTACATCATGTACTTATAAGATAAATGAGAAAACAGCATTTACACCTACAAAATATAACCCTGAATCAATAAGAAAATATTGCGATTCGTGTTCAGAATCTAAGAGAAATATGTTTTTAATGATTGTCGAAAAAATAACAGGAACTAATGATTCAAAAATAATACAGAGTGATTCAATCAACATTGCAAGAAATTTCTTTAATATAAATGATAGCATTACTCTTGAGTATTTTGAATATTCTCCAAATAAGTATGATAAAACAATCTTCTTCTTTATAGGAAATCAATCGAATCAAATTGCTTATCTAGAAAATTTAATAGCCCTCTCGATAAAATCAAACTCAAAAATTTATGCTCTAAACTATCGTGGATATGGTCAAAGTACAGGAATCCCCTCTTTTAAAACCCAGTTCTCAGATAATCAACTATTTTACAATTTTATAAAACCGAATATTGAATCAAAAATACCTATTTCAATGGGGTATTCACTGGGGTCAGTCTTCGCAACTGATTTAGCATTAAACAATGAATTATCTGAACTGATTCTACTAGCTCCAGTATCCAATACAGAAGATATGATAGAGCACTACAGAATACAATCTACATCTGGTTTAAAAAAAATACTAAGACCTTTTATAAGATTAAAGGTAGATGATTTTTTGATGAATATTAGCAACGTTTCTAAGATTAATGCTTACAAGAATAAACTACGGATTTTTCATGCAATAGATGACAAATCGTTACCCTATGAAATGGGGAAAAAACTATTTGACATTTCTAATTCGTTGGATAAAAAACTTTATACTCTTAAATCAGGTGGTCATAGTGCACCCTTCAAAGCTTATAATTGGGAGGAAATAATTATGACTATTAAATAAACCCTACGAGGGTTCAGAACCCTCGTAGGGCTAACAAGGCTTTTATTTACTCTAAATAGGTATATCCATACAATCCCGAGCGGTAATTTGAAAGGAATTCTTTTCCTTCCTCTAAAGTAATTGTCCCTGCTTTAACAGAGCTGGTTACCCAGGTTTCAACGGTACGAACCATCTTTTTAGAGTTGTACTGAACATAATCCAATACCTCGGCAACGGTTTCGCCATCGATTATCTGATCGATTTTATAGCCATTCTCATCAACCGAAACGTGTACTGCATTGGTATCGCCGAATAGATTATGTAGATCGCCCAATATCTCCTGATATGCTCCAACAAGGAACACGCCCATATAGTATGGTTCTTTCCCCTTTAATGTATGAACAGGGAGGTTGTTCGTAGAATTTTTGGTGGTGATAAAATTATCGATCTTCCCATCGGAATCGCATGTAATATCCTGGATTGTAGCAAAACGAGTTGGCTGCTCGTCGAGCCTATGGATTGGCATAATCGGGAATACCTGATCGATAGCCCAGGAATCGGGTAACGACTGAAATAGCGAGAAGTTACAGAAATACTTATCCGACAGCATTTTTGAAAGCTGACGCAAATCGTCAGGAACATGCTTTGTTTGGGTAGCCATCATATAAACTTCACGAGCAATTGACCAGAAAAGACGTTCAATCTGCGCTCTAGTCTTGAGGTCTATCAATCCAAGGCTAAACCTATCCAAAGCCTCTTCGCGTATCTGCTGAGCATCGTGCCAGGTTTCGAGTAATCGGGGTTGGTTGATATTATCCCAAAGCTCGTATAGCTCCTTGACCAGCTCATGATCCTGTTCATTAACGGTTTCTTCATTATCCCATTCGGGTAACGATGAGGTTTCGAGCACCTCAAAGATGAGCATCGAATGATGGGCCGTTAACGATCGACCCGATTCGGTGATAACATTAGGATGTGGAATACCATTCTTATTGCTGGCATCAACGAATGTGCTGATGGAGTCGTTCACATACTCCTGAATGGAGTAGTTGATACTGCTCTCGCTGTTTGATGACTTGGTTCCATCATAATCAACTCCTAGCCCACCTCCTATATCAACGAACTCAACCTTAAAGCCCATTTTCCAAAGCTGAACATAGAAATGCGATGCCTCGCGGAGAGCAACTTTAATGCGCCGAATTTTGGTTACCTGACTCCCGATATGAAAATGAATCAAGCGCAAGCTTTCGTGCATTTTATTCTTATCGATATAATCAAGGGCTTCGAGCAACTCGCTAGAGGTTAACCCGAATTTACTCACATCGCCCCCTGAATCCTCCCATTTCCCGCTGCCCGAGCTGGCAAGCTTAATACGAATACCTATATTAGGAACAATTTTTAATCGTTTTGATATTTTATATATAAGCTTCAGCTCATTCAGCTTCTCCACAACAAGGAAGATTCGTTTACCCATCTTTTGTGCGAGAAGAGCCAGTTCAATATAATCCTCATCCTTATACCCATTGCAAATAATCAACGATTCTGGATCGGTGTTAATGGCAATTACGGCGTGAAGTTCAGGTTTTGAACCCGCCTCCAAACCAATATTAAACTTTTTACCATGGCTAACAATCTCCTCAACCACAGGGCGCATCTGATTTACCTTAATCGGGTAAATAATAAAGTTTTGAGCCTTATACTCATACTCTTCTGCTGCTGACTTGAAGCAGTTAGATACTGTTATAATTCGATCATCAAGAATATCGGGAAAACGGATCAGCATTGGCGCCGATACATCGGAGAGCATCAGCTCATCGAGCAGCTCCTTTAAATCTACAGCATAACCATTCTTCTGCGGCGAAACGGTAACATTCCCTTTATCATTTATAGAAAAATAATCAACACCCCAACCATTTATATTATATAGCTCAGCGGAGTCATCTATTTTCCATTTTCTCATCGTAGTAATTATGTTAGGGTTAGCAAATTATCTTTTCTGAAAAATTATGCGAATATATCTATTGTTGTTAAATAAATTGCGATTTCTGAGCTAAATGCAAAACTATTTTGTTTTACTTAAACCCCACAAATCTAAATTGATACTCGATTCAACCTTTTCTTCAATGCTATTGGGCAAATACTTATAGAAGTCAAGGTTCGAATAATGCTCAACGCTATCGATGGATACTGCAAAATTTACGATTGGATCGCTTACCTTTTTATTTGGGAAAATAAAACCGATCCCTTCATAGGTTGAGCCAAAATAGATTACAATCGTTTTGTAGTAATAGCCTGGTACGGTAACGCTATCGGGGCCAATTCTCTTGATATTATTCTTGAACACAGGACCAACATAAACCTTTACTGAATCAAACTTCACCGCCCAATCGCGAACCTTTTCCTCCAACTTCTTCCAAGCACCACGATTAAACGAAGGCTCCTGTGGGCTGATATTGCTAAAATAAAAAGTTTCTTTCATGGCTTCGGGCGACCAGCTCATATCCGCTGCAGGCAGCATATGACCCTTATCGTAGCCCGATTTAAGGTAATCGATATCATCAGCGGTTTTCGAAGTCACCAACGGATCGGGGATAAAGTTATTTGAGCGATGCTCACTCCCTCCCACATACTCATTGCGCAGGGTATAGCAAACCCATGCGGGTTGCTCATGCTCCTCGCTGTAGGCAAGGGTGAAGTATTTGTGCTTTACAATTTGATATTTTTCTTGGTTTGATTGTATAACCTGCGTATTGACTGCTTTAGCCTTACTTCTTGAAGGTATAGGTTTACAGGTTACATAAAAATAGACGATAAAACCAATGAGTATCGTTATAGTGAATATAGAGATGAATTTTTTAGTCATGTTATTCGTATTCTTAAGTTTTACTTTTGAGCGCTGATCTATGATTAACGTGAGTTCGATTTAAGAAATGATAGTAATACTCTAAATTGTAATTTGTTACAAGTTTATCATATGGTATTGGAATGATGCCTGCCTGCCGCCTGCCTGCCGGTAGGCAGGGTAGGCAGGGAATACTGGAACTGGAGCGTAGCGGAACTCGACGAAGTCAATAATGGGGTTTCTTCTAACTTTTTTCTTCCCTGTCTGCCGACTTTGCTCCGCTGAAGCTATGCGAAAGCGATGCAGTCAGGCAATATTGGCTCCGCCGAACTTCGTTTCCATTTTTCCATTATTGGCTACGCCGAACTAGCTTCGCTGAGCTCACTACGTTCGGTTCGCAAACTCGGTTCCATTTCTCCCCTCAAAGTAAAATAATGATAACATAGCACTTAAATTGTTTCTTACATCGAACTGACGTTATATTAGTTTAAATCGCAACCTCACAACACCTTCGTTAAAATCCGAAGAAAGAATTGAAATATCACCTATTTCAGCAGTATTCGCAACGTGAGGGCCAATGCAAGCACAGGCATCGTAATCTCCAACCCGAATAACCCTTATCTCATCGGGAGCATCGGCAGGTAGTTTGGTTAAATCAAGAAAATCAGCGGCTTGAGATTTATCCACAAACCCCTCGGTAACATTTAGATTTGAGCGAATAATGGCATTAACCTTGTCCTCAACTGCTTTAACCTCTAAAGGGGTTAGCGCTCGTCCAATACGGTAATCGCATTTCGATTTTTTACGTTCGATATGGCTATTGAAAGAACGACCACAACCGAACATCCTCACCATTGTTTGATTGAGGATATGCTCTGTGGTATGCATCCGAGGGTCGTACTGCTTTTCGCTCATAACTTTTATTTACAAAGTTATTCTTAATAACCCTACATCAAAAAAGTTTAATCAGGTATATATGAACACATAGTCAACAACTACACCTGATAAGAATTAGCATTCAATGTCGTTTACTTAAGGTTGATAAAACGCTGACAGGTTCTTCGAACTCTGTCAGGTTAACCAACTTGATTGACCTTTCAGAATCGGAAGACCTGAAAGTTTCAATTGCAAAATCCTTAAATAAACGAAATTGATTAGCATTATTGTAACTATTCAGCAGTAATCGAATTGAACAAAAACCACTGAGACACAGTCCGTCTCGATGTATCGGGAGAGAGCACGGAGAACCACAACTTGTCCCGATTTATCGGGAGAGACAATTATAAAAAAACGACCGAGTATCAAAATGCAAAAGAATCACTAACACGAAAAACATAAATATTTTCTCTGTGAAACTCTGTGCCCTCCCTGCCTACCGGCAGGCAGGCGTTTCTCCGTGGTGAATAGTTACGCATTATTAAATTTATAGTTTATTTGAGACATTATTACCCGTATCTCATATCTATTTTCATACATTTGCATTTCTTTTCAAAGAAGCGATGTTCAGTTTATCAAAAAAACGTTGGCAATGGGCAGCTATGCTGCTGTTAGCATTTATATGGGGTGGTTCTTTTATACTAATGAAAAAAGGGCTGATCTCCTTCACCCATGTTCAGGTTGCTTCCATTCGAATCTTTTTCAGCTTTATTATCCTAATCCCTTTTGCATTAAATAGCTTAAAAAAGTTAACATCATACAACTACAAATACTTAGCGATTTCAGGTATCATTGGCAATCTTCTTCCGGCATACCTCTTCACTTTTGCCCAAACCAACATATCAAGTTCAATTGCGGGAATTCTGAATAGCCTATCTCCATTTTTCACCCTTATTGTTGGTATAATCGTTTTCAAGAATAGGCCCGGAATTCTTCAGTATATTGGTATTTTCATTGGTCTTATCGGAGCAGTACTGCTTATCTCCAACGGAAATTTCAGCTCGTTCAGGGATATTAATATTTATGCTTTGCTCATTGTTTTTGCAACACTACTATACGGCACCAACAGTAACATAATTAGCCATCACCTTGTGGGGTTAAGCGGAATCGAAATAACCTCATTGGCATTCATGTTCATTGGTCCCTTTGCTGGGATAGTCCTTTTCACTACCGATTTAAGCCCTGCCCTCAATTCACCCCACTTTGTAAGCAGTCTGCTTGCCATAATTGCCCTTTCGGTGTTCGGTTCAGTGCTGTCATTATTTGTTTATAATACCCTAATTCATCATACTGGAGCTCTATTCGCTACATCAGTTACCTATATTATGCCCATATTCGCCTTGATGTGGGGAGTTCTTGACGGGGAAACGCTAGGAGCACTTCAAATTATCAGCATGCTGGTTATCCTTTTCGGGGTTTATCTGGTTAATAGCAAACTGATTAACTCAAAAATTATTAAAAGAAGTTCGAACTAAGCATCCGATTCTCTTATCACTATCCCCTCCTAACCTGCTAAACATCTATTCAAATCAAAAAATTGATCGATAAAGATTTGACATTAATCCCTTTTTCATATATTTACTAGGAGTTATTTATTCCTCTCAGGATTGTAATAAATGCGTTTTTCAACCCAAAACCTTTTAACCATGTCAAAACACGAAAAGGATAAAAAGCATCATGACAAGGAACATGATGATAGTAACAAACAAAAAGAGCAGGGGCACTACGAAGTGGTTGAGTCGAAGAAGGAGAAACTCGATAAACATTTTTATGAGAATGAGATAGAAAAACTCGATGTTGAATTAATCAAATTTCAGGAGTGGATTAAGTTCAAAAAGCTAAAGGTTGTGCTAATCTTCGAGGGGCGTGATGCAGCGGGCAAAGGCGGTGTTATTAAAACCATTACCGAGTGTTTAAATCCACGCTATTGCAGGGTTGTTGCGCTAGGTGTACCCACCGAGAAGGAGAAAACTCAATGGTACTTCCAACGGTATGTTCCACATCTTCCGGCAGCAGGTGAAATGGTTATTTTCGACAGGAGCTGGTATAATCGTGCAGGGGTCGAAAAGGTCATGGGGTTTTGTACAGATGAGGAGTATCTCGAATTTTTACGCTCTTGTCCTGAGTTTGAGCGTATGCTGATTCGTTCAAATATTATACTGATAAAATACTGGTTCTCGGTAAGCGACAAGGAGCAAGAAAAACGATTTCATGACAGAATTGAAGACCCAACAAAGCACTGGAAGCTCAGCCCAATGGACGTTGAATCGCGGAATCGATGGGTTGAATACTCCAAGGCAAAAGATGAAATGTTTGCCCATTGCGATATTAAGCAAGCCCCTTGGTGGGTGGTTCATGCCGATGATAAAAAACGGGCAAGGTTAAACTGTATAAGCCATCTTCTCAGCCTCATCCCATATGAAGATTTAACACCCGAACCAATCAAGTTACCCCCACGTAAAGAGGATCACTCTTACGTTAGACCTCCCATAACCGATCAGAACTTTGTACCAGATATTTACTAATTTAACGTGAGTTCGATCTAAGAATGCTTGTTATATCATTATTTATTAGTGCTTTAATACATACATCATGTTTTTGGAAGACTGGAACCGAGCTTGCGAACCGATCCGGCAGCTGCCGGATCGGTTCGCAAGCTCGGTTCCATTTCTCCCAATAAAGTAAAACGCTGATAATATAGCATTAAAATTGTTTCTTACATCGAACTGACGTTAATTTACGGCAACTCGATGCAAAAATCGATTCCCCGATTTCTTTTTCTTTTCAGAATTCCCATAATGGTAACCATACCCATAGTTATAGCCATAGTAGCCATACCCAAAGTATTTTGAGCTTAAATCGTTGGCCGCAATAGCTATCTTCTTAAACTCTTTTTGTGATATGGAGTCAAGAATTTTCTCTACACTTTTTATCCTACTATGATTAAATCTGACGATAAATAGAAGTAAATCTGCATGCTGAGCAATAATGAAGCTATCGGCAACTATGCCGATTGGAGGAGAATCAACAATAATGATTGCATATCGTTTCTTTAATTCCCCGAGAAGTTCAATCATCCTCGGCGAATCAATAAGTTCAGTTGCATTTGGTGGCACCAAACCCGATGAAATAAACCACAAATTCTCAACCTCCGAGCGATGAATTAACTCCTCAAGACCACTATTATTGCTTAAATAAGAGCTTAAGCCCGCTGTGTTTTTTTGTAAAAAGTGCTCTTTCTCAGGTTTCCTTAAATCGCAGTTGATAAGAATTGTTTTATGCCCTGCTAATGCAAAACTTGCTGCTACGTTTCTTGATACAAAGCTCTTCCCCTCTTTGGCAAAAGTAGATGTCACTAAAATTACCTTAGATTCTCCTCCTCCAACTATGAATTTGATGTTCGTCCTCAATAACCGGTATGAGTCGGTAAAAACAGAGATATGTTCTTGGTTAACAACAAACGGTCCTGTTAAATCCGAATGAATAAGCTCGCCAACTATTGGGTAACCAAGCCCATCGAGCTGGCTCGAATCCTCGAATTTATCAATCAGCTGCGAACGTAAATAAATAATCAGAAAAGGCAATGCCATGCTTAAGAGAATAGCCATTAAATAATTTAATCGCTTATTGGGCGAAACAATAACCGCCCGATTCACAGAGGCATCATCTAACACCTCATTCTCAGGAAAGTTTGAAGCCGATGCAATTTGTAGCTCAGATCGCTTTTTTAATAGAAATGTATAGATTTCATCGTTTAGCTTAAAATTGCGTTGAAACGATAGCAACTCTTTCTCTTTCTCAGGGATTTTTGAAACCTCCATCTGGTATTTAAGTATCCTATCATCAAGGTTCTTAATGGATATTTTAGTAGAATATATTAAGCCGTTTATGGTTTCGAGGATTGCTTTCTTTCGCTCCTCAATTCGGTAGTCAATGGCCCCTAGCATAGGGTTATCCTTTTTAGAGTTAACCGTTATCTCAGCCTTTTCAGAATAGAATTGGATAAGATCTAGTACCAATTTATTTAAAACGCCATCGTTAATCCCCATTGATGATGGCACTACAAGTTTATTCAGCTCTAAATTCTGTGTTATCGAGCTCTTTAAGTAGTCATAATAGTTTAGGAAAATAACAGCCTGCGCTTTATCCCTCTCTACGTCATCAAGCAGTTCATAAGCCTTCTCGGTTTGATAATCAAGATTGGTAGCTCCTTTAATACGACGAAACGCCTCAAGTTTCTCCTCGGAATAACGCAAAGAATCAGTAACATCTCCAAGCTGGTTTTCAATAAATCGGATTGTATTTAGCGCAATTAAATTTTTACGTTTCACGCCTCTGTTTAGGAATGATAGAGAGAGTGCATCTAAGAAATCAGCAGCTCGCTGGGGCGATTGATCGTTAAATCGAATGGTAATGGTTGAAGAGTATTTTTCGTCAACAAGTTGAATCTTATTGAAACATGATATCAAAACCTCCTTTTGATTTAGTGCAAATAGATATTTTTTACCGATTTTTTGATTTGAATTTGGGAGGATTTGAAATCGAAACGAGGTTGATTCGAAATAGGCTCCATGCTCAACAGTGTCAACTACCTGTAATTCAGATTCATGATCAGTATAGCTGATAACCACCTTCGTTTCGTCTAACGAAAAAAGGGAAACTACAACTTTCTTGTTCTGAAAATGGGTTGAGTCAACTATAACCCGAAAGGGAGGAGGGTAAATTAATCTGGTATGAAACCCTTCCTTATACCACCAGTTAGCCTCTAAAGGAAGATTCTGTAATGCCTCTGAGGTTAAAGAGTAACTTCCTAAAACCTGCATCTCATTTCTAACCTTAAACGAGTTGGGTGAAAAGGATTGGCTAATCATCATCTGAGGATCCATAAATGTAGAACCCTCATCGTTAATCAATATTTTTGCTTCAACTTTATAAATAGGTGTAGTAAATGAATTCCATAGAATTGCAGCAGCAATAAAAACAATAAATGAGATAAGAAACCAGTGCCAATTTCTAAAAATGATAGCTAAAACTCTTTTAAAATCAATAGCACTCTCATCAACTTCAATTATATCGTTTTTCATATACTTTTTACTTCAAAAAGATATTCAACGCAAGTAAAGCCAACGAAAGGGTTGAAATTAAAAGATAAGGTGACGAGCCAATGCTTGTTTTTGCCTTAACTGGTTCAATGTAAACAATATCGTTAGGCATAAGGTAGAAGAACTCCGACTCCAATATGCTTTGTTTAGTCATATCAAGCACTTGAACCTTAGAGCCATTATCGGTTTGACGCACAAGAATTACCCTTCGTAAATTGCTGAAATCTCTGGCACCCCCCGCACGACCTAGGGCTTGAAAAAGATTAACCTCCTCCTTCTCAACGGTATATGTCCCTGGGCTATTAACCTCTCCCAAAACGGAAACCTGAAAATTGACGAGTTTAACAACAACCGTACACTCCTTAAAATATTCATTAAGTGCCTTTTGAATCAACACTTTCGATTGTTCAATGGTCAAACCCTCAACTTGCAGCTTATCAATAAAGGATACATGTATAAAACCACCCTCATCAATGGTGTAGCTGTTGAGGAACAAATAGGTTGGATTCATAAGGTTTGGCAAATCGCTTTGAAAGAACTTAGAAGTTTTTTCATCAACGCTATAAACCTTGATGTACAGGTTATCGCCTTTATGAAGTTTATACGATGACTTGCCTGCGTTAGTAAACGTGGCTGTTTGCTCAGAAAGACCCTGTAGCATCAAAATATTTTTGCGTGAAGCGCATCCCGTTAATAATGCTGGCAACATCATCACGAATACCATTTTTAGAATAGTAGTAGCTAGTTTTTTCATTGTAATGTTGTTTATCTATGGTTTTACACGTAAGCCATTTTTATAGGTTGCAATAAAAGAACCTTTAACGCCAATGCTTGAAGCAACCTTCTTTGCTGCCGAAAAGGAGGTATAAGCAGAAATTAAATATTTATACCACCCATCCTCAAACTTCATGGTGAGAGGATAATCAACCTTAATTATATCTCGAACGATGTTAATGGATAAGGGGTTTCGTGATGCTGCAACCTGAATCACATATATGGGATTCCCATTCTGCTTAATGGTTAGCATCTCCATCAAATCTTTCCTAGGCCATTGAATACGCTTTTGATTATGGTAAGGCATTATAAAAGCATCCTCTATCCCACAGGAATCGCGGGTAGTCTTTGCTTCATTCATATAAATATAATCGCCGATTGAATACCTGTACCAGCCATCCTCCTGCTTAACGTTTACAGGGTTAAAACCATTATAAATGGCTGCTAAAGCTTCATTTGAGATTGGTTGACGCGATGCCGCTATTTGAACACGATATATAATTGAATATACGGACGTGTCCATAGATGCCAATATAGGCTGCTTTACGCTAAAAATAGCAACCCTTCCCTTGCTGTTATAACCCGAAACAAATCCTCGCAAAATACACTCTCTTGCCAAGAATTTATTGGCAGAATCAATCGAAGTGAATTTACCTACATGGTACTTATACCAGCCTTCCTCCATATTTTCAGCTATTTTATAATTCGAGCAGTATAACTCTTTCTTTAGCTTATCAATAACCAACCGAGTTCTATTTGCAGCAATTTGAACAGTAAAATACTCAACCCCAAGGGTTTTTATTCTTTCTTTTGATATCAAGCTATTAATCTCAAATTGTGTATTCTGGTTTATCGCTAACCTTTGAGACTCCCCTTTTATTGAATATGTATGATCCGGACCATTAGCTACTCGATTTTTATTTGAACCAGCTCTTGTATTCTTATCACCCTGATTATCGCTTCCAATAATTTGATTCGTTTTATCCTTGGTAAGCTCATCCTTACCGCTAAGATTAGCTGATACATTGTTAACCAATGAGCCTTGATTAATGATTGCATCGTTAGAACTATTCAAATCAACTTCCTTCTTCTTCTCATTGAAACGGTTTTTATAGGAATCGGCTAACTTCTGTGAACTAAAAAAGTTTCGTTCAGCTGGCTTATATTCCCATTGTTCATAGGTCATCGGAGCATTCGACTCGTTCCAAACCTTTCTAAACCGCTCAATCATATCAATGTTGATTACTATATCGCTCGGAAAATCCTTTGGTTGAACTAAGCGCACCGAATTCTCCTTAACGCAACCAAATAGCACTTGAATGCCAAATTTCTGAAGAACTATTACTTGATGAGATTTTTCAACAATAACTAGCGCCCTTTTTAATGACTTAAATGAAGGGTTTGTCAGGTTTATTGTGTCAGTTAGCTCTTTATAGGCAGCAGATGCTTCATTAAAATATCTTTTGGCATTTTCTTTTGATGTGCTATCCGATCGTTGCCAGACTCCCTGTAACTTCTCTTTCGCCGAATATTGTATCCTGAATAGGGTAATCAACCTTTCAATTCGAATCTGATCGGATAGATTAACATTTATAGCATCATTGTAGAGAGTAACACATTCTTTATACGATTGTTCAACAGAACCTATAACATCTTTACTAGTTGTAGGTGTACAAAACGCTAACTCCGAAAGGTGTAAATCACCAATCTGAGCATTCACATAAAGTGAAAAAAAACTAAGAAAAAGGGAAAGGCTGAATCTTATTGATTTTTTCACTTTTTGCTTTTTTTATTGTGCATTTTAAGCAAAAAAAACAAAAACGAACTAATTATAGAGGGTGATATTCATCATCACTGATCATTACCGCCCATCATTTATTACTCATTATCAGATAAATAGATAATACAAATGCATGACGCAAAATCTTGCTACAGCTATTTCAGTAAGCACCAAGGGAAGAATAATAGATTTTGAAAAGAAAGGTGATAAGAATAAAATACTAATTTTTCACTACTGACCGACTAAAATACTATACAATTCATGAAATACTTGATATTACTACATTCTATGTATAGGTCGCCCCTGCCTACCCTGCCTACCGGCAGGCAGGCGGCAGGCAGGCTTGGCGACTTTGCGAGAATTATTAGTGCGAGAATAGCATGTTTAATTGACATTTATATTTTTCTTTCATGGGTGTTTGTGCTTTCGCACTATCATGGGTGTTTCATAAGAAATATCTACTAAATTATGAGCCTGAATAGTTACTTTCCTCTAGGTTATTGCTAAATTCAAAAACACAGATTTTCATGCAATAGCAACAAAAAGAGCGCTTATACCATATCCGTAAATCCGGGGATATCCTCCACCTTCATGGGCCTGCCCTTACACAAACCAACACCTATTACCTTTGCATGAACAACATGCTTATTTTCGGGTAGTTTATAAATATCCTGTTCAAACACCAGTCTCAAAAGACCTTCTTTATAGGTATTCACTTTTACTACGAAGTTATCATCACTTGAAAGTGAAAATTTATAGTCAATTTCAATTCTTGATACAACCAGATCGATTCCCTCAGTGTGTAATTTGGCAAAATCGATCTTTTTACTTAGGAGGAATTGATGTCGTGTATGCTCCAAATAGTTAAGATAAACAGCATTGTTTACAATTCCCTGCAAATCGCACTCATAATCACGAACTGAAAACTCAAGTTCATACTGGTATTTTTTTTCTTCTTTAATCATCCTATTATCAATTACATTTCATTGCGAATTAAGGGTAGAAACAACTACCTACAAGCGTAATCAGATTTCAATCAAAATCAAAAAACAAGAACTATTCTAACATCCGATTGTTAATAAGTTGCAATAAACTTAAAAAATCAATAAAAATCAAATAAATGGAACAGCGAAAGTTATTCAACACCTATCATTTAGGCAAAATCGAATTAAAGAATCGAATTGTTATGGCGCCGATGACCCGTTCAAGGGCAATTGGGAATATCCCGAATGAATTAAATGCAACCTACTACGGGCAACGTGCAGGTGCAGGATTGATAATTACTGAGGGTACATCGCCATCGCCAAATGGTTTGGGCTATTCACGAATTCCTGGTCTATTCGGCAAGGAGCAGGTTGAGGGTTGGAAGAAGGTAACATCAGCAGTACATGCAAAGGATGGAAAGATATTCGTTCAAATAATGCATACAGGAAGAATTAGCCATCCATTAAATCTTCCAAAAGGAGCATTGGTGCTTGCTCCATCAGCAGTTAAACCTGCAGGGCAAATGTGGACCGATAGCGATGGAATGCAGGATTTCCCTATCCCAAAGGGAATGTCATCGGCTGAACTATTTCAGGCAAAGGAAGAATATGTAACTGCATCAAAAAATGCCATTGAGGCAGGATTTGATGGAGTTGAGCTCCATGGAGCCAATGGTTATCTGCTTGAGCAATTCATCTCACCTGTTAGCAATAAAAGAACAGATAATTATGGTGGAAGTATCGAAAACCGATGCCGATTTGTGATTGAGGTTGTATCAGCAGTTTGTAAAGCGATAGGAAAAGATAAAGTGGGTATTCGTTTCTCTCCCTATGGAGTAGCTAGCGATATGCCGCATTACCCTGAAATTGATGAAACGTACACCTATCTTGCTAATAAGATTAATGAGATTGGTTTAGTATATGTTCACCTTGTTGACCATAGCGCCATGGGTGCACCTCAAGTGCCTGCTACTATTAAGAAGACTTTCAGAGATATTTTTAAAGGAAGTTTAATCCTATCGGGTGGTTACGATTTAGGTAGAGCTGAACAGGATATTGAAAATAAATCTGCCGATTTAATAGCTTTTGGTCGTCCATTCATCAATAACCCCGATTTGGTTTATAGGTTTCAGAATAACAAGCAATTAACAACCGAATTAGACATGGCTAAGTTCTATACACCGGATGAAAAAGGTTATACGGATTACGCTTTTTTAGAATAATTTTCTAAAAAGATGATATGGCGTATTAAAATATTTCATATACTTGCATCCGATTAAACACCCATTTTATGAATTCTTGTTTGGCCGTTTCTTCCATTAAACTTGACGTTATGCTTAAGAAAAGCATGATGAAGAAAGATATGTTTAAGGGTAAGAAGATGCAATTGCTGTGCAGGCCAAAACTAGAGGATTGATGTGTAAAAAATAAAACATTAATATAAAAGACAAGGGCCTGCAGAATTCTGCAGGCCTTTTTTTGTTTAACTCTTAACCATAAAAAAATGAAAGTATTGAAGTTTGGTGGTACATCGGTTGGAACTGCCCAACGAATCAGAAATCTTGCGGAAATTATTCCGTCGAATGAACCCATTATTGTCGTTCTATCGGCAATGTCGGGTACAACCAATGCATTAATCGCAATTGCCGATGAGGCAAAGAAAGGTAATTCAGAGAGGGCAACGGATTTGGCAAAGGAACTTGAGGCTAAGTACTATGTGACTAGCAACGAGCTTTTCTTTACCAATTTATATAAAAAACGTGGCGAAGAGTTTATCAATGATATGTTTAGCAAGGTTTTTCAGGATATCAGAAGAGGTTTTAATGGCAATGAGTATAACGATACGATAGCATCAGGCGAACTGTTATCTACAGGTCTATTTCATCTATACCTATCGGAGCAGAAAAAGAATAATGCCTATCTTCCTGCCTTGAATTACATGAAAACTAATAGTGACCAAGAACCCGATTACGAATTCATTGCTGAGAATATTGAGCGAATTCTTAACGATTATATTGGGACAAAAATATTTGTAACCCAAGGGTTTATTTGCAGAAATGCACAGGGCGAAGTTGATAATTTAGGCCGTGGTGGAAGCGATTATTCCGCAGCAGTTATAGGTAATGTTGTTGATGCAGAAGAGGTTCAGATATGGACTGATATTGACGGTATTCATAATAATGACCCTCGTTTTGTAAGCGGAACAGCTCCCCTTCGCGAGCTATCATTCGACGAAGCGGCTGAGCTGGCCTATTTCGGAGCAAAGATTCTGCATCCATCAACCATTAACCCATGCAGCCGTAAAGGGATTCCTGTAATCCTAAAGAATACGCTCCAACCCAGCGATTCAGGAACGATTATAAGCCATCATTACAACCCATCGGGGGTAAAGGCCATTGCAGCAAAGGATGGAATTACGGCTATAAAAATTCGCTCATCGAGGATGCTGATGGCCCATGGTTTTTTGAAAAAAATCTTTCAGATTTTCGATGAGTACAGCACATCAGTCGATATGATTACCACCTCGGAGGTTGCCGTATCGCTAACCATCGATAATACCAAAAATTTGGATAAGATTTTGGAGGAGTTAAACGTATTCTCAACTGTTGAGGTAGATAAGGAGCAGACGATTATCTGTATTGTAGGCGATTTTGTTGCCGATAGAAACGGATATGCAGGTAAAATCTTCAACACTTTGAAAAACATTCCAATTCGAATGATTTCGTACGGAGGAAGCAACCATAACGTTTCCATATTGGTGAGCAGCAATCATAAAATCGATACGCTTAGGGCATTGCATGAAGTTGTTAATGAACATAAACTAGTTAAAGCGTAAGCCATGATAAAAATAGAATCGCTCGGTGAATTGGAATCAACACCAACACCATTTTATTTTTACGATACTAATCTGCTCGACCAAACCCTGCAAAGGGTTAAGGAATCATCAGCAAAGTATGGCTTTGATGTTCACTTTGCGGTAAAAGCCAATGCCAATCGTAAAATCCTTAAAAGAATTGCATTTTATGGACTTGGCGCCGATTGTGTTAGCGGCAACGAGGTTGAGTTAGCCATTCAATGCGGTTTTAATCCAAATCAAATTGTATTTGCAGGGGTTGGTAAAACCGACTCTGAAATTGAATATGCGCTTGATAATAAAATCTTCTGTTTTCATAGCGAATCGGTGCAGGAGCTGATTGTTATCAATGAGTTTGCAGCAAAACGTTCAATCATAGCAAAAATTGCCCTGAGGCTGAATCCTGACGTAAAGGCCAATACTCATCACCACATTACAACAGGGATGATTGAGAATAAATTTGGACTTTCCATCGAGGAGGTTCTTGAAGCGAAAGAAGTTCTCCCAAGCCTAAAAAACATCAAGCTAATTGGCTTACACTATCATATTGGCTCTCAAATAACCGACTTGGAGGTATTCCGTAATCTATCAGAAAAAGCAAATCAGCTGAAAGATGAGCTTTTCCCTGAAAGTAGTTTCAACTATATCAATATGGGAGGTGGATTGGGAATCGATTATTCGAATCCAAGCAGCAATCCAATTCCTGATTTTGAGGGGTATTTCTCAACCTTTCACAAAAATCTAAAAGTAACTTCGGATCAAAAGGTTCATTTCGAGTTGGGTCGTTCAATTGTTGGTCAATGCGGTAGTTTGATAACCAAAGTAACCTACATTAAAGGTACATCTAAACGAAAATTTGCAGTGGTTGATGCGGGAATGAACGATTTAATTCGCCCTGCGCTATACGATGCAAGCCATGCAATCGTTAATCTCTCATCAAAAGGCGATATTTCAACCTATGATGTTGTTGGTCCCGTTTGTGAATCGGCGGATTGCTTCGCAAAGGAGATTCCTCTTCCACAATTGCAACGAGGCGATATACTTGCAATCTACTCGTGCGGTGCCTATGGCGAGGTGATGAGCTCACGGTATAACATGCGAGAGATTCCTTATGCTGTTTACTCTGAGGAGAGGCTCGTACCTTTTACAGAAATTAGGGATTAATAGATTATTTCATTATAAAAATGAATATCAATATATATCAAACCAACCAAACCTTTATTGCCGAGGTAATCTCCGATGAGGTATTAATAAATGAGGTTCAGGATGCTCTAGAGTTAATGGTAAACTGTGGATACCAGGGGGCAAAAAAGATCATCATCCACGAGAAGAATATTATTACCGATTTTTTCGATCTAAAAACACGAATTGCAGGTGATATTCTTCAGAAGTTCTCCAATTACGATGTTCAACTTGCAATTGTAGGAGATTTCTTAAACATATCAAGCAAGAGCCTGAAAGATTTCATTTACGAGAGCAACAGAATAGGTAGAATTAGCTTTGTTAGCTCAATCGATGAGGCTAAGGCAAAATTAGCCGTACATTAAAATCAAATGAATGTTTAGTTGTTAGTAGTAGTTATAAATGAAGAAACCACACTAGGCACGATAATTCGAATTGAATTGAATTAAAGCAACTAGTGTGGTTTTTGTGTTCTGTCTTTTGTCTTTTGTCTTTTGTCTTTGTCTTCCAACTCCCGACTTCTGACTCCCGACTTCTGACTTCTGACTTCTGACTTCTGACTCCTGACTTCTGACTCCTGACTTCTGACTCCTGACTAATATCCTAAAGTTTTCCCCTTTTGAATAGCTGGAATTCCATTCTTCAACCATTCAGGCTGAGGTGCATCCTTTAAGTAATAATCAAAGAATTGCATCATGCGAATTGTCCAATCGATTCTGTTCGCACGACGAACAAGGTTATGAGGTTCATCGTTGTAATTTACCATCCATACAGGCTTTCCAAGCCTGCGAAGTGCTACAAAATATTCAATCCCCTGATACCAAGGAACAGCCCCATCAGCATCATCATGACGCATAAGCAACGGTGTATTAACTCTTGGAGCATAGAAAAGCGGTGAGTTCTCAATAAAGTTTAAGGGCTTTTCCCAAAGCGTCCCCCCTATCCTACTCTGCGTATGCTCATACTGAAACATACGAGCCATACCTGACTCCCAACGAATTCCACCATAAGCGCTAGTCATATTTGAAACAGGTGCACCGGCCGATGCTGCTTTGAAAAGGTCGGTTTGGGTAACTAGGTATGCAATCTGATAACCACCCCAGCTCTGCCCCTGAACGCCAATCCTATCCTTATCAACAATTCCTTTATTCACAAGAGCCATCGTACCGCTGATAACCGCATCGTATGCACTTCTCCCGGGCAGACCAATTTTATACTTAATATCAGGGAAGAATACCAAATAATCGTTGCTTGCATAAAGTGTTGGGCAGATTACAGAACGTCCTGGTTTTGGTTCGTAATGGGTATTTAGATTATCTGAATGGGTCTCATAGAAATAAACCATCATCGGATATTTCCTCTTTGGATCAAAGTTTTCTGGCAAGTACAGCAACCCGGCTACGCTATCGCGGTTAAAATCAACCCATTTAACAAGTTGTACAGAACCCCATTTGTAGTTAACCATCTGGGGGTTTGCATCGGACAACCTCTTAGAATCTGAAAAACTCATATCGCTTGCCCATAGATCACGATACTCTTTATAGGACTCCTTCTGCCAAATGAATTGATTTGCATTGCGCGCTTTTCGGATATTTGAGTAAGCATAATCGCCATTAATTAAATTGCTAACAACTGATTTACCGAAAACAATGCTGCAATAGCCACTCTGCTTATTCTTCTTATTAAAGATGGTAAGTAATTCAGTGGTATTAGGATTGATATAGAAAGCATCGGGGTCGAGTTTCTGATACCTATACACCAAGTCTTTCGCCCGTCCCTCGGTTAAACGAATCGGTTTAACTTTTCCTGTTGGGTCCAAACTCCACAAGTCAAATTTATCGTAAACGATAAAACTCTTATCGCCATCAGTCCAACCTGCAAAACCGTAAGGATTTGGCAAACTAGGTGTATCATGCTCCTCATCAAAGAAGTTAACGGTTAATCCCGTTGTCAAGCAAACCGATTTATTCTCTTTTACCGAATAGGTGTACCACGCATTATCCGATGACTGGTAGTACGCCAAATAACTTCCCGATGGGGATATAGAAACCCTAAAAGGAGTAGCCTTTAGAATAAGCCGCTTAACTCCACTTTTCAAATCGATTAGATAGTAATCGTTATTCCCTGATGATTCCCACGTCATAGCGTATTGATATGGAATATCGCTAAGACCAAAAGCATAAGGTGCATCGCCTTTCATTGTAAGTCGAACCTCAGGAATAGCTTTATCGGCAAGTTGAATGAATTTTTTATCAATGATGCTGTACATTGCAAGATACGAACGCTTCAAATCCTCTTTAAGATTGAACTTCTGCTGAGTTTGCAAAAGGGTATCGGTCCAACTCCATAAATCGAGGATTACCTTTTCATCATCGGTAAGAGTATCCTTAGGTTCTTCAACCTGCATGGGCATTGTTGTAAAGAATAAGCGATTGCCTTGTCGCGAAAAATAGGGTGTTGCATGCTGACTAACCACCCAACCCTTTGTCATCCCTAACGTTTCTGACAAAATTAACTTTTCTGCATTTTTGCTAGTCAATGTCCAATAGTATAGATCGTAGTTTTTAACCTTACCCGTATCGGCAGAAAACATGAAAACCAATTGCTTTCCCGCTTCATCAATGGCAAGATTCTTAATATCACCCTTTTGCTCAAAAACTTTATTTGCCTCATTTTTTGCATAATCAAAAACCTGAACATTGGATAAACTCAACGTATCATCGGTTTTAGAATTGAAAGCGATTAAACCACCATTCCTTGATATAGAATAATCGTAAACCAAATTGTACTCTACCTTTTTATCTAATATGGGATTAAGAATTGTAAGAAAACCTGGCTTCTCCTCATCGTTTCCCTTTGGGGTTTTCTTAACCATTTTTGGTTTCTCTTTCTTAGATGTATCGGCCGGTTGCTTCTCCTTTTCTTTCTTCTTTAGCTCAGTAAAAACCGCAACCCAGCTACCCCCTATCTCACCGGTTTTATATGATTTCACTTTTGAAAAGGTATAGCTTTTCTGATTCTCAAATACAAATACCTTTAAAGAGTCCTTGGGCATATCGTCCTTTTTCTTCTTATCGATTTTAGCCTTTCGAACTACTGCTTTCTCCGGTTTTACCTGATAAACAATAAAGTCATTTACTGGAGAGATAGATGCTTTGTAACCCCTAGCAAAACTCTTTCTATTATTACTCTTCAAATCAACCAATAGAAGATTTCCGTTGCCATCCTGAGGGTTTACCTCATACGAAACCCATTGCCCATTGGCTGATATTAATGGATTAATCAAATCATTCCAACTATCATAAACATCGTGAGTAAATGATATTTTTTGAGTTTGGGCATAACCTACATTAATAAGTAAGGTTAACGACAGGAAAAGTATCTTAATTTTCATTTTTATTGATTTACGTTTACCATGATCTTCCAACATTGAATTGACTTCATTGAATGAACTAGGTTTAATCCTATCCAACCAAGTAAATTCGTTTATCGCTGTAAATATTAGAAACTAAAATGGAAAGATGAAAAATGACATGTTTCAAATGGTACTCTGATGGTAACAAAAGGATAGCAACAGGAACGAATACTTCATTAGCTCGACCTTGCAGTCAATGAAATTATACTAATACTACAACATGCGTAACTATTATTCTCTGTGTCCTACCTTCTAGCAGGCAAGTCCGTGGTTTTTGTTCATTTTCGATTACTGGTGAATAGTTACAAACAAAGAAATACTAAAAAATAAGTGTTAAAAATTTTGGATTATAACATAGAAGCAAAACGATCTCGCTAAGTAAACCTTGTTCTTAAATCAAAAACAAAGCAGTTTATGGATAGACCTTAATTAGTTATCATATGCAGCAACATGATAATCAGGAAGTAAATGCCTTTTTTTTCAAAAAACAAGTGGTAGTCACTTTGGCTACTTTATTATTTTGCCGATCATAAAAATAATAATCAAAACTAATTTCGGAGGATTTACTTACTTCAAATTGATTGTTTATTTGAACCAATATGTTATCATCTATTTCTATACGTGCTGTAACCGAAGAATACGCAGGTCTCAAATATTCGATGCTATGCTTTTTTGTCCACGCAATTGTAAA
Source organism: Bacteroidales bacterium (assembly GCA_003818205.1). GTDB lineage: Bacteria > Bacteroidota > Bacteroidia > Bacteroidales > Tenuifilaceae > UBA8529. Next base: position 65,051 of record RPRQ01000011.1, read on the forward strand.
GGGGTAAATTTTTTGGAAGAGCAAGGCTGGGAATGGGTCGGAAGCCAAAAGCATAACCCCTCCAAACATGGCTCCGTTATTATTTCTGGTGTACCAACGCAAAGGAATTTTAATATCCATTGTTCTGTAATTACTTGATATTTTATAACGAATACCTGTAAACCAAAATAATGGATAGAAATTTATCCATTTACGTAAGTTAATGTTATCTGCCTTGACAATTTTTTTTACAATACTCATCTGGTTTAAACTCGTTTAAATTTTACGATAGCATATTCCAACAGCTGTCTATTAAAATACCTGTGCAGTTTTGAATATCCTTCATATATTTCAATAAATCGCTGCTCAAAAACTTCACGGTGCGGGTTGTTTTTAAGTTTATCGTTTATTATTCCGTTTAAAAAAAACGAAAAGGGATTGCAAGTTTTAATATATCGTGCCACCGATGCTGAGTTATCCACATACGATACCAATTCGATGCCGTAATTGCTTAACTTTTTTTTCCAAGTAGAAAGTGTCAAATAGTCAAAAATCGAGTTTGCCTGTGCACCCATACATTTCGACAATTTTTCGGGATAGAAAATATCCACAATGTAAACCTCGCCCATGTCGGAGAGTAAATCGGAAACTCTTTTAAATAACAAATCCTTGTCCGATATGTGAAAAGCACTTTCTATAAAATAAATTAAATCGAATTTTTGATTGAAACTGTGAGTTAAAAAATCATCGTGTATGATAGTTGTGTTCTTTAAGTGGGAGCAATGCTTGCGGGCAATTTTTATTTGCACTTCATTGATATTTATTCCCATAATTTTTTTTTCTACCCAGCATTCGGCCAGTTTTTTCATGGTTCCACCTGTTCCGCATCCTACATCGAGCACCGATCTAACCTCTGAACTTAAGCCTTTAAAAAGTGCTACATGAAGATTATCCATTGCCTTTTTCATCGCACTCAATTCGATTGTATATTTTTTTGGCTGTGTTATGTTTTTAAAATAGCAGTAATCTTCTGTTGGATATTCTGCAAGAAATCCAAAATGGGTTCGATGTTCGCCTATGTCACGCAAATCGTCCAATATTGATTCTAATGCTGAATAATATTCAAGTAGTTCTTTGTGTATTTCAACATCTAATACCAATTCTTGTTCCATTTAGGTATATATTAATGGATTATTTATAAATTTAATTTTTTTTATATTATTTTTTTATACTTATTGCATAAATCGATACGTATAAATATAAAATATAAATATACGAATCAAGTGCGAAATAATTGTTATTTAACAAGCAATTTTCTGTTGAAAAACAGCTGAAATAGAAAATCCTTTAGGGATGATAAGCAATACTCTTGACTTTGAGCTGCTTATAGTTCTACTAGAAGAAAAATTAAAGAAAAATAATGCAGGGGTAAAACCTTTTGATAAGATAAAAAACTGTTTAAGAAAGAGGTAGGTCTGTAGTACTATAACCTTCTTATATCAAACAGCTATTTTCACAAATTCACAATTTCTTCTCCGTCAAATACTTCCAAAACCGCTTTGGCATAAAGTTTTGCTGACATCGTAAATTGGTTCGTTCTCGAATGGCAATCCCCTTAAAGTAGGTTTTCCACATCTCCTGCCACTTATCCTCATCGGGGTGTGTTACCTCACTATTTAATTGACCAGATATAGTATTGAATGTCGGGTTATCGATTGTAATCTGCTCCATCTTTTTAGTATCAAAGTAAATCCCATACCCCCTTCGAGTATCATAAATTAGCCAGGGTTGGTCGGCAAATCGTAATCGAAAATGTCCTGTTATCAAAGGTAGAATATCGTATTTGGGCGATATGGGTGCAAACCATGTTCCATCAGCAGCCTGCTCAAACCGAATGAACATAACCATATGCTGCGCTTCGCGAAGCACTTTTCGCTCCAATTGGCTTACCCTTAACACCGAATCATTCGCAAAATTTGTTGCAATACAAACCTTTTGAGAGAATAATTCTCGACAATAGTTTAGGATAACCATCTCTACATCATCATCGAGCGATAAAAAGGCATGGAACAGCTGCTCACAGGTTAACATCCCTCCATTTTGCTTTACACCCTCCCATACCCTCGATGCTTTTATCTCATCTGTTTCAATATTTATTGTTTCACCAAAAAGCAAACCCGATTTTCCCGGACGAACAATGGACTGCGGCCAATCTTTCGAACTAAATGCTTGAAAAATAACCGTTAACAAACCTGGGAAAGTGCCGTCGTAGGAGTAATTTGACATTGATTCAATTTGAAAATTAGATAATTTGAAAATGTAGCAATGAGACAACCGAACTTGCGAACCGAACGTAGTGAGCTCAGCGAAGCTAGTTCAGCGTAGCTAATATGCCAAATACTCAATAAGACAATTGGACAATGAGACAATTTAATAAATATTATCACTACTGTCCGACTAAATTATTATGTAATTCATGAAATACTTGATATTACTACATTCAATGTATAGATCGCCCCTAACAGGGCTTGATTTTCGGTTTAATAAAAACACTACAAATAGGTCGTCGCTACGCGACTTTAAAAAAACAGCATCGCTGCGATCTATTGAAATTTGATTTTTTCTCGGTTAATAATAAAATATTATGTATAGGTTACTAGTCCTTCTTAACCTTGACACTTTAACCTTTAACCTTTAGTTTCCCATACTCCTTACAAAACTCCCTCACCCCACACTCTGGACATTTTGGTTTACGTGCAATGCAAACATATCGTCCATGTAAAATCAGCCAATGATGAGCAATAGGAATTAACTCCTCTGGAATATGTTCAACCAATTGCAACTCTGTTGCAAGTGGTGTTTTGGCATTATAGGTTAATCCAATTCGTTTAGCAACTCTAAAAACATGAGTATCGACAGCCATTGCGGGCTTATTGAACGCAACAGATGCAACCACATTGGCTGTTTTGCGTCCAACTCCGGGTAGTTTTTGCAATTCATTGATATCTGAAGGAATAACTCCTCCAAAGTCGGAAACAATCATCTTTGCCATTCCAGATAGATGATTTGCCTTATTATTGGGGTATGAAATAGATTTAATCATCTGGAATATACCCTCAACCTTTGCCTTTGCGAGATGACTAACCGTAGGATATTTTTCAAAAAAAGAAGGTGTAACGATATTCACACGCTTATCGGTACATTGCGCCGACAGTATTGTTGCAACAATTAACTCATAAGGCGAGGTATGGTCAAGTTCTGTTTCTGCAACTGGCATATTAACTTTAAAATAATCAATTATCAGCTTAAAGCGTTCTTTTCGGGTCATTGCATCGATTTTTTGTGGTTATAAAGATAGGTAATTATTGTGTTGCTGTGGTGCCGTAATGCTGTGTTGTTGTGTTGCTGTGTTTCAGATTTACTGTTTCCTATAATTGACTTTGCTAAACTTCAATATTCCATTCTTCCACCATTCCATTCTTCCATCGTTCCATTCTTCCATCGTTCCAACATTTCAACAAATTAAACTATTTTTGCAAAAATTTTTATTGATGATACCCTACCTACAAGTTGAGAATTTAACAAAATCGTTTGGCGATTTAGAGCTATTCAAAGATATCAAGTTAACTATTGGGCAAGACCAACGGGTAGGGATCATAGCGCGCAATGGTGCAGGAAAATCTACGCTACTAAAGATTTGTGCAGGGAAAGATACCGCCGACTCGGGAAATATTATTTTTAAAAGCGATCTACACGTTGAATATCTTGAGCAAGAGCCTGAGCTGATTGAGACAGCCACTGTAATTGAGAATGTTTTTGCATCGAATGATAAGGTCGCCAATGCAATCCGCTCCTACGAAAAAGCCCTAACCAATGATGATAAAGCACTACTCCAACATGCAATGGAGGAGATGGATAGGCTATCGGCATGGGATCATGAGGTGAAAGCACGACAAATATTATCGAAACTTCGTTTGGATGATTTCCACAAACCTGTTTCACAGCTATCCGGTGGACAGCGCAAACGAGTTGCTTTGGCCTCAACATTAATTAACAATCCAGATTTCCTAATCCTCGATGAGCCCACGAATCACCTCGATTTGGATATGGTTGAATGGCTAGAAGAGTATCTCCTTAAAAATAAGATTACCATCCTGATGGTAACCCACGATCGATTCTTCCTCGATAGGGTTTGTACGGATATCATTGAGTTCGACCAAAAGCAGCTATACTGGTACAAGGGGAACTATGCCTATTTCCTTGAAAAAAGGCAGGAACGAATATCCTATCAAAATGCTGAGGTTGAAAAAGCGGCAAATCTACTTCGAAAGGAATCGGAATGGATGGGCAGAATGCCACAGGCAAGGGGAACCAAAGCGAAATACAGAATCGATGCATTCTACCAAATACAGGAAAAGGCAAGCCAACGTCGTAACGATTCGGAGGTAGAAATCAACGTGAAATCATCACGATTAGGCAAAAAAGTACTGGAGATAAAATCAATTTCTAAAAGTTTTGGAGATAAAGTTATCCTCAAAGATTTCTCATACATGTTCAATCGTACCGAGAAACTTGGTATTATTGGGCAGAACGGAACAGGAAAATCAACATTTCTAAATATTATTACCGGAAACCTCCTACCTGACTCTGGTATTGTAGAGCCTGGTGAAACGCTTGTTGTTGGCTATTACAGGCAAGAGGGAATGAAGATTCGTGAGGATCAAAAGGTAATCGATGTTGCCAAGGAGATTGCCGAGGTGGTAACTCTTGGCGATGGTAAAGTTCTTACCGCCTCGCAATTCTTAAATCTATTCCTATTTGCTCCCGAAACGCAATATTCGTTTGTAAGCAAACTGAGCGGTGGCGAGAAGCGTAGGCTTTTCCTTCTTACCATACTAATGCGTAACCCCAATTTCCTAATCCTCGATGAACCTACAAATGATTTAGATATTCTAACCCTTAATGTTCTTGAAGATTATCTACGAAATTTTGCAGGGGTTGTTATTGTTGTATCCCACGACCGCCATTTTATGGACAAGGTAGTTGATGGACTCCTAGTATTCGAGGGGGATGGAGAGATAAGCGGATTCCCTGGAAGTTACTCAGACTATAGAGAATGGGCTAAGGAAAACGAGGAGAATCAAACAAAAGAGATTAAAAGAAGTGTCGATAAGTCCGAGAAATCTAGGTCTGAACGAGAAAAGGTTAGGAAACTCACATTTAAAGAGAAACAAGAATTAGAGACTACAACAAAGGAAATAGCCAAGTTAGAAGCAGAAAAGGTTCAACTTGAAACCGAGATTAGCAGCGGTTCGCTACCACATAATGAGATAACCCAAAAATCTGCCAGATACGCTGAACTAATGAAATTGATCGACAAGAAGAGTGAGAGATGGTTTGAACTAACTGAGATTGCAGAGGGGTAGGTGAGAAAGTTGTGAGTTGTGAGTTAACGTCAGTTCGATGTAAGAAACATTTTAAGTGCTATGTTATCAGTATTTTGCTTTGAGGGGAGAAATGGAACCGAGCTTGCGAACCGAACGTAGTGAGCTCAGCGAAGCTAGTTCGGCGTAGCCAATAAAGAAAAAATGGAAACGAAGTTCGGCGGAGCCAATATTGCCTGCCTGCATCGCTTTCGCATAACTTCAGCGGAGCAAAGTCGGCAGACAGGGAAGAAAAAAGTTAGAAAAAACCCCATTATTCCACTATTCCATCATTCCAATACCAAATGATAAACTTGTAACAAATTACAATTTAGAGTATTACTACCATTTCTTAAATCGAACTCACGTTAATTATTGAATGTTGATTGCCAAATGCTTTTTGTTTCAGGAGTAACTTTAAATTTATCATCAATCCTTTTTCCTACAACCCAAACAATCTCATCTTTTGACGTTAATACGTAAATTTGGTCTTTCTCAACCAACGAAATTTTCTGGTCAATTAAAAAATCGCTTACCTTTTTAAACTTATCCATTCCGAAGGGCATAAACCGATCGCCGGGCTGCCAAGGTCGAAGTTTTAATGGGAAAGTTAGCTTATCGAAATCTAAAGCAGCAATAGAACTATCTCGTTGAATTGCAAAAGAATCAGAATTCTCGAAAAGGTCAAATCTAAGATTAATGGGGTAATTCATCGATTTGCAGTCCTTATCAATCTGAACTATTGAATGGTCAGTTTCTTTCCTTTCAGTTAGAATTATAAACTCTCTATCGCGAAGCAATTGATGGGAAGATGAATAAAATATCTTGCCTGATTGACCATGAATGGATGCAACAACCTGCTCAAGCGTATCATACGAAAACCCATAAGCACCAAGTTCCTCAAACAAAAAGAGTTTGCTATACTTCTCGTTCGACAATCCTTGAATATCAAAAAGAATGCGATTATTCTCCTGTTTGACAAGTTTTGCCTTTAGATTAGATAGATAATCTTCAACCAAACTCCATGATTCATGCACATGATTTGCTGTTTCAGCAATTGCTTTTTTGGCAGAAGGATTTAACTGCTCTAGCTCTGGGAGTACATTGTGTCTAATCCGATTCCGTGCATACTTTGTCGATAAATTGCTTGAATCATCACGATACGAAACAGCATTCTGAACTGCATAGCGTGTTATATCATCTCTACTAGCAAAAAGCAACGGTCGAATAACTTTACCATTAATCATCTTTATCCCCGACAGACCTTTTAAGCCGGTTCCTCTTGTAAGGTTAAAGATTACCGTTTCGGCAACATCGTCACGATTATGGGCAATGGCTATTTTGGTGTAGCCAAAATCAACGCAAAGCCTATTAAAAAAATCATATCTAAGGTTTCGGGCAGCAACCTGAATGGAGAGTTTATGCTCTTCTGCATAGCTCTCTGTTTCAAACTTTATCCGATGAAGATTTATCCCATTTATCTCACATTCGTAGGCAACCAGCTGCTCGTCGCCATCGGACTCATCGCTCCTCAATGAGAAATTGCAATGCGCAACCGAAACTTTAAAGCCAGCCTTGCGGAAAAGGGTAAGCATAACCATGGAGTCAACCCCACCGCTAACTCCAAGTAAAATCTCATCGCTCGCTGAAACAAGATTATTACTTCGAATAAAATCAACAAAATTACTCTGCATCAACTATCTCAGCCTTTAGGGTTGTAAGAATGGCTCTGGCTTTAAGCAAACACTCCTGATACTCCTTCTCGGGATCGGAGTTAATCGTAATTGCACCACCTACGCTAAACGAGAGGTATTTCTTTTCTTGATTGTAAAGAAGTGTTCGGATCACCACATTCATATCGAAATTATGATCAGGGGTAATGTAACCGATTGAACCAGAATACAATCCTCTTTTGGTTCTCTCGAAATGCTCAATCAGCTGCATTGCCCTAATCTTAGGTGCACCTGTCATTGAACCCATAGGGAATGTAGCCAGAAGGACATCAACAAAATCATGCTCTTTCTTTAGTTTACAAGATATTGTTGAAATCATTTGAAACAGCTGTCGGAATGGGTAAACACCACACAGCTCATCAACGTTAACCGATCCAACTTCAGCAATTTTCGATAAATCGTTGCGAACCAAATCGACAATCATAATATTCTCAGCACGTTCCTTGGGATCGTTTTTCAGGTGTTGTTTAATGCTCTCATCCTCCTCGGGGCAAATGCTACGAGCAATAGTTCCCTTAATGGGTTGACTAACAATTACATTACCCTTCTTCTTCAAAAAACGCTCAGGGCTTGCCGAGATGATGTAATTATTCCCTTTTTTAAGAAATGTGGCGAAAGGGGTTGGTGAGTAGCGATTAAGCGCAATAAAGGTATCAGCTGGGCGTAAATCGGCATCATCGTTAAAAAACTCCTGACAGAAGTTCATCTCATAAATATCACCTCTCTGTATATGGCTCTTAATTTCATTAACCGTATTTATATACTCTTCCTTGGAAAATCTTCTCTTAAAATGTTTAATACCGCTAATAAAATCCTTACTGTCGCCAACCCGATCGAGTGATACAACAAGCGTATTTATCTCATCAACCGTTGTTGTATTCGGAAAATATTTAACGTTTAACTTATCCTCCTTGAAAACCATTACAACTTTGGGTTGAAAGAAGAAAAGATCGTTAAATTCAAGACCATCGATATTCTCAGACGTGAGCTCTTCAATCTCATTCTTAATATCATAACCAATGTATCCGAAAATCCAATCATTTACATCTGAATACGTTTCTCTTAGGGTCGATAGTTTATTCTTGGTAGGTCTGCAAACGGTGAGAGCCGAAAGACCTGCAATAAAATCATAGCTGCTTCGAACAGATTGTTTATCCTTCTTCGATAAATAGCTATTACTTCTAAGAATAATTCCGCAATCTAACGATTCGATATAACGCGTTAAATGATCGGCAAAATCATCAGGATATGCAAGGTCATATTTTAGGATTTCTCTCATATGTACAAATGTAATACTTTGAGAGTAAAATCAATATAAAAAGAACAAAAAAGCCGTAATTTTTAACTACGGCTTTAATCTATAAATCTAGGACTATTTCTTCTCCGACAAGAACTTCGAAACGCCTTCCTGGGTTGGTTTCATAGCCTTTTCTCCCTTCTTCCAGTTGGCAGGGCAAACCTCTCCATTCTGCTCGAAGAACTGCAAAGCATCTACAATTCTCAACGCCTCTTCAACGCTACGACCTAGTGGCATATCATTTACCAGCTGATGACGTACAATGCCATGCTTATCGATAATAAATAGGCCTCGATATGACTGAGGTGTACCTTGGAATGATACCTCTCCATTCTCAGCATACTCGTAGCTACCAGCGAGAACGTCGTAATTCTCCGAGACTGTTTTGGCAAGATCGGATACCAAGGGATAGGTAACCCCCTTAATACCTCCCTCACTCAGAGGTGTTTGTAACCATTTCCAATGCGAAAACTCCGAATCAACCGAACATGCAACAATTGCTGTATCACGTTTTGAGAATTCGCCCAATTGATCCTGAAAAGCAAGTAGTTCGGTTGGACAAACGAAGGTAAAGTCGGCGGGGTAAAAGAAGAAGAGAACATACTTCTTATTAAGGTACTGATCGAGAGAAAAATTCTCAACTATTTCATTCCCGTTTAATACTGCTTTTGATTTAAACTTTGGAGCATTTTTTCCTACTAATACTGCCATAATGATTATTTTTTAATATTTTATTACACGTTAACAGCTAATCATTACTGTTTGTTCAAATGGAATTACCCACCACCGAGAAACGCTAACCTTCTATTATTCATGGTTTGGAAAGATAGAAAATCATTATTAACCGAGAAAAAACCAAATTTCAATAGATCGCAGCGATGCTGCTTCTAGATGAAATATAATATCATCTATTCTACAAATAGTTCGCAGCGATGCTGCTTTTTTAAAGTCGCGTAGCGACGACCTATTTGTAGTGTTTTTATTAACCCGCCTTATTGACTTAGAGATCCAGCAGTTGCCAGGCAACGAAGTCAATAATTCGGGTAAACCCGAAAATCAAGCCCTGTTAGGCCTGCCTGCCGGTAGGCAGGGGCGACCTATACATTGAATGTAGTAATATCAAGTATTTCATGAATTACATAATAATTTAGTCGGTCAGTAGTGATAGAAAATCATTAAAAATTTAACCCATCACAGCAAACTTCATGATTATCTTCTGTAATGGGTTAATTCCTTTTAAAGTTAACGCCCAATTAGTCGCACTAAGGATTTCGCGCTTCTCTGCGCTCTCAGCGTCTCCGTGGTGATTGGTTTTGTTCAAGCGTACAGCTGAATCCCTTATTCGAAGGGTACAATTTGAGGTTTGTTAGGTCTAAAATTTTCAAATCTAGTTCTTTGCTGACCAGTTACTAACCAGTAGGCAACATCAGCATTAGACGGAAGTTTAGGGTAATACCCCAAACGAATACTTATTGCATTAAATACTAAGTTCTCATTTCGAATCCTTACCCCAAGTCCAAAACCCGAGAACGATTGATTGCCAACAATATAGTCCTGCGATGATCCAATAACCCCAAAATCGGCAAACCCATAAAAGGCAAAGCGAAAACCATAAAGGTATAATGGGCTAAAAGCAACCGTTTCGAGGTTAGCAACTAACCTTGACGTGCCATTCATGTCTTTACTATTCAACCCACGGATTCCATTTCCATCATCGAGGAAAATCAGCTCCCCCTCGCCATAAAATCGGCTTACTCCGCGTGTATAATCAACCTTGACGAACTGTCTCAACTCAATATTTCGGAAACTAAAAAGATTCGAAAAGTAGGTTGTCCTCAGGTTTGCAGTTACCTGCTGAATCTGGTTAAGCGCTGCAATAAAGCCCCCCATACGTGCCGATGAGAAAATATAGCCGTATGGCGACAATTCTGCCGCAGAAAACTCAGTCCCTACATAGTATCTATTCTCATACTCTCCTTTTTCGACGCCCGTTGTAAAGTGTACCCGATAGCCAGTGGGTATATCCTCCGTAGATCCCAACGAGTAGATCAGATTCGCCCTAAACAAGTCTTGCTTCGTTAAGCTTAACCCTACAAGGTAGTACTCCTTGTTATGAAAAAGATAATTTCTCGACCCCGAAACGATTGGACGATCGCTAAAATATTTGCTAATGTACCTAACGGCCAGAACCATTTTATGTGGAGCTTTTGAAATATCTAAACGGCTAACCCTAAATGAACGACCAAGCCAGTAATCGTATTGCTTGTAGCACACCTGACCCGTTGAATCAAAACTCTTAAAGCTATAGGGTTCACAGCTATTGATTAACCCTGCGCCTCCACCATAGTGCGCTTTCGAAGCATAAAAATCTCTTTCGAAATCTACGGATGTCGTTCTATGGCCCTGCCCTGTACGGAACCAAGTATCAATATCAACAAACGTTCCACCAAGGTTTGTAATAACTAGCTCCCCTTTCCTCCCCCACCGATTAGGTATTTGGGTATTGTTATAAATTGTACCATTCAACCAAATACCAAGCCCACCTAGATTCTTATCGTAAATTTGATATTGACTTGAGTATCTGCTATTCAACTTCATACCAACCCCAATTGACCATGCGTCTTTGGTTATTACTTTAATATTAACCAGAGAAGTATCATCAGCATTCTCCACAACGATATTCGCATCCTCTATAAAATCCTTACTACGTAGGAGTTGCTCCGACTCAGCTAGATCAACCGGATTTAGTAAATCACCTTCTTTAAATAGCAGGTTATTTTTGATTAGAAATTTTGCAGTTTTTACATGTAATCTATTCGCAGAACTCTCAAGCCACGATGTTGAGGTTATTGTTGAATCATAAACCGATTGACCAAAAGCATTAAGCCCAATAAACTCAATGCTACTAATCTTTTTACTTGAAAAACCCATAAACTTATCAGTGGCATTGACTTTTGAGTAAATCCGACCTGCTGCCTCTAGGTTTTGCTTGCGAAAGAATAGCCCATAAATCTTACGAGTAACATAATTCTTTTCAGCATTACGCTGTATATTTACATAAATGCTATCTTTCTTATTAAGAAGATTTCGCTTTTTAATTGTATCGTACTCAAATGAACTATTAATAAAAGGGGTTCGGAGAAAATATTTCGTAGTACTGACCGAATCGGGGTTTGCCATAAGGGTACTGCAATGAAAAATAGCCATCTTCAGGAGTAAGAAGATGGCTAGCAGCCTATATGAGTTTGATATGTTTCGATAATTCATTGCACCATTTAACCTATGCTGTAAATAAAGAGTTAAATAGTTTCTTTAGCAAATTTTTTTGAGTTAATTTCGACTTTAAGAATGAAAAAGAAGTTATCCTCATCGAGGGGCAAGAACTGATAGTTCAGCGTTTCCCCTGTTTTTCGGGCAATATCGATTAAACCTAAACCTGCTCCGCCTTTAGTGGATAGGCTTCCTTCTTTAATTTGGCGCTTATACATCTCTTTTAGTTCCTGAGCCGATGCATTATTTACAGAAATCAAGGCCTTTTCAAGGTGATCTTTATGATTTTTAGCAACCTTATTAGAGGTAATAACATAATATATATCATGCTTTTTACCAATGATAAACAACCCGTTACCAATGTTTCGCTCCTTAATCTCATCGGAATGCTTATTCATATTCTGCAACGTCTCAACCATAACATGATAGACCTTACGCTGCACCGAACGCTCTTCGCTGTTCTTCTCCATATCAGATTCGGCCATCGATGTAAACATCTTGGTGATTTCGTGGCTAAATTCACCCAAATAAACCAATGAAAATCCATTGTCGATCATTTCGTCGTATATGTTTGAGATCGACTTAATAAAGTTAAATGACAGGTTCATGCCGCTAGGAGTTTAGTTTATTGTAATTAACTTTTTGAGCACCTGGTTAAAGATAAATAATGATTAAAGAGTTTCCAAAAGATTTGCTAAAAATAAAAGGTTGTAGGTAAAGCGATTAAAAAAAGGGCAGATATTTTCAGCCCCTTTGATACTATAACCCAAGTTGTTTAAGTCCTTGACTATACCTCAAGTCTTTGGGGATATTGGCATTGGTAACCCTTTCCAGATCGAGTTTAAGCTCTTCACGGATAAACCCCTTCTCCTCAAAAACCTTTACAACACCAGCGTAATCACCATTCCCTTGAAGCGTTAGAATACTATTTGCTAGGCCATTCATTGCTTCGGTCATTTTATCGAAGTCAACCTTATAGGTGCCATCAACTGGGTTACGGGTGAATGCCCCATTCTCCTGAAAGTAGTAGAAGCATACCATATTGGCTTTCCCATGCGATGATGCAGCCCCGAATCGAACCGATCGGAAAATACCTGCCATAAAGGTTACGTAATTATCCATCAAATCCTTGTTGGTTAATTCGCCCATTTCGGTAAGTTTCTTCACCATAAATAAACCTAAAATATCTGCTTTCCCCTCCTCTAAACCGCTATACTTCTCTTTCAGAGCTTCTCTAACGCTCCCTTTTTCATTGATGAGGTTTTTAATCCCAAGCCCATGGGCAACCTCATGGAACATAACATTTTCGAAGAAAGCATCAAATTTAATATGTTTACGCTGCGATGAATCGATTAGAATATTTCCTATTGGTGAGAGAATTTTATCAAACTTATATTGCATTGCATTTTTAAGCTGAAGTTTACGACTCCCCTTCTCGATATGCACCTTTGGGTCATTAGGAAGGTTGATTGCAATCGTCTTACTACCTGCGTTACAATCGCCAGAGTAGAATACAACATCGTAAACGCCTAAATCGGAATCGGAACCAGGCATCTCCATTTTGTACTTTGTATCGACCGGTAAGCTATTCTGAAGATCTGGCAATAGTTTAGCAAAACGAGCAAGTTTTTGACTCCATTCCATGTCCTTAATAAGAATAAACGATTCGAAGGCTGCTTTGTAGTTATAAAGCGCATCTTCATAGTTTTCAATCGGACCAACAACAAAATCAATGCTATTGGTCTTCATATCCATCCAGGCTAAATCGCTCTGTAAATATTCATCGGTTAAAAGCGCATCAGCCCTTAAATTCAGATAATTCTTTAACCCTTCATCCTCTGCTATCTCTGAAGCTTTCTTTAGTAGGGCTGCTGCTTTTTCAATATCGTCTTTGTATGCAACGTGATAGGGTATAGACTCCAATTTGCCCTCTGCATTTCGCTTAACTATGGTATAAAGGCTATTTTTATTGGCTGAGCTGAATGAGTCGAACTCCTCTTTGGTCATATCGATCGGATAAAAATTTGCACCGAACGGTTTTGCCCCAACGCCTTCAACAAAAGGTTCATTACCGTTTAGCCTATCCCATGGACCATAGTTTATTAATACAAATTCACGAGTTGCATCATCGGTAATGCTATTCAATAATTTGGTCTTATCACCGTACGCTTGCTCCCAGTATAGGTTGTCCATTATTTGGGCCACTTCAAAAAGAAGAGGTAGAATCTGCTTCTCTTTATCGGTCAGATGGCTAATATTTGAAGTGAGATCTACCTTAACATACTCATCAACTTTTTTCTGCATTTCGCTAACATTTTCTTGTTTTTGCTTAGTTCCGCAAGACCAAACTAGAAACACTAGGAATAGGCTTGGCAAAAAGTATATCTTTCTCATAATATAACGATTAAATTAATACTAGTAGCTATTCAAGTACATCATCGGAATTAAACTTGAAGCCCAAACGTTTACCAGTTTGAAGCTTTGAGTTCTCAATTTTTGTATTCATCTGATTTACTGAGGCGATTTTAACAACATCGTAAGGTGGAACCAAAAGGTCAAATTCCAGAGTATATAGAATTGATGACTGAATTATATTCACCAACGATTCTTTATCGATGGTTGCTGAACCGAAGTTATTGTACAGAAAACCCATCTGACGCTTCCCCTCAACAAAGTAGTGGTAATCCTTATTGATGAAAACCCGCCCAATAAGGTAGCCCAAATCGTCCAAACGATTATACTTGAACGAATCCCTAAGGAAGTTATAGATATTGATTATCCCGCAATACGAAGCGTTTTTGCTATCTTTCACATACGACAGCTTCCAAATATTGTGATCGCGGTCGAATTGGAAAACATTGGAGTGCATACTAAAAATCAATATATCCCCAGCCACCCTAATTTCAGCTTCAAATTTACCCCTATCATGGTATTCCATCTTCACCCGTTTATCAACCCCTTTAAAGGCAGAGTTATAGTCCGAAGCCATTTCGTGTAGTACTTCTTTAATCAGGTTAAACGTTGCATAGGTATTATCATACACTAGCTGCTTCATTCCTGATTTTTCCGAAAGATTATTCAGTATAAGTTGTCTTGTTTCTTGCTGTTTTGGTTCCATAGCCAAAAGTATTGATGAAAAATCTACAATTTAATATTTTTTTACAATTTCAACGCTTAGTATGCTCGAGCAAAAATAACCCTTCGACCCGATGGCTTACCGGTCAATATACATTTGCCCTCTTCATTAATCGCACCGAGGGGTATGCATCGAATGGTTGCCTTAGTCTCCTCTTTAATTCGCTCTTCGGTTTCCCTTGTACCATCCCAATGGGCAAGGATAAATCCACCTTTACCATCAAGTACCTGCTTAAACTCCTCATAGGTTTCAACCTTGGTAGTATTATCCGATCTAAAGTTAACAGATCTATTGAAAAGGTTATCCTGAATATCCTTTAAAAGATTTTCAACAAATTCGGCAACATCATCCTGATTTACAAACTGCTTGGTTAAAGTATCTCGCCTTGCAACCTCAACAGTACCTTTCTCCAAATCTTTAGGGCCAATTGCAATTCGAACGGGGTAGCCCTTCATTTCGTACTCAGCGAATTTGAATCCGGGCTTGCAGTTATCCCTATCGTCATATTGAGTCGTAATGCCTTTTGCCTCCAACGATTTCTTTAGCTGATGCACCTTCTCGCTAATCCTATTCAACTCCTCTTCAGTTTTGTAAATAGGAATAAACACAACCTGTGTAGGGGCAAGTTTTGGAGGTAAAACCAATCCATTATCATCGGAATGAGCCATGATCAAAGCACCCACCAATCGGGTTGATACACCCCACGAGGTTGCCCAAACATAATCGAGTGTCCCCTCTTTGCTTGTGAACTTTACGTCAAACGCCTTAGCGAAATTTTGTCCAAGAAAGTGAGATGTTCCTGCTTGTAACGCTTTTCCATCCTGCATTAACGCCTCAATACAATAGGTTTCTACTGCTCCTGCAAATCGTTCCGATTCAGATTTTGTTCCGATTATAACAGGCATCGACATCCACTCCTGAGCAAATCTTGCATAAATATTCACCATTTGCTCGGTTTCGGCAATAGCCTCTTCCTTCGTAGCATGCGCTGTATGCCCCTCTTGCCAAAGAAATTCTGCCGTACGCAGAAAAAGCCTTGTGCGCATCTCCCAACGAACAACATTCGCCCATTGATTGATGAGTATGGGTAAATCGCGATACGATTGAATCCAAGTACGGTAAGTATTCCAAATAATTGTCTCGGAGGTTGGACGAACAATCAGCTCCTCCTCCAGCTTCGCATCGGGGTCAACCACAACACCTTTCCCATTCGGATCATTTTTTAATCGGTAATGGGTAACAATGGCACACTCTTTGGCGAAGCCCTCTACGTGGCTTGCCTCTTTGCTGAAGAATGATTTTGGTATAAATAGCGGAAAATAAGCGTTTTGGTGACCTGTTTCCTTAAACATTTTATCGAGTTGAGCTTGAATTTTCTCCCAAATTGCATACCCATACGGTTTGATAACCATACATCCCCTAACGGCTGAATGGTCAGCCAAACCAGCCTTTACAACGATATCGTTATACCATTGAGAATAATTTTCTTTTCTGCTTGTAATTTCCTTGGCCATACTGCTTACTTGGTATAGTTTTTGTTCTTATACAGTTAATTATAGCAACAAAAATAACTAAATAAAACAATCTAACATAAAAACTGGAGGTGTGTTATGAAAACCAAACTTCAAATAGCCATGATTGCTCTAATCGGTTTATCAATAACCTCATGCTCATCGAGCATGTACATGAGCAAATCATCGGATACTCCAACCGATGATATCTACTACACCCCAAGCAAAACAAATTCATCTTCAACAGTTTCTGACAACAACCCTACATTAAAAATTCAGAATCAGGAACCCGAAAAAGTGAACATTGCTCAATTGGAAGAAAAGTATTCCAAAATACTTGCCTCTGACTCTGTAAGTATTGATACGCTAATCTATAAAGCAGAAAGCGACAACCCCTACGAACGAATCCTTTCGGACTCATATCAGGAATCGTACGAAAGAAGGCTTAGAGGAATGGAAGACCCTAGGTATGGCATGAATAATTTTGCAATTCGCTTTTCCGATGATTATTTCTATGCAAGTGCTTACGACCCTGCCTTTTACCACATAGTAGTTATGGGCGATCAGGTTTGGGTGGAGCCAAACTACATTTCATCGATGTTCTCATGGCCTAGCAACAATTTCTGGTTAGGATTTGGTATTGGATTTGGCTGGAATTCATGGTATTACAACCACTACTCACACTACTATTGGAATAACAGCTGGGTTGGTTACGAACCTTATTGGTATGGTTATCCAGCTAATTATAGCACTACCATAAATAACAATTACTACTACGGTAGAAGAACAGGTAATTCTACAAACTTAACTTCATTAAACAGGCGAACGGAGAACTCATACGAGAATCAAATAGTTTCATCGCGCAGAAGAAATGGGACAACCATTAATGCAGGGTTAAACAGAACCGATTTTCGTACAAGAAGCGCTAATCAAACCGATTTAACCACCCGAAACGGACAAAGAAACACCAACCAAGAGGTTATTGGCAGGGGTAATCGTAATGGTAATCTCAACACTACCCGATTAAGGGATGAAGCAACAACTCGCAATATCAATTCAACTGAAGCTACACGTAGAAATAACAACAATACCTACCAAAGGCCAAGATCTACAAATACCGATGGCTATATCAGAGCTGGAACAAGAAATCAAAACAATGGCACGGTGAGCCGCGACAACACCACCCGAGGAACTTCAACCATAAGGGATAATAGAACCTCTACCCCAACATACAACAGACCCAATAGGGTTGACTCGTCAACAGAAAGGGGTAGAACAACTAATTCGGGGAGCACCAATCGAGAATCGAACTATAGAGATTCTGGCAGAAACAGCTCATCTAACTCTAATTCTGCAACCCGTTCAAACTCAGGGACTAGTTCAGGATCAACATCTAGTTCGAACACGCAGCAGAGCAGCTCATCGGGTAGCACTGAAAGAAGAAGATAGCTCTTACAAAGACCCTAGAAACAAATGCTCTAGGGTCTTTGCTTTTTATATAACATAAAAAAAACACAACCCCATGAAAACAAGAATATTATACACTATACTATTTTCAATATTTTTACTATCGACCAATGCTCAAACTACATCGGATGCCTTAAACTTCTCTCAAACATTTAACGGAGGAACAGCACGTTTCGTTAGTATGGGAGGTGCTTTCGGTGCACTAGGGGGCGATTTCAGCTCGCTTAGCGTTAACCCCGCAGGATTAGGTGTTTACCGATCTTCGGAATTTACGCTTACCCCATCGTTCAAGAAGCGTAGCGTTAGCTCAGACTATAACGGAAGTAACGGTAAGGATTCTCGAAGCCGCTTAGGATTTGATAATATTGGCTTTGTTTTCTCTTATAAACCCAATGGGGATGCAGAGAAAGGTTTAATAAATCTCAATCTAGCAGTTGGGTATAATAAAACCAATGATTTCTTCGCCAACTCAATAGCAATCGGTGATAATTCAGTCAGTTCCATAATGGACTACTTTGCAATTCTTGCCAATGGTTATAGCATTGATGATTTGGGAATTCCCGATCCTATAACTGAACCTACAAATAATTACAACCCTTACCTCGATTCTAACGCCCCATGGGAGGCTATAATGGCATGGAATACTTACCTAATTAACCCAACAGCAGGTATTAACGATTACGAAGCAGCCTTAAATGGGGGCGATGGGGTGGTTCAAAAAAACGTTGTATCAAACAGGGGTACAACCGGAGAGTATATAATATCGTTGGGAGCAAATTTTTCGCAAAAATTTTATATCGGCGCTACGGTTGGTTTAACAAACATCAACTACAAATCGTCAACAACATTTAGCGAGGATGCATTTAATACAAATGAACCCATGAGCAATGGTGATCAATTTTACTACTCGGATTACTACCAAACCTTTGAAACTACAGGGAATGGTTACAATCTAAAAGTTGGGGCAATATACAAACCCATTGAAGGATTAAGACTAGGTTTAGCATTCCATACTCCAACCTATTACAATTTAGAGGATACATATTCCTACTCCATTTCTTCAACCTTCAAGGATGGAAATTCGAGTACGAATACACCAAATAGTCGCTATGAATACAATTTAGAAACACCTTTAAAAGTAATCGGTAGTGCTGCATATGTTTTCAAAGATTTCGGATTATTAAGCATTGATATTGAGCATGTAGATTACGCGTCAATGCGTTTTAGGGATGGTGGCGATGGGTACGATTACACTACAGATAACGAAATCATCAACAACACCTACAATAGCGTTAACAACATTAAGATTGGCGGTGAGGTTAAAGTAAACAATATGTATTTTCGTGGTGGTTACGCATTCTACCCTAGCCCATACAAAAAAGAGTTCTTGAATAAAAATGCCAATAGAACAATGCTCTCTGGTGGAGTGGGTTACAGAGAAGGAAACTTTTTTATTGATGCTACCTACCTCTATTCTATGCAGAAAGAAAAGTATATTTTCTACAATTTAAACGATGTAAACCCTGTTTCAACAAAAATGACCGAAGGGAAATTTCTTCTTACCGTTGGATTCAAGTTTTAGAGAAATATGGTTTCTAAAAAAAGCCTGCCTGAACAATCAGCAGGCTTTTTTTAATATTGATTTTTCGATAACCGTTAAAGCATCCAGCCCTTCGTTAAACAGTAGGTCTAATATGCTTAGGCTTGGGCGAAATTCAAACCTATCGTTAAAGACTTGGTAGTATTTAACGGTTACGAAAGTATTGTCCAACTGCTGATTTTGAGGTTTTGGATGAATGGAGGTTCTGAAATCATCCACGGAATCAGGGTAAATCTTTTTAAACTCATTGCTATTTTTCAGCACCTTGCTAATGCCGATAAAACTTATAACCTCTTCAACCAACCTTTTATTAAAATCGATTAGTAAATGCTCTTTCCTATTATAGCAAGGGTTAATGACATCTGCCACAAAATCATAGTAGGTTGAGTTTCGGTATGCCGATTCAATGGCTTTCCAATGATTTTTCTGCCAATTGGTAGAATTATCGATTTCAATATCTTTTGTTAAAGTACTGTTACCATTCACTTTCACGACAGGGATAGACAAAGTTAGCGGACCGTTACAGCTAAGTATCACACAGCGATTGCGATAGCTCTGTTTCGCATACGTTTCGTTAATTTCAATTACAACATCTTTATAGCTAACTAGTTTAGCCATGTACTGAATAGGTGGCAGGTATGCGGTCGATAATATTACAGTTTCGCTAGGCATTAAATCTGTATTTGCATTTTATGAAAGTATCATGTTTTTGGAAAAATGGAAGGATGGAAAAATGGAACTGGAGCGATCCGGCAACTGCCGGACGACGAAGTCAATATTGGGATGAATTCTAACTTTTTTCATCCCTGTCTGCCTTGCCTACCCTGCCTACCCTGCCTACCAGCAGGCAGGCGGCAGGCAGGCATCATTCCTCTATTACCAACAGAGTAATATACTGATAATACAGTACTTAAATTGTTTCTTACATCGAATTGACGTTATATTAGTGAATAGTCCTAAACATTCTACTCCATCGGATATTACCGGGGAAGCCTTTCTCCTTATCGAGCGAAAGCCAAACGAATACAGCTTTACCTACAATATGATCTTCGGGTACAAATCCCCAAAAACGACCATCGGCCGAGTTATGGCGATTATCACCCATCATAAAGTAGTAATCCATTTTGAAGGTATAGGTTGTTTCAGGCTTACCATTAATATAGATTGCTCCATCCTTAACCGATAAATCGTTATTCTCATAAACATCGATTATTCGCTGATAGATAGGGAGGTTATCAATATTAAGTGATACTGTTCCCCCTTTTTTGGGCACTACTAATGGACCAAAATTATCCTCTGTCCAAGGGAATTTAGGATTGTGGGGGAAAATTGCATTGACCATCATTGCTGAATTGGTGTTCTCAATTTTCACTACGCTAATAACATTATTATACCCTTTAATCTTTTCAGCAGCCTCATCGGTTAACGGAAGACGATAAATGCTTGAAGCAGAATTGTAGTTCTGATCAACTTTCGAAACCTTTAAACTCTCAAAATGCATTGGATTAATGGGAGTTCCATTCGTTTGAACGAAATAGGAATACTGAACCTTACCAATAGTTTCCTGTTTTGCACCGTTTATAAAAAGTTGATCATGCTTTACCAATATTGAATCTCCGGGAATAGCAACACAACGCTTAATATAGTTCTCTTGCTTATCTACTGGTCGAGTAATGATTTTGAAATTTTTCCAAAGATAATCGCGGCCATAATCCCGAACCATGCTATGGTAGCTAACATCTTGATACTGTAGTATAACCGTATCCCCTTCGGGGAAGTTAAAAACGACCACATCGTTCCTCTTAATATCGCCTAACCCTGCAAGTCTTTTATAGGGTCTTTTTATCCATTCAACGAATGATTTAGTCTCTTTACAGAATGGTAGAGTATGATGTACAAACGGGAATGACAGTGGTGTATTCGGCATCTTTGGACCATAGCTAACCTTGCTTACGAATAGGTAATCGCCAATTAAGAGCGATTTCTCCATTGAAGAGGTAGGGATAGTGTATGCCTCAATAAAGAACATTCTGATTAAAGTTGCTGCAACAACCGCAAAAATAATTGCATCAACCCATTCAACTACTGCGCTCTTCTTCTTCCCATCGCGTTTCTTCCAAAATGTCCAGTTTACCTTTCGGCTAACATATAAATCATATATGATTACAATACCTGGAAGTAACCATAAGCTTTTCATCCAGATTATCCATAGAAGATAAACCAGTGCTGCAAAGCCAAACTTAAAGTACTTATTAGCAATTAAATCCTTAACTTTTTTAATCATACCTTCAATTTTATTATTAAAACTCGACAATTATAATTCTTTTAGCTGATTATTCGATTTTCAAAAGATTATCCATGGTGAAAAAACCTTTTTTCCCTATCAAAAACTCAGCGGCCAAAACAGCTCCCGATGCAAGTCCTTTCCTATTCTTAGCCCTATGGGTAAAAACAATTTCATCAACATCCGAATCAAAGGTCAAAATATGAGTTCCGGGCACCACTCCCTCTCGAATAGATTCAATGGGTATTTTACCATTTTCCTTCTCAGGCAGCAGGGTCCAACCATTTAGCCCGTCAGCTGATTCCGAAACGATTTGTGCCAAAGTTATTGCCGTACCACTCGGCGCATCTAACTTTTGTGTATGGTGAACCTCTGTGATTGATGCGGTATAACCCTTTACCGAATTAATATACCTTGAAAGAACCTTGTTTACCCGAAAGTAAAGGTTTACACCTATGCTATAGTTTGAAGCGTAAAAAAGAGCAGAGTTTCCTTTGCTTACAATCTTTTTCGCTTCATCAAGTTTATCCAACCAACCAGTAGTTCCGGCAACGACAGGAACTCCTGCCTCTAGACAAATCATAATATTTTGAAACGCTGTATGGGGTGTACTAAATTCGATTGCAACATCGGCTTTCCTAATATTCTCATGATTTAAATCGTTTTGGTTATCCTTATCAATTGTTAAAACGATTTGATGATTTCGTGCTAAGGCGGCCATTTCAATTTCGTGCCCCATTTTACCATATCCTATCAGTGCTATCTTCATACACCCAATTAGTTTATATGTTTTTTGAAATGTTACAAAAAGTGTTGGATAAAAATATCTATTATTAAGAACCGAATTACAAAGATGAAAATAAATAAAAAAAGGGAAGATAAACTTCCCTTTTTTTATAATGTATTGTTCAAACTATTTTACTGAATCAACAATTTTCTTAAAAGCATCGGGTTCGTTCATGGCTAGGTCAGCAAGCACCTTACGGTTAATGGCTATACCCTTTTTATTTACTTTGCCGATGAACTCTGAGTAAGACATTCCAAATGGTCTTACCGCAGCGTTGATACGCTGAATCCAAACTGCACGAAATTCTGCTTTTTTCTTTTTACGATCGCGGTAGGCGTAACCTAAACCTTTTTCTACGGTATTTTTAGCAACCGTATAAACACTCCTACGACCAAGGAAATTTCCTTTTGCGAGGTCGAGAATTTTTTTCCTTCTTCTTCTCGATGCAACTGCGTTTACTGAACGTGGCATTTTTTACAGATTTTGAATGGTTAGCGTTCCAGCTAAGGACTCTTCGGGCTAATTCATTCTGGTTAATAAATTAAAATAACTAAATCAAAAAAAGAACGTTGAATTACTTAAGTCCAAGCATAAGCTTAACTCGACCTAAATCGACTTTAGCCACCAAACCCGAATGGGTTAAATTTCTTTTCTGCTTGGTTTCCTTTTTTGTAAGGATGTGACTCTTGTAAGCATGTTTCCTTTTGATTTTCCCAGTACCGGTCAAAGAGAATCTCTTCTTTGCTCCGGAATTCGTCTTCATTTTAGGCATTCTTACTATCTATTTTATTTAAAACTATTTCTTTTTTGCGGCTTTTGGGGTAATAAAGATTGTCATCCTTTTACCTTCTAACTTTGGTAGCTGCTCAACCTTACCAACCTCCTCTAAATCCTGAGCAAATCGAAGAAGTAGGATTTCGCCCTGCTCCTTGAATAGAATTGAGCGACCCTTAAAGAACACGTAAGCCTTAACCTTCGAACCCTCTTCGAGAAAATTGAGAGCATGTTTCAGCTTAAAATTGTAATCGTGCTCATCGGTATTGGGTCCGAAACGAATCTCTTTAACCACTACCTTTTGAGTATTCGCCCTGATCTCCTTCTGCTTCTTCTTTTGCTGATAGAGAAACTTCTGAAAATCGATAATCCTGCAAACAGGTGGATCGGCCTTATCGGAAATAAGAACTAAATCTAGTTCATGGCTTTCAGCTATCTTTCTAGCTTCTTCAATAGAGACGACTCCTTGGCCCTCAATATTTTCGCCTACAATACGGACAAGTTTATATCTGATCTGCTCGTTAATCAGGAACTTGTTGTCCTTATCTTGCCTTTTTATTAAAACAGGTGCAGCTATTGTTTTATCCTCCGATATTAGTTAGTAATTGTTTATATTTATTCAAGTTGTTTCTTAATCTCACTATTTATTAGATTGACGAATTCTTCGAGTTTCATCTGACCTTTATCCCCTTCCCCCTGCACTCTAACGGCTATCAAATCAGCCTCAGCCTCTTTTTCACCTACGATAAGCAGATATGGAATTCGTTTTAACTCGTTGTCCCTTATCTTCTTACCTATTTTCTCGTTTCGGTCGTCAATCAGCGTGCGAATATCGGAATTATTTAGGAAATTCAAAACTTTTTTTGCGTAATCGTTATATTTTTCGCTGATTGGTAAAATAACTGCCTGATCGGGGGTTAGCCAAAGCGGGAATTTTCCTCCTGTATGCTCGATTAACACTGCAACAAACCGTTCCATGGAACCAAATGGTGCACGGTGGATCATAATTGGGCGATAACGCTTATCATCGGCTCCAATGTATTCGAGTTGGAATCGTTCGGGCAGATTATAGTCAACCTGAATGGTGCCAAGCTGCCATTTCCGCCCGATGGCATCCTTAACCATGAAATCGAGCTTTGGTCCATAGAAAGCAGCCTCACCAAGGACGGTTACCGTTTTCAGCCCTTTCTCGTTGGACGCTTCAATAATTGCACTCTCCGCTTTATCCCAGTTTTCATCAGATCCAATGTATTTCTCTGTATTGCTAGGATCGCGAAGCGAGATTTGAGCTGTATAATCGTTGAAATTAAGCGTTTTGAAGATGTAAAGAACTATGTCTATCACCTTCATGAACTCCTCCTTCAGCTGATCGGGACGGCAGAAAAGGTGTGCATCGTCCTGTGTAAATCCCCGAACCCTTGTAAGCCCATGTAACTCTCCGCTCTGCTCGTAACGGTAAACCGTTCCAAACTCTGCAAAGCGAACAGGTAAATCCTTGTACGAACGAGGTTTCGATTTATAAATTTCACAATGGTGAGGGCAATTCATCGGTTTTAACATGAACTCCTCCCCTTCCTGCGGTGTAGTTATTGGTCGGAAGCTATCCTTACCATACTTCGCCCAATGCCCTGAGGTGATATATAGCTCCTTTTGACCAATATGAGGGGTTATTACCTGCTCGTACCCATGCTGCTTCTGAACTTTCTTCAAAAAGTTTTCGAGCTTTTCACGCAGCTGCGTACCACGGGGTAACCATAATGGTAATCCTGCGCCAACGTTTTGCGAAAAGGTGAAAAGTTCGAGCTCCTTACCTATCTTTCGATGATCGCGCTTCTTGGCCTCTTCGAGTAGAACTAAATACTCATCGAGCAACTTCTTCTGGGGGAATGAAATGCCATAGATACGGGTAAGCATCTTATTCTTCTCATTACCTCTCCAATAGGCTCCCGCAATGCTCAACAGCTTCACCGATTTAATAAAGCTAGTATCGGGTAGGTGTGGGCCACGGCATAAATCGGTAAATGAACCCTGAGTGTAAAGCGTAATTGTTCCATCCTGAAGATCGGTTATAAGCTCTACCTTATAGCTATCGCCCTTATCGCTATACTTTTTAAGCGCTTCTGCTTTCGAAATCTCGCTACGAACAATATCCTGCTTCTCGCGAACAAACTCCATCATCTTCTCCTCAATCTTCACAAGATCAGCCTCAACAATGGTTGTTGCGCCAAAGTCTATGTCGTAGTAAAAGCCATTCTCGATGCTTGGACCTATACCTAGCTTCACACCAGGGTAAAGCACCTCAATGGCTTCAGCCATTAAGTGAGCGGATGAGTGCCAGAAGGCATGTTTCCCCTCCTCATCGTCCCATTTATGTAGCTTGAGCGTAGAATCGGCTGTTATCGGGCGGGTTAAATCCCAAATCTCACCATTAACGGTTACGGAAAGTACCTCTTTTGCAAGCCTTTCCGATATATTTTTTGCAATTTCAAGTCCGGTTATCCCTTTTGGGTACTCACGGACATTGCCATCGGGGAATTTAATTTTAACCATAATTCTAAAAAATTTCTGCAAAATTAAGTATTTCTTTGTGAGTACAATGGTAATAATGCAAAGAGGTGAAAAATTACCTGAAGTTTTCAACGGTTGATGCTAAGTTACGGCTGGGGGTTCGAAGCATCACGCCTATCCCCCGATAATGCCAAAACGAAGATAGGAAAAACTTGCTAATCAGCAAATCTGCCCAGCTGGAATTTAGCATTTGTTGGCAGCTGGGTATTATTTAGGTTGCGTATCCCTTTCTAGCTACAATGCACATGCTTACTTCGGCGTGGGGGCGGTGAACGAATTGGAAGGCTCTTTGGCAAAATTGGATTGAGGGGCAGTATGGAGCGTTTTGCCAATGTGCCTGACAATGAAGGGAGGGGCGGGCAGGTTTCAATCCCATTGCACGTCAGGTATCAATCGATAAGGTATCAAATCGAGTGAAAAGCGTCTTAAATTTAATTTTCTATCTC
>RPRQ01000012.1 GCA_003818205.1 Bacteroidales bacterium
GGTGACAAGTAATAGCTTGATGAACTTCTGGTTTATTCACATACTGAATTTTAAAATTGACTTCCGATAATTTCTTCAACAACTCAAGGCACTTAAGGCACTCGAAGTACTCTAAGTACTATAAAATCAATCGATATTTAGAATAGAGCCATAATAGTTATTGATCGTGCTAATTGTTTTATTCAACCCTAAATTCGCATTATTAATAAAACGACATGAAATTTTTAACCATCATTAGGTTTTGCTTACGATTTCCATTCTCTCCTAGAAAATCATTACCTTTGTATTAAACAATTAAATATGAATATGATTGGTCTTAGCTCAGCTATCAAGAGAAACCCCGAATTGGTGTCAACCGATGTTGATGGCGAAAAGGTGATGATGAGCGTTGAGAACGGCGAATATTTTGGACTTGATCCTGTGGGAAGTAGGATTTGGGAGCTGATTGAAAACCCCATTCGCATCGAAAGTTTGATTAACCTGCTACTCGAAGAGTTTGATGTTAGCAGGGAGCAGTGCGAAAATGATTCCTTCGAATTTCTTAATGAATTACTAGAAAAGAATCTACTTGTTGTAATCGATTAATTATGCCTGTTCACTTTCACACGTTTCTTAAACTTAGTAAAATAGAAAAATCGCTCTTCATACAGGCTTACTACTTCTGCATTGTTTTTAGCTTGTACCTTACTTTTGTACATCAAAAGAAAGCATTTAAATGGCTTGGCATTAGGGGCGTTGAATCGCCATTCGATTTAACAATGGGCGTTGAAGAAAAAGCAAAAATGGTCGAAAAATCAACTCGAAGGGCAATCCGATTTATTCCATGGAAAGTTAAGTGTTTTGCGCGTGCGATTGCAGCAAAAAGGTTACTTCAAATGCGGGGTATTCCTTCAACCATCTATTTAGGTGTTGCAAAGGAAGGGAATAGTAAAATGATTGCCCATGCTTGGCTGCGCTGCGGATCGGTTATCGTTACTGGAAAAGAGGAGATGCAGAGGTTTACTATGGTTACATTCTTTAGTTGAATATCACTTCAGCTTTTTTAACACGGAGACACAGAGGCACAGAGATTCACGGAGCTTTGTTTTATTCTATTTCCACTATTTTGATACAGAAGCACTGAGGTTTACTAAATATTATGATATTTCTCTGTGCTCTCCGTGTTTTATTTTAAAGGCGGATTCCATTATCATCCAAATACCCAAAACGGATCATCATTTCACGATGGTCGTTACAGATTTGAGTAACCAGATAATCGGGAAGTTCGGCTCTCCACGATCCCGCAACTCCCTTTCTGAAAAATGATAAGGCGTTAGCTGGTTTCTCCTTAAAACCCTTTTCCGCTTCCTGTTTTTGCATCTCCTTGATATCGCTATACCCGATTGCCTTTACAATATCATTTGCCGAAGCGTTGATACCAATAAAGTTAACTGCCTTTGAAAAGGCTGTAAAGGTGTCGGCTTTTATATCCTCGTAGCGAAGAACGATAATCGGAAGATCGGATTGATCCACCCAACTCCTTACATGATTACTCCACGTTAGCAAACGCTGCCTCAGCTGAATATGTAGCCGATTTGGGGTGCTGCCGAAAGCATAGGATTCATCGGTCATTATTTTTACCGTTTCATCGAGCGATTTCGATAGGTGATTCGCGAATGAAACGGCAACATCCAATGGGTTTCGAACGAAGTAAACCACCGATTGGGTTACTTCCTTGCTGAACATGGGCTCACCCAATTCTGTGGTCAGCCATGCATCATGAACCTTTTGGAAAAGAAGTTCATTGCTGTTGCGTGAAGCATATTCGTAAACCCCAGGGCGAAGGTTATCGATCTCATCGGGGGTAAGGTCGGAGGAGGATAATCCGGTGGCCTCATCGAATAGCTCTCGATTACTGGCAATGGGGGTGGCGAACAGGTTATTGATATCGGCTGGTTGATCCGCTTTGGATAAAAGATTTGAAAGGAATACCCTAAACCAGGTATTCCCCGATTTCGGGTAGGAGGCTAACCACACAATTTTCCTTGGATCATCCATTGCTTCCCAAAATAAGATTTATAAGATCATTGAGTATAAATTTTCCGTTTGGGCGAGTCAACCTGAAAACATCAATACTCTTTGCTAAACTATCGAAGGTTTTAAAATGGGTTGCCTGCATCTGCTTGCCAGCAACGAAGTTAAAGCGGTACGTATGCGTTTTCAGCATGCTGAACTTCTCGATACCCTTAATGGGTTCGATCTTAAGCACGCCAAGGTTGCTCGAAACAATGATATAAATTTGTTTTAATGGGAGGGGCTGATCCCAGAAACTGCTATTAATGGGAACATTATGCTTTTCTAATCGATTACGAGTTCTTGTATAATTTGAAGGATTCTCCCCTAGCTTGAGGATTGAGTCGGCCCAAAGCTTCATTTGAGGAAAACCAGGGAACACAATGGGCAATCCCTCTGAGCTAAATGACACAACGCTTACATCATCGGAGAGAATGTGGTAACCTTTCTGCTGGAATGCAGCGGCAAGGGTCGATTTACCTGCTCCCGAGACACCGGAAAGGATAATTGCTGTGTTACCTATTTTTACCGAACTGCCATGAAAAGGGAGCAACCCCCGCTGATGAATAATTGCACCCATGGCTGAACCCAAAAGGAAAAGGCGAACGTCAGAAATATCGGCATTTGGGAAAACATCGATGGTTATGCTATTCCCATTTTCAGCATAGTATCGGGCAATACCATCGACGGCAAGGAGAAATTCATGCCCATTGGTTTGAAATCGAACACCTGAGAATATGGGGTTACTGAGCGTTTGAGGCGTTTTACCCAGTATAATGGTTACATCAGCGGCTCCCGAAGAGGCGATGAGCTCAGGGCATTCGACCTCTGAGCGAATTATCAACCCAAAAGCCTTGTATGTAAACGAAGTTATCAAATTAGGTAATCGGTTTGAGTATTAAGTAGCATGGATGTTAGCAAATGTAAGGATTCTTTTGATAATTTAGTGATGTATAGATTGATGAGGGTGTTTGTAATTTTTGATTTTATACTTTATAGAATGTTATTTTTTGGTGTGTTATAACAAAAATCTAATATTGTTATTTCTATTCTATATATTTGTAATATATTTACAATAAATATCAATAGAGATGATTTTAGAGTTTCGAGTTAAGAATTATTTGTCTTTTAGAGAGGAGCAGATACTAAGTTTTGAACCCTCTTCGGATAAGGAATATGAATCTCAGTATTGTGCTGAAGTTAAAGAAGGAGTTAAAGTATTAAAACTTGGACTTATTTATGGAGCAAATGCTTCAGGGAAAACCAATCTTTTAAAAGCGCTTGATTATTTGCGGAAGTTCATTATAAATCAGAAGAAAGATAAGACAGAATCAACTGGAATTGTTCCATTTCAATTTGATGAGTCTTGCATAAATGAACCGAGTAAATTTCAGTTAAGTTTTTATTTAAATAAAACCAAATACATTTATTCACTCGTCATTGATGGAAAGAGAGTATTAGAAGAAAATCTAACTTACTATCCAGGAATTCAGCCTGCAATATTTTTTGAGAGGCGGTTTGATAAAGAGAAAGAAAAATCGGTTATAAAATATGGAGGTACTATAGACTTAAAGTTATCGGATAAAAAAACAATTGAGGGGCTGACAATCAATAATAGTTCTGTTTTTTCAGCTTTTTCAAAGGCTAATGTAGAAAAATCATTATTTAATGATGTATTCAATTGGTTTAAAGAAAACTTTATGCAAATAGTTCAACCAAATACGGATTTGTTTGGTTGGACAAGTTCAAGAATAGAAAAAGATGATTTATGTAAGAGTTTTGTATTAGAAGTTCTTCAAAAGGCTGATTTTAATATATCCTCTATAGAAATTGATGAAGAAGAAATTCCTTTAGATGAAGAACTTGAAAACAAGATTTCGGGAATGAATATGCCCGAGGAACTTAAGGAAGAGATTCTTCAGAAAAAGATGCTTAAGGCAAAAGATATTTCATTTCAGCATAAAACGAAATTAATGGAGAAAAATCTGCCTAGAAGGCTTGAATCGAATGGAACAATGAGATATTACGGATTGGGAGGGGTATTAAATAGATTAGTATCGTTTAATACAATTCTTTGTATTGATGAGATTGAAAACTCATTACACTATGATTTGGTATCACATTTCATTAAAACCTTTTTAATGAATTCTACTTATTCTCAACTACTATTTTCTACTCATGATATAAACTTATTAAATGAAGATTTTTTAAGAAGAGATACTGTTTGGTTTGTGGATAAGAATGAATATGGTTCTTCGGAATTGTATTCTTTACTCGATTTTAAGTTGCATAAAAATCTTTCTCCTTATAATGCCTACAAAGTTGGGAAGTTAGGTGCGAAACCTAATTTAGGTGAAATTATATTATCAGAACATGGCAAGAAAGGGATATAATCGTTCTATCAAACACCGCGTTGCCATTGTTGGAGAGGGTTTAACCGAATGGTATTATTTCGATAATATGAGGCAACATGAACACTTCTACTTCAAGGTTGAACCTGCATTGCCAAAACATTCTGACTATAAAACCATTATCAGCACAGCAAGGAAGAAAAGAGATGAAGGACATGATCAAGTATTTTGTGTTCTGGATTTAGATAGAATCTTAGCAAATGAAACTGAAAAGAAAGGATACTTTTCTGAAAAATCTAAAAAGATAGTAAATAAAGGCATTGAGTTTATCGAGTCCATGCCATGTATTGAATTATGGTTTTTACTTCACTTTATTAATGAATACTCATCAAGGATTTACCAAAATTATGATCAAATAAGTATTCCTTTAAGGAATTATATTCCAACCTATAACAAAACAGAGGAATTCCTGAGGGGAAACAAAATTTATGAGTATTTAGAAAATAATGGGAATACAGAGAATGCAAATAATTATGCTGTAAGAATGTTATCTGAACGCCAATTGAATGGTAACCCTTTATTTAATTTTACTAGAATCAACGAATTGATACATAAATTAAAGAATAACTAAGGGATATTACCCTAGTAATATACTGCAACGTTACCCTTTGCAAAAGCGCTAACCGATGGTGATTAAAAATCGAAAACAACTTCTCTCATACTTGAACCCCGAGCAAAGATTACTGCTACTATTATGTGGTATGCAAAACGACGAAAGTATTAGCGAAGCAAAAACGTGGTTGGCTAAGCCTTTCAATTGGACTCGTTTGATTGCCCTTTGCGAGCGCCATAGGGTATTGCCCCTTTTTTATAAAAGCATTAAAGAGCTATCGTTATCCGTACCCATTGAGATACCAACGGAGCTGAAAGAAAAATACTTCTCACAAACTAATCATGTGCTTCGGCTCGCTTCCGAAGGGGTACGAATATCGGGCTTATTGAATCAGCTCGGAGTTTCAAATATCCTCTTAAAGGGGCCATTTCTTTCGGAGCAGATTTATGGGGACGTTGCCCTAAGACCTTCAAGGGATATTGATATTCTTGTTCGCCCCGATTCGGTTGATCGGGCAACAGAGTTCCTCGCTAGCGAGGGGTATAGAATGGTTTATCCTGATTTTACGCTTTCGAGGAAGCAGAAGAGCTACTATCGGAAGCGTAAAAACCAGATTGCATTTCGAAGCCCTAAAAATGGGATCCTGATAGAGGTTCATTGGAGGCTCTTTTCTCAAACAAGCCTATTCCCGATAGAAATAGAAACAGCGTTCGCAGGGAGTCAGGTGCGAATCTTGGCAGGAAAACCGATTAGGGTGCTTTCCCCAAATCATAATTTCGAGTTTTTATGCCTGCATGGTGCAATTCATCAATGGTTTAGGCTGCTTTGGCTTAGGGATATTGCACAAATTTTAGGCGAGGGGATGGTTAATATTGATGAAGCGTTAAGCCGAGCGGCAAAGTATGGTAACGAAAAGCCAATACTTCAGGCAATATCATTGGTAAACCAATTCTTTGGGACTGAATATCCAGTAAATCAAGAATTAGCAAGAGGGGTAAAAAGTATTGTAATTCATGCAGCAACCGCAATAGTTAGCGAAGAGCGGTTGACCCTATCGCATAGGCTTACCCGATTTAGACTACCCATTTACAAGATGAAGCTTAAGCAGGGATTTTTTTATAAACTGACCTGTTGGTCGATATTACAGCCAAACTTCAACGATTGGAAGATGGTAAGATTACCCGATAGCCTTTTCTTCCTTTACTTCCCCTTGAGGCCTTTTATTTGGTTTTACACGTTTTATCTAAAGAAGAGGATATCAAAATAAATTACAGTTTTTATTGCTCGTGTCTGTCTATAAATTGACCTTATTTTGATTTAAGAACAAGTAACATCGATTTATGATTGACTTCGCCGAGCTCGCACAAAATGTTCGGCTGTATTCGGGCTGATGAAGTTTTGGTAGGTTCAACGCTTTTTGTTATTTTTACTAACAAAGGATAAGAAAGCCCGCCTGAATGGCACAGTCGGGCAGGCAGCTTTAACCGAGCGACCTTTGTGAGTTTGCCGAAGGTAACCGACCGAAGGTAACTCGCCTAAGGCAAACTCAAAAATACATTAAATACGCAAAACATTGTCAACAAGGTAACTTAGCGATCCTAATAGATAAATTTCTTGACAGAGAAAATAAATGAGAACCCAGCGCACAAAAGTAGAATATGTCAGCCCTTACCCTACATACCTCCTGTCTGCCAAACACAGTTTTTCTTGTCACCGCACTTGCTAATTAGAAAGTTTTATTACTTTTATAATCAATTGACACCAAGGGGGTTTTTGATAAAAACGGATAAATTAATCGAAACAAAAAGCCATAGACAAGACAACACAACGTTCAAATACAATGTCGAACCATCATTAATAGTACTACAATGAGAAAATTTTTAACAATCTGTGTTTTAGCAATTACTTCACAGCTGTTTTCACAGAACAATATCATAGATAGCCTGAAACAGAAAATTGACCAAACAAAAGGTACAGAGAAAGCGTTAGCCATAAATCTTTTAGCTAAAACTTATCTTGACAAGGGTGATTCAGAAGAAGGTTTTGAATTTGCAAAAAACGCTCTTACCTATTCTGAAAAAATAAAATTTGTATATGGAGAGGTTCTGGCAATGAATACAATGGGTTGCTATTATAGAAATACGAACAACGGAGAGCAAGCACTAACCATCCTAAGCCAAGCTCTCGAAAAATCGAAGGAAATAGATAGCCTGAAAATTCAATCGAATACACTATGCAGTATTGGCTCAGTTTATATTAGGTTATCTCAATACGATAAGGCTTTACAATACTTCGAGCAAGCATATCCTCTAGCCGAAAAATCAAAGGATGATAGGCTTATTGGAAAATCTTTAAATTTCATCGGACAAGTATATTTTTTCAAAGGGGACTATAGTAAATCCTTAGATAACTTCTTAAAGGCAATGGTAAGTTTTGAAACTGCTAGCGATAGAAGGTTGATTGCCCAAAACGCTGCATCTATTGCAAATGTTTACCTAGTAACTAATCAAAATAGTAGTGCGAAAAAGTATCTTGAAAAAGCACTTGAGATTAACTGTGAGCTTGGAAACAAGAATGGTATGGCAACCAACTACAGCTACCTCGCTGATATTTACTGGAACGAAAAGAAATATTCAGAAGCACAGGTTTATTACAATAAAGCCCTGCAACTTTGCGAGGAGCTAGGCGATAAATATTTTCTAAGCACTTTAAATAATAATATTGGCGAAAATTACTATAAGTTAGGTAGATATACTAAAGCCGAAGAGTTTTTTACCAGAGCAAAGTTATTATCTGATGAAATCAATGATCAGGAAGGAATTATATATGCTTCTATGAATCTTGGTAAAACCTCTGCCGAACTGCATGATTATAATAAAGCTACTCTTTTAATAAGTTCAAGTTTAAGAAAGGCAAAAGAGTTTAGTCTTTTAAGACCGATGAAAGGGGCTTATGAAATGCTTTCGAAGATTTATACTTATAAGAATGATTTTGAGCGAGCTTTTAAAAATTATAAACTGTTCACCCAAATCAAGGATAGTATTTTAAATATCGATATAGCCAATCAGCTTTCTGAACTTCAAGTTAAATACGATACCGAAAAGAAAGACCAGCAAATCAAACTACAGGAAGTAACCTTAAAAAACAAAAGCCTTATCCTCCAATACTCTTTAGCAGGTGGAAGCTTAGCCCTTGTGGCTTTAGTCCTAATTATAATTCTTTATAGAAAGAAGAATCAGGCATACAAACAGCTGGTTTATCAGAACCTTAGTGCTTTAAATAAACAACATATTTTATACGAAGTCGATTTAATTGATGATAACGGAAATGAAAATTCAAATACTGAAAATCATAACTATCCCATACTTGATGAGCATCATAAACAACCAATTATTGAATGCCTGAATCAATTAATTGAAAACAAAGTCTATTTAGAATCTGAACTTACCATAAATAAATTAGCCGAGAGATGTGACACCAACCGTACATATTTATCCATAGTGATAAATGAAGAGTATCATACAAATTTTAATACGTTTATCAATAAGTTACGAATTGAAGAAGCTAAAGGAATTCTTTCTGTTAGTAGCAATGGTAATATTCCTTTAAAGGAATTATACCAAAGACTTGGCTTTACCTCATATTCAACATTCCATGAAGCTTTTAAGAAACACATTGGTGTTACACCAGCATATTACCAAAATACAGTTAAAAAACTACTAAAGGTTTCAAATTTCAATTCAATTCAGGTATGAAATACAGTAAACTCGCTTTTTCATAAATCATAAATATTCAATATCTTATCGAATTATTTTGAAAGGATTTATTATGAATTTACCAATTCATAATAAATCCTTTTTTCATTATAGTAATTATTTTTAAACTTTGATAAGTTTATCAAATAGATCATGTTTTAATAAAACATATTACATATGAAAAAGCACTTAATATTTTTTATGATTTTCATTTTTTTAAGTTGTCAGAAAGAAACAACAAAAAAAGAGAATGGAATAGGAGCATCTCTTAATGGTAATTGCTGGTGTACGAAATATGTCGCAAATGAGATGGGAATTTCAAGTTATCCTGATGCTTGGAAATGGACAGCCAATACACTTGGTAATGGATATGTAATTACAGTTACTCCTCAAGCAGGTGATATTATTGTAATGAATAAGTACTATAATGGAACTGCTGAATATGGACATATTGGTATTATTAAATCTGTCATTAATGGGAACAATCAATATACTATAACTATTCATGGTGCGAATCAACCTGGCGTAAAATCATATGAATGCAATTGTGATAATGTTTCTGATTGGAGCAGAACAATATTAACTTCTGATATTTCCGAAGGGAAAGTAACATTTTATCGAGGAATTCCTTTGACTTTTACTTGTTTTCAAATTGAAAACACCCTGAATCCACCAGCATTAGTAAATCCAATTAATAATATAACAGTTACAAATGTACAGATGCAATGGCAGCAGGTTTCTAATGCTTCAGGTTATATGTTGGAAATTGATGGTAATCAAGTGAACATTAATTCTGGGTCACAGATTACTTATAATCCTACTTTGAATTATGGACAACATCAATGGCGTGCTTGCACCAAAAATGGTGTTGGCATTTTTGGCTACTGGTCATCATACACATCTTTTATCTACCAACAAAATACAGTTGCTGAATCTTGTAATGGAATAGATGATAATAATGACGGAATTATTGATAACATATCTTCGTGTTGGATGGCGATATATAGGTTTAGAGACCCAAACACAGGAGCTCGTTGTTGGAATAATACTACATTGCCTCCAGCTGGATTTCAAAATTATGTATATGAAATAGAGGCGTGGGTTGTGGCATCTAATCAAATTTCGAATACTTTTCCTTTAGTTCAGTGTTCTAAACTAACAGACCATATTTTAGTCGAAAAAAATAGTAGTGATTATAATTCTTTAATAAATGCAGGTTATCAAAAAACAGCCGATTTAGGTTATGTTTGGTATAATAATGGTGTATCTCATTCAAATATATATCTTGGTAGTAATTACAAAGTATGTAAAGTATATAGGTTTTCATATATTGTAAGTGGTGGTCTTGGAGCCCATTTTTTTACTAGAGGTGCCGATAATATTAGCAATATGATATGCGAAAAACCATCTCGTTTTGAAGTAATTACAAGTCAAGATATTTTCACAAATCCACCTTGTCAATAATAAATATAATCTAATTCTACTTTGACATATTAGATAAAACCATTGAAAACACTGGGACTTTAGAAAAAAATATGTATTTTTAAAACATCGAAGAACAGGCTCTTCGTTCCGAAAATTTTGAAAAATGTTTAATACAACGTAAAGATAATCAAGGATATGGAAAAACACTGACCGCCATTTTAGGGCGATTAAGTGATCATTTGTCAGCATTTAAACCTATTTTCAGGAACAAAACTAAAATATTTTTTGACAAAGCGGAAAAATATTCACAAGGAATAGTCACAACCGACATGCGTAACATTGAACGTATTAGCGAAAACCTTAACTCAAATTATTTTCAGATGCAACACTTTATTTCAGAATCGAACTGGGATGGTCGATCTGTTATAAATCTTGTGGCACAGGAGGTAAGCCAAATCCTTCCAAAACGAAAATTAACAGGCTTAATCATAGATGAAAGTGGATGGGTAAAAAAAGGCGTCAAAAGTGTTGGCGTTGGACACCAATATTGTGGAAATGTAGGTAAAACGGCTAATGGTCAAGTAGCAGTTTTTGCATGTCTTAGCAATGGCGATTTTGCCTCAATGGTTGATTCTAGGCTGTACCTTCCCAAGGATTGGTGCGACAATCCTTCACGTTGCGATGAAGCCGGTATCCCGCAAGAAAAACGCATCTTTAAAACTAAGCTGGTATTAGCTGCAGATATCATTCAGCATCTGATAGACCAGGGCATATTATTTGAATTCATTTCAGCCGATGGATATTATGGCAACGATGCTAGTTTAGCTCGCTCTATAGATAGCATGGGGAAATTATACATGCTTGATTTACATGCCGACCAAACAATCTATTTGGAGCGTCCCGAATTAGTGATTCCTCCTCGAAAAAACACAAAAGGGAGAGAACCTCAAAAATTGAAACCGACCATAAATGGCCTGTCCGTAAAAAAATATCTTGATATGCTGACCGATAACGATTGGTCAACGCTTACAGTAAGAAATACAGCCAAAGGAAAGCTCAAAGGTGATTACCATTTTGCGAAAGTTTATATTTGGGACAAAAACATTAATTCAATAGAACAACGGTTACTGGTAATACGCAGAACAAAATCAAAAGAAGGAACAATAGAAATAAAATATTCTTTTACCAATGCCAACCTTGAGCAATATACACCAGAGTCGTTGGCCTACATGCAGGCACAACGTTTCTTTGTTGAACATTGTATAAAAGAATCAAAACAAATATTGGGAATTGACGAATTTCAAACACGCTTATGGAAAACATGGGAACATCAGATTGCCTTGAACTTTATGGTATCTTCGTTTGTACTCAAAGAAAAATTAACCTGCTTTGATGAGTTACCCTTACTATCAGCAAGGGATATAAAGGAGTATCTTACGTTTAAACTTTATAAACAAATGACTGAAGAAGAAATGCTCGATAAAATTCATAATCGACATAAAATACGTCAAAGAGATATAAATCGCTATTATTTAGATAGTTAAATTTGTCAAAGTAGAACTAACAAGTTAATTATAAACTTCTTTTATGGGTGATCTTGATTCATGCCCTTGCTGTGGAAGAAAAGCAATTGATTCTTTCGATTCAAACTATTTTCCTGTTCATACATGGTGAAAAGTACTTCATTGACAATAAATGCGGTAATGGTGATGGCACAACCTGTCCCGAGTGTGGATCAACCCAGTTATTTAGACTTTGACAAAGTCTATTCAGATTGAATGATTTGTTTATTTTATAAACCTTTAAATTAATATTACATGAATAATAAGAATAGTATTTTGATTTTCCCATTAATGGTAATCGGTTTAGTGTTAATTATTGCAAATGGTTGCAAAAAAGATGAGAACAATCAAGTTAACTCAGTACAAATTCCCGTACTAACTACTGTTACAATAAGTAATATTATGCAAACTACTGCCTCTTGTGGAGGCAATATCACCTCTGACGGAGGCTCAACAGTTACAGCAAGAGGAGTATGCTGGAGTACAGGGCAAACGCCTACTATAACTGACAGTAAAACCATCGATGGCATTGGTACAGGCAGTTTTACTAGTGCTATAACTAGTTTGACTGCCAATACAACTTATTACGTACGAGCCTATGCAACTAATAGTGCTGGAACAGGTTATGGAACTATTATTTCTTTTACAACACTACATGAATTAAAATTACCCACATTAACAACTTCTGCTGTAAGTAGCATATCGCAAGTTTCAGCAACTTGTGGAGGCATTATTACAAGCGATGGTGGTGCAACTATTATTGCACGTGGTATTTGTTGGAGCACAAACCAGAATCCAACGAATCTAGATTATACAACAACAGACGGAGCAGGGAATGGCATTTTTATAAGCAATTTAACAATATTAACAGCCAACACAACCTACTATGTACGTGCTTATGCAACAAATAGCGTTGGAATAGCATTTGGTAATCAAATCAGTTTTACAACAACTGCAATACCCAATTGTGGAACTGTTACTGATATTGATGGTAATGTTTATAATACTGTAACAATTGGCACTCAATGCTGGATGAGGGAAAACCTTAAAACTACAAAATACCGTAATGGTGATCCAATACAAAAGGTTCAAAATATTCTTGTTAGTAATCAATGGAGTATATTAACTTCAGGTGCATACTTTAATAGCGATAATAACTATACAAATATTTATGGTAATTTATATAATTGGTATGCAGTAAATGATGTACGTAATATAGCTCCAGTTGGTTGGCACGTTGCCACTGATGCCGATTGGACAACTTTAACTGATTATCTAGGTGGCTTAGGTATAGCTGGTGGTAAATTAAAAGAAAGTGGCACAATACATTGGGACAGTCCCAATATTGGCGGAACCAATAATATAGGGGTCAAAATTGGTGCTACCAACGAATCTGGTTTTACTGCACTTCCAGGTTCTTCAATTGATAGAGATGGTGTAGACTATGCCGTTGGTTATCTCGGTCAATGGTGGACTTCTACCGTGGGAGGCACAGGTACTTGGGGTCCTTGGACTCGAAGCATGAAACACGATATTGGCTACGTATTTAGGGAAGGTCGTGATGAGAGGAATGGATTTTCTGTACGTTGTGTTAAGGATTAACTTATTGTAACCAATAAGATATTCTTCTAATATTAATTTCAAATTTTGTTTTTGCTAAGGCATGTGAAACACTTTAATTATGAAAATATTCTTCAAACTTATATTTATTGTAATAGTAATAGGTTGCAACAAAGAAAATAAAGAAACATCTGATATTATTCCTCTTGAAGCAGTTCCTAAAACAGCCTATATTACCTACCTGACTCCTCCAAATAATTTTAAATCGGTTATAGGTTGGATTACTGCAATTCATGATAGACGAACGACACAACCTAGCTTCATTGAGATTGATTATTTGAGACTTTATGCTAGAGTGAACGGAGTTGATATTTTATTAAATTCAGACGAATACAATGATAATAAAGCAGAAGGTGGATTGTTTTTGAGAAATCCTTGGTTTGGAGAAAATAATAATAATCCGATACTTTATGAGTATAGAAATTCTGAGAATCTAATTTTAAGAACAAGTATTAAACCTGATAATGTATGGCATGTTTGGAATAATAAGTGGCCTAGGGTTAATGTTCCTGTAAATACCGAGAGATGCTGGTTAGAGGTAAAATGTAAAATAACGGGTTCTGCTTTAATTCAAATAGGGATTGATTTTTGGAGGGATAGTACTAGTTTGTGGGCTGGTTATCATGTTAATAATATTGAAGCGGGTGTTTCAAATTGGTATTATGAGCAGGGTGTTTGGCATATAATTGCTTTTGCAAAACCTTGAGACGAACTTGATAATTCAACCATATAATTCGAATACAAATAAAATTGGAGGATTTTTCGTGAAAAAAATATTTCAACTATTTTGTATAATCATTTTGTTGATTTCTTGCTTAAGCTGTGAGAAAAAAGAAGTACCTACAGTTAAAACCGTGAAAGCCATATTCAACGATAATGAAATTAGCATTGAGGCAACAGGAAAAATTGTTTCATATGGAGGTGCGGACGTTTTAAGTTATGGAATTTGTATGAACCAGAGCAACAATCCAACCATTGCTGATACAAAGGTTGAGTATAACGGAGTGGGAGTTTCAAGTTTTACAGGAAAGTTCAGTGATTTAGAAATCAATGCAACCTATTACGTTAGGGCGTATGCTGTTAATTCCGAAGGCACTGGTTATGGCGAAGTACTAGAAATTAAGACCAGTATAAAGGCTCTTGTTACTACTAAAGAAGCTTCTGCGGTAGGTTTAGACTCTGCTACACTCAATGGGTCGGTTAATCCTAATAATCTTCTTTCAGAAGTTTGGATCGAATACGGAGAAACAACTAGTTATGGATCAAAGGTTATAATCGCTAATTTTAATGGTAGTGCTGAGATACCAGTTAAAGTTAAGCTTACCAGCTTAGCCGCTGGTAAAGTATATTACTTCGTTGTTAAAGTTAAAAACGAGTTAGGTGAAATTTCGGGAAGCCAGATGTCTTTTGAGACCTATGGTCTTAAAGATATTGACGGTAACCTTTACCACACCGTCGTTATTAACGGTCGAGTTTGGACAAAAGAGAACCTAAAGACTACACATTTTAATGACGGAACTTCTATCCTGAATAAAACTGCTAATGCTGACTGGAGTGCTGTTACTGGTACCGCTGAACCAGCTTATTGTTATTATGACAACAATGAAGCTAATAAAAATGTTTTTGGAGTCTTGTACAATTGGTATGCGGCTTCAAATCAAAACATTGCTCCAGTAGGTTGGCATGTGCCAACAGCTGATGAATTAGAGGAACTCATATTTTATTTGGGTGGACAATATGTCGCTGGAGGAAAAATGAAAACGACTGGTACTAGTATCTGGGAATCACCTAACACAGACGCAACCAATAGTTCTGGGTTTTCCGCTATTCCGGCTGGAGTTAGGGGGGATAGGCTCGACAATCAATTAGGAGCGTTCGGGGATTTGTATACTGATGCAGCTTTTTGGAGTTGTTCAGAATACAATTCCAGCGGAAGATTTATGTTTGTAAGCTACAACACTGCGTTCGTGCAAACACGTATGCTAGTGAGTAAATCATACGGTCATAGTTTAAGGTTAATAAAAGATCAATAAGTTATGTCTTGGTATACTTAAATAACCCTTCAATTATTGATATCAACGGCAAGTTATTGATTAGTAAAGAGATTAGTGACAACAAGATTGATATTAGTGGTTTGCAGGAGGGTGTTTATACCATAAAGTTACTGAGTAAAGATGGTATAGTTACGAGGAAATTTGTAAAGCAGTAACAACCCTTTGTAGTAAATCGCAGAAAAAACTATCATGTTTTCATGCCTACATTCGTTAGAGGCTGTAAGTAAATTACATAAAATCTAATAATAAAATTACATTCAATTGTAATCAGAAGCTGTCTGAAAAGCCAGAAAAAACCTAACCACAAAGGTCACGAAGTACATCACGAAGTTTACAAAGTATATATATTCAATACTATAACTTTGTTTTCTTTGTATATCTTTAGAGTTCTTCGTGGTTAAGTTTGACTTTAGCCTCTATTAAAACGAAATATATTAGCCTTTCATTATTAACCGAGAAAAAATCTAAATTCAATAGGTCGCAGCGATGCTGCTTCTATCTTAAATATAATCGTCTATTCTACAAATAGTTCGCAGCAATGCTGCTTTTCTAAAGTCGCATAGCGACGACCTATTTGTAGCAATTAGAGAAAAACCAAATTCAAGCCCTATTAGGCCTGCCTACCGCCTGCCAGTAGGCAGGGGCGACCTATACATTGAATGTAGTAGTATCAAGTATTTCATGAAGTTATAATATTTTAGTCGGTCAGTAGTGATTTTATAACGGATATTGTACTTGTAAAATCAGCATTACAGAATTATCTATCATTCAATAATTAGAATAGAGCTAAAAAGGTTAATTTTAGCCAAATTTTAAGCTGATGAAGAATATTATCTGCTCCTTCGTTTTATTTCTTATTGCCTCATCAACCTTTTCACAGGATTTTTGGGTAAAGCGTAATATGCGCGAATCGGTTTTGGTTGGCGATTCGGGCAAGTTTAGTATTAACCCATACGCATCGGCTTTTTTTGATGACAGGGAGTACATAAGCGATATCAAGAAAGGATATACTTATCCCGGATTTTTTATTCAACCTCAGCTAAGATATAAACCTAATAAAAAGACTAGTATTTCGGCGGGTTTTTATACTCTCTATTTTGCGGGAAATGATTCGGTGGAGCGTTTTACACCTGTGCTTTCGCTCGAGGTTAAATTGCTCGATGGGGTAGAATTGATTCTTGGAACATTGCACTCACAGCAGCTTCACTACCTACCTGAACCCCTCATGAAACCCGAAAGGTTATTCAACTCCTTAACCGATAAGCTTATTGGCTCACAACCCGAAACGGGGATTCAGTTTTTAACTGAAAAGGAGCGGTTCCGAGGCGATTCGTGGACCAACTGGGAACGATACATTAAGCAAGGAAGCCGTTTCCAAGAGGTTTTTACCATGGGCTTTGCAGCAATTGTAAAGCCAAGTACCTTCAGCAATCGGAATGGGTTAACGATCAATTTTTTTGGATTAGCCGTTCATAATGGAGGGCAAATCGACAGCTCGTACCTCGATGTTACAACAATGATAAACCTTGCAGCGGGGTTATCGTACAGGTTTCCCATTGGAACTGGGCGAAATAGTTTAGGATTGGAGACAACAGGTTTCCTCTCGACCGATAAATCGCCTAACCCAAAAAGTAAATATCTGAATGGGCATGCCATTTACCCAAAGGTATTCATTGAGGGGAATAACCTACGGGGCGAGTTAGGTTATTGGTATGCATCGAAGTTCGATAACCCGAGAGGGGAGGAGCTGTTTGGTTCGTACTCATATGTAAAACCTGATTTCGATGAGGATATCCGAAACCTCGTAACGGCAAAGATTATTTACACCGTTGAGGTTGCAAAAGGGTTTAACCTAGGGGGTAAATTCGAAACCTACTACGATACCAAATCATCAATCCTCGATTGGGCGTTTACCGTACGATTGGTTTTCTACGATTTTTTGAGGTGGTAAAATATTTAAATCGTATATGATCTTTTCAAAGCAGAGACCACCTGCAATTTATTTATGGGCATATAATTATAAAATAGTATTCGATACAATTTTTTCGACAATATGATAAATCATTCTATGGATTACTTAGCTTCTGATAACCGATACAATGACATGGTATATCGTCGGTGCGGTAATAGCGGGATTAGTTTGCCAGCCATATCGTTGGGATTATGGCATAATTTTGGTGCGGTTGATGATTTTGATAATTCCCAAAAAATCCTTCGAAGGGCTTTCGATTTGGGGATTACCCATTTTGATTTGGCGAATAACTATGGACCACCAGTTGGCTCAGCCGAGGAGACCTTGGGTAGAATGCTAGAAAAGGATTTTAGGCCTTATCGAGATGAAATGATTATTTCTACTAAGGCAGGTTACTTAATGTGGTCTGGACCTTATGGTGAGTGGGCTTCAAAAAAACATCTTGTTGCAAGTCTAAATCAAAGTCTCAAAAGGTTTAAACTAGATTATGTTGATATATTTTACTCTCATCGTCCTGATCCTAACACACCGCTTGAGGAAACAATGATGGCGCTTGATCTCCTTGTTCGTCAAGGGAAAACCTTGTACATAGGTATTTCGAATTACTCAGCTGAGCAAACTGAAAAAGCAGTTTTGATATTAAAAAGCCTTGGAACTCCTTGTCTGATTCATCAACCTCGATATTCAATGTTTGATAGATGGGTAGAGAAGGAATTGTTCGAAGTGCTTGAGCATAATAGTGTAGGAAGTATCGCATTTTCACCTTTAGCGCAAGGACTTTTAACTGATAGGTATCTTAAAGGTATTCCAGATGGATCAAGGGCATCTAAAGCTCATGGTTTCCTTTGCCCTAAGCATATTACCGATGAAATAATGGGTAAAGTGGAAGCACTCAATG
Source organism: Bacteroidales bacterium (assembly GCA_003818205.1). Lineage (GTDB taxonomy): Bacteria > Bacteroidota > Bacteroidia > Bacteroidales > Tenuifilaceae > UBA8529. Next base: position 18,303 of record RPRQ01000012.1, read on the forward strand.
CAATTGCACAATCTCGCAATCAGTCTCTTGCTCAAATGGCTATTGCTTGGTTACTTAGAGATTCAAGGGTCACATCAGTGCTTATTGGCGTAAGCACTCAAGCACAACTTGAAAACAGCGTGAAATCACTTAGTAATCTTAGGTTTTCAGCAGACGAATTAATAACGATCGATAAAATTCTTGGATAATCTTATCTGGTTATTTTATTATAGTATTTCCACCACAATACATTTTAAGCATTGGCTCTGCTTGTTTGTAACCCAGATCATATGCTTTTTTCAAATCTTCGCAACCACCTTTGTTATCAGTTAGATTTATTTTCGATATACCACGGTTGTAGTACGCTTCAGCATATTTTGGATCTTTTTGAATGATAAAGTTGTAATCGGGCAAAGCCTCTTTGTGATTTCCTTGTATAGCTTTTGATACGGCTCTGTTATAGTAGGCTTGCGCAAAGGTTTTGTCAAGTTCAATGGTGGTTGTAAAGTCTGCTATTGACCCTTTGTAGTCTTGCGATAGCGCTTTGGCAATCCCTCTACCATAGAAGGCTTTAGTATAGTTGCCACGTAGCTCAATGGCTTTGTTAAAATCCTTAATGGCTGCCCTAAAATCACCCTTCTTAATAAATGTCCCTCCCCTTAAACCGTATGCTATGCTATAACCGTTATCTATCCTGATAGCCTTATTCAAGGCATCAACCGCTTCATCAAATTTATTAAGGTAGAATTTAACCTGCCCTAGGTTGTAAAATATCTCTTTATCATTCTTATCCATTTCGGAGGCTTTGACTAAATCCAATTCTGCGCCAATAAAATCCTGTATATTCAGCTTAAAGGTTCCACGCTTTTTATACGCCTCAACGGTGGCATTGGATCCCTCAATCATCTTATCGTAATCGCTAATGGCACCCATGAAGTCGTTAAGGTGTGAGCGCGATTCGCCACGGTTATAGAATGCTTCGATATTGGACCCATCCAATTCAATGCTTTTGTTGTAATCCAACAACGCTTCATCGAATTGCATCTGAGCGGCCTTTAGTAGCCCTCGGTTGTAATATGCTTTTGCGTTTGTGCTGTCGAGTTCAATGGATTTATTGATATCCTGCAACGAATTTTCGTTCTTCTTCAACTTTCGGTACGATACCCCTCTGTTAAGGTAAAATTCTGCCACAGTAGCGTTAATCTCAATGGCTTTACTATAATCGTTGATAGCAATTGAATCATTTTTCAACCCTGCATTCGCCAAACCTCTTGCATTAAAGTAGATTGGACTTTTATTTAACCAAATTGCCTTATCGATTTTTACTATCGCTTCTGCATATCGTGTAGAGTCTAATAATAATTTCCCTTTTAAATAGGAATTTTCAGCAAACTTTGGGCGAAGTAGTTGAAGGACGATTAGTACAACTACAACAATGGAAATTCCAATAATAACGATCTTTTTCATGGTGTACAAATTTTCAGGTTGATACAAAAATAGAATTACTATCGACAAATTTGGTGTAATTCGATTAATTATAACAGTCTTTTTGCAATAATTGTTTCAAAAATTCGATTTTGGGTTTAAACATTTGACCTTAAACCTAGTCTCAATAGAAATTTCCGGAATTGATTTATATGAATGACGAATTTCATTTTTTTTCATAAAAAATATTTCAACCTTTAGAACCTAAATAAATTATTTAAGAGCGTTGAATTGATGAAAAATCAAAAATAGAATAAATCCTAACCAAACCTAAAAGTAACAAATAACCTAAGATGAGTGAAAGTAATTTAACCCAAAAGATTAAAGTTCCTGAAGCGTGGGGGTCACGTGTGGGGCTTGTACTTGCCATGGCCGGAAATGCAGTTGGCTTCGGCAACTTTCTTCGTTTTCCTGTACAAGCCGTGCAGAATGGAGGGGGTGCCTTTATTATCCCCTACCTTGTTAGCTTAGTAATTTTAGGATTACCATTGGTTCTAATAGAATGGTCAACGGGCCGTTATGGCGGAACGTTTGGCTACCACTCTACTCCGCTTATGATGCGTAGAATGGCCAATAACAAGGCCATTTGGATGTATGTTGGCGTTTTCGGTATCTTCAGTAATATTGCTATAGCATCGTATTACTGCTATATGGAGAGCTGGACCATGTCGTATGTTTACCATTCAATTGTTGGAACATTCGATGGCATGACCCAACATCAGGTTGCCTCTTTCTTTAGTGGCTATCTTGATGTAACGACATCAACAACAGGAATTCCATTCGAAGGTATTGTTTTCTTTGTTCTTTGTCTTGCCCTAAACGTTTGGATTTTAAGCAAGGGACTTAGCGGTGGTATTGAGAAGGCTGCAAAAATTGGCGTTCCACTGCTAATCGTGTTTGGTATTTTCCTTGCAATCAAAGGTATTTTCCTAAAATCAGGACAGGATGGTGCTGTGTTTGATGGGTTAACAGGTTTGAATTTTCTATGGACACCCGATTATTCTTCCCTTTCCAATCCAAAAGTTTGGCTAGCTGCGGCAGGTCAGATTTTCTTTACACTGTCCGTGGGAATGGGCTGTATTCATGCTTATGCATCGTATGTTAAAAAGAACGAGGATATTGCCTGCAATGCCATGTCGGCAGGCTTTATGAACGAGTTTGTTGAGATTGTTTTGGGTAGTTCAATTATTATACCTATTGCCATTGGGTACTTTGGAATTGATAGGGTTGTTGAACTTACTAATCTTGGTGGATTAGGGCTTGGATTTAGAACAATGCCTTTCCTATTTGAGCAGTGGGGACCAATTATGTCAGCCCTTGCTGGTGTTGCATTCTTTGGTCTATTGTTTTTTGCCGGTATCACCTCCTCCTTGGCCATGGGAACTCCGGTTGTTGGATTCTTTCAGGATGAGTTTGGATGGCGTAAGGGCAAGGCCGCTATTGGTTTTGGGATTATTACCCTTATCATTGGATTACCTACTGTTCTCTATTTCCAACAAGGTGTTTTTGATGAATATGATTACTGGGCCGGTACCGTGGCGTTATTTGTTTTTGCAATGCTTGAAGCCGTTATGTTTGCTTGGGTATTTAAGCTCGATAGGGGCTGGGAGGAGATTACCCGCGGTTCGGATATTCGTGTGCCAATCATTTTTAAATATATTCTAAAGTATGTAACACCAGTAGTACTTATCATTGTATTCGTTGCTTCGTTGATTAGACCTGCAAAGGATGATTGGGGTTCAATAGGTTTTAGTGGGTGGTCGCTTCATGGCGAAAGTATTCTAGGTCAAATTACCCATCAGGGAATTGGCCCCAATACGGCTTACTTTGCCGATAATTTCTACTCTGAGGTTGATGGAACGGTTCAGGGTGTAATCGTTGAGAATCAACGTAATTTCTTGCAAATAAATGGTACGAATGGTTCAATAACGAACTATCTGGTTGAGGATGATTTTAAGGTTTTAGTTAACCAAGGCGATCAGGTTACCAAGGGTACTCCTGTTTTTAGCGGAAGCATCACCAATAAAGTTTTCTACAGCGATATGGCTCGGATATTCCTTGTTTCGCTTTTCATTCTTATCTGCTTTATGGTTTATTTTGCATACCGTAAGCGAGTAAGAACCAATACCCTTTAATAATTAGGTAAAACATACTTTGAAACTTAATAAGTAAAAAAATGAATACATCGGCATTGGTAACATTGATATTAGTGTGGGGAGTGGTTATTTTCTATACTGGCTTCTTTTTCTATAAAGTTCTTACAGCAAAAAAGAAGGATTAGAATTTCTTTTCTGGCTTTTGTATAAAAGTTACCCCGTCCTAAACGAACGGGGTAATTTGTTTTTAGTAATCTATATATCTAAGGTTATACATATCATGCTGTTAAACATATTGAATAACATATAGATACATAATTAATTGATATATATCATCATAATTGTTGTTCAATAAATTTGTATTTATATGATAATGTTTTAATATGAAATTCTACATTTGCGCATCATAAAATATAGCCTATGAGTGGCGAATTCTTAATTCTATTCTTTATTGTAGCGGTTGTACTGGTTGGTGGAGCAATAATTTTCTCAAATTATGCAGCACCTACTTCAGAAAACGCAGTAAAGCACGATCCATACGAGTGCGGTATCCCAACAAAAGGTTTAACATGGTTGCAGTTTAACGTAGGTTATTACCTATTTGCCATTATCTTTCTTGTGTTCGACGTCGAAATTGTTTTTGTATTTCCTTGGGCTGTCGTTATGAAAGATTTAGGGATGTCAGCATTTATTGAGATTGTAATATTCTTCTTTGTACTTGTTCTGGGCCTTATGTATGCCTGGAAGAAAAAGGCTTTGGTATGGGAGTAAAAATTAAATCGATGAAGTATGAAGATTTTGAGGACAATGAAGGCCTCGAAGTCTTTAAACAATCAGGCGGAAACATCCTATTCACAACCCTCGATGGTATCATCAATTGGGGCAGAAGCAACAGCATCTGGCCTTTGACTTTTGCTACGAGCTGCTGTGGTATTGAGATGATGGCCGCTGGTGCAGCACGTCATGACTTTGCCCGTTTCGGGATAGAGGTTTACCGTGCAAGCCCTCGTCAAGCCGACGTGATTGTTGTTGCAGGAACCATTGTTCCCAAAATGGCACCCGTACTGAAACGTTTGTACGATCAGATGCCCGACCCAAAGTATGTAATCGCAATGGGAGCTTGTGCAATCTCAGGTGGACCATTCGTTAACTCATATTCAATTGTGAAAGGTGTTGATCTGATTATACCTGTGGATGTTTACGTTCCAGGCTGTCCTCCAAGACCGGAGGCATTGCTTTATGGTGTTATGCAGCTCCAACGAAAGATCAAGATGGAGAGCGCATTTAGTAAGAAAAACACAGAGGCACAGAGAACACAGAGGGATACAGAGAATAATAAATAAACTATTACACCTAGTAGATGAAAGAGGTAGAGTTTTCTATGGTAATTGTAAAGATTTTTAGAATAAGTATAAATTAACTCATTCTGAAAAAACTCCGTGCTCTCCGTGTCTCCGTGGTGAATAGTTAAAAAATAAATAATTTCATCCTGAACATATGACTAACCAGGAACTGAAAGATAGTATACTAAAGATAGAGCCTACAGCCGTTCTCGAAGAGGGTAAGCAATACCTCAATCTCACGGTAGCTTCTGATAAATGGCATAGCCTTGCTCAGCAGTTGAAAGAGAATAAAGACTTGGCTTTCGACTATCTATTTAACCTAACGGGTGTTGACTATGGTGATACCCTTGGGGTTGTTTATCATCTCGAATCAACAACATTTCATCATGTAATGGTTGTAAGGGTTTCGGCTGATAGGCAGAATCCCCAAATCCCAACCATTTGTGATATTTGGAGAACCGCTGAATTCCACGAAAGAGAAGCTTTCGATTTCTTCGGAATAAAGTTTACCAACCATCCCGATTTGAGAAGAATTTTTCTTGATGAGGAATGGAAAGGTTATCCTTTGAGAAAAGACTATGATTCTAGTTTGAATCAAAGTTATTAGAATTTAGAAGTGCCTTGAGTACTTAAAGTGCCTAGAGTGCCTAAAGTTGAAAGAAATGGATAATAAGGAATTTAGTAAGCAACTTGAAGCGAGAACAAAGAAGTTTGCGATTGAAATAATAAGGTTATCATCCTCTTTACTAAACACACCGGAAGGTAAAGTGATAAAATATCAGATTACAAAATCAGGAACTAGCATAGGCGCAAATTATAGAGAGGCGAATAGAGCAAGAAGTAAAGCAGATTTTAAGAATAAAATTACAATAAGTGAAAGTGAAGCAAGTGAAACAGCATTTTGGTTAGAAATAATTAAAGAGATGAATTGGGTCGATGAACATAAGGTTCAATCATTACTAACTGAAACTAATGAACTTCTTGCAATATTCACATCAATTGGGAGTAAACTAAAATAAATAGGTGCTCAAATAACTTTAGGCACTCTAGGCACTTTAGACACTTTAGGCACTTAACTATGACTGAAGAAATTATCATAAAAGAAGCACCGGAGCAAGAGATTTCCATTAACATGGGACCTCAACACCCATCAACGCATGGTGTGTTGCGACTTGTTCTTTCGCTAAAAGGTGAAATGGTTCAAAAAGTTGAACCACATTGCGGTTATATCCATCGTGGAATCGAGAAGATGACCGAATCAATGACCTATCAGCAAATCATTCACCTTACCGATAGACTCGATTATCTATCTGCTCATATGAACAACGCGGCAGTTTGCCTAGCTGTTGAGAAAGCACTTGATATCGAAGTACCTGAAAGGGTTAAAGTAATTCGTACTATTATCGAGGAGTTAGCAAGGATTGCTTCGCATCAACTTTGGTGGTGCTCGTTCGGTATGGACCTTGGAGGTTTAACCTGTTTCTTCTACGGACTTCGCGATAGAGAGAAAATCCTAGATATTTTTGAGGAGACTACAGGTAGTCGTTTAATTCAGAGCTACAATTGCCCTGGAGGTTTGATGGCTGATTTACATCCTGACTTCCAAAGAAAAGTTAAAGAGTTTATAGTTTATTTCCGCAAGTTACTTCCTGAGTATGATGAATTGCTTTCGGGCAACATTATCATGATGGAAAGATCCAAGGGAATTGGTGTTATGACTAAGGAGCAAGCCATTTCATACGGTATGACTGGCCCATCTGGTCGTGGTAGCGGATTCTCTTGTGATGTTCGCAAGCATCATCCATATCATGCTTATGACAAAGTAAAATTCAACGAGGTCTTACGTACCGAGGGAGATACCTATGCTCGTTATATGGTTCGTATCGATGAGATGCGTGAATCGATGAATATCATTGAGCAATTAATTGACAATATTCCTGCAGGTGACTTCGCAGTTAAAATGAAGCCGATTATCAAACTACCTGAAGGCGAATATTATCAAAGAGTTGAGGCTGCTCGTGGTGAGTTTGGGATATATATCATAAGTAAAGGAGAAAAATATCCATATAGGATGAAATTCCGTTCACCTAACTTTAGTAATCTTTCAGCCCTTGATGCATTGACTAGAGGCCATAAGATTGCCGACCTTGTTGCGATAGGTGGCTCACTTGACTATGTAATTCCTGATATTGACAGATAATCAACCGATAGAATACGAACGTTATGCCATTTACCTTTAGTATCTACGACTTTACAGGCTTTACCCAATGGATTGATGCAACTTTAAGAGGAGCGTGCTCCCCGTTTTGGGCTGTCCTTTGGGAAATGGTTATTGTAGGAGTGTTATTCCTGGCATTCTACGCAGTTGTTGGGTTATACTTGGTGTATGCCGAACGTAAAGTTTGTGCATTTATCCAAAATCGCGTTGGACCTAATAGGGTAGGCCCCTATGGTTTTTTCCAAACCATTGCCGACCTTATTAAGCTCCTTATGAAGGAGATAATTTCCATTCGCGAAGCCGACAAATTGCTTTTTAACCTTGCTCCATTCATTGTAATTGTAACATCATTCCTTGCTTTAGCCGCAATTCCTTTTGCAAAAGGTCTGCATCCAATCGACCTGAATATCGGGGTCTTTTATGTGATGGCCATTTCATCGATGGGCGTTGTTGGTATTTTGCTTGCAGGATGGTCGAGTAATAGCAAATACTCATTGCTTGGTGCAATGCGTAGCGGTGCACAGATTATCAGCTATGAGCTTTCGGTTGGTATGGCACTTGTTACCATGTGCGTGCTAGCAGGTAGTTTGCAGCTTTCGGTTATTGTTGAACAGCAGAGAGACCTATGGTTTATTTTCAAAGGGCATTTTCCTGCAGTTACAGCATTCATCATTTATATGATTGCAGCAACAGCAGAAACTAACCGTGGTCCATTCGACCTTGCTGAGGCTGAATCAGAATTAGCAGCGGGTTTCCATACTGAATATTCGGGGATTAAGTTTGCATTCTTCTTCCTTGCCGAGTATATGAATATGTTCATCGTAGCATCTTTAGCCGCAACAGTTTTCTTGGGTGGTTGGATGCCATTTCATATTCCTGGTCTCGAAAGTTTTAACCATGTAATGGATTTTATTCCTCCTGTGCTATGGTATATTGGTAAAACTGCTTTTATCATATTACTTATGATGTGGTTTAAGTGGACATTCCCCCGCTTACGTATCGACCAACTTTTAAATCTTGAGTGGAAGTTCTTACTCCCAATCAGCTTGGTCAACATACTTATAATGGCATTCATTGTCTTAATGGGTTGGTATATTGGATTATGAGAGAAATAATTAATTACTTCAAAAGCATATTCTTCGCCCTCAAGTCCCTTTGGACTGGGATGAAGGTAACGGGGTCTTATTTTTTTAGACCTTGGACGATAATTACCCAACAGTATCCTGAGAATCGAAAGACTCTTAAGATGTTTGAGCGTACCAAGGGCGAATTGGTAATGCCTCATAACGACAAGAATGAGCATCAGTGTACTGCTTGCGGTATATGTCAGATGAACTGCCCCAATGGGACTATTGCGATAACATCGTTAAGCATAGAAACCCCTGATGGCAAGAAGAAAAAGGCGCTCGATAAGTACATTTATAACCTTGGTATGTGCACATTCTGCGGACTATGCGTAAAGGTTTGTCCATCGGATGCAATCGTGTTTTCGAATAAGTTTGAGCATGCCGTTTTCAATAAGAACAAGCTTGTGAAAACTCTAAATAAAGAAGGTTCAACCTTAAAGAAAGGGGTCGAATAATGGAAATCACAGTAAACCACTTAATGTTTGGCCTGTTTGCGGCTATGATTATGGTCTTCTCGATTCTTACAGTTACAACTCGTAGAATATTGAGAGCTGCTACCTTTCTACTCCTAGTATTAGTTGCTACCGCAGGGCTATACTTTATGCTTAACTATCAGTTCATGGCAGGGGTTCAGCTTACGCTATATGCTGGGGGTATTGTTGTTCTAATTATCTTCTCGATATTACTAACTAGCCATATCAGTCAGAAATTTGAACCGGTAGGTTGGAAAAAAGCATATTTTTCGGCTCTTGCCTCAATTGCTGGTGCAATTCTATGTATTACTACCATTCTTCAGCACAAATTTCAAGCAACCACAGAGGCTGCTAAGGAGATTGATATGAAGTTAATTGGTAATAGTATGCTCAGCACCGATAGGGATGGCTATGCTTTACCATTCGAGGTAATCAGTGTTCTATTGTTAGCCGCAATGATTGGGGCTATTGTTGTTGCTAAACGTAAGAAATTAAAAGAATAAGCTATGCTAAACGCAGGTATACCAATGGAGGCCTTTTTAGTGGTAAGCACGCTGATGTTTTTTGCGGGTGTTTACGGTTTCCTCACACGTCGGAATTTGATAACGATACTGATGTCGGTGGAGCTAATTCTGAACTCGGTGAATATTAACTTTTTAGTATTCAATCGGTTTCTCTATCCCGATAAACTTCAGGGTCATTTCTTCTCGCTATTTATTATAGCGATTGCTGCAGCCGAAGCTGCCGTTGCCATTGCGATTATTATTAATATTTACAGACACTTCAACACGATTAACGTTGAGGATGTCGATAAGATGAGATATTAAAATCTGTCATCTCCAAATACTTAAACTATGTCAGGTTTTCAGTACGCCGTATTAATTCCGATAATTCCCTTTCTAATGTTCCTATTAATAGGACTAGTTGGGCATAAAATGAAACCTGCTTTGGCTGGTTTAATCGGTACAACAGGTTTGTTTATATCGACCGTTCTCTCGTATATTACCGCTTACCAATACTTTTTTGTATCGGGTAAGGTTGACGGGGTATATCAAAAAATAATTGCTTTCAACACGGTTTGGCTACAGCTAACCGATAAGCTGCACATCGATATGGGAGTAATGATTGACCCCATATCAGTGATGATGCTAATTGTTGTAACCACAGTTTCCTTGATGGTGCATATCTACAGCAACGGATATATGAAAGGAGAACGTGGATTCCAACGTTTCTTCGCATTCCTTGGCCTGTTCAGCTTCTCGATGCTTGGTTTAGTTTTAGCAACCAATATCTTCCAAATGTATATCTTCTGGGAGTTAGTGGGAGTTTCATCGTTCTTGCTAATCAGCTTTTACTACGATAAACCGAGTGCCGTTGCTGCAGGAAAAAAGGCATTCATCGTTACCCGTTTTGCTGACCTTGGTTTTTTGATTGGTATTCTATTGCTATCATACTTCACCCAAACATTTGATTTTGTAACGTTAACAAGCCCTGGATGTCCTGCTATTGCTCAAGCAGCAGGTGTTACTTTTATGGGGGCTTCAGTTGTTACAATAGCTCTTGTGCTGATGTTTATGGGAGGTGCTGGTAAATCGGCGATGTTCCCGCTACATATTTGGCTACCCGATGCCATGGAGGGTCCAACCCCTGTTTCAGCTCTTATTCACGCTGCAACCATGGTTGTTGCTGGTGTTTTTCTAGTCGCTCGACTATTCCCAATATTTGCATTAACATCTCCTGATGCTTTAACCATTGTTGCGTATGTAGGAGGTTTTACTTCACTGTTTGCAGCTGTTATAGCATGTACTCAGAATGATATTAAACGAGTTTTAGCTTACTCAACCATATCGCAGATTGGTTATATGATGCTTGCCCTCGGCGTTTCAGGTTATGGTGGTCATGATGGTCTTGGTTTTATGGCAGGAAACTTCCACCTGTTCACACACGCGATGTTTAAAGCGTTACTATTCCTTGGTGCTGGTTCAATAATCCATGCTGTTCATAGCAACCTGATGACCGAGATGGGGGGTTTGAGAAAATATCTACCTATAACCCACATTACTTTCCTTATTGCCTGTTTAACCATTGCTGGTGTTCCATTCCTTTCAGGTTTCTTTAGCAAGGATGAGATTTTAACTGCCGCATATCATCACGATAAGATTTTATTCTTTGTAGAGTATGCAGTTGCTGGTTTAACAGCATTCTATATGTTCCGTTTATACTTCAATGTTTTCTGGGGAGAGGATAGACATTATCATCATACACCTCATGAGTCTCCACTAATCATGACTTTGCCATTGATGTTCCTTGCTTTTGCATCGATATTTGCAGGATATATTCCATTTAGCGAGTTAGTAACATCTGATGGAGCAGCATTTGAGGCACATATTGAAATGCCGATTGCAGCAGCATCTGTAGGAATTGGTCTTCTAGGAATATTTGTTGCTTGGTTCATGTATATGAAACCTAAGGATGCTCCTGCCAAGATGGCCACAATGTTTAAGCATGTCTATAAATGGTCGTACAATAAGTTTTATATGGACGAGGTTTACCTTTTTGTTACCAAAAAGATAATCTTTAATTATATCTCAAAACCGGTTGCTTGGTTCGATAGGCATGTAGTTGATGCTACCATGAACGGATTTGCTTGGGCAACTAACTATGCATCATATCATATTAGAGAGTTACAATCAGGTCAGCTTCAGAAATATGCTTTTGTATTTATTTCTGGCGTGCTAGTTTTGGTTCTTTCGTTCGTGTATTTTTTCATGAACTAGGTTGTGGGAGGGAAGATGGAAGAATGGAATGTGGGAAGGATGGAATACTGGAAGAGGTGCAGGTAGGGGATTGGAAGAATGGAATGATGGAATAGTGGAAGAGCGGCAACAAGGGATTATGAATAATACGGAGTGTAATATTGTAAGAATATAAATGCTAAGGATTCTTTTCTATTACCAAAAAAATGAAGAGTTTGTTTTATAATAAATAAAAATGAAAAGAAATAGGAATGTTAGTTCGAATAAAAGGAATGAAACGAGGACGTTTGCTCTTGGGTCTTCCATTATTCCAACATTCCATTATTCCTTTTTTCACTTAATTAACCGATTTTAACAGCATAACCATGGGTATACTATCATTTCTGGTATTAATACCAACGATTACGATAATCGCGATACTGTTTACCAACGACAAGAAACAGGCTCGGCTTGTATCAGCAATTGGTACGGGTATTCAGCTAGTACTCGCAGGAGTTCTTGTTTGGATGTATCTTACGGAACGTTCTGCAGGTAATACTGCTGCAATGCTTTTTACGCAGGATTTCATGTGGTATCCAAACCTTAATATTCACTATGCAGTGGGTGTTGATGGAATATCAGTGGCGATGATAGCACTTACTGCTGTTGTTCTTTTTGCTGGGATATTCGCATCGTGGGAGGTTGAATTTCTAAATAGAGAGTTTTTCATTTCGCTTATCTTATTATCAGGTGGGGTATTCGGATTCTTTATCTCTCTCGATTTGTTTACCATGTTCCTGTTTTACGAACTTGCGGTTATTCCGATGTACCTGCTGATTGGTATTTGGGGTACAGGTCCTAAAGAGTATTCGGCAATGAAGTTGACCCTAATGCTTATGGGCGGTTCAGCGCTGCTTCTAGTAGGATTACTTGGTATCTATATGAACTCAGCTCCTGCTGGTCAGCCATTAACTTTCAATCTACTCGAAATTGCTAAAGTAACTATACCCATTGAGGCACAACGACTATTCTTTCCATTAACATTTGTTGGCTTTGGAGTTCTTGGTGCGTTATTTCCACTACACACTTGGTCGCCTGATGGTCATGCCTCTGCGCCAACCGCGGTTTCGATGCTACACGCGGGTGTGTTGATGAAACTTGGAGGTTACGGCTGCTTTAGAGTTGCCATGTACCTAATGCCTGAAGCCGCACATGAAATGGCTTGGATATTTATCATTTTAACCACCATCAGCGTTGTTTATGGTGCTTATGGTGCAATCGTGCAGAAAGACCTTAAATATATCAATGCTTATTCTTCAGTTAGTCACTGCGGACTTGTAATCTTCGCTTTGCTGATGATGAATAAAACATCAATGGACGGTGCAATTCTACAGATGATTTCACACGGTTTGATGACAGCCCTTTTCTTTGCTTTAATCGGCATGATTTACGGACGTACTCATACTCGAAATATCTACGAAATGGGCGGCTTGATGAAAGTTATTCCTTTTCTATCGGTTGTTTATGTAATTGCTGGTCTTGCATCACTTGGTCTTCCTGGTTTAAGCGGATTCGTTGCCGAGATGACCGTATTTGTTGGTGCGTTCCAACACGCTGATACTTTCCATAGAGTTGCCACAATTATTGTAACAACATCAATCGTTGTTACTGCTGTATATATTCTAAGAGTTGTCGGAATTCTACTTCTTGGTCCGATAAAGAACGAGGAGTTCAATCATTTTAAGGATGCTAAATGGTTTGAGAAACTTTCAACCATTACACTTTTAGTAATGATTGCAGCAATTGGTTTGGCTCCACTTTGGCTATCGAATATGATTCAGCATAGCCTTATTCCAATTATTCAAAAATTAGCTGTAACAACAGGGATTTAATCTATTGATACTATGAACTTGAATAGTTTTCTTTTAATGCGCCACGAGATTGTTCTAATAGCCGTTGCGCTTATTATACTGATAGCCGAGATATTCACCTCGGACCAGAACAAAGGACGTATCCGTGGACTGGCTATTATCCTATTTGCCCTGAATACCATCATTGGATTTTTTCCTGCTGAAACAGGAACTCTTTTTGGTGGGATGTTTACCACAATTCCTTTGCATATCGTTGTTAAGAACATTTTAAACATCGGTACGCTGATTGTGCTCATCCAATCGAATGCATGGCTTAAAACCGAAGAGAATAGCGATAAATTCCCCGAGTTTTACGTTCTGTTGATATCAACCCTTGTGGGGATGTTCTTTATGATTTCGGCAGGCGATTTCTTGATGTTCTATTTAGGCTTAGAACTTGCAACAATTCCTTTAGCAGCACTAGTTGCTTACGACCGTTTCCGCAGTCAATCTGCCGAGGGCGGTATTAAGCTGATTCTATCATCAGCATTCTCATCAGGAATAATGCTTTACGGTATTTCCATGATTTATGGTATGTACGGCAGCATCTATTTCGATATGCTTAGCCCTGCAATGGCCATGAATAGCTTAACAATCCTTGCATTTATATTCTTCTTTGCAGGAATGGCCTTTAAAATCTCGTTGGTACCATTCCATCTATGGGCAGCCGATGTTTACGAGGGTGCTCCTGTAAATGTAACCTCATACCTTTCGGTAATATCAAAGGGAGCAGCAGTATTTATTCTTACTGTTATCCTTTTCAAGGTATTCCCAACCATATCTGATTTATGGCAAAAAGTTGTATGGGTTATTGCGGTAATGACCATGACCATTGGTAACCTATTCGCCATTCGTCAACAGAACTTGAAACGATTCATTGCATTTTCGAGTATCTCACAGGCAGGTTTCTTCCTATTAGGTGTGATTGGTGGAAATGAGATGGGTATGACGGCCATCGTTTACTACATGTTGGTATACATCTTCTCAAACCTTGGTGTTTTTGGTGTAATTGCAATTATATCGAACAAATCGGGTAAGGAGAATATGGACGACTACAATGGTCTTTACCATACCAACCCGATGCTCAGCTTAACCATGATGCTTGCATTGTTCTCGTTGGCAGGTATTCCTCCCGTTGCTGGTTTCTTTGGTAAATTCTTCCTCTTCACCGCAGCAGCGCAGAAAGGTTTCTATATCCTTGTATTAATTGCCACAATCAACACAATCGTATCATTGTATTACTATCTACTTATTGTAAAGGCAATGTTTATCAATAAGAGCGAAACCCCAATTCCTTACTTCAAGAGCGATTTTTACACCAAACTTGGTTTAGGTATTTGTATTGCTGGTCTTGTTATTGTAGGTTTTGCAAGCGGTATCTGGGAGATGATAGCAAAGTTGGCTTTTGGGATGTAATTTAAAAGTTGATAAGCTAATAAGTTGACAAGTTAATAAGTAATTCTACAAAATAATTCAGGGCACAATTCGAAAGGGTTGTGCTTTTTTGTTTAATTTAAAACAAATATCATTTTTATCTCCTCAAAAATGTTATACTTTGAAGCCCAAAATAAAACGTAAAACTATGAAAAGGTTAGCTTACATACTTAGTATATCAATTACCTTATTTGCAGTAAATATAGGTAATGCATGTACTATTATTGTTGCTGGAAAAAAGGCAACGGTAGATGGTTCTGTACTTGTATCACACTCCGATGGTGGAGCCGACTGCCGTTTTAGGGTAATTCCTCGAATGACATTCCCAAAGGGATCAAAGGCACCTGTTTACTGGGGCATTCAGGATATCAGACCCTCTATGGACAGCCTTGGTAAAATTATTGGGTATATTCCGCAGGTTGAGCAAACCTACTCATATATCCACTCAGCTCTTCCCCATATTAACGAGTATCAGCTTGCCATTGGTGAGAGCACTCTTAGCCAGCGCGAAGAGCTAAAGTTCAAATTCGGCGAAGGCGAACAGATAATGACCGTTGAGCAGGCTCAGATTTTTGCTCTACAGCGTTGTAAAACGGCTTTAGAAGCAGTAACGCTTATTGGTAAATTAATGGAAGAGTATGGTTTTCTCCCTTCATGCGTTGACGAGTCTGAAGCGCTTGCCATTGCTGATGCGAATGAGGTATGGATATTTGAAGTGTTCGGAGTAGGTGCGTGGAAAAAATCGAGTGGTCAGCCAGGATGCCTTTGGGCAGCTATACGCGTTCCCGACGATCATGTTGCTATGATTCCCAATTGGAGCACAATTAAAGAGATTGATACTACTCGCAACGATTGCATGGCTTCGCCAAACTACAAGCAGTTTGCTATCGATAAGGGTTGGTATAACCCTGCTAAGGGCGAACCTTTTATTTGGCAGAAAGTATATGCCCCAA
The DNA here is from genome assembly GCA_003818205.1 of Bacteroidales bacterium. Lineage (GTDB taxonomy): Bacteria > Bacteroidota > Bacteroidia > Bacteroidales > Tenuifilaceae > UBA8529. The sequence goes on from RPRQ01000012.1 coordinate 34,056, forward strand.
TTGCCCGAGAATGGGCAACAGCAAGATTTTGGCTTTTCTACTCAACATATGCACCTGGGCTAGCAAAGTATCCTGAGCGTAAAATTAAATCCCCTTTCGATGGAATGAACCCATATGTTCAGTATGTTGAGGAGTTGGATATGTATCCATTCTCTGTTAAACCAGTAAATCAGATTTCACATAAGGATATATTTAGCTTTTTTAGATCAACTTTCGAAGGGACAATCTATGATATGACTTCCGATCCTGATTGGTATATTCCTGGTCCCGATGGTAAAATGGTGCTTAGCCCATTGGCAACTCCATTCCCAACTAGGGAAATGCAAAAACTCCTCGACCTTAACTGGCGTAGAAATGTGGCTAGAGGAGGTTTTGGGATGGTTGCTCAGCTACGTTCATGGTTGCCTCCAAGTATTGGCGGCATTTACTGGGTTTATCTTGATAATCAGGTTGTTTCACCATTCGTTCCTATTTACGCTGGGGTAACCAAGATTAATCCGCTTTATCAAACCTATGATCCTAAAAAATATAGCGATAAATCGGCTCGATGGGCATACGACTTTGTCGATAACCTCATGTATTTGAAATGGCAGGATGCCTGGAAGGATGTAAAACCTGTTCGTGATTCACTTGAAAATGCCACATTTATTGAGATGGTTGATATTGAGAAGAAAGCGCTAGAATTGCATAAAAAAAACCCCGAAAAGGCCAATCAGCTGCTTACCGAATATGTTTGGAAAAAGATGGATCAAAGTGTAGATGCTTATGTACAATTACGCAACCTCCTTTTGATGAAATATACAAACAATAAGCAGGGGATAAATTTTTAATATAACGTGAGATCGATATAAGAATGCTTATTATATCATTATTTATTAGTGCTTTAATGCCAAAATTTCTCCCATCAAAGCAAAATATTGATAATATAGCATTTAAATTGTTTCTTACGTTGAACTGACGTTAATATACGTTGTAAGAAAATCAAAAAGGCATGATTCGAATGGATCATGCCTTTTTTAATGATTTTTTTAAGCCATAAGAGAAAATAAATATAAAATTAAAGAGCCAAAAAACATGATCAACTAAAGTTTAAATAGGATATGCTGATTAAGTGTTAAAACGCAGAAATGTAAAGTAACGTGAGTTCGATATAAGAATGCTTATTATATCATTATTTATTAGTGCTTTAATACCAAAATTATGTTTTTGGAAGACTGGAAGACTGGAATATTGGAGTTACTTCTAACTTATTTCTTCCAATATTCCATTTTTCCATCATTGGCTACGCCGAACTAGCTGCGCTGAGCTCACTCCGTTCGGTTCGCAAGCTCAGTTCCATTTCTCCAATCAAAGCAAAATATTGATAATATAGCATTTAAATTATTTCTTACGTCGAACTGACGTTAAAATATTACAACAATTCTTTGCTGTGTAAGCGCAAGCATTCTTTATGTAAAAGCCTAAAATACGTGCACTTGTTATTCTAATTTTAATCCCGTAGGGATGACATTATGGTAGAAAGTATAGCTGGGAACAGATGAAATGCCGTAGGCATGACATTATTCTCTGTTCTATCTACTTTATAATGTCGATCCTATGGAGTTAAAATACTACATTGATACATTTTCTACCATAATTTCACCCCTCTGAGGTTTTTTTTAATGGTTTCATAAACCTATTTGTGACTTAATCAACAGATCCTAAATATAACTCATCGTTAGCTGGACTGATGTTATAGAATTTGAAGAATGTTATTGTAGAGGGAAATAGCCTTTAGATTGTTTATATAAAAAAATAACTTTCATCAAAAAAGATGATTTATTTTCATTTTCTCATGAGTACAGTTTACTTTTACATATGCTCGTTTAATTACAAACCTACTGATAATGAGTGATAATCCAAATCCGATTGAGATAGATGAGATAAGCAAAGCTTACCTTGAGTATTTAGAAAACTATACTAATAGGAATTGGGATAAAATGGTTGATAAATTCTCATCAGCTATGACCATGTTTGGCACAGGAATCGATGAGAATGCTTTCTGCATTGAAGATACATTAAACCTATTCAAGCGAGAGTATAAACAAACAGGTGGTATTAAATACATCGTAAAGGCGTTGGAAGTTTTCCCCCTTTCAGATAGTCTTGCTTACATTTTAGCAATTATTGACATGTGGTTTGACTGTCCTTCGGGTATTTACGACAGCTCCAACAACCGAACCACTGCAATTCTAAAAAAAGAGGATGGGGAATGGAGAATAGTTCATGGACACTGGTCGCAACCGACATCTGAGCAAGAGGAGGGTGAAAGTATTCCACTTAAGGCTCTTAAACAGAGGAATAAGAAATTATTAAAGGAAATTGAGGAAAGAACAAGAGAGATAGAGGAGCAGAATCGAAAACTAACATGCCTAAATAGCACAAAGGATAGACTTTTCTCTATTATTGCACATGATTTAAAAAGCCCCTTTAACTCATTTATAGGGTTTACTGATTTAATGCTTGCCAATTTTGATAAAAACTATAGCAATCCAGATTACTTTAAAATGCGTTTAGGTATCCTTCAAGAGAATGCCCATACACTTTACAATATCACTGAGAATTTACTTGATTGGTCTCGTTCACAATGTAATGAGATAGTAGTTAATAAAAGAGATTTTAATTTATATGACATAGTCAACCATCAAATTCAAATTTTCGACCAACAAATTGGCAAAAAAGGAATTTTCATTCAAAACCTTATAAAAAAAGATACAATAGTTCGCTCTGATATAGATATAATGGCCATTATAATTCGAAATTTTATATCAAATGCCATCAAGTATTCTAGCAACAACCAGGTTGTAACTATTTCCTGCGATCAGCTTAATTCAAGTACAAATATTATTATTCAAGATCAAGGGATAGGAATGTCGGAAGAGCAGCTACATAAATTATTTATAGATTTTCAAAGTACTCCCGGAACCAATAACGAAAAGGGTACTGGACTTGGTCTGAAAATATGCAGAGAGCTGATCGATAGGATCGATGGTAGATTAGAAATCCAGTCAGTACAGGGAAAGGGATGTAAAGTTATAATGACTTTACCTAACCCTTAGAAATACTAACATCAGTAACATCATCGTTAAACTTAGCTTCTATCTACGCTTTTCTAAATAGGAGTCTGCTGATTAAGTGTTAAAACACAGAAATATAAAACATTACAACATTTTTTTGTCGTGTAAGCGCAAGCATTTTTTATGTAAAAGCCTAAAATACGTGCACTTGTTATTCTAATTTTAATCCCGTAGGGATGACATTATGGTAGAAACTATAGCTGGGAACAGATGAAATGCCGTAGGCATGACATTATTCTCTGTTCTATCTGCTTTATAGTGTCGCTCCTATGGAGCTAAAATACTACATTGATATATTTTTTACCATAATTTCACCCCTCTGGGGTTTGTTTTTAATGGTTTCATAAACTTAAACTTATCAGCAGACCCTAAATAGAACTTTTTTAATCACTCAGATTTCATAATTGAGAACGTACTCGATGGGTTTTAAATCCAAGTCGATAATATTTCATGACTTTTCTTTTTTAGATTTAGATTTTATTCCCTCAATCCATTTCTTAGCCTCAATCAAAGTAGAGGTATCGAGCCAATGACCTCCATTAAATGACTTTAAAGTGACATTATACCCATATTTTGTAAGTATTCTCTGTGCTTCTTTTGCTTCATTAATGTTGACTTGAGGGTCTATCGTGCCATGCCCGATAAAAATTGGAATTTTTAATTCTGCATTATAAATTTCAGCAGCACTTAGCATTTCAATAGGATTTCGTGCTCCGAAACAGATTATCCCATTTATCAGATTAGAAGTTTTAATACCAGTCATGTAAGCCAAAGCACCACCTTGAGAATGCCCTATTAGGTAAACCTCTGAGATTTTATATTGAGTTTTAATATCATCAATTACACTTATGATATATTCAATTGCGAATGGATCTGCTTTTTCCCAAAGTTTCTTATCATTGGTTAACAGAAACCAGCTATAGGCTGGGCTGTTTAATTCTAGTAGTTTTCTTTGATATGGTCCTTGTGGTGCAGCAAAAAAAAAGTTTGATGCATCCATTATGTCTCTCACGGCCATGTACGACTCTGCATTCCCTCCATTACCATGAAGAATCACAATTAATGGATATGCTTTTGTTGAATCGTAATTATTGGGCTGTCTTACCCTACATTTTATCGCTACTTTACACTCTACAAAAAATGATTCCCCCCTTTCTTTTTGTATTTTTTGAGCATTATTCAATACTTGCCTGATTTTCTCATTGTTTTTATGGGGTATCCAGGTAGAGTCGGATAGCAGGGTTTGAATATCGTTTAAACCAGCATCCAAGGCAAACTGTAATGCTTCAGCTGCTTGAATGGGTTTTCTCAAATACGCATAGCAACGAGCAAGGTTGTAAAGAGTTGTAATATCATTTGGTTTATGATGAAGTATCTCTAAGTACTTTTTAGCTGCTTCTTTGTATTTTTTTTTCTCAAACTCAATTTTTGCTTCAAAATTAGTTTGAGAAATGTTTTTTGATAGAAATAGTAATTCTTTAGAAACAGTTACATCTTGTCCAATAGCATCATAGCTAGCATTAATAATTATGCCCAATACGATAAGTAGAGATAATATGTACGTTGTATATTTCAAATTTTATAAATGAAGGATACGCTATTTATTGTAATCTACTAGCATTGCACAGTTAACCTTGGTAATCTCTTTACAAATTTCGAAGTTGCAATTAGCTGTTACATCATTAATGGTGTGGTAGTATGGATCGTCAGCATCAGTGGTAAAGTATATGGCTTTATAGCTATTTAAATAGAAAGAATAGCTATCGCTATACTTTTGGTAATAGTTATCATTTATTGTTTCTAGCAAAGTGTACAGATTGCAATAATCTTGCGCTTTTTCTCTAATTTCTGTTGATATATTATAATCGAGAATATTTACTCGCATGTTATTCGAGCTTACTGGCCAATATGCAATCATATCGTTATTAAGCATGAATTTGATGTTCTTTGTTTCGTATCGTGCTTTTTCAGCATAATCGGTACTTCCATATAACCCAAACTCTTCGGCAGCAAATGCGATAAATTCAATGGTAGATTGTGGGTTAAATCCCTGCTCCTTTAATACTCTAGCAACTTCAAGGGTAGCTGCGACACCGCTTGCATTATCATTTGCTCCCGGAGCAGTAGTATATGCTCCATCATTTCCGATTATACTATCGTAGTGACCACCCATTACATAAACCCAGCTTGGGGTAACCGAACCCTCAAGCGTAGCAATAACATTATACTGCCAAGTATAGTAAGTTTGGCTCCATCTGGTTGTCAATGAAACATAGAATGAATCAAGCTTTGCATTTGTGTACCCATAGCTGATAAAACGATCCCTAATTCTTTTTGCAACAGCTTTTCTATCATCATTTACAGCAAACCTTGACCCCATATCTTCAAGCCACTGAACCTTTTTCTCTAGGCTGTCAGCATTTATTTCGTCAACCAAATCCTTAACATTTTGGTCAAAAATAGGAATATCAGGTTTATAATAGCTATCGTTTTCATCCTTACAGCTATTTGCAATTAAAGCAAACAATGAAATCGTAACTATTAATTTGATATGTTTAGAGTTTTTCATAACGTTTTAATTAGTATAGGAACTTATCGTAAGGATACCTTGTGGTATGTATTTCCCTAACTAAAGAATAAATTTTTTGACGAAACTCCTCAACATTAGTTTTGTGCTTTGCTGATATGAAGATTGCAGGAGTACTACTTTTTGCCATCCAGCTGTTTTTAAGCTCTTCTAGGCTGAAATTTTCTTTACTCCTGGGTGAAAGGTCATCTTCGTCCTTTTTTACCCAGCTATAGGCATCTATTTTGTTGAAAACAAGAAGAGTTGGTTTGTCGGCAGCCCCAATTTCTTGCAGGGTTTTAACAACAACATTAAGCTGGTCCTCAAAAACAGGGTGAGATATATCTACAACGTGTAGGAGTAAATCAGCTTCTCGAACCTCATCGAGCGTAGATTTGAACGATTCAACCAGCTGGTGGGGCAGCTTGCGGATAAATCCAACTGTATCCGATAAAAGGAAAGGAAGGTTTTCAAAAACAACCTTACGTACAGTAGTGTCAAGCGTTGCGAATAGTTTATTCTCGGCAAATACCTCCGATTTGCTTATCATGTTCATTATGGTTGATTTGCCAACATTGGTATAGCCCACAAGCGCAACACGTACAATGCTTTCCCTGTTCTTACGCTGAGTGGACATCTGTCGGTCGATCTTTTTTAGCTCTTCCTTTAGCTTCGATATCTTTTCTCGAATAACTCGGCGGTCGGTTTCTATTTCAGTTTCACCGGGACCTCTCATCCCGATTCCACCCCGCTGACGTTCAAGGTGAGTCCAAAGTCGGGTAAGCCGGGGTAAAAGAAATTGGTACTGAGCTAATTCAACCTGAGTTTTTGCATAGGCTGTTTTTGCACGCTGAGCGAATACATCAAGAATTAGGTTTGTTCTATCCATTATCCTTCTCTCGAACTCTTTCTCAAGATTTCGGAGTTGAGTAGGAGTGAGCTCATCGTCAAAAATTATTAGATCAATCTCATGCTCATCGGCGTATTCCTTTATCTCAATCACCTTCCCTGAACCTATAAATGTTTTAGGGTTTGGGGTATCAACTTTTTGTAGGAATCGTTTTTTGGTCACTGCGCCAGCCGTTTCGGCTAAAAACTCAAGTTCCTCAAGGTAATCGTTTACCTCTTCATCCGATTGTTTCTGAAGAATTACGGCAACCAGGATTGCCGTTTCGGCATTGCGAGTTGTTAGTATTGGGCTTGACATTTAATCGAAGTTAAAAAGTAAAGTGTTAATAATTAAGTAGAGACAAATATAGTACATTGAATTAAACATCTAATCACTGCATTTCAAGTGATTCAAATAAAAAAACCCTGATACTAATATCAGGGTTTTTAAATATACTTGGTTTAGAATTATTGAAGCACGAAGGTAATAGGGAACGTGTAGGATACACGAACCGGTTTACCTCTTTGCTTACCAGCATTCCATCTTGGAGATGATTCGATAACGCGAACCGCTTCTTTGTCAAGAGCAGGGTCAACGCCACGGATAACTCTAACGTTCGAAAGTCGGCCATCAGGTTCAATTACGAACTGAACGAATACACGACCTTGAATGCCGTTTTCAGCAGCAACCTCAGGGTATTTCATGTTCTGAGCAACCCAAGCACGGAATTCATTTGCGTCCCCACTTCCGAAACTTGGCATTTCCTCTACAACAAGGAATACCTCTTCCTCTTTTACCTCTTGTACCTCTTCCTTAACCTCTTCAACTACTTCAACTACAGCCTCATCGGTGGTTGATTCGCTAACCTCATCGACAGTAGCTAGGGCTGATTTATCATCAACCTTAACCGAGTCAACAATTATAGGCGCTACGTACTTAACAACAGTCTGTGTTTCAGCAGGAGGTGGTGGTGGAGGTGGTGGAGCAATCTCTTGGTTTGGCTGGTCAAGCTGTTCCATCTCAGCTGTAACCGCTTTCTCCTCTTTTTGATGCCTACGTTCGTTAACAGAGGCCATTACGTATGGAGTTATAATTGCGCTGCCTAGGATTATTATACCCACTAGCATTGCCCACATAACGGTACGATTGTACTTTTTGCGAATTGAGTAAGCTCCATACTCCTTATTCCTGTTCTCGAATACTATTTCGTCAAAAGAGGGAACATTTTTTAGATCTTTTTCCATAATGCTTAATTATGTATATGGGCTTAACTATTTAGGAGTAGTGGTAGAGCCTGCCATAGCAGTTTGTACCATTTTCTCTTCAACGTAATTAATATCAACTATCGCATAGCGTACAACACTGCAAATATCCATTTCATCAATAATATCTACAATATTTGCATAACGCGACTCTTTGTAGGCTTTTATCAGAACAATTGGTCCAGAGTCATCAGCTTTTTTAAACCTTTTGATGTTGGCGAGTAGTGAATCGCGGCTCATGGTTGGGTTTTCTTTTACCATTTGCTCTTTAAAAGAGATTACCTTTTTCGAAAGCAATTTGTTCCTTTCAAGTAACAAAACTCTGATTCCTTCAGCGCTATAATCTGTCTCTTTTAATGCTGGAGGGTTATTAGAATCTTTAACTCTTCCTGGATACCAGAATATTTTATTCTCCGGTCCAAGAATAACGTTAATTGTTCGGCTATCCTGAATTACAGGTCGTTCTATGTTTGGATCGTCAATCTTTTCAGGAAGAATGATTTCCATTACCTTCGACTTACTGAAAGCTGTAGTTAGCATGAAGAATGTGATGAGAAGACACATAAGGTCAACCATCGGGGTCATGTCGATGTGGGTAGAGTGCTTTTTGGGTCTCCTCTTTCCACCTTTCTGTTTTTCCTCTTGTATTATTTCGCCCATATTATTCCTCCGTTAGCATTACTTTAGTTGCTTCAAGGTTGGTAATCAGGTTAAACCTGTTTACCTTCTTATCTTGCATAATATCCAGCACTTTTTTAACAAGTGGATAAGGGGCATCGTTATCACCTTTAATACAAGCTTGAACTTTAGGGTTAACTAAACGTGTAACGAGAACCCATAATGCAAGCTGATTATCGGTAGAATCGATAGGAATACCTTTAACTTGTAAGGCTTCCCTCTCTTTTGCGTCTTTCGTATTGAGAAAGCTCTTCATGTTCTGAATGGGCATTCCAAACGACGACGGGTAGGCTTCGAATTGTTTCACCTCTTCGGGGGTAAAGGTAATATTATACCTTGTACCCATTTCAGTCAAAATTTTACCCTTAAAATGGAATGATGTATCGCTTCCATTATCGATGTTATAGAATACTCTGTTATCCTCTGATAGAAGTAGAGTCATAATATTCGCATCGGGGGCAGTTTTGTCTGAAACTGAGAAGGGGGTATCGATAGGAGCCGGCTCTGGTTGTCTCATGGTAGTGGTTAACATCAAGAATGTTAAAACTACCGAGAATAGGTCAACCATCGGTGTCATATCGATATGTGGGGACTTGGTGTGTAATTTAATCTTTGGCATGGATCGTACTTTTTGGGTTTAAGCCAAAAGTTAAATTCAAATTATTTAATTGATGCTGCAAAATTCTGGGTCAAGCTGAAACCAGCCTCATCGATACGGAATGTAAAACCATCAATCTTCGATTGGAAGTAGTTGTACATAATGATAGCGATGGTTGAACCAGTGATACCAAATGCTGTGTTGATAAGCGCCTCAGAGATACCAGTTGCAAGAGCAAGAGCATCTGGAGCACCTGATTGAGCCAACGCACCGAAAGCGCGGATCATACCAAGTACAGTACCGATAAGACCGATAAGCACTGAGATAGAAGCTAAAGTTGAGAAGATAACCATGTTTTTGCCTAGCATAGGTAGCTCAAGTGCAGTAGCCTCTTCGATTGATTTTTGAACAGAAAGGATTTTTTGATCTTTCTCAAGTTCCTTATCGTTTTTAAGATCTTGATAACGAGTTAAACCAGCTTTCATAACATTTGCAAGTGAACCTTGTTGTTTATCGCAAGCAGCTAAAGCCTCATCAATCTTACCTTCGTTCATTAAATTCTGAAGATTACGAACGAATTTATTTAATCTGCCTTTACCTTCAGCTCTGCTAAGGGTGATAAGTCTTTCGAATGTGAAAATAATAGCTAATAGAACGCAGGTCATAAGTAGTGGTACGATATAACCGCCTTTGTAAATCATTGCTAAATAGTTACCTGGAAGTGGGTGACCTTCTGGGTTTCCACCTTCAAAGTTAACGGGGCTTCCCATGATAAATAAATATAAGTATAGGGAAACTCCAAATGCTATTAAAATAGCGCCTGTTGCAAACATTGATTGCAACGCCTCTTTAATTGAACTACCTTTTTTACTCATTGTCGTATTATTTGGTTTGGTTTAGAATTTTAGAATTGCAAATATATAGAATTATTTATTTTACTTATTATTACTAAAGAGCATATTTAAATAAATGATAATATGCTCTTTAGTAAACTATTACTGTTGTTCAAGGCTAATATTGTAGATTCGAGCCTTTGTAATGGTAATCTCTTTGGTTTTAAATCCTTTTGCACCAATTATCAGGGCTTCAGAGCCTTGGGGGATTTCGAAAGCGAATTCACCCTTTGCGTTGGTCCAAGCCTCAGCAGCTGTATCCCTAACTCTAACCGATGCGCCTGCTATAGGTCCACCAAAAACATCCTTGATTACACCTTTCAGCTCATTGGGGTTTATCGCTTTAGCCGCATTATTTTTAGCAACATTTATATTTTGTATCGAAACTTTTGCATTTTGGTTTTTTGGGTCAATCTCAAGGGTTTTATTATAAGCTTCGATTGCTTTGTCATACTCATTGTTTGAGTAGTAGGTTAGCCCTACTGAATTATAGCCTATTGTTTTATAGGTCTTATTATCGCTTAGATTTACAATCATATTATAGTAATCCCTAGCTTTGCTATAATTCTTTGCTGAAAAATAATCACCACCCATAAAGCGATAAGCATTGAATAGGTCAGTCGCATACTTAACGCTATCTACACGTGCTTTTTGAATTACCAATTCAAATTTTGGTTTAGCAATTCCTTGGGTATTTTCGGGATCCATAGCTGAATAAGTATTAGCCATCCAAACATAACCTTGAACCTCCTCGGGGAATTTTTGGTTAACGATGCTGAAGATTGAATCTGCTTTTTTATAACTTTCTCCTTGATAATAAGCCTTTCCAACAAGCATATAATCATTTGCTCCATTCTTGCCAAGGTCGATAAGTTTTTCGAAATATTTTGCTGACTCGTTGAAGCGCTTGAAGTTATAAAGGTTAACTGCAATATCGTTCAATAGCGATCTGTCCTCAGGTGCTTGGTCGTATGCTTTCTTATAAGCTGCAAAGGCTTTATCGATTTCAGCATCATCAGTAGCGATAATCTTTCTAAGGTCAGCGATTTGAGCATTAAGGGTGTCGATTTGTACCTTGATTTTATCCTTATTAGCCCCTTTAGCATTTTCGTACCTGTCGAGATTACGCTTTAAATCACCCTCTAGCTTTTCTGCATTCTGATAAACTTTTGGGTAGTCAGCGTTTTTCTTTAGGATAATTCTTGCGTAGTAAGTAAAATCTTTAGGGATTAAGCGATCTTCAGGCATCTCTTTAAATAGTTTATCCATGTATGCTAACGCCTTTTCGTAAGCTGGTGGCTCTTTTTCAAAGCTGGAGTATGCGGCAAGACGATTTAAATAAATTCTTTTTTGATCGATGGTCAAAATCTCTTCAATGTTTTTTACTACTTCATCATACTCTTTAGCATAAAATAGTGAGGTAACGTAACGGATTTTAGCAGGTATATTGCCTTTGGTTAGCTCAAGGTATTTCTTAAAGTACTCTTTTGATTTGTCGTATTTAGCGGCCATTGAATATAGCTGACCAAGTTCACGGTAAGCTGGGGCGTAGTTTGCGTTTAAAGCGATTGCCTGCTCAAAGTAAGGAATAGCGTTATTAAGGTTACGTGCTCTCATGTAAATACTCCCAATCTTCATGTTCGCAGTTGGGCGGGTTTTATCAAGATTGTTTGCAATGCTGTAGTTCTTTACAGATGCTGAAGCATCCTTAATCATGAAATACAGATCCCCTGCAATTATATAAATATCAGGGCTTTTAGAATCGATTGATATTGCTTCACGAAGCAATGGGAATGCTTTTGACGTATCAACCTTTTCATTACGTACATAAGACTCAGCAAGTTTTGCAAGAGCAAAAGCGTAATCCTTTGGGTTTACAATGTTTTTGATCTTCTTGTATGCAGGTAATTGTCTTTTTGCTTTGGCACGGTAGTTTGCGGCTTCCTGATCTTTACCAAGGAAAAAGTTAACTTTAGCCAAACCAATATAGTTCAAAGGGTTTAAGCTATCGACCTTCACACCTAATTCATACATTTCTCTTGCTTGATCCGAAGAAATCTTCAATGAGTTAGAGATTGTATCGGCAAAATAGCCTAAAAGGTAAGTTTCACCAAAATAGAAGTAGTTCTTGCTTACAGTAGGTTCCTTCTTGATTAGCTCTTTAAAAGCGGCCTCAGCCTCATCGTACTGTTCGCTTTTGGTTAATGAATAATCAGCTTGTAAATCTTGAGCCTTGATATTGCTGGTAATTAAAAGACTTAACAAAGTTGCTAAAAATAAAATCGGTTTAATACTCAATCTTTTCATAGGTGTTATGGTTTTGTCAAACATTTATTAGTGCTTTACTTGAATAAGTCTAATTGGTGAAACCGAAGGAACAAGGCCCGATTTTAATATAATTCGCTGACCCTGATCGTGTGTAACCCATTGTACAAATCCTGAGCCAAGTCCTGCGAAAGTTTCGCGTGATATTAGATAGACTTCACGGGTAAAGGGGTACGACTTGTTGTATATAGCTCCCTGCTCGGGTAAATAGAAAGAAGTATTATCATAGAACGGAGAGATGGCCATTACTCTAATGCCATTAGTGAATTTGCGACTTTGTGGATCGTCTTTATCGCTAATCCAGTTAACGGATATTATGCCAAGAGCATTTCGGTTTTTTGAAATGAAGTTAATCACCTCCTCATTGGTGTTTACCGCGTAAAAGTTTTCGGGGAGTTGAGTGGCAATCTCGAATTTCTCTTTAAAATACCTTACATTTCCCGATTTGGTGTTGTCGAATACAACGCTGATTTTGTCGAGTTTAGAGTTAGGCTTAATATCCTTCCATGTTTTAATATTACCGAGGAAGATATCTTTCACCTGCTGGTATGTTAAGATGGTATCTCTATTCTCCTTATTTACAATAAGGGCTATTGCATCGAATGCGAATGCTGTTGTGCGAGCAATTATTAATGTATCCCTAAGGGTTTTTATCTGCTCTTCGGTTAGCTGTTTGTTGGTTATGATCAGCTTAACCGAGTCGTTCATGAAATCGTTGATGATATCAACCTCAGGTTTATAACGTGGGGTAATGTTTGCGTACTGGTAATAGCGGCTAAATACGAATATCTCAGAATCGATAATGGGTTGATATGATTCATCAACGCTTATCTTGATATCCCCTCGTGTTGGGGTTTCGTCAAGGGCTTGCTTACTCTCCGATCGACATGATACGAATATGGCAATGGCTGCAAAAATTGCAGCACACCCTATTCCCAAAAGCATCTTTGTTGATAGCTTTCTCATTTTGTTAACCTTAGAATTAAACCAAAAATTGGAACGCAATGATAATAAAAAATTTGAATATCTGACACCAACAATTGTTAAATATTAATGCTTAATGCTTTACATATTTATTATTTTGAACCTTTTGCCCTTGTCTATTCGTTGTCGTACTTACTGGAAAAGAATTCCTCTTTAATTTTTTCAATTAATTTGTATAAACGGAAAATACCGTAAAAAACGAATGTACCTCCTACTAGATAACGTATAAACTTATCGATATGTGTTAAATCGCTCGATAAAATAAAATATAGCCCAACACCAAGGTAGAAAAAAGTCATTATGCTCCCGAAAAGAACCATAAACTGGCTGTACCATCTGTTCATACTCATAATCTATGTTTTTTGCAAATTAAACTAAAAAAACACAACATAAAAATGACTATAGCTATTAATCTAAAATCTTTTTCAGGTTTAGCTATGCAAAGGTTATTAATTAAATCTAAGAAAAGCTTTCAGTAACTATTTTTTTGCATTCTTTAGCGCATCGAGAGAGGCGAATTTGAAAAAATTGTACGACCAGGTTGCCCCTGTTATGGCATCAACTTTTTCTATATTTTGAACTTTTTTTAATAGTTTGGGGTAGGTTTGCACCCCTTTCCAATCGTTCTGGCATTGGTTGATGTAGTGTTCGTTCCCCTCGAAATATTTTTCGTATGACTCGTTAAAAATTTCATTTTTTGCCGTGTCAACAATTTTAAAGTCAGCATCCACCGGCCATCCGTTCTTTACCGTTATGGTTATATATCCAACGTAAGGCTCGTAGGTATATTGCGCTTGTGTCTTCCCATTATATACTCCATCGATGTAGGGACCACTTTTTTGGGCGCAAGCAACGAATAGAAACACACAAAGGGTTAAAGAAATAAATACTAGTTTTTTCATTTGCTATTTTTCATGGTTAAGGTTTTCAAAATTATGATACATGAAACGATTTTTACCCTATCGATTTTTCATCGAAATTAGGTTTTGGATTTGAATTGTGCTACAAAAAATGAATATTTGCAAAATGAACAGAGGCAGATTCTTTACTTTCGAACAATGAGAACATTTTTTTTTGTTTTTTTTGTCTTTATCAGTATCGGTATCAAGGCACAGGTTAATGATTCGAACAAACATGCTAGGAATGTATTTTTAACCAATAAGGTTATGGTAAATACATTGGATGGAAAACCTATAGGTTTCTTCTTAAATCATTCGGGTATTGATAAGGACGCCAAAAGGTTTTATCGAGGGGAGCTAGGTGTTGGTGATGGTAATACCCTTAATGGAATTGCGGATAGTTTAATTTCTTGTAGTTTAGAAACTAAACCCTTCTATTTCTTTATCTTTAATCAGATAGTAGAATTGTCGAATGGAGAATATGAAGAGTTCGTGGCTAGCAAGTGCAAAGAGTTTTTAGAGATGTATCCCTGTGAGTTTTTTCATTCTTTCAACCAGCCCGAATTGAACATTAATGTGGTAAAATGGACGAACTATATTGGAATTACCCTGAAAGATAGGGGGAGTTTTTCCATATATAGAACCAGAGTTGATTCCACGATTAAGGCTCGCTGTCCTGATATCCAAGACCTATTGAAGAGCTTTATGGTTGAGGTAAGGATGTGCCTTGTAAGGTAATTATTCAACTTATTGTTTAAAGGTTTTTCCCACAGTAATACTAAGCTCTGATGAGAATAGCATTGTTCTATCATTATCTTCAATATAGTAGTTCAGAAGGGTTTTTAAACTCTTTGAGATTTTTCCGTTGAAGGATAGATTGCCATTAGTATAGACCTCAATGGGCTTATCCAAATCGAAGACATCGGGGGAGATTAGCAAAGTGTATTTTTTCACATTCTGAGTTTTTACGAATACCTTATTCTCTATCTTTTGTACCTCTATCTGCCCAAAGAGCCTTCGCCGAGGGAATAGTTGCACTGACTCGTCATTAATGGTAATTTGGTTCGAATCTTCAATTTTACCCCCTTCGGTTTTTCCTATACGGTCGATTTTAACCCAGTATTTTCTGCAAAATGTATCGGGTTTCTCCGTGGCATAGAATATCCTATCGGGGAATGGATTTCGTTTATGCGCATGAATAAAGTTTTTAATGGTATCCTTTAGTATCGGGTACCACCTTATGTTGTGCTTTGATGAGTCGCTAATAAAAAATTTTACTTCTTTTGCATGTTTTTTCAGCTCGTTTATGGTCGGTACAACAAAGTCAATGCTAAAAATTTCATCTCTTTTGCTATTGACAATCAAAAATGATAGGTTTTGATAATTCTTAATGAAGAATTGCTTATTGGTAAGAAATGTAAGCATTTCAATACTACCAATAAATGGCATAAGGCATGAAAATGGGGTTTGATAGAAGTTTGTAAGGTAGTAAATTCCTGTGGCTCCATCGGAAATCCCGGTTATTGAAATATCATTCTCATCCACATTATAGGTTTCTTTTACATACTCAAGAAGTTTAGAGATATTCTCATATTGACTATAATTCCACCACTTCGACAAAGCCCACGAGGCAGGGTAAAGATTAATCGTATTTACTGATCTCCAAACAGTATCCATTCTGTTAACGGTGCTAACCCATTGTCGCATATCGAATGTTGACACTGCTCCATGCAAGAAAATTCGAACCTGATATTTCTTAGCCGGATTATATTTGTAGGGGATAAAAACCAGGTTAGGGTGTTCAACCCCAAGTGCATTCTTAAAGTTATGCTCAAAAAAACCTTTGGAAACCTCTTTTGAATAGCGTTTACCCTCTTTTAATTGACTGTATAAGTAGTTGAAGTCAGGGCTTAACTGGATGATTTTCTTTTTTACCTTTTGTTTCTCTTTTGTATTCGCGTGAAGAAAAGTATTTATGGTTTGATTAACAATCGATGAGTCGAGCGTTTGGGCTGCTAAGCATTGAATATTCAATACGATTAGAGCAAAAAGGCAATAACTTTTTATCATTTTGAAAGATTTTACTTGTATTGCTTCTTCTTATATGAACCTCATAGTATGAATTACCCTACCTGAGAGAGATATTTTTAATCATTATTAACCGAGAAAAAAATCTAAATTCAATAGGTCGCAGCGATGCTGCTTCCAGTTAAAATATAATCATCTATTCTACAAATAGTTCGCAGCAATGCTGCTTTTTAAAGTCGCAGAGCGACGACCTATTTGTAGTAATTCTTATTATAACGAAAATCAAGCCCCGTTAGGCCTGCCTGCCCTGCCTACCGGCAGGCAGGCGGTAGGCAGGGGTGACCTATACATTGAATGTAGTAATATCAAGTATTTCATAAATTAGTAATAGTTTAGTCGGTCAGTAGTGATTTTTAATATATTGTTTCGGATTATAAAATTGATAGTTCAAAGTAATAGCTATATTTGAATAGTCGGAGTTATACTTATGAAAACATAATTGTATTCTCTAACCCGTAGAAAAAAATGAAGGTTAAAACCAGTTTGGTGTTATTTCTATCTATAATTTGGGGTATAGACTTATATGCTCAGCTTCATTTAACCTCGGTAGATTTTGACCGTGTCCCTCAAAAAAAGGTTCAAGGTTTATTGAAGCAGCAGTTTGAGGGTGGGGTGAATTATTTCATAGAATTAAAACCATCCTGTTACAATGTGCAGGACTCAAGCAGGTATAGCCATCAGAATAGTTCACATATTATCAAAGAGACGATTCTTAAGGTTTGGGTTAAACTTAAAAGTATTAGACCAAAGGATGAGTATCGGGGAAGAATGGTCTCGTTTGGATTTCTATATTCAAAAAACAAGGATAAAATCTTTTATGATAACGATGATATAAAAGGAATAGAGGAGGGAGAAGTTTTATATTTGAACCTAAAACTCCTTGGTGGCATAAAGAATATTGCGGTTGCGCTTGAGGTTACAAAGGTTGATGAGGAAAATAAAATAATTCGGTTCTGTTATTTAAATAATGGGATGACAGAAGGTACTCAGCAGGTTCGGTTAATTGAGGATAAGGATGGCAACACGGTTATATCTCAAGAATCGAAATACCGCAATAAATCCAAATTTAGAGAGAAAAGGCTCTACCCAATATTTCATAGGCAGGCTGTAAATGAACTTCACGCTAATATTCAGAAATTTATAGAAGGGTTTTAGTCTATTGCCTTACAGGTCAGATATTCATAAACGAAAAATTTGTATTTCATGGATAATAATGATGTTTTCAAAAAGCTGAGAGTTGCCCTTCACCTTAGGGATGATGAAATTGTTGAAATACTCAAACTCGTAAACTACGAGATTACAAAAACCGAGCTAAGTGCTGTTTTCCGTAAAGACGATCATCCGAACTATAAGCCATGTGGCGATCAACTCCTTCGTAATTTCCTTAATGGACTGATAATTCATTTGAGGGGGAAGCAGGAAGGTAAAGCTATAGAATGAAAGCATATGTGTAACTCAATCACGAATTACACACCGCATAAAACTCTATACAAAGGATCTTTCTTATTAAATGAATTTCTCCCTCTTCTGTAGTTTAAGCATCCCTGCTAATAAGAACACCATACTTCCTGCTGTCAGGAATATTCTATTCTTGAAAATAATCTTAGCCCAAATTTGGGGGTTCAAATCGGAAGGAACCTGATAAGGGTTTAGCAATATATTCCAGTAAGAATTTCGAAGCATTTCGCTAAATATGGATAGGATTATTCCTAGGATTACCATCACCACAGCCGTTGCATTCCCATTTCGAATTATAGTTGAAACCCAAAATGCCATACTTCCCAAGAATATAAGCGGAAACATTAGGTGAAAGGCAAACTCAACAATAGGTATTGGTTCAAAAAGAATCCACGCAGCAAATGCAAATGCAATAAGGAGAATGAATACAAACACAAAGATGATTAGGATTCTGAATAGCCAGACCTTGAACCGATAATCGGGAATTCCAAACAGCAGCTCAATGGTTCGTGAATCAGTATCATGCTGAATACCAAATACCGTAGGGTAGAACATTAGCAGCATTCCAGGGAATACAAGAGAATCGTAAATATCTTTAATTTGAATGTTGGAGTCATTGAAGGCCATCATGGTGCTGATGAATAGAAAAAATGCAATAGACGCCAACAGGAACCAAATGAACTTACCCGAAAATACAATCTGAAGATTATAGCGGGTCATCCTCCAAAGCAGTAATATTTTATTCATGTTTGATATTTTAATGCTTAGCGCACTTAAAGGGACAAGAGTTAAGGCACTTTAAGTACTTATTTTTGTATCAACAATTCCTTTTAGTAAACATAGGTAAGCATCCTCCAAAACAGGTTTTACTAGCACTGCATCAGGGGATGGTTTTTCGGATGAAACGCAGCGTACCCGAATAACATCGCCATCCAAACGATGATGAACGATTAGCTGCTTTTGGCTAAAGTTTTCAAACTCATCAGCAGGCAAGTTGAACTGCCATACATGCCCTTCGGCAAGGGTTGACATCTGCTGTGGTTGACCCAAAAACTTTAACTTCCCCTTATTAATTACTGCCACCTGATTACACGATGATGAGATATCCTCGATAACGTGTGTTGAGAAGATTACAACCCTGTCGCGGCTTAAATCAACCAATAGGTTTCGGAAACGGATGCGTTCACGCGGGTCGAGCCCTGCTGTTGGCTCGTCAACCACAAGAATTTTGGGTAGATGCAACAGTATTTGAGCTATCCCAATACGCTGTTTCATACCACCCGAGAAAGAGCCAATTTTATGATCTTTCTTTTCAAACATGTGCACCGCATTAAGAACATAGGTAAGCCTTTCGTGCCTTTGCTCAGCATTGGTTAAACCCTTTAGCACTGCTTGATAATCAAGATATCCCCAAGCGGTCATGTTCTCGTATGTTCCAAATTCTTGAGGCAGGTATCCTATTAACCCTTGAAGTTCTTCCCTCTTCTCTAATGTATCAATTCCGTTGATAAATATTTTCCCATAGCTCTGATCGAGTACTCCGCAGATTATCCGCATCAGCGTTGTTTTGCCTGCACCATTGGGTCCTAGTAATCCGAACATTCCTGTACCAATCTCAAGCGATACACCCGATAGTGCTTTAAATGGTTGGCGGCGTTTACCGAGCAGTGGTATTTGTTTAATCAACCTATAGTAGGCTCTGCGGAAACCGCTAAATCGTCCTTCAATTCTATCAACATTGATATTCTGTTCGTACAGTTTTTTTGCTGTTAAGAATATTATAAGCCCAATAAACCAAAGTAATCCAACAATAATCAGGTATGGAATTCCTTTCCATCTAAGCGCAAGTATTGCAATGTTAACAACAGGAAAGGCCCATAGCAAAATTCGAGGAAGTTTTGGGTAGAGTTTTTGTTTCCATTTCCGTTTTGGTTTGGCATTCTCTAGCAGATATTTAAACGGTTTTAATGTGAATAACAGCGAAAGCCCTGTGAAATGGATAAAAATAAATGTCCACCAACCACTATCGAGACGGAAATAGGTAAAGTAGATTAAAAAACCGAGCAGCGGCAGCTGCCAGCTGTAGTTAATCATATCTTTCCAATCATGATAGGAAGGTTTCTTATCATCTCTACTTGTGATTCTCTGACCCGAGTACCATTCGCGCGAGAAACGACCTTCGCGTTCATATACTTTAACAAGATTCCCAATTTTAATTACAATCGGTTCATCATCGGGGATAAGCTTCGTTTGTGCTCTCCTTGTGCTATTTAAAAGAAAATAGGTAATGGCTGGAATAGCAATAAACATTGCAGTTAAAGCGACCATTCTCCAAACAATGCTTTCTACATTAAAATAAATCAATACAAATCCTACGATTAATGAGGTAATCATTGTAATCCTAACCCATTGTTTTTGACTCTTAATCCAATTTATTCCATTCTCAAGTCCTGAATAACAGGTTGGAATAAAAACTAAGGTAAGTATGGTGCTAAAGGTTAGTCCACCCATTACAGTAATGGCAAAGGGTGCGCCAATAACAACGGCATACTCCTTTTTACCAATAGCGAGTGGGAGTAACGCAATAATTGTTGTTAACGATGTAATTAGTATAGGCCGTACGCGGGAAATGCCTGCAATCATAATTGCACGATTCTTTCGGAAACCCCTTTTTCGTAAAATGTTGGTATAGTCAATCAGAATGATACCGTTATTCACTACAACACCAATGAGTATTAAGAATCCGGTTAGGGTATTTACGCTGAACATGCTGTTTCCCGATAGTATCAGTGCAAGCATTGAACCAATGGCTGCAAGAGGGATAGTAAACATCAATGCGAATGGGGTTAGCATTGATTCGAATACCGAGGCAAGAATCATAAAAATCAACAGGAGGGCAGTTCCTATAAGAAAATAGAACTCGTTTAAATCCATCTGTTCGTGCTTAACCTCCGCCACAATTCCCGAAGGGAATGCGTATCCAGCAACAATTAAATCAACCTCAGTTCGGTAAAATTCAAGTGCCTCTTTTGTTTTTGTTGATCTTTCGGGGTAAGCAAAGGTAATGGTGATCTGTTTTTCTTGATTCACACGATTCAGCTGAGAGATTCCGGATGCATAATTCACCCTCGAAATATTTTGTAAATCATGATTTCCACCATTTGCATCACGCACCTGAAGGCCTTTTAAATCATTAATATTTCGCTCTTTTGGCTTGTTCTGCTCAATCTCCTTTTCACGTATAATAATATCGTAATCTTCGTTCTTCTGTTTGAATCGCACTCCAGTCGATATTTCGCCAGAAAAGTTATTCATTGCCGAATTTATTTCGGTCAGCGGGATATTGAGTTCATTCATCAATAGCTGATTGAAAGCAAGGTGAACCTCGGGTCGCTCCGATTGAAGGCTCATGTTAATCCAGCTAGTTTTATCCTTTAGCCGATATTTCAAATCTTCAGCTACTTTTCGCATTTGCTGAAAATCTTGGCCTTTAAGGATTATCGATTCCGAATTATCGCCAATACCAAGCATGCTTGAAAAGGCCGATGACTCGCCACCACCGCCTCCACCACCGCTTCTTCCTCCACCTGAACGTGAACCGCTCTCTTCGAATTCAACGATTGCGTTGGGTAAATCGGCTGTTTTTTCGCGGATATCGTTCTTTAATGCTTCAATATTTTTTCCATTTATTTTATCAAAATCCTCCTTTAGCTCAAGGGTTAGAACGGCATTATCGGTTTGAATGCGGCTTGTTAATAATTTAATCTCTGGCCAATCTTTGATATATTCTTCAATAAGTTTAACCGTTTTGTCCGATGTTTCAAGCGAGGAGCCAGCCTGCATGTTCACATATACGCGCACTTGAGAGGAAACAGCCTCCTCCTCACCAATAACACTGATAGTTAAACTCAGAAGTATGCAAACGAAGAATAGGATAATGCCTGTGATAATGGTTTGAACAGGTCTTCGAAGGGTAGTCTTTAGAAGAGCCATGTATATCTGAATCATCCTATTTCTTAGGTCAAGCCGATTGACCGATGGGATATTATTCTTTTTCGATAAGAATGTGTGAGTAACGGAAGGAATCAAAATCAGCGCTACGAATAGCGAGATGGTAAGTGCTGAAATAATTGATATACCAATTTGATTCCCAATTATTTTAACAAAGAAATTGTCGCTGAAAAGAAAAGGGACAAAAACGACTATTGTGGTCAAGGTCGATGCAAAAATTGAACGCCAGACCTCGCTTGTCCCCTGAATGACAGCATTGTTTATTGACATGTTTGGGTTACTTCTATGCCTGAAAATATTTTCGAGCACAACAATACTGCTATCCACTAGCATACCCACTGCAAGCACCAATCCTATTAACGATAGCGTGTTTATTGAGATATTGAATGCATAGAAAAGGTTAAACGCAGCGTAAATCGATATTGGTATTGAAAGCCCGATAAGAGATACAATTCTTATGTTACGAAGGAATAACCATAAAACATATATTGCTAGCAGTCCGCCGCTAAGTGCAAGGTTGATGATATCATTCATGTTATCCTCAATATCCTTCGCCTTATTGCTCTGAATAATAACAGCAACATCCTGATCTTTATATTTGCTGTTGATGTTGTCGATAACCTTTAGGATGCGATGTGATAGGTCGATTAGATTGGCCTGATTATCGTTCATCAGCATAATGGTAACGGCATCCTTGCCGTTGATACGGCTAAAAGAGGTTTCCTTTTTGAATCCGAAGTAGATTTTTGAAACATCTTTAAGAAAAACAGGACCTTTCCCAACAACAATTTGACCTATATCATTGACATCCTTATACTCCGCGCTAACATGAACGAATAGGCGATTGCTCCCATCATTTACTTTGCCAACAAAGGTTTTTTGTTTCTCGCTATTCGAAAGAGCCGACCTAACCTCTGAGGTGGTTATTCCAAATGCTTTACAAGCATCGGGGTCAATAATTACCTCGATGGTTTTTTCCCTGCCACCGAAAACACTTGCCCTAGAGACTCCCTCTACATTTTCAAGTTCAGGCTTAATCTTTTTATCCACCAAATTGCGGATTCTTTCTACGCCACCCTCGCCGCTTACCTGAAGCTCCATAAAGTCGCCGGTAAGCTGTTTAATATCGAATCGGGTAAGTTGAACGAAAAAACTTTGAGGCAGCTGCGATTTAACCTGATCGATCTTTTGCTGCAGCTTCAGATATGAGTACTTTAAATTGGTCTTCTTCTGAAACGAAACGAAAATAATGCCATGGTTCGGCGAGATATTTGACTCTATTCGCTCAATATTTTCGAGGGTTCCAATGGCTCCTTCTAAAGGAATTACGGCTTTTTGCTCCATGTAATTAGGATCGACCTCTGTTGCAGATTGCACTTGCACAATCAGAAAGGGCAGTTCGGCGTTGGGAAGCATCTCCACAGCCAACTTTTTATAGGATATATACCCCAATAGGGTAATGCCTATAAATAGCATGCCGATTAGAACTTTACGTTTGATTATGAATTCCATACGATTCGATTATTCAGTTTTTTTCTTTGAAAAACGTGCACCTATCAAATCAAAAGTGTAGTAGAAACATGGAATTACAATAAGCGTAAGCAGGGTCGAGGTAAATAATCCGCTTATAACTGCGATGGCCATTGGCTGTCTGAGACTTGCGCCCTCTCCAAAACCAATTAACATAGGCACCAAACCTAGGATTGCAGTTAAAGTGGTCATCAATATTGGGCGAATACGTTGTCTTCCTGCATTGATAATAGCCGTTCGCCTATCCAATCCCTCATCTTTGAGCTGATTTATTCTATCTACAAGAATAATTGAGTTGTTTACA
The DNA here is from genome assembly GCA_003818205.1 of Bacteroidales bacterium. GTDB lineage: Bacteria > Bacteroidota > Bacteroidia > Bacteroidales > Tenuifilaceae > UBA8529. Next base: position 57,657 of record RPRQ01000012.1, read on the forward strand.
GCTATACCACCAAGCATTATAATACCAATTATTGATATGATATTCAGTGAACTACCAAGTATGAAGAATGCTAGGATTGAGCCAACAAGCGCTAGAGGAATTGTTAGTAAAATAGTAAACGGATGTATCAGCGATTCAAACTGCGAGGCCATAACCATATATATCAATACAATGGATAGAAGAAAAGCCAAGGTGAGATTCTTCATAGCCTCTTGACGCTTTTCTTCTTCCCCCGTAATCTGTATTCTATAATCGTTTGGTAGGTTAATGGATGCTGTCTTTGCCGAAATCTGTTGAGCGATTTTATCAAGTGGAGTGTTACCTGATTTCATAGCGTAAATTTTTACCATACGAACCTGATTCCTATGATGAATCTCCTGTGGCGATCTTGAAATTTTGATTGTGGAAATTTCGCTCAATCTAAAAAGTTGATTCCCGCTAGCAATGGTAATATCATCGAGCTGCGATAGACCTTTTTCGGGTATCCTTAAATTGATAGGACGCAATTCACCCCCTTGTTCCATCTGACCTGCGCCAAGGCCATCGAGTTGGTTTTTAAGATGATCAACAACTGTTTGCATCGAGATATTATACATTCCTGCTTTAACACGGTCGATGGTAACTTCCACTTCAGGAGCACCCTTTTCAATTGATGAACGCACGTTGTAGAGGCTCGATAAACCTAACATCTTTAGCTTAACGCTATCGGCAATCTCTGAGAGCAGCCCAATATCCTGACCCCTTATCTCAACAACCACAGGTGCCTCGGTGGTACCAAGGATTTGTCGAAGCGTTGACTCATCCTTATTGAAACGAACCTCTAGCCCTTTGACACCATCGGTGGCATTGCTTATCAAATTCATTACCTGATCGGGACTGTATTTTGAATCCTTTTTTAGAATGACCCGAATGTTTGCGGTGTTATCTCCCGTATAAACCGAACTTGAATTATCGGAAATTCCTGTGGATGGGCCACTTTGGCTGTAAACAAGTTCAACATTCTCCTTTAGTCCATCCTTTATGATAAATTCAATATTCTCAACTACTGCCGATGTTCGCTGAAGAGTTGTTCCCTCGTCCATCTTGATATCGAAGGTGAACTCACGGCTATTCGCTGCGGGCATAAATTCGGTTCCGATATATGGTAGTAGCATCAACGAGCCACCAATGACCGCAAAGGTCAAGAAAACGATGAGTTTGTTTCTGTTCAGTAATTTATCGAGTAGTTTACCGTACCATTCAAACTTTAATGAAGTAGTTCTTACTGGTGCCGGTTTCTTCTTGAAAAAGAAGTTGTAGAACATCGGAAGAAAAAGGATTGCAGCAAAAAGTGAGGTGATTTGAGAATACGTTACCGTTAGCGCCTGATCGCGGAACAGCTCACCCGATGCACCGTGCATGTAAACAATGGGTAAAAATACAACGATTGATGCAAACGTTGAAGCAACGATTGCCATTCCAACCTCGGAAGTGCCATTGATTGCAGCATCGCGAACCGATTCGCCCTCCTCATGATGCCGAAATGTATTTTCAATGATTACAATGGCATTATCGAGGAGCATCCCAACCCCAAGTGCTAGTCCTCCAAGGGTCATGATGTTGAGGTTTAGTCCAGTAAAATACATCACAGTAAAGGTGGCAATTATCGAAATTGGGATAATAAACCCAACAATTAGTGTAGTTCCAATTTTCCGAAGGAAAAGGAAAAGAACGAATATGGCCAGAATCATACCCATCCATGCGCTATCCTTAACCTCTCCAACCGCTTGGCTGATGAAAGTTCCTTGATTGGTTACTATTTCGATTTTATATTCGGGTAATGCTTTGCGAATGCTTTCGAGGGCTTTATTGGTCTGCTCAACTGCCTTAACGGTGTTGAAACGGGTCTCCTTATAAACGGCAAGCCCAAGGCATCTCTCACCATTGAGGTGAACAATGTTTTTTGGGATTTGATTAGTAATAGTTACGTCTGCAACCTCGCGGAGGTAGATTGGTGCTTTTAATCCTGAAGGATTACCCGTAACAGTTGATTTGTAGCCAACAATGAGGCTATTAAAATCGTCGATACTTTTTAGTAAGCCAACCCCCTTTACGATATACTGCATGCCTGACTCAACGATTGTTCCGCCAGAGATCTGCTGATTCTGAGATTGTATCTTTTGGCTCAGCTCGCTCAGCGATATCCCAAAAGCATCAAGCCGATTGTGATCAGTGCTGATTCTCAATTCGCTCTCCTCTTGCCCTGTAATCTCAACCTCGGCAACGCCTTCAAGTCGAATCAGCTCATTGCGGATATAGTTATCGGCAATTTTACGTAGGTGGTTAAGGTCATTCTTGCCAGGCTGACTAAAGCCTATAATCATTACAGGGGAACTGTTGGGATCGTGTTGAGTAATTTTTATCTCATCGGCTTTATTCTGCTGACTGATGGAGTTCACCGCTTTTTGAAGATCGAGGAATGCCTCATCCATATCGGTATTCCAGCTATATTCAACGGTTACCTGAGCAGAACCAGCGCGAATAACCGATGAAACCTCGGCTACATTCGATTGGCGGATTGCCATCCCTTCAAGTTGCTCTACATATTGCTTCTCCATCTCCTCAGGTGGACGCTCTCCCGAACGGACCTCGATGAATAGGCGGGGATTATTTAAATCGGGGAATAGGTCGACGCTGAGCTTATCGTACGAGAACCATCCAAGCACCCCAACCCCAAGAATAAGCATTAGGATTGATACAGGATAGTCAACAGCGAATTGTGCAATTTTTTTCATTGAATTTTGTATGATATTTTAAAATCGTAACGACTCACCACGGACCTGCCCGCCGAACAAGTTCTTTGGCAGGCGGGGAACACGGAGATCACAGAGTTTTCTTTCAATAATTGTTTTGCTAGTCACAGAAAAATAGCTTTGAAACAACTTGGCAAATTTGTTTACGACATATAATACCAATGTATAGTTCTGAATAATCATCTCTGTGTCTCTGTGTGTACTCTGTGTCTCCGTGGTTATTATCTCTTGCATATTATCGAATTACCTTAACCTTGCTATTATCCTTCAAGGTTTCAAAACCTTTAACAACGAGTCGATCATCCTTGCTTAAGCCTGTAAGGATTTCAATATTATTCCCGTTTTCAATACCTGTAGTCACCTCGCGAAGTCTAGCTATACTCTTATCAATGATGAAAACGTACTGAATATCATTATTGCGAAGCACTAACTCTTTCGCTACAACGATTGTATTTTCTTTTTTAGTTATTACAATATCAGCATTTACAAACATCCCGGGTTTAAGGCGAAGGCTTGGGTTGCTAATATCAATTCTGCCTTTAAATGTCCTTGTCTCGGAGCTAATAGCAGGGGAGAGGTCGGTGATGGTTCCCCAAATAGTATCCTTCTGAAGATTATAGCTTGTTAAGCGAACTTTCATTCCCGATTGTAGATCGCTAACATATTTTTCGGGTAGGCTAACCTCCATATACATCTGTCCGTAATCCATAACGGTGAATAGTGGCTGCCCTGCTGCAATTCTAACACTTTGAGTGTTGTAAGGCAAATCTACGATAACCCCACCAAATGGAGATGCAACCTTCATTTTAGCAATTTTCAGCTTCGAATTCTCATAATCGTATTTTGCGTTGGTGTAGCTAACTTCTGCGTTCCTCATCTCACGCTGAGTTACACCTCCCTTTTCGAAAAGCGATTGCTGCTTAGTATATTCCTGCTGAGCAATATCGAGGTTTAACTTTTTTGAGTCGATTGCTATAGAGTTTTCATACTCAGGATCTTCCAACAGAATAATTGCTTCCTCTGATTTAACAATATCACCAAGTCTATATTTTTTGCCTGATTTTGAATTGGTCATCAGCTTATAGATACCCGATATCTCCGATTTGAACTCGGCTTTCTGCATCGGATAGACTGTGCCATTGGTGTTAATTACCTTTTCGATGGCCGACATGGTAACATTATTTACTGATACCGGAATCTCGGGTTCATTTGTTTTACTTTCCTCTGAATTGTTACACGAAAAGCCTATTAATGCTAAGGCTGATAGGTATATAATATTTTTTGCTTTCATATATGTTATAGTTATTTCTGATTAGTAAATAGGGTTGATGGAACAAGCGGTTGATTTTTTTCAAAATCGTAGAGTGATTGTATTTTAAGGTTTAAAATTTCGAGTTTATAGTTAATTTGAGCCTGAACCAAAGCCGTCTTTTTATCCGATAGCTGATTTTGGTGAAGTTTCAAGTCCATACTTGTTAAATCCCCATTACGATAACGCTCTAAGTTAATTTCGTAGGTGAGTTGAGCATTTTTCTCGTTCTGCTTGGCAATTTCAATCTGATTATATAGGTTCTGAATGTTACGATAGACCTTACGAATATCCACTTCTATTCGATTCTTCTCATTCTCAAGATTTAAATTTGAGGATTTAAGTATAGCCTCCTGTGATTTTATCCGTGACTTTTTTTCGCCCCAATCAAATATGGGAATGCTGAATGTTACCGATACCTTTGGGCTTCGTGTGGGGTTGTCGTAGGTATCAGCGAGTTTTTCATTTTCGCCGAAAACACCCAACGAGAGATTAAGATCACCTTTGAACTCATTCAACGCTTTTGTTTTAATCAGGTCAAACTGAGAGTTTTCAATTTCGATTTGCTTTTGACGGAGTTCCATTCTGCTTTCGAGTGCATGTTGCACGGCAATAGCCAAATCAATTTTTGTGGGTGTTACGGTAATATCGGCGAGTGTGATAACCTCATCCTTAATGGCAATTCCTACATAATTTTTAAACTCGTCCTTTGCATTTTCAAGATTCACCTCTTGGTTTTGCAGTGTAGATTTGGCTGTCATAAGGTTAAGTTCCGCTTGATATAATTGTTCTTTAGCAGTAAGGCCTGCACTAACCTTATTCGTGATTATATCATAACTCTGTTGTGTTTTTTCAAGTTCGTCTTTTGCAATGTTCAAACTCATTTGAGCCATGTAAACCTGATAGAAGTATTGGCTTACACGCTTTTCGAGATTAAGCATTCGCATGGTATAATCAAGATTTGCATTTTCATAGCTGAGCTCAAGCTCCTTCAATTCGAGTTTACGTTTATTGTAGGTAAAGAGGGGTTGATTAATGCTGATGTATAGATTGTTATTGAACGATTTAGTATTTGCGTTAAGAATATCACTCCGTTCATTATAGGTTTTCATCCATCCAAACTCATTGTTTAGCGAAATTGTCGCATCGGTTGGAAGAAATGGTTGTGTAACTGTAAATGACCCATTCGATTTGGTTTGTTCGGTGGTGTACCAAGTTGAACTGTAGTCATCGAATTTACGCGAATTTGAATAATCGAAGGGCGTTATACCCAACTGGAATCTTGATTTTTGCGATGCTTTTGTAGCATTTAGCGACTCCTTATACCTTGTTAAGTTAAGTAAGGATATCTGTATTTCTGGACTATTCTGCCCTGCAATCTCCATTGCCTTTTCGAGGGTTATTAGCGATTGACCCTCTAATTTAGGGCAAACCACAATTAGAAAAGCGATAATTGCAATTAGTAATTTTTTATACATAGTTTTAATATTATTTGTGTTTATCTGTATAGTTTGTGTCGTTCCTGCCTGCCGGTAGGCAAGGTGTGTTCGATTTATTATAGTTTCACAGCCTTTATTGCATCCGCAATTACAACCCTCGATTTCGATTCGTTATTCAGTTCCACCTTGGTGTTCCCTTGCGAACAGTAGTATGTGCCTAGTAACACCCAACCGCTATCAACATCTTTACAATTAATGGTAACCTTGCTCTCGCCATCGTCATGGCTTATAGTGTATTGATAATCGCCTAAGTGCTGCTCATCATCATCGGTTGGGTCTTTGGGTATAAATGTGTAAATATCATACTGCCCCTTTTCTTCAATAGGAATGTTCCATATGACCTTTGAATTTCCACCACCTGATCTTATTGCCACGGCTGAATGAAGGTATTTGCCATAAAAAATATTATTAATGAATTTGTTCCATTTCCCTGATACTGACCACCACATGTAGCCCTGATAATCATCGCCAGGTTTTCCAATCTTATTTGCTAAACGTATGAGCAGTCCTTGCTTTGAAACATTTGTAATACTGAATAAAGAATCCTCATTGTCAACAATTATCTCACCCTCCTCATCCCAACGGTTGAGCGGAGTAGTTTTTTCTTCATTCTTTGCAACCATACTACCATCCCCTTCAACTTTAAGAATTGATATTTCCTTTTTAACCGGTATATTCATCGATGCATTTGTATTAATAACTGCATCTGTTGGCTGCTTGTCGGTAAGAATACTTATTGTTTTTATCTGATTTGGCTCAATATCGTAAGTTTTAAAATCAAGTTTCTTCTCTTGGCTACTCTCGTTGCTACCTGCTTCGCGTATAGCAATCTTAACAATACCTTCGATTGCTCCCTCGTTTGCAATCGATAAGCGGGTAAGGAATCGTTGTCGTTCCCCATCAGTAACTCTATAAGCATCTACTTTACCAATCCTAAATGCAGGGAGTTTATCGGAGCTTAGCCATAAATTGAGATGTTTGCTTAGGTCCTGACCCGCTCTATTCTTAAATAGATTATTGATCTCCTCGAACGGAATTGCTCTGCTATTATACTTGGTAAAAACCTCGTTGAGGATTTCGTCAAGTTTTTCTTTGCCAATTTTCTTCTCTAGTAACGATAATAGAACATCACCTTTCATGTTGATTATATTATCGGCTAAACTATAGTAGTCAGGATTTAATATAACTTGGCTTAAACTCTTTTTCTGTAGAAGAAGTACCGCCTTTTCCTCCTCGCTAAATCCATAAGTATATTTATTCTCGGTCGAAATGGATGCTTGTTTTAAGCAGTATGAACCTAATATTGTGTTAAAAACAGGATATTCCTTTGATTCAACTTGGTGATTGAATGCGTAGAATTGATCGAAAACGAAGTAAGGATTAATTCGTTCCTCTTCCTGAACAGATCGATTGTTGTAATTAAATTTGGTAGTGGCTCTTCTTGTGAAACTCGCCAAGAATTTCTTAAATTCCTCCTCCTGCAAATCCTTTGCGCTAAGGCTTTTGCCATCACCATTATCTTTGCTGTCTTTTATATTACTTTCAAAATTAAAACGTCTATTCTGTCCCCCTTTTTCGTGTACAAAGATTAATTCTGGTTGAAGCATCTCCATATGATTTGACCAGAAACGTTGATGGGTTTGAACTTGAATGGGCACTTCAACCAAGAATAGCCGCTTAAATGGATATGGCATTTTTAGCCTAAGACTGTAATCCTCTAGTGATTTGTATACCATTTTCTGAATGGTATCCTTTAAATCGGGAAAGGCCTTGTTGAAGTAATCATGATTGGGTTTGAGGTAAACCCCAATTTCGGGCTCTTGGGTATTGTAGGATATTTTCTTGTATGGCCCAATCACTAGCGATAGTCCTGTTAACGATTTATCGGTGGTGAATTGGGTTATATTTGTAGAACTATTAGGTGCTCCTTGCGAAACAGCAACCATCCCTTCGCTTGTTTGAACTGAAAGATTGAACTTGCAGAATTGGGGTAACATCCAAAGCGTGTTGATTTTATTAAAACCAACGGTTGTTGTCGGATACCAGTTGTTCTCAGGCGTTAGCAGAACAAACTTATCGGATATCCGGCTATAAATCTTTCCGATATTAACCATATCCGATTCTTCCGATGCGTCTCTTGTTTTTTTATCAATATCAATGTAACATGCTTCATCGTCAATGGTGCCATTATAAACAATCTTAAGTGTTATAGATTCGTTAGGTAAAATTTGCCTCTTGGGCTCAAGTTGGATAAGATGTTCTTTTCTGCTAAAGGTTAATTCATTTTTATCCTCCCAAATGCCTGAAACTAAAAGCGAAGGATTTAGCGATAGAACAATTGTATCTATGTTTTTTGATGTATGATTAACAGCGGTAAGAATACACTCCACCTCAATACTTTTGCCTTTATGATTCAGCTTAATATCCTCGTGGGTTAGAGTTAATCGTGGATTGCTAGCATATTTATCATTTAAATTAAGCATTTCACCTCTAAGGTTTTCACCTCTCATCGAGTTCCGGACATGCAATGAACCTAGGTAAACGCCACCAATAAGGAATATTACGGACAGAAAGATTGGATACAGGTTGGAGTATGGCTTATTGGGCAGTCGCCATAATCTATAAACGCTTAGCGAGATAAACGATAAGCCCAATAATAGGTACATCCCTCGTTGAATAACTAGTAGTTTAAGGTCAATAAATCCGATAAGATCGGAATAAAGCATAGGGATGTTATACACCATGTAGTCGAAAACATAGTAGTACTGATTTTGCAGATAGAATAGAGTTAGAAATATGTATCCGATAAGCACCGCAAAGGTTACAGCCTGATTCTTTATCAAATTCATCAGGATAAACGATAGCCCAATTATGTATATCAGCGTTGGTACAGAAACTAATAGGAAGTAATAGATGTAGGCAATCCAATTAACAGTGCTGAACCCTAAAATCAAATTAAAAATCAATGCCATACCGAGAATGACAAAGTTTAGGGTAGTAAAAACGAACAGATTGCCCAAAAGTTTCCCGATAATATAATCGCCGTTCGACATGGAACGGGTATAGATTACCTCGGTAGTATCGAGTTTCTTATCACGCTTAAGAAAGTCAGATGCAAGAAATACTGCAATAATTGCCTGAACCACATTAAAAAACATCAGGTTTGAGTAGGGTATTGCCGATGGAACCGCACGTTGAATTTGACCGTCACCATAATCGCCAAAGACAACCATGGCCAGATTGAAGAAGAAAACTATGGTAAGCATAAGGATTCCTAGAATCCTGAAAAACCAGCTGCGGAACAGCGTTTTGGCCTCGAAATGGGCAATGGTTTTTATTTGAAATATTGAAAGCATAGCCTATTTTTCGTCAATGTCAATGATTTGATTATTCGAGTTCTTATCCATAAAGTAAACGTAAGCATGCTCTAAGTTTGGCTCTACATGTGTCCCAACAAAAGGAGATGGATCATCGGCAACAACCTCAATTTCCCAACCATCATCCACAGGAATTGTAGTTGTAACCGGAAATAGATTGCTAATCTTATCCATCTCATCGCTATTCACGGTCATTTGCCATATTTTACCCTTCGCCGAATCGATAAGTCTCTCGGGAGATCCATTGTAGGCAAGTTTTCCGTTGGAAAGCAAGGCCATGTTTTTACATGTGCTCGAAATATCAGCAACAATATGTGTCGATAGGATAATTATTACATCGCGGTTGCTGATGGTTGAAAGAAGATTCCTGAACCGGATTCGCTCTTCGGGATCAAGTCCTGTGGTTGGCTCATCCACAATGATAATGCGTGGATCGTTAATTAGTGCCTGAGCAATTCCCAATCGGCGTTTCATTCCACCCGATAGCTTATTCGCCTTACGATCGCGTGCTTCATATAACCCCACGGTTTCGAGCATTTGATGAATGGCATTATTTCTGATTTTGTTATCCTTCATCCCCGATAGGCGTGCCCCATAATCCAAAAACTCGAAGGTTGTAAGATTTGAGAAGAACCTGAAATCCTGAGGTAAGTATCCAAGCACGCTCCTGATGTCATCCCGATGCTTCGATATGTCTAATCCATCAATAAAAACCGATCCGCTTGATGGTTCTAAAAGGGTTACTAGGATGCGCATAAGCGTTGATTTACCGGCCCCATTGGGGCCAAGCAGGCCAAACATGCCGCTTTCAATGGTTAGGCTAACATCATCTAGCGCCTTGTTCCCGTTTGGGTATTTCTTGGAAAGATTTTGAATTTCTAATTTCACTTGTATTCAATTTTATATTCAAGTGTATGGTAACTTATTGATAATAATTAAATTAATCTTTTGTAGTTATAATTTAACAGGTATTATATGAATACAAATATAAAATATATTATAGTAGTATGCAATACATGGTATATAAAATTTTAAATAATTCATGATAATAAGAAATAAACGAATAACCAATAATAAGACGACAGAAGTTCTTTCTAGCTACAAAAAACAGAGGAAAAATAAAAAAAGGCTGATATTACTCGCCTTTTTAGTTTGAAATTTCCACTTCATAAAAAATTTTTCACTTTCAATTTTAATGTCGTTGACTTAAGGATTAACTATCTACACTTTCAATCCTAACGACCCTGAAAGGTCAATATAATTTGGCTTACCTGACAGAGTTTAAAGAACCTGTCAGCATTTTAATAACGCTTAAATCAACGACATTGTATCGTAATTCACAATTGATGACCTAAAAAATATTTTGTGTCAGAGCAATTGAATTTTGATTCGTTGCAAACCAAATCTCAAGTCCGTTCAACGAATCAGATTCATTTTTCACTCTTTAAAAACTTTGCAGATACTCGAAACCGAATAAATAAAGAAATAACCCGCAACTTTATTAGATGGCTCAATATTAGTTGATATGTTAGCAGGTATCTTTAATTGATCATACATATTATCAAGAAACGGATCTCCCTCGGTATTGTTATCAAATTCTTTTAAGAACTCAAATTGTAATCGGGTCAAATTTAAACCAATGTAATTAATGGTGTCGTTTTCTTTTACTAGAGTTTCATAATTTGCAATAAAAAAGAATTTTTCAGATTTAATTGTTGAATTTGGCTCCTGCACCTTTTTACAGCTATACCAATCCTTAAAACGATTTATATTGCCAGTACCTATTAAATCCCTAATGCTAGCTACGGAATAATTGTTTACTGTCATATATGAATAAAAAAAATCAGGACCGTTATAGAATATTTTGCAATATGCATTATTCAGAATTCCAGGTATTTTATCCATGGGATGTATGCCTCGAATAGAAATCAGTGAGTCCAACTTCACGGGGACTGGCATCATGGATTCTGCTGAGAAAGATTCCATAATGCCATCTTTATCAATATCAATATTGGTAATGGATAACGAATAATTTACTCCTCCCTTGCCGCAGCATTTAATTAGAGTCTGATATAAACCAGGTGTAATATTACTTTCAGCATAGTAAAATGTATCTATTTTGTCAGTTACATATATTGATGCTCCTGAAACAATCCCCTGTGGTACACCTGTTAGAAGACTGCTTGAACAGGAAAGTTTTATGCTATGAATAATCGAATCGTTAGTAAATTCGCCATCAACCAGCAATCGTTTATCATTTGTTTTGATCTCAATATCTAAAACCTTTTGGCAAGAGCTGATATTTACTAATGCTAGTAAACAAGCACTGAATTTTAAGTTTCTGAAAATAGATAACCCTGAATCTCGAGTGCTAAATTTTGAAGTTATCATATTGATGCGCATTTTTAAAAATTAAACTGATAAGAAACTGAAGGTACAATGCCTAGCATAGATGTTCCTTTGGCATCTATGATATTGGGATTCTCTTTTGACGGAACAAAGTCAATGTAAGCAATGTTAGCATGATTTAAGATATTTACAACAGAAAAGTTCCATTCGCTATGATAGCGCTTGCCTAGTTTTTGTTTGTTTTTGATTACTAAACTTAGATCAATCCGTTGATAGGCAGGCAATCGGTATTCATTTCGATTTGAATAACCTGCTAATGTTTTGCCCCACATTTCCATAACATAAATTGGAACAGTAATGACCTGTCCGCTCTGGTATCTGAAATTGCTTGAAAGCGAAACCCGTTTGGTTACATTGAAATTTAATGAAATATCAAGGGTGTGGGGTTTGTCGAAAGGGGAAAGGTAGGTATTACCAAAATTAATACCCTGAATTACCCGTTTGCTCCTGGCGTAAGTATAGCCTATAAAACCATCTATTTTATTATTTCCTCCTTTAAGCATTATTTCCAAACCATAAGCATAACCTCTACCGGTTCGAAGCTGTTCTTCAAAATTGTAACTAGTTTTATTAATTTCTGAAATAGAATTCTTCGACATAAATGTCGCACCATCTTTATAATCAATTATGTTGTTCATATCTTTATAATACCCCTCTAAACTTGCCTCTAATGAATTATTAAATAGGTACTGAATAAATCCCAAACTATACTGCGATGATAATTGAGGTTTTATATTAACACCCGATGGAAACCATACATCCAAAGGACCTCCACCATTCGTTTTCATTAGAAGTTGTGTTTGCTGAGTGGTGTATGTGTAGCTGGCTTTTATGGCTGAATTTTGCGCTATCCGGTAATTCAGACTAAGCCTTGGTTCGATATTAAAGAAATTGCTGTATGAGCTGTTTTGGGAGACATAAAACGAATCGGCTACCTGATAATCATTCAGTCTATAAACCCATTGTCCATTACCTATGTTCTGATATAAACTTGCTCGTACTCCATATCGAAAAGATAATCTTTCAGTAAGTTTTTGTTGATTTGATACATAAATGGCATAGTCAATTACCTTTTGTTCATCAACCATCCTGTAGCTAAATGGAATTGATTGGGTTATATTCTCAATTGTATTTTTATTCCCTTCGAGTTTACCAGGGATAAAAGTATTATACGATGATGATACTCCAAAATCAATTATGTTATTGCTATTTAGGTAATAGTTATATTCGGCTTTAAGGGTTAGCTGGTTTAAACCCGATCGCCATGCGTAAGAGTTATTATTGGTATTGTCGCTATTGCCAGATTTAAAGCAATAGCTGCTATAAATTAGCGAAGCATTGCTAAAAAGTTTTGGGTTATATACATGGTTCCAACGAACCGAAAAAGTTTTATTGGAATTCAAATCTTTGTCGAATTTATCGCCCCCACTATAAGACGAAATGAAGATGCGGTTTTTAGTATTGATAATCGCATTTAGCTTACAGTTTAAATCGTAAAACGATAAAACCATATTAGAATGCATGAGCTTATAAAGCAAACCGATGTATGATGATTTGCCAGAGACAATAAAGGAAATCCTATCTTTCATGATTGGCCCTTCGATGCTTAAATTGGCTGCAACAATGCCAATGCCTCCTGAAATCGCATAGTTTTGCATATTCCCATCCCTTTGCCGGATATCAATCACCGATGACAGCCTTCCACCGTAATTAGCTGGAATGTCACCTTTGTAAACCTTTATATCTTTTATCGCCTCGTTGTTAAAAACAGAATAAAAACCACCTACATGCGTTATCTGGAAAACCGGGGCATCGTCGAGTAAAAAAAGGTTCTGATCAATACTTCCCCCTCTAACGCTTATACCTGAACTTCTTTCGTTAGCGGCCTGTATGCCTGGCATATTTTGCAGCGCTCGCATTACATCTGCTTCTCCCAGTAAGACGGGTAGTTTCTTAACATCTTTACTGCTAATATTCAAAAGGCCGATTTGTGGTCTCGATAATTTATCTTCGGGAATGGAACGAACAACTACAACCTCATCTATTTTAATAGAGTGTGTTAATAACTTAATTATTATGGTTGTATCTTTATTTACATTAAATTGAATAGATTGATTCACATAACCTAAATAGCGAGTTGTTAAAAAACACTTACCAGCACTTTGGGTTAAATTAAAGTATCCAAAAGCATTTGTTACAGTTCCATGTTTGCCCATAGAATCGAGGACAAAGCAACCGATTAACTTTTCGCCACTTTCAATATCTTCTACATAACCGTTAATAGAATATGTTTTTTTGAATTGTGAAAATGCTTGTGAAAAAGAGAAAAGAAAAAGGAAGATAAAACATGCTTGTCTCATAATTAGCTATTAGGTTATTTTTGTGTTTCAAATTCAAATATCCAATTATTAACTTGAAATGTATCTAGGTTGAATTAAAAAATTAGGTTTAACTTGAAACTTTTTAGAATTCAATGCCAAAGGTTCTATAAAAAAGAAGCTGCCTAAAAAGTTTATTTAAACCTATGAGAATTGAATATTTGAGAAACTTCTCCGAGGTACACGAATAAAAGGAGGCTAATTCAGCCTTTTTAGACAACCCTTTTTAAGTTAATTGCTATGTTTTATTTATGAACTTATCGAAAATTTCATTTTCATGGATACGTCTTTTGATTAAGATCAGTTTGTGACTAAAAATATTTCGTTGGTATCAAAATCAATAGTCCATTGTCCATTTTCGACGAATTTCCAATTGTACTTCGAACTCTTTTTATCCCACCATAATTGAAACGCTGAATTTGTCCTACCTGTATCTAAGAGAACTTTCTCATAGAGTTCATTTTTCTGTTCATCTGACAACAACCCGCTATTTAAAGATGGAAGAATTTCTTTAAGCGCTAGTTTTCTTTCATAAAGCTTTAATATTTCTTCACCTTCTTCTTTTGTTACTACACCTACTTTTTCTCGTTTCATGATTACTTTTTTAAATTTTTACTATTCCTTCTATTTAAAAATCAACATTTTTATTTTACGACCTACATACAAACACCCATTTTCTTTCTCTCTTCCAATAATTTATCTAGAGGATCAAGATAATCTATTTCTGCAATTATATTGGGAAATTTCATGCCTAACTCATTTGTTAAGGCAATTTGCAGGTCTCTTGCTTTATTTCGTTCTATATGACTTATTACACATTGCATTTTGGAGGGGGTGTTAATTTCATTAGTGCGTTTTTTATTTAAAAACTTACATCTACTGCAACTGTAGACATCACAACCATTGCATATTGGAGCCTTCTCTACATCTAGGAGATAGCTGTTTTTTATATTAATACCTTCTTCAAGACTACCAATATGACTCTCAGGATTATCGAAATAAAATGCAGGACAGAAATATATCTTACCATTTGGGGCAACTGAAAATGATGTAATTCCTGCACCGCAGTCATTTATTGAATTTAACATCATAAGATCGTTAAGCACATTTATTTCTAATGTATTTTCACTTCGATACGATTTAAGAATCAAATCCACAAGTTTACCCAATTGATCTTCATAAATTTCCAACTCTTTCTCAGTCCATAATTCTATTTCTTCGAGGACAAAGTTTATTCGTATTGATTTTTCAAACAACTTCTGTGAGAGAATAAATAAATTAGAAATATTACTCCTATTTATCAATAAAATACTATTCTCATTATTTACATTAGAAGAAGCATTCACTTCATTATCGAAAATAGGAATTATATATCCATTATCAATTTCTGCTGAATTTACTTTTGCCAATAAAATAACATCTTTCTTATTTATCTGATTATTTTTGACCTTGATTTCTCCAAGAAAAACAGGGTTGTATCCATTTTTTTTGGCAAAACTCAATCCTTTTTCAATTACCTCATTACTCATTACGGCACTACCATTTCTCCAATTCCTATATCTACAGTGAGGGGTAATTGTGTCGGATGAAATAAACTGTAAATACTTATTATTTTTTGGAGTCAATTGGTCAATATGCATTTGCCTTTCCTTCGGCATATAGCCCAATTCATCACTTAATCTTTCCCAGAAATATTTAGTTGCACGTACAGTTGCCTTATGCATTTTACATATAAAGGTTGATCTTTGGTAGATAGTGTCTGTATCAGCACAATCATAATTACCACCAGTACACCATGAACAACCCGTAGCAACCTCGCAATTAATACATTCATCGGTGCTTTGAGCCCTAGCTGATAATAATTCAAATGGACGGACCTTATCTGTATCTATACCATTCTCTACATCACCAATAGATATGGCCTTCCGATTATTTAGGCTCATATCATAGAATCGTATACATGGAAAGAGATTTCCTTTGCAATCGATTGCTAACATCTTACCTGAACCACAGTAATTCCTATTAAGATCATCTTTAGAGCTAGGGAAACCATTTCTAGGGTCAAAGAACCTTACAGAATGATCTGTCCAAATTTTCTTCTCAATTACATAATCAGCTAACTCTTTCAGCTGCTTCTCGAAAATCAAATCATCTCCATCATTCCAAACATTTTCAAATACGACATTAGCAGGTATCATTTTGATCCCCAAGTCCCAAAGGCTGATAATACTATCTTTAAGGTATGGAATATCCTCCTGAGCAAAAGTTGCTTTAGTAGTTCCCTTTGGAAACTGCTCTATCCAAAGCAATGCATTCTTCACTACATCATCGTAAGAACCCGATCCGTCTGGTTTCACTCTTTGAAGGTCGTGTTTTATTTTATTTCCATCTATGCTTATACCTATCGAAATATGTCCACTATTTTTCTTAATGTATTGTTGTACCTTGGCACTTGTATATAAAAGACCATTTGATGAAAAACTAAACCTATAACAATCAAACCATTTATGATTTAAAGTGAACATCCTAATTTTAATATAATCGGAAACTTTATCTATTAACTCAATTTCTAGAAAAGGTTCTCCACCTATAAACTCCCATATTACTCCTTCGTAATCGAACTCTCTTTCATTGCTTGAAAGTATATAATCTACAGCTTTCTTCGCAGTTTCAAAATCCAATTTAGTTGTACTGTTTTTACCAGTCATATAACAATACTTACAAGCTAAGTTGCAATTTTCTGTAACGCAGAATGTTATTGATTTTGCCTTGCCACTAAGCCATTCTTCTTCCAAAGATCCCATCATTATTTTTTTCTTTTCAGTCATATTTTTTTTCTTTTTAGTTTTTATTTTATTCCGTTAATTAGGCTATTTATTACATCAGATTTTTTTTTTTGATTTTCCTTGCTTTTAATTTTTGCGATATGTCCCGTAATAAATGCCGCAGCCACGCTTGTTCCATTCATTTTACGCCATCCTTTTAATTTATCGACCCCCTCAATATCATTCATAGAAAAGGGAGCATAGTAATATTTCATGCGTTTGTAATAATAATATTTCGAACGGTTTCTTTTTTTAGTGAACTTTACTCCCACCACTCCTTTAAGACAAGCAGGATATGATCTAAATCCTAAGTTGTTGCAGGCAGCAACTATAATAATATTTTTTTCTGTAGCTATACTTACAATTTCTTTTATGTATGACCTATATTTCCATCGAGTAGTACCTAGGCTAAGATGAATTATATCTGGTTCAAATTTCACAGCCTCATTCATTGCATAAATCATTACTCTACTATCGGTTGATAGGTTTTCGTTTAAGATATTTAAGCTTATTATCTCAACATTTTTGCAAATATCTCTAATAATTAGAGCAACTGATGTACCATGTATGCCATTCGGTTGTATCTCAGGAAACTCGGAAATGAAACCCTCAGAATTAATTCTATAAGCGGTGGATTTGCTTACATAGTTATTCAAGTCATCTACTGAGGTATTTATTCCGCTATCAATGACTGCTATCGAAATTTTTTTCTCCCAATCTGCCATCATAAAGATTAAACTAATAAAATTCCTTGTGTGTTTTTATTAATAGTATCAACCTCCGTTTTGTAAAGATTTGTATATGTGTGGTTGTTTTTAATTAATGTTTCATGCGTACCAACTCCAACTACTTTACCATCATCAATAACAATGATTTCATCGGCATCTATAACGGTAAATAGTCTGTGGGCAATAATTACTACTGTGCTTTTCAGTGCTAATTTATCGATTGCTTGTTTTATTGCATATTGCGATTCGTTATCTAATGCCGATGTTGCTTCATCAAATAGTACAATTTTCGATTTTTTTAAGAATGACCTAGCAATGGCAATTCTTTGCCTTTGACCTCCAGAAAAGTTTATTCCTCTTTCCCCAACAATTGAATCGTATCCATCAGGTAATGAAACAATATGATCGTGTATGTAAGCATTAGTACAAGCATTTATTAGTTCTAGCATTGATGCATTTGGGTTTGCCAAAAGAAGGTTGTCCTTAATTGTCATGCGGAAAAGGAATGGTTCCTGTCTTACAATCGAAATATGTTTTCTTAACGATTCTTCATTGAATTCTTCAATATTGATATTGTCGATTTTAATACTACCATTGGAAGGATTGTAAAACCTTAGAAGAAGATTAAATAAAGTGGTTTTACCTACTCCGCTTCCACCAACAAAAGCTACTTTCCGATTAGGCTTTATATTAAAGGATATTCCTTTAAGGACGTTGACATTGCTATTATAATTAAAATGAATATTTTCAAATTCTATTTCCCCTTTAATTAAAGCCACTTCATCTTTTCCATACTTATCAATTGAATAGCTCAGATTGTCTAAGAGTTCAAATATTCTACCTATAGAAACGAGTGCTTGTTGGAGATTAGAATTCAATTTTGTTAATTCCATAAGAGAACTACTGAATAGCTCTGAATATGACATAAATGCGATAAACATTTCAACTTTTAGCTGCCCTTGTGCAATTAAAAAAAACCCGAGTAAAATTGCTATAACCTGAGTTGTAAATTTAACTGCTTGAGTAGAGACACTCGATGTGTTCTCTAAAATACCTATTTGGATATTCTTATTTTTAAGCGATTCGCTAAGGGTCTTAAATTTAGAGAGTATAATACCTTTGATTCCTAGGCATTTAATTTCTCTTACCCCAACCACAGATTCCTGAATAGTGCTGAAATAGCTATCGTTTAGTTTGGCAATTTCAGATTGTCTTTTACGGAGCAATTTTCCAAAAAAATAAAAAATATAATATGTACATGGGAATGCTATTAGAACAACCAAGGATAGTTTTAAGCTAATACTAAACATTACTATACCAATAATTAAAATTCTTAGCACATTGATAATGCTGTTTAAAAATTGTCCAGTAATAATATTGGAAATTACAGAAGCATCACTGTTTAACCTTGACATAAATTCTCCCGCTCTCATTTCGTCAAAGGCTTTTATTGGTAGATTTAGAATTTTACTGAACATGTCCCACTTAATATCAAAAATCATTTTCTGATTTAACGTTGAGAAGATATATGATTGTATAAACCCAATGGTAGTGGTAAGTGTAAAGAATACGACCATATACTTGACCATCGTAAGCATGGTGGAATAATCTTGTCCGAATAGGCTAGTAAGGAGTTTTGCCCATATTAAGGGTTGTGCTAAACTAAACCCGATTCCTGATAAGACACAAATAAATGCCAATAAAAATCTTCCTTTATATGGTTTTACATAATTTGCAGTTCTTTTAAATAATACGAGGTCTTCATGGGAGAATGGATTTAATTTCATAGGGGGATGGGTTTTCTAGTTAAATTTGTTAAAGCTGTAATAAATGAAAATGTGTCAGCATTGAACTATACCTTACTAATATTCTTCTGGTAAAGGATGACCGCCGCCACCTGATCCAGATGATGTATACATACAGGAACCAGTACAGGATCCCTGGCAAGTAATACTACAGCCCGAACAACCACCAGTTTGATTGCTTCGACAAAGACCAGTGCAACCGCTACAAAGGTTACTACATGAACTGCAAACGCCAAAACAGGTATCATGACAAGAACCCCAGCAAGCAGTACAACCAAGCCAACAATAAGCATGTGTATCTTCTTTTACTTCTTTTATTTTTTTTGAAAATAGATTATTCATAATTTTATCCTCCATTTTTATAAATGATTAATTAAAAATATTATTCTGACACATTTTCACATACGAAGTAAAATAAAAAATGTGGTCAAATTAATAACAGTTACTTACTCTTCGTGAGCGTATCAAAATCGTTATCTAGCGTATGAAGTATCATCTTGCTATTTGAGAAACACAATGTTTTCATTAGGTGGTTCATCTTCCGATGCGAAATTATATGCTCTGCATCGTTTAGTAAGATTACTTTTCTTTGAGACAACTTTATCTCCTTAATGTGGGTTAAGTTAATTACAGTATTGCGATTTATTAAAATAAAATAACTAGGGAGAACTTCTAAAATATCACAAAGACACCCTGTAGTATGAAAAATATTATTTGTAGAATGGAAAGAAAGGCAATGATCGTCACACTTAATAAAAAGCAATTCACGAATTTCAAGCTTTCGTATTAATGTTTCATTCTTTAAAAAAATTGATTCCATAACAACATTATTAGGGATTAAAATAGGGTCATATAAAATCTATAAAGTGAATATTTCTATATTGAGATGTTTATATTAAGTGGGTTGAATTATGTACTAATAAATGATTTTATAAGAGTGCAGTATGATTTTGACGATAAATTCAGTGTTTTTTAAATTCAGTATTTTATTGTAGGACATTTTTTGTCAACGAAAATAGTGATTTTTTTCTTCCTATACAATTTTTTTAATAGACATTATATTGAATAAAACAATAATACGTTCTTTTACATATCCTTGTATACCATAGACACAATACAACTCAGTTTCTGAACTTTACGGGCTTTTCCCCTACAGAGTTTGATGTGCTGGTCGTAGAGTTTCGTGTAGAATGGAAACAGTTCTCAAGTCGTTTCACTCTGGAGTGCAAACTTCGACAGCGAATTGCCTTACCTCGCTAGACCAACATGCTGCCCAGTGTTCAGATAAGCTACTTTTCATTCAGGTGTACCTGAAATTTTTTCGCTGCTGGTGCTTAAGGTGGCTACCTTCCTCGATGATGCAGGCGCAAGCCAACTTCAATGTTTCTGAGCAGCACCTTTAGCGGTAGCGTTCATGACAAGCGAATATGAGATGAGCAACCGTTAAACCTACCCAACGGGAAAAACCTTTGGTAGGATACTGGGTTCATGGGGCACAACCCGAGCGGAGTTAAAATATGGATGCCGAAGAAGAAACCCAAAGGGAAGGGCTTAACGCAGGAGCAGAAGCAGCAGAATTGAGAGATTTCTCGCTTTAGAGTAATCGTGGAGCATGCCATCTGTGAAACCTAATGTTGTCGTATTGTCGAAGATCGTTTACGGTGTCAAAAGCTAGGGTTCTATGACCTGATTATGGAGCTCGCTTATGAATTACTCAATTTTAGATTAACAATGAAAAACAATGAATTATAAAACTAATCTATATAAAATCTAATAAATTAAACTTTATGAATATCCGTTTATATTACTAATGCTAATTAATGGTTTAATAATCTAGTATTTTATCCAACCATTAATTCGCATTAGTAATAGGAAATTACACAATTGCTTTACTTGTAAGCTATCTCCTCAATATCTTTAACAAGTTGATTGAAGAATAATGGTTTAATTTTGTCGGAGAAGAAGGTTCCAGTATTCTGAAAAACTACTATGGTGATGTTTTTAGCTGGATTATGAAGAGCTATTGCGCCTGAACCGATATGACTCCCCAAATGTCCATACCAGCTATTCTTACCAACATTAACTCTCATTAATCCAAGTCCATACCCAGTAATTCCATGTTTGTCTTGTTCTGATTTGGGTACATCTATAGATGATGTCATCTGAACTAATGATGAAGTGGAAACAATGCTGCTATTAAATAGCGCTTGGATGAATATTTTCATATCATTGGCTGATGTTATAATCCCATCGGTTCCCCTTAGACCCGCCGTCAGAGCCATTTGTATGTCGGATATATTTTCGATTTTTCCATCGCCATACCTGTCCCAGTAGCTATCGGCTAACCCATATGGGCTTTGATATTTGTTTTCAATGAAGAAGGTTTCATCTAAATTTAGCCGTTGAATTATTCTAGCGTTGATGGATTGACCATAATCACCATCAATACTGTTTATTACCAATGATAATAGAGCAAAATTAGCATCTGAATAGTAGAATGTTGTTCCCGGTTCAGACTTCGCCTTCATATCATACAAATAGGTTAGCAATTCTTCAATAGAATATGACCTCGTAGGGTTATTAAAAAAGTCCATCAAAAAATCTATTTCAAAAATATCGGGCATACCCGAACGGTGTTGCAAAAGGTTTTTTATGGTAACCTTTTTACCATTAGGAAGTTTATTAAGAATGCTTGCCAAAACATATTTACTCACATAATCATCTAAATCGATCTTTCCCTCCTGAACCATTTGCATAATAACTACTGCGATGTAGGATTTGAAAATGCTTGCTGTATGGTGAGTATGGCAAGGGGTCATCTTTATCTTATGCTCAATGTCAGCAAACCCCGAAGAACCCATCCAAAGGCCATCGGCGGGGTTATCGATTAAAAGGGTTAATCCAACAAATCCTTTTTTAGCATAGTCATCCAGTAAATTCTGGTACTGGCTGTTTTTTGAATTGCTTTGAAAATTTAAGCTGCATTCAATATTACTATCAGGATTTGGGTAATCCTTTTTACATGAGTTTAGTATTAGTATCATTATGATTGATCCGATTAGTAAGATGCTATTTTTCATATTTTCGAATTTTTATTTTAAGACCTATTTGCGTGATGGATTGTGGCATAAATGGGAACGACTTAAGGTCGAAGTATGGAGTTTGTATAAAAAAGTTATGTTTTATAAAAATGGAAATTGGAATCTTGGTTTTATATGAAAGGTCGTACCCCAGGCTTAGCCCGTTCTCTAACAAAATAGCGAGTTTCCCATAATCTTTGACTTTATCGTATGCTCCTGTTGAAGGGCTATACTCATAAATGTCTCTTGGATGAAATTGATTTATTATGCCTAATCCCAATGATATATCAGCAAAAACACCTGATTTATGGGTGAACCGATAGCAAAAATCGGAATTTAACGTGATTGTATTCCCAATTACCTCATTGGCATAAAAACCCAAACCTGCAGTTTGGCAGATATGATGTTTTCGGTTTTTATTATAACCAACTTCTGTTCCTAGGTAAAATGCAGGGTTAAAGGTGCTGAATACATTCTGATAGGGAAGGCCTACGCATTGATTTCCAAAAGAAACTTGTAGTGGAAACCTATAGTACTCTATACTATCAATTGTATTGCTCTGCGATTTCGTGAGCTGCGAAATACAAAGCAGGCAAGTACAAAGGATGAATTTCCATTTTCCCCTCCAAAAGGGGGATGTTTTACTTGATTGTTTTTCTGAATACTTTTCTCTCATCATAATTTATGTCCTTGGTTTTCGGCAGCAAAGTAAGATGGTATTCAAGCGTTATACAATCGGGAAATAGGATGATTTAATGCATATAATACAAAATCATCCTTTAGTATGATTTCTCATAACAATCAGAATGATAGAGTACTATACGGTAAAGAGGGTACGAAGAGTTGTTAAGCGTTCAAGAGGTTAATTAGCTCCACCTTATTTTTTACATTCATTTTCTGGTAAATGTTTGAGACATGCGTTTTAACGGTGGGTAGAGATATGAAGAGTTTTTCTGAAATTTCCTTGTAGCTGATGCCTTGAATAAGAAGACCTAAAACTTCGATTTCACGGGGTGATATGTTAAACGGGGAGAGCTTATCGCCGAAATCTTTGTTTTTTGGAGAAAACAAGGTTAGACGTTTTATATCATCTGTTAGCTTTGAGATTGCTAATGCTATAAAAATTAACGAAAGGATTATGGGTCCATCGAACATAGAATCCGAAACGAATGCATACCGGTAGTTTAGCAAACCAATAAGGGTATATATCGGAAAGAAGATGAGAAAAAAAAGAGCTGTTACCTTTTCTTCCTTCTCCCTATGCTTAATTAATAAGGAAGGTTTTTCTTTGATAACTATGTACATGGTGTACATTACTGAAAGGAAAAGGAAAACTTCAGTTGCTTCTTTTGCTATTTTTGCTAATCCTGTAAAGTAGCCAAAGACTAAAACAAGAATAAGGGTAATGGTTATGAGTAGAAGTATTCTATTTCTGGTTTTTTCATACTTGACTATTCGCTCCTTATGAATATTTAATGGAATTGCGAAGGCAAGGAGAATCATAAAGAGTAATGATGAGAATTCGGTTATCAATTTAATATGATAATTTGTAAGTATGAAAAATTCCGATACAGTAGATGCTGCAATTAACAGCAGAAATGATAGGTTTAGTAAAAGGGTTTCTTTATACTCAATATCCTTAAGATAGCATATTAGCTGTAATGAAAATGTGAATATGCCTATTGTATAGGCAATTATAAGTAGGATTATTTTAAAAGTATCCATGATATTTGTATAATATCAAAAAGGTATTAATTGTAACTATTCGGTTTGCAATATACTGATTGAAGAAAGAATGAAGAAAGAATGATACATTTTTTTTTGGCTTGAAGATTCAAGATACAAAAAGCGCTTCAAACGAAAAGAATAAAGAAAACCCCGACTCAAAGACTTGAGATCGAGGCTTTGCATAGTAAGAGAAATAATGGTTATTCGACAAAACTAGTGGATAGTTGTAATTCTACAAGTGTAGGATTTTATCGGTGATCTCTTGAAAACCTTACACACTTTTTATTCATTGGCTTTCTTAATCCCAGAGGGATTATATGTCTATAGAAAATATTTATCCTCATGAACATTCGACCCCAGCCGGGGTTGCACCATAAATGGGCATTGTTTCTATAAACATCCGACCCCTCTTGGGTAAATATTGGAGCAAAACCAGATTATATCTCTTCCTTTCCATACCTTTTGTCGAATAACCGAAATAATTCAATAAGTACCTTAAACCTATAAAAAGCGACTTTACTCTTTCTTTACATTCTTTAGTAGCGATTCCCTAATCATTCTTCGTAACTCCAGCTGTTTATTCTGTAATAACATTCTTGAAGTTGGTCGGTTAAGATCCCTGTATTTACACTTAATTGGTTTTACCTTTAGATCATCCATAGTTCCTTTCGCTTCCACACATATTCTTAGGGGGAGAGGGCTTTCCAAAAGCGAAATATTATAGTCAAAGCTCATATCCATATTATGCCTGCCTGCTATCACGACCTTGTATTTATCCATTACAACCATAAAAGGGTAAATATCAATTTCCTGTTTAAATATAGTGAACTCAGCGGAAATGCTGTCCACCTTATTTTCAGCTTTTTTGTTGAACATCAATGTTTTTGCAATCTTGGAAAAGGTCTCACCATCCATTAGAACAAGGTTATGCCCTTTAATCGATGATGCTCCTCTTATTGTAGATTTTTTGGGATTATACATTGAATCGAGATAAGTTTCAGCAGCAAAGTGAAATTCCCCTTTCCCCTTAAACGAGCGAAGCATTGGCATGATTGAATCAACCATTGGAAACATTTTAATCAACGATTCAACCTCAACGTCTAGCATATGATAATCGAAACCAGCATAAATATGGTTCTTTCGGGGAGTTCTATACATCAAGGTGAGTTGCATTTTCGTTGCAGGGGTTGTGAAAACTAGATCATCCAATACAAGAATTCCATCTTTAACTCGAACTTCGCCGGTTATATCTTTGGCTATTTCTGTTCCAAAGAGCGCTTTTTTGATGTTTGTTCGAAGTGTTATATCAATCCCCTTCGGTACCATATAAGGGCTAGATGCCGAAGGTGTTTCGTTTGTTTTCGCTTGTGTTGTGGAATCGGATACCTCGTTACCTATACCGCTGGTGAGGTTCATTAGTTTCAGAACATCGGTTTGATTCGATACAAAATTAAAACTCCCTCTTAGCAACGAGTCTTTTTTGATAAAGGATTGAATATTGCTTAATGTACCCGAAAGGCTAAAATCCGATTTGTCGATCGTTACCTTACTCTCCTTTATGTTGAATACCTGTGGGTCGAAATCCATCTTAATCGAAGGGATTTCAATGGGTTCATTGAGCATTGATGCGGTAATAACACCCTTCTCCATATCCAAAAATCCCTTTACTACCCATTGTAAAAAGATATCTTTTTGGGTAGGATCGTTAGCTATGTCGGAGTTCATCTTGATCTTACTCACCCGAACCGAGTTGCTTTGACCCATTTGCATATCTAAATTGCTTCCAGCGTACGCAAATTTGATTTTAGGTTTTGTGTCGTAATCGGCAATCGCTGCGCTAAGCTGTGCATCATCCATTTTTATGGTGTTGGTATCCATGCTCATGGCCAAATTATTCCCTGCATAATCAACCTTAATTATCGGGTTGGTCATGAAGTTGGTAACATCAGCATTTAGTTTGGTTTTATTCATTTTCACAGACATGCTTTTACCCATACTGGCTTCCATCCTATCGTTGCTGTAGGCTAACAATATTCTATCCTGCCTATTTAAGCCTTTAGCCGAAAACATTGTAAAATTCCCGCTAGGTTTGAACAAGGCAACTTTCATGGTATCCATGCTGGCAGCAAGCGAATCGAGTGAAAAAGTACAGGCTACATCGGGAAGCTTTGTGGTATCCATTATATCCGATGTTTCGAGTTTTACAATAGCATTCTTCATAAATGCTCTATACCCATCGATTGTACCCGCTTCAAGGCTTTTAGAGTTGATATTTGAGCTTAGGAATTTCGATATTTTGTTCGATGCATTAGCATTGGGCATCGAGAAATCAACCGTTGAGTAATCGGTTTTCATGTATATGCTATCGTAAAGCACATCGAAATTTGATAGCGTCATCGTGCCTGAAAATCTCATCCTATCCAAAAGCATCTTCTCAATCTGCGACATCGAGAAAGCAGTTCTAACCTGACCCGAAACGTTTCCTTTAATCTTCATTTTCAAATCGGCGGGGATCATCGGAGCAAATTCAGCAAGTTTGAGATTTGCATTGGAGGTTAAATCGCAGTAAATATCGGAGAACAGATGGTTAACAATCCCTTTTGTCCCGAATGACGATTGAGGGGTATTTGCGCTAAACGAGTTGATGCGAAAATAGGTTATCGCATCGTTTGTTAAATCGGAGTAGAATACGAAATCGCCCTTCATATTGCTTAACGGTAGAGGGAATCCTTCGTATTTAAGATTACCCTCGTGCATTATGATATGTAAATCCATCAGGGGCATCACCGAATCGGAGTAGAAGCCAGTGATCTTACCATCCGAAGAGGCAGTCCCCGTTAATTCAACCCCTTTAAGATACGATTGGTACGATGGTGGTATTAACGCTAGTGCGCTTTGGATAGGGAAGGTATTACTCTTATAGGTGATGTTCGTATTTATTCTATTTTTAGTAGCATCATTCTCGACTGCTCCTTTGAATGCAAGGGTAATATCATTGATTGATGCCTCTGAATCTCCAAACACCACTAGCATTTTCGATAGAATAACTTTAGCAGGTGATTTTAGCTTAATGGATACGTTTTTCAGGTAATCCTCACCATCGTAGCTGAACGACATAATACAGTCGTTAACATTCAGGTTCATATCAAGGGTATCGGATACTAATTTTCCATTGAGATTAACTGCTAAATCTTTGATATCGGCCAGCATTTTCTGCGTTTTATCGATATAGGAGAGAGAAATATTATTCAGCTCCACATTCTTAATGTCGATAAGCCGGATTGAACTCTCTGAACTAGATGTATCGGGCTTTACAGGCACAGTATCTGGAGGTGTAATATCAAAATTGGTATGACCTAAGCTATCAACGTAAGCATTTATACTACCATTTATAAGCCGTAAATCACATATTACCAATTCATCACGTTTCCACCATGCGCCAACATCAACTACACCGATAAGCTGTTCGGTGCTCACCAAGGTATCCGACTGCGCGTTGACCATTGGGTTTATCAGCGCAAAACGGCTCACCTTCAATCCAAACCTAGGGAATGTGCTAAAGAAGGTTAGCTCTACCTCTCCAATCTCCGATTTGCAGGTGATGTACTGAGCCGCCTGTTTACGAACGTATGGGGTTAACCTTTCGGGAGTAAAAACAAACCAAATGGCAATGCTAATGGCTATTACCAAAAGAAAAAGTAGAATTGCGAACGCAATGCCAATCCTCTTAAATACTTTTCTCTTCGACATCGTAATAATTTTATGTATTGGGATTTTTTAAACTTTATCCAAGAAATGCGGACACTCAAAAAATGAAGTAATAACCCCACATGAATTATAGGTAAAAATGTATTTGTAGAAAACGCTCGTTTTTACTACTTACCTCTTCGAGAAGGTACGGCTAATCCCAAAATCATCTTTGTATTTTAGGGTTGTTGAGGTTAGCTCGGTTACAGTGTAATATTTTGGAACATTACCACCAATCTCCATGATATGGATTTGGGTTAAATCCGATTTTTCTAACGACCAAGTAAACGCCTGAGCATCATCTTCATATACGCCATCAGAGGTATCCCATGTCCCACCTTTATGATCAGCAGAGTATTTTTCCCAAACTGTTCCTGATTGCCACTTACCAATAAGCAATGATTCATCGAACGATTCCTCATCTTTTTTACAAGAGTTGAATATTAATGCTATTGACAAGCAGGTAAACAAGCAAATAATTATTCTTTTCATAGTTTTAGAAATTTAAATTTATATTTAATTAGTATTCAGTTATTTCAAAGCTAACGGTTCATCTTCTTATGTATTTTTCTTACCTTTTCCGATAGGGTTATCTCCTTTTCGGTGTAGTTGGTAAAGTAATTGTTAATCATGTGATTCAATAAAAAAGAGGGTTTACCGAAGTCAATCTTTAAAAGTTCGTTATAAACATAAGCCCTTACTTCAACGTTACGGTTTTTGACCTCTTCTAAAATCCAAATTGTGCGGCTTACCTTATCATTTGTATTTATCCTTTTAAAAGCCTTAACAATAGCTCCGCTATCCGATTTTATTAGCTCGTCAAGGGAAACAGCGCTAAAGTAATTTTTGATTTCTTTTTCAATACCGTTGGTAATTAAGCGGTAGATATTTTTATTTACTGCGTAGTTAGTTGTATCATTATCAACCTGAAAGGCAAATTGTTTATGCTCTGCAAAAAGCGAAAAAGAAAAAGTAATTAGAATACCTGCAAAAATGAAACGGATTATTCTCATTGTATGGTTGGGTTTGCTATCAGGTTTTTAATGAATGAGCTACTAAACGATTCTAAGTTCTATATAGGGCACAAAAATAGCGATAAATTGTATGGATATTGCAAATTGGATTTTTCATTAGTGTTTACAAAACCTATACCATATCTTCATAATAATGAAAATATGAGAGTGCCTTAAAAATAGAGACGGTATAATCCGCCTTTATTTCAAACAATATCTTACAATTACTCCTTTAGCTTTGCCACAAAGAATTCTCTATTCAGCTTGGCAATATTCGATATTGAAATACCCTTGGGGCACTCCGCTTCGCAGGCACGGGTGTTGGTACAACCACCAAAACCTAATTCATCCATTTTTGCAACCATCGATTTTACTCGTTGCTCTGCTTCAATTTTTCCTTGAGGGAAGAGGGCCAAATGGGTTACTTTAGCCGCAATGAAAAGCATCGCCGAGGTGTTTTTGCATGCTGCAACGCAAGCTCCACAGCCAATACAAGTGGCTGAGTCAAAAGCTTCATCGGCATTTTTCTTGGGAACAAGAATGGCGTTTGCATCTTGAGCTGCACCAGCATTAATGGTGATAAAACCACCTGCCTGCATGATCTTATCGAATGCGCTTCGATCAACAATTAAATCCTTGATAACAGGGAATGATGCTGCTCTCCAAGGTTCTACAGTGATTGTATCACCATCCTTGAACTCACGCATGTGTAGCTCGCAGGTTGTTGTTTTATGCTGTGGACCGTGTGGACGTCCGCTAATGTACATACCGCAAGAACCGCAGATACCTTCACGGCAATCGTGCTCGAAAGCAACAGGCTCTTTCCCATCTTTTATAAGATTGTTGTTGAGGTAGTCGAGCATCTCGAGGAACGACATATCCGATGAAACATCGTTTAGCGGGTAGGTCTCGAAGCGTCCTTTGCTCTTAGCATTAGGTTGACGCCATATTTTGAGTTTTATATTCATCTTTATTTTATTAAGGTTATGCTATGCGTTTTACAAAATAGCAATTATCGGGTGACTTGAAAATAATTTATTTTTGAACGATTCTTAAAAATGAATTTGCAACACCAAGGAAAATAATATCAGCTGGCTTACTTGCTCCGTAAGGATTAAAACTATCAATTTTAATCGGACTAAAACGTTGAGTGCCTATCCTTGGTGAGTAAAGGTTAAAGTTAATTGCAAAACTGGATGGATAGAAGTCATAGACCATTGAAGTTTTATTAAATACTGCCATATATTTGTAATCTGTAAGATGTAAGCTATTAACTTTTCGATAAAAATTCAAGGATATGCATTCGACCGAATAATCTCTTTTATTTAGCTCCGACGAAGTTTCTTCTTGATTCGTCTTTAATAGTTTATTTGGATTGCAAAAATTAATGCCGTTTGATTTGTTTAGTATTCGATATGATGAAAGTACACAACTCTTCTTAGAAGTAGTAGTGTCATCTATTTGATAGTGATAAGAATTATTAGAGTACAAATACATTGGACTTAATAAAACAAAAAACAGGATAATTTTTCTTATCGAATACATCGCTGTTGGTGCTTAATTTATCAGTATTTTTTTCAACCAGTTAATACAATTATTTGAAGACGCTTTACACTAAAGGTTACTTGTAACTCCTTTCCTGAAGTTTAACGAATTCGAACCTAAGCTCCTCTTTATGGAGTTCGGGCTCTTGTCCTTCACCTTTATACTCCCAAGCGGCTACATATGAGTAATGATCATCGTTGCGTTTTGCCTCGCCGGTATCAGTTTGGCTCTCCTCGCGGAAGTGAGCACCGCAACTTTCCTTGCGATTTAGTGCATCCAAGCAAAGGAGTTTGCCAAGTTCGAAGAAATCGGCAACACGACCAGCTTTCTCTAGCTCTTGGTTTAGCTCTTCGTTGGTACCTGTAACTTTAAGGTTTTTCCAGAACTCATCTTCGAGCTCTTTTATCAAAACAAGTGCTTTCTTTAATCCTTCTTCGTTACGAACCATTCCGCAGTAGTCCCACATAATCTTGCCCAACCTCTTATGGAATGATGTTGCGGTTTCTTTACCGTTTATGCTGAGTAATTTATTGATTCTATCCTTTGCCTCTTTTTCAGCCTTCTCGAACTCGGGTAAATTGGTTTGAATTCTTGGGGTTCTGATATCATCTGCAAGATAATCGGTAATGGTGTATGGAAGAATGAAGTAACCATCGCCCGAACATTGCATCAACGAGCTGGCACCCAAGCGATTTGCGCCATGGTCGGAGAAGTTCGATTCGCCTACGGCGTAAAGCCCAGGTACAGTTGTCATCAAATTGTAGTCAACCCAAAGACCACCCATGGTATAGTGCCCTGCAGGGTAGATACGCATTGGGGTTTCGTATGGCGATTCACCCGAAATCTTTTCGTACATATCGAAAAGGTTGCCATAGCTATTCTCAATAGCTTTTTTACCCTTTTTCTTGATAGCATCACGGAAATCGAGGTAAACCGATAGTCCTGTTGAGCCAACACCGAATCCTGCATCACAACGCTCTTTAGCAGCGCGCGAAGCCACATCACGAGGAACCAAGTTTCCAAAGGCTGGATAACGACGCTCAAGGTAATAATCGCGTTCTTCCTCTGGAATATCGTTAGGTTTTCGCGGATCTTTTTGTTGCTTTGGAACCCAAACCCTACCATCGTTACGTAGCGATTCCGACATCAAGGTCAACTTTGATTGGTAGCTATTCAATACAGGTATTGAGGTTGGGTGTATCTGAACAAAGCTAGGATTTGCGAATAGTGCGCCTTTTCTATGGGCTTTCCATGCTGCTGAGGCGTTTGAATTCAATGCAAGGGTTGATAGGTAGTAGATAGTCCCATACCCCCCAGTTGCTAAAACTACAGCGTGAGCTGAGTGACGCTCAACCTCACCTGTTAACATGTTGCGGGTAATTATTCCACGTGCTTTCCCATCAACAACGACAATATCCATAAGCTCTCTGAGTGGATACATAGTAACCGTTCCAGCTTTAATCTGGCGAGTTAATGCCGAATAAGCACCAACAAGGCATTGCTGACCGGTTTGTCCCTTTGCATAGAAAGTGCGAGAAACCTGAACTCCTCCAAACGAACGATTATCGATTGTTCCACCATAATCGCGAGCAAACGGAACGCCAAGCGCAGTATAATGGTCGATTACCAGATTGCTAACCTCTGCTGCTCGGTAAACATTGGCTTCGCGAGCACGGAAGTCTCCACCCTTAATCATATCGTAGAATAGACGATATACGCTATCGTTATCGTTCTTATAGTTCTTTGCAGCGTTAATACCGCCTTGAGCTGCAACGGAGTGCGCACGGCGTGGGCTATCCTGATAGCTGAATACCTTTACGTTATATCCAAGTTCACCAAGGGATGAGGCAGATGATGAACCGCCAAGCCCTGTTCCAATAACAATAATATCGAGCTTTGACTTGTTTGCTGGATTTACAAGTTTTAATGCTGCTTTGTGCTTTGTCCATTTATCGGCCAATGGGCCATCGGGTATCTTTGAATTTAGCTTGCTCATATATCGGATTATTATTTCAGGATTAGAAAATATAGAGGGATAATAGAAAAACCAACGGTAATAACTATTGCATATATGTAAGCCACAACTTCAAGTCGATTTATCCAAGTTTTATTGTTCCACCCGATGGTTTGAAAGGCTGCCCAAAAGCCATGGCTAAGGTGAAATCCAAGTAGTAATGCTCCTGCTACATAGATTAAATCGTACCACCAGTAGGCGATAAATAAGCCTGAAACCAACGAGTATGCATCTTCCATTTGGATTAAACCATTATCGAAAGAGAGGGTAGGAACTTCACCAAATTTTAGCTTCCAGTAAAAGTTTGAAATATGAATCACAAGAAATATCAGTACTGTACCCCCAAGTATATACATGTTTTTTGATGCCCAGGAGGTTACCCCGTTTGATGATGTGTTGATGTAACCAATCGGTCTTGTTTTCCGATTCTGCAAAGTGATAATACTTGCATAGATGATGTGAATAATAAAACCAATGGCAAGTATTGGTTCTACAACTTTTATGGCTGGGTTTGTTGCCATAAAGTGAGCCGCTCGATTAAACGTCTCGCCATTGCCTACGAGTAGCATTAGGTTTACAATTAGATGAACAAGTAAAAATGCCATCAGGAATAACCCTGATATACTCATTATTAGCTTTTTACCAATAGAGGAGTTGAATATCCCATTCATAGGTTTTAGATTTGTTTTATGTGTAACAAGTTAAGTTTTTTATTGGCTTAGCGTAAATTTTCAGAAAAAAAAACAACAACTACCAATCAATCTATATGTTTATGGACATGTTTTGGGTTGATTGATCTCAATTCATTGAGAATTAGGTTTGAGTTCAAATGCTTCGAAACAAATATCAATTTCAACAACTGTAGATAGGGTCTGCTGATTAAGTCACAAATAGGTTTATGAAGCCATTAAAAACAAACCTCAGAGGGGTGAAATTATGGTAAAGAATATATCAATGTAGTATTTATCTCCATAATGACGACATTATAAAGTAGATAGAACAGAGAATAA
>RPRQ01000013.1 GCA_003818205.1 Bacteroidales bacterium
AGAGATTACACCAACGGCACCTCCAATGCACGCATTAACCCTTGATGTTGTCTTTTATATTGTTGATGCTGCTAGCCAGACTATTTTTAGCCAAACCAGCATATCCGTTAAAGCTGTTGGTGCAACTGAAGATAAAGCTTACATCGCGGGATTAAAGAACCTAAACGTTAAAGCGGGCCAATTCAAAGGCTTTGTTGAAACTGGGAAAACTAAGATTATCGAATATTATAACTCGCAATGCGATGTGATTATGAAGGGGGCAAACGCCTTAGCTGGACAAAAAAAATACGAGGAAGCTCTTTTCAACTTACTGTGCGTACCCGATGTTTGCCGCGAATGCTTTGATAAATGTATGGATTTATCGATTGATATCTACAAGCAGTACGCAAACTACAAATGTACAGAGTATATGTCGGGTGCAAAAGCAGCATGGGCTGCTATGAATACCGATAAAGCAGCTGAATTCTTAGGCAAAATCACTCCCGATATGGAGTGCTACCCTCAAGCCGTTGAACTTGTTGAAGAGATTAAACAAAAACAACTAGCCGATGGCGCAAACGTATGGACATTTAAGATGAAGCAGTTTGATGCTACAGTTGACAAAGAAAAGATGATGATTGAGGCTGGTAAAGAAGTTGCCGTGGCACAGGCATTAGGTGCTAACAGATACGACTGGAGCTGGCTTTACAAATAATAGTAAACTAAACAGAAAATTATTAACTCTCAATTATTAAATTAAATAAAACGATTATGAAACTAACTAAAACCTTTTTGTTTGTAGGCGCAATTGCTTTTGCAGTAGCCCTTGTAAGTTGTGGTGGTTCAAAACCTTCTGTTAAGGATAGCGGATTAGGAAAAGAAATTTCTATTCCTTGTAGCGATGCTGATTTTCATTCAGATCAAAAATTCTTCCGTGGTACAGGTACAGGAACCAGCCAAGACATGAGTACAGCTAAAAATAAAGCTAGTATCGATGCGAATAGCAACCTAGCTGGATCGATCAACCGTACCATCAAAACCGTTACCGATCGTTATACCAATGAGCGTCAGATTGGCGAAAACTCAGAGTTTGAGCAAAAATTCGAGCAGCTAACCCGCGACGTTGTTAACCAAGAGTTAAATAACGTTTCAACTGTATGCAGCAAGTCATTTACAAAAGAAGGAAAATTTTCTTTCTACGTAGCTGTTGAGGTTGCTAAGGATGAACTTTTAAACAAGATTAAAGACAAAATTAGCAAAGATCAAAAGTTACAACTTGACTACGACAAGCAGAAGTTTGAAAACATCTTCAATGAGGAGATGAATAAACTTGCTGGAGAGCAAAAATAATCTTCAATAGAAGGAACACTAATCAGCAACCCTTCGGGGTTGCTGATTGCTATAGGGGTGTTTCAATTTATACGTTTGAGGTTAAAATAACTCTGTTTACACCATTCATTAAATAAACCCAAACAATATTATCATGAAGAAATACTTACTATTGGTTGTAGCATTAATAACCACAGTAGGAATAAGCTTATCGCAGGATAAGGTTATTCAAAAGAGTGGTAAACAGCCAAAATGGGTAAATAATCTTGAAAAGGATTATATCATCACCGTTGGTCGCGGTGCTACAAGCCAAGAAGCTCAACAAAATGCTCTTACTATGGTAAAAGAGCGAATCGTTTCATCGGTTGCTGAGAATGTGAAGGCTAAAACAGAACTCAAGAAAGAAGAAGCCAATTACAACAATAATATTTCTGTTTTCCTTGAAAAATTTGCATCTTCAACTACCATAGAGTCAGGGAAAGTACCATTCCTTCAAGGAATTTCTCTATCAAAGGTTGAGGAGTTCTACTGGGAGAAACTCCAAGGGAAAGATAAAAAGGAATATTTCTACTATCACCTAAAATATCCATTCCCTGAATTTGAGATGCAAAAGCTGGTGATGGACTATAAGATGAGAGATAATGAACTCACTAGACAGCTCGAAGATTTGATTGCACAGGCAGAATCTGTTGAAACTGTTGAACAGGCTGAAAAGAATATAGGCGAACTGAGAGTTCTCACCGATTACTTTATGGATGGACGCAAGAATCAGGCTGAATTAGGGATTACCCGTTACAACTCTCTACTTGGTTCTATTGAACTTGTTGAGGTTGAGAGTAACCTTGGAGAACTCAAGTATTCTCTAAGGCTTGGAACAAAAACAATTACTACCGTTAAGAAGCCAATTACAAAATCGGAATGCGCTCGTATTACTTCGACAATAAATAATCAAGATCATTGGTTAGTTAAATACGACTATGCAAATTGCTACGAAGATCCTGAAAATAACATCCTTGTTAAGTACCGATTTGGCAATACTGATGTTCAAAAAAAGTTCTACTTTGATATTTCAGTGAATAAAGCTAGTATTTTTGTAAATGTACCATTCCATTTTACTACCACAACAAAGGGTGAAAGTACTGTAGATGCTTCAATGCTTGATTTGACAGTTGTATCGAAGTACGAAACGGCGTTTACAATTGAGAAAGTTATTATTGAGTTTAAAGGATTAACCCCCGTAATTATCGATGGAATTAATCAAAGTTTTAGCGGAAAAGGAAATCATAACCTCAAACTTAATATAAACCAAGCCATCAAGATTACTGAAACTTCATCCGTAGGTAAAACCTTATCATTGCTTTCTGGCTATATTCACTTTAAAACCAATGCAACAGGTGAAGTTAAAACCTATAGAATTTACAACCATAGCTATACTACCGATTGGTAAAAACCAATTCAGTAATAATGAAAAAGGCTCGATTTTCGAGCCTTTTTTTATTCTTTATAAATTTGGAATTCGAATGGAACCTTTACATGCTCCGAAAGGTCAAACCCAGCCTCTTTGATGTCAATATCCTCATCGTTATACTTCCAAATGACCTTAACCTTGTTGCCTAAACTAGCAAGCTTTTCAATTTTCTTGAAAACCTGAAAGATAAGCTTTGAACTTGGAGTGTTGTAATAAATCATCTTGAACTTAATTACAGTTTCTGGATTAGGGTCTAGTATATACGCATCCCACCACTGTAGTATAGGCTCATAGAATGCTTTGGCGTCTTCAGGTAACGAGTTGCCCGAAAACTCAAAGATTCCATTGCCTTTATCAAGGATAATTTCGGGGTACTGACTAGTTGATTTATATCTTAAAACATCCATATTGGTTCAATTATAAATTCTGGCACTATAAAATTACACTTTTTAAAAGTAAATACTTTATTTTTTACAATAATTTTTATAGAAGGAACAAGTTATTTGTAAAAATTGTTTACTGACCATTAGTGATAGGATGAAAATCGTTAAAAAAATCATTAAAATCTATCTCTTAAATCTAGCAAAAACACCTAAAGGCAAACGCTTTAAGCTCTTATCGGTTATGTAAAGTTCACCATATTTTGGTGCCTTTACATTAAAATTCGATTTTACCATGCTCTCGGCAATTAATGCTGAGAAACCGATTGAATATAGATTTAAAACCAAAAAACTTTTACTAGGGGCTAGAATCTGGTTACATGCTTTAAGCAAATCGTTAATCCCCTCATCAAGTATCCACCTCTCCCCATCGGGACCTCGACCATACGCTGGAGGATCGAGAATGATACCATTATATATATTGCCACGTCGGCCCTCGCGATGAACAAACTTAACAGCATCGTCAATTATCCAACGAATATCGTTTAAGCCCGATGCCTCCATATTCTCCCTTGCCCATGTAACAACTTGTTTTATTGAATCTAAATGGGTAACTTCTGCTCCTGCTGCTCTAGCGGCTAACGATGCACCACCAGTGTATGCAAAAAGGTTTAAAACCTTTGGGTTGGGCATTTCAAAACCTTTAACTGTATCGTAGATATAATTCCAGTTTGAAGCCTGCTCGGGGAAAATTCCAACATGCTTAAATGAAGTGAAACCCAATCTGAACCGAAGGTTCATTTCCTGGTACTGATAATCGATGTACCACTGCTCCTTTACCCCTGGTTTAATATTCCACTCCCCTTTCTCAGTATCATTTGCAGTAGAAATATTACTAATCGATCTTTTTTGGATAAAATGGGCATGAGCCATTTTTTTCCATTCATCCTTCGACAAGCTCTTATCCCAAATAGCTTGCGGCTCAGGTCGAGCAACTATAATCTCGCCAAAACGTTCTAACTTCTCAAAATCTCCGCTATCGATTAGCTCATAGTTAGGCCAATTGGGTGTTAATAGTTCCATTTAGTTATTCTTTTGGTGATTTAACTTTCATTAAACAATTCTTACAGTCAAACTCTAACGGGTAAAGATTTTTATTATCCCTCAAATATAGCTCTCCTGTTTGTTTTCCTCCCTGTTTTGATGGGCAAATTCCAATTTCATATTTAATGCAGTACCGTGTTACCATCAGCTCTGTATCAGGAACTTTTTGAAGTTCAAATGCAGTATCTACGCATGAAACACCATGCCTTCTATAAAATGCTTTGGATAATTGATTCGATACATTTCCCTTAAAGGTAAGCTTTGATGTAATGTATGGATTGTCAGAACTCTTCCTATTATTAATTGGTTTACAATATAATTCAATCCTTTTGTTAAGAAGCATTTCAAGCAGATTCCTTCGAATCTGATTAATGGTTGATGTTGGGATAAAAACTGGGTTATTCATTAAGACATCAACCTTTTGTACTTTAAATATTGTATCGCCTGATTTTGAGAGCTGATTAATGATATTCTCTACTGATTTATCAGCATTCATAGCATTATCAAATTTCTCAGAAACTGTAATTGAAATAGTATGATTGTCTTCGTCTTTAGCCGAGAAAATGATTTCTGAATCGGATTGCTCAGCCTTTATTTCACATCCCAGCCAACGATTTTTATTGCTAATCTTCAGTGCATTGCTAAATTCATGATCGTGATTACGGTAAATTTCTACCCCAATCTTAAGTTCGCTTAAATCACCATAAGGAAATATCTTGCTCCCTTCCACTCGATTAACTCTAAGCCCTGTAAGAACTCCCTTGGGATTAATAAAGCAGATTCCATCGCCATTAACTAGAGCATCTTTACTCCTAATGGTAAACCAACCTTTCCCTATTTCGGTAACAATTCCTAACTTTTTCCCAACAGATTTTTGTGTATCCATCGATGATTGCTCCTTTTCTCGCCCGCTAACAAAGTAGGTTGTAAACCCTCTATTAAAACTCCGTTCGGGATCGGGAGTAAAGGCAATTTCACAAATACCAGACGAGGCTCGTTTAAGATTTTGATTATTCTCAATAATCTTATTTAATAGGGTATTATAATAGCTAGCAACATTCTTTACATAGCTAATATCTTTTAATCGACCCTCAATCTTAAACGAGGTTATCCCCGAATCGATTAAGTCGGCGAGATGATTTGATAGGTTGATATCCTTTAAAGAAAGTAGGTGCTTGTTCTTAATTAAAACTTTACCCGCTCCATCCACTAAATCGTAGGATGAACGGCATGGTTGAGAGCAAGTACCTCGATTGGCGCTTCGACCCGTTATGGCTTGGCTAAAATAGCATTGTCCGCTGAAGCTAACGCATAGAGCACCATGAACAAAAGCCTCAAGTTCAATATTTGTCTGGTTACTAATCTCTTTAATCTCATTCAGTGCAAGTTCCCTTGCTAAAATAACCCTTTTAAAACCTACACTCTCGAGGAACTTAATCTTATCTATTGAATCGTTGTGGGTTTGAGTGCTTGCAAAAATTGGGATTGGAGGCAAATCCATCTCAAGGATTGCCAAATCCTGAATGATAATGGCATCGACTCCTATTTTATGTAAATTTTCAATTAACGATTTTACCTTATCAAGCTCATCATCATAGATTATGGTATTTACCGTTACGTAAACCCGAACATAGAAGGGATGAGCATAATTTACTAATTTCTCAATATCAGAAAGTGAATTACCTGCATCCTCCCTAGCCCCAAATTGATTAGCCCCTATATATATAGCATCGGCACCATGATTTATGGCTGCAACACCGGTTTCGTAATCCTTAGCAGGGCAAAGTAATTCAAGATATTTCATGAAAAAATTGGCAGTAAATTCGTTTCAAAATTAACTTTAAGAATGCTAATCATATTCATGAATGAATAAATCTTTACAAATTTTTTGGAGTCATTTACAAGGTATCGTCCCTACGGGACTTACAAACAAATCTCACCTACTTACTACCAACATTTTGACCCTACGGGGCAATATTATAAAATAGAATTGGTAAGGGTTGTATCAGCGTTTTTTAAGGAAGAATTTTGACACTAATGATGAACAATCGTTTTTAAGAATATCAAAAGTGACAGTTGTCTTAGGATGCAGAATTTTCCTCTCGAAAAGATTGAATCCACGTTTAGGATCACTTGCTCCATAAACCAATCTTCCTAACTGCGACCAATAGAGTGCACCTGCACACATAGGACATGGCTCAATGGTAACATAAAGAGTACATTGAACGAGATATTTGCCTCCAAGGTAGTTTGCTGCAGCAGTAATGGCCTGCATCTCAGCATGAGCAGTGGGATCGTTTAATGTTTCAGTAAGGTTATGTGCTCTTGCGATTATTTGGTTCTGGCAAACAATAACAGCCCCAATGGGAACCTCATCCTTATCGGCAGCTCTTTGAGCCTCCTTAAGAGCGTCCCGCATATATCGTTCATCAATCTGATTCTGATCCATGGGTTCAAGTGTTTAGTTGTTGGTTGTCAAGCACTATTTTTGAGTTTAGAAATCTATAAATCCATATTAACAATGGAATATTGGAATGGTGAAAAAACTTCGTTGTCCCATTATTCCATTTTTCCATCATTCCATGGAGTTCTAATTGTTCTCGAATTGATTCTCCAAAGGTATAAAGTTGTAAAAAATTGCTAACCTTTTAGGGGCATCAATTTTTTCTTTCTACTTTCGCATGATTAAAAATTTTGAAGATGTACAGAACTCATAATTGTGGTGAACTCCGAATCACCAATGTTGGACAAAATGTGATGCTTAGCGGATGGATTCAGAAAATCCGTAAACTTGGTGCGATGACATTCATTGATTTACGCGACCGATATGGCTTAACCCAACTTGTTATAGACGACAAAAGCGATTCTGAATTAATTGATGCAGTATCAGGATTAGGTAGAGAATATGTGGTTAAAATCGAGGGCAAAGTTATTGAGCGTAGTAGCAAAAATAGCAAGATTCCAACGGGTGAAATTGAAGTTAAGGTTGAAAATTTGATAACATTAAACTCATCGGAAACCCCACCATTCACCATTGAGGATGATACCGATGGCGGTGATGAGCTTCGCATGAAGTATCGTTACCTTGATTTAAGGAGGAATCCAGTTAAAGAGGCACTGATGCTCAGACATAGGATGGCTCAAGAGGTTCGAAAATATCTCGATAGTAAAGATTTTATTGAGGTTGAGACCCCTGTACTTATCAAATCCACACCTGAGGGTGCTCGCGACTTTGTTGTTCCATCGAGGATGAACCCAGGCGAGTTCTATGCGCTACCACAATCGCCTCAAACCTTTAAGCAATTGCTTATGGTTGCTGGGTTCGATAAATATTTTCAGATTGTAAAATGCTTCCGCGATGAGGATTTAAGAGCCGATAGGCAACCTGAGTTCACTCAAATTGACTGCGAGATGTCGTTCGTTGAGCGCAAAGATATTCTTGCAACCTTTGAGGGGTTAACCAAGCACCTATTCAAATTCGTAAAGGGTATTGAGATTACTGAAGCATTCCAACAATTATCGTATCAGGATGCAATGACCTTTTACGGTTCCGATAAACCCGATTTACGTTTTGGGATGAAGTTTGTCGATATTACAGATTCCGTTAAAGGTAAAGGATTTGTTGTCTTTGATAGCGCTGAGTATATAGGAGGTATTTGCGCAACAGGTTGTGCTAGCTATTCGCGCAAACAGATTGATGAGCTAACCGAATATATCAAAAAACCGCAGATTGGCGGCAAAGGGTTAGTATATATCAGAATGGAAGAGGATGGCTCGATAAAATCATCAGTAGATAAATTTTATACTCCCGAAGATTTAAAGGCAATAGCAGATAAGATGAAGGCTCAAAAGGGCGATTTGATTCTGCTGATGTCAGGCGATAGAAAAAAGACCCTAACAGGTCTTTGCGAGCTACGCCTTGAGATGGGAAATAGGCTAAAACTCCGCGATAAAAACAAGTTTGCTCCGCTTTGGGTTGTCGATTTTCCGCTGCTAGAGTGGGACGAAGATGTTAAGCGATTCTTTGCCATGCATCATCCATTCACATCACCAAACCCACAGGATATACCACTATTTGATACAGATCCCAAAGAGGTAAGAGCGAATGCTTACGACCTTGTAATTAATGGTGTTGAGATTGGTGGCGGTTCAATTCGAATTCACGATAAGCAGCTACAGCAAAGAATGTTTGAGGTGCTTGGATTTACCCCTGAGGATGCAGAGGCTCAGTTTGGATTCTTGATGACCGCTTTCAAATTCGGTGCACCACCTCATGGTGGTATTGCCTTTGGTTTCGACAGACTTTGCTCTCTTTTCGGAGGAGCTGACTCAATTAGGGATTACATTGCTTTCCCAAAGAATAACTCAGGCAGGGATGTGATGATTAATTCACCATCACCCATCTCGAATGAACAGCTGAAAGAGCTGAGTATTGATGTTAAGAAAGCTTAGATATTAGATTCTATCTGTCAGATTTTAGACGGTAGACTTTACCGATAATAGAAGTTGATTTTTGAAAATGGACTTCAAATAAAACGAGAACGCACCAATTAAAATTCAATTGGTGCGTTCTTATTTTTAATATCTCTATTTCTTCTGACTATCCAACTGCTTCAGCAATTCATCAACTGCAGCTTTTAGCTGTGTATCAATGCCATTTGCGGCATCTTCGGGGGTAATTGCTACCTTAATATCGGGTTCGGTCTGCTGATTCTCAAGATAGTTCCCTTTTAAATCCTTAACACCAATTTGAGGTATTCCAAATACAAGGGTTGGGTCCTGTTGGGTTTCCCACCAAACGGCAGTCATTGTGCCTGGAACGGGCATTCCAACCAATTTACCAATATTTAGAGCCTTATATGTAAAAGGGAAAGCATGTGCATCGGAATAGTTTCCTTCACCCATAATAACGATTGA
This sequence comes from Bacteroidales bacterium, assembly GCA_003818205.1. Classification (GTDB taxonomy): domain Bacteria; phylum Bacteroidota; class Bacteroidia; order Bacteroidales; family Tenuifilaceae; genus UBA8529. The sequence continues at coordinate 9,178 of RPRQ01000013.1, forward strand.
TGGTTTACTCCATTTTGCGATTGGCTCAGAGCCAACATGCTGTCCGCGTGGAACATAATCTACATATCGTTTACCGCTAAGTAGGGTAGCTAAATCATCATGAAGCCATCCACCACCATTAAAACGAGTATCGATAATAATTGCCTCTTTCCTAACATTGCGACCTAGAAGTTCAGAATAAACCTCTCTGAAGCTCTCAGAATTCATACCTCTTACGTGAATATAGCCAACTCTACCATTCGACAATTTTTCGGTTTCTTTCATGCAGTTCTTTACCCAACGTTGATAAAGCAGCTCATTCTCAACACCTGTACTAATCGGGGTAACTGTTTCTGTCCACCGCTCATTTGATGTAGGATTAAACATATCGAGGAGCACCTGCTTTCCTGCTTTTCGGTTTAGCAAGGAGTAGAAATCTTTACCTGCAATGATTTCAACGCCATCAATCTTTTCGATAATTGAACCTGCTTTAATTTTGCTTTTCGCATCAATCAAAGGCGATTTATCCATTATCTCGGCAATTTTTAATCCGTTTCCTGTATAAGTATTGTCATAGAAGACGCCTAGGCTTGCTGTTTTGTCAGCATTATCATACATTGGAGAATACCTACAACCTGTATGTGAACCATTCAGTTCGCCTAGCATTTCGCTAAGCATCTCGGCAAAATCAAAGTTGTTATTTATATTAGGTAAGAATCTAGCGTACTCCTTTTTATAGAATTGCCAATCAACATTATGAAGATTTTCTACATAGAATTTTTTGCTAACCTGACGCCAAGCATGGTCAAATATATATTCCCTTTCGGCAGGGTAATTCACATCAAATTCTGCCTTGAAATTGATGTTTGTTTGCTTGTTCGATGATATTTCAATCTTTACCAATGAACCACCTGAAAGTAAGAATAGGTTTTTGCCATCCTTATCCATCTGCAAATCGCCTGCATAGCCATCGATTTTTAATAACAGCTTTGTCTCGTTGTCTTTTATATTTCGCGCCCAAAGGTCGAAACCCTTCTCGAATTTGCTTAAATAGTAGAGTTTATCGCCCTCAGGAACAAGAATAGCATCAGAGATATTTGATGAGTTGATGGTAAGCCTAACTTTTCTATCATCCAAATTATCCAATTCGAATTTCAATGGTTCAACTCCCTTATCCTTCTTCTCATCCGTTACTTTTTTATCCTTTGAGTCTTTATCCTTTTCTTTATCTGCCTTTTCAGCTTTTTCCTTGTCCTCTTTCTCCTTCTTTCTCTTATCCTTTAATAGTTCAGCCTCCTGCTTTGTGAGGTTAAACTCATCGAATACCTCTTGAGTTAAAAACATGCCATAAACATCGTATTCTGAACCCCAAGAACCATGGCTACGCATCCCCATTTTATCGTTAAACCAAATAATGGCTTTGCCCCCCATCATCCATTTTGGGTTATTGTCAGCGTATCCACTTTTTGTAAGATTAAAGAATTTTCCTGAACCATCGGCATTGACTAATCCAACCTCGCTATCAACCCATATTGAGTACTCATTGAAGTTAACTGCGAACCACTTACTGTCGGGCGACCACTGATAGTATTGGTCTCCATCGCTGTATGAGTAGTTGTACTTACCATCGAGAACGGTTCTTATTTTTTTCGATTCAAGATTGATAACACAAAGAGTTGTTCTTTCCTTTAGGAAAGCCACCTCCTTACCATCGGGAGAATAAGCTGGCTGGAATGTTTCATCGTTGGTTTCAACGATAGGTTCTTCTTTTAATAAGGTTGATAACGTAAAATTAGGCTCATTCTTCGATAGAATGGTTGTTTGATAAATTTTCCAACTTCCATTTCGTTCTGAGGCATAGAGTATCTTTTTCCCATCGGGGCTAAAGCTAACCGAGCGTTCCTGTTCAGAGGTTTTGGTTATTCGCTTGGTTGTGCCATAATCGGTTGATGTAACAAAAACATCTCCCCTTATTATAAATACAATCTCCTTACCATCGGGCGAAACGTTCATTTCTGTAGCACCCTTGGTTTGGGTATCATACTTCAAAGCCGTTTCAGTTTGGTCAGAAAGAATGCTGATGTTAACTTTTTGTGGTTTGCCTCCCAGTGTTTGAGTATATAATTCGCCATTGTACTGATAGCAAAGCAAATCGTTATTTGACTTGGAAAGAAAACGTACAGGATGCTTATCGAAAGATGACAGCTGTTTAATCTCATTTCCATTCTCAATATTTACCGATGCAACATTAAAACTTCCCCATTGCTCAGTAATGTAATAAAGTGATTTTCCATCAGCAGAAAAAACAGGATTTCTATCCTCTCCAATAAATGTTGATATTTTTTTATGCTTAGCCGTTTGAGTATCATAAATCCAAATATCCCTTGTAACCGATGATGTATGATGTTTCCTCCAAGGGTCTTCGTAACCCTTTTTATCGGTATAGGCAATAAGTTTACCATCGGGACTATAGTTTGCATTCTCGGCAGGAGTTGTAAGCAATTGAGAAACTCGGCCGCCAATCAATGGCACTGAATATAACTCGCTAAGTAAACCACTTGGGAACTGGATATTCTTAACGTTATCTTGCCACTGCGAAGAAAAGATAACATTCTTGCCATCGATACTAAAGGCTGATGGGAATTCATTGCCAGAATAAAATGTCAATCTTGTAGGCGCTCCTCCGTCTATGGACATAGCAAAAACATCAAAGTTGCCATTCCTATTCGAGGCAAAAGCAATGGTTCTCCCATCGGGAGACCATACGGGCATATAATCGTAGGCAGGGTTAGTTGTTAAAATTGATGCAACACCTCCTTTTGCCGACACCTTAAAAATATCGCCCTTATAGCTGAAGGCAATTGTACTTCCATCTGGAGACACGACGGGGTATCTCAACCATAGGGGGTTATTTGCCTGCTGGGCTATTCCCGATATAAAGAAAGAAAGGAATAAGCATAATGTGAACATTCGTTTTATCATATGAAATTTGTATTTTATTTAGTTAAAATTTGACCTGCTGAACCCGAAATAGTTTAAGTTATATTAATAAATTAGTTCAGAGATAGACGTTAATGATTTAATAAACAATTCGAAATTACGATTGTTAATTATATTTTGATATAAATATATAATATTTACTCATCAGCAATCATTAATAATACATAAATAAAAATAGCTTTATTTTATTTTATTACGAAATAATATTGACTTTGAATTTTGTTTTTTTATATTTGACCAATAATCAACAATCAGATTATCTGACTTGTATATATCGTTCGCCATTTAATAATTAAATACATAATTTGAAATGAAGAAAATTTCACTTTCAGAGGTTGAAGTAAACGACCTTCTTGACCTTTATCAATCAGAGATTGATAGGGCTCAGCGCAGAATTAATAGTTTAAAAAGTATTGTAAAAAAAATATCTGAAGGGAATCCAATTGATATAACGGAAGAAAAACCTGCAAAAGTTGAAACCAAGAGAGGTAGAAAAACAAAGGCTAAAAAAGCTATCGCTAAAGTTGAAAAAGAAATAACAATAGAGCCAAAGAAGAGAGGTAGAAAGCCAATAGTAAAAGCGGGAGAAATAGAAGTTGAACCAAAAAAAAGAGGTCGTAAACCAAAGGTAAAAGCCGTTGAGGTTAAGAATGCGAAAGAGGTTGCAAAGAAGCCAATTAAAAAAGCGAAAAAAGAAAAAGTTGCAACAATAAAAGCAGAGCCCAAGAAAAGAGGTAGAAAACCAAAGGTTGTAATTCCCAACGCTTTGATTACTGAAGAAAAAAAGGAGATTAAGGTAATTGAGAGAGTAAAAAAGCCGAAATCCAAAACAGTAAAAAAAAAGGTTATAAAGGTAAAAGCCGAACCGAAGAAAAAGGGAAGGAAACCAAAATCGTTGCGCAAACCCATTAAGGGCGGGAAAGGGAAGGATAAGGTAAAATGGAACGACTTTATTAACGAAACCCTAACCGTTAAGGACTCTTTGATGTTAGCAAGTTCTATTACTCAGGCAGCCCTTGAGAAATTTGATATTCCTGCAAATGATCGTGATAGGGTAAGAATGGCCATTTCAACTACTCTTACTAAAATGGCAAACAAGGATAAGGTACTTCATACTTACACCCAAACTGGTATCCGTGGTGCATTCTTTGGCTTAGCCAAATGGTTTGATGATAAAGGGGAATTGAATAATGATTACAAAAAGAAATTGATGTAATATTCTCCAATCGTTATATAACACAAAAGCCGGTATAAACCGGCTTTTGTGTTATATAAAAAATTGCTTTACTAAGCCATTTTCACAAGAATTGTTTTAATTGCATCAGAAACATCTTCGGCTTTATCAACCGCCTTTTCTAACGTCTCAAGGATCTCTTTCTTTTTAATCAGTTCGAAAGGATCTTTCTCATTTTCGAATAGTGCCGAAATACCCATATGGTATAGCTCATCAGCTTTATTTTCTAGCGTATTAATAGCTATGCAGGATTTCATTATTTTATCCTTATTCTTAGCGGGATCGGTCAAGTGGTTTACAGAAAACTCAATCTCCTTTGCCGCTTGGATTAGAATCTCTGCAAATTCTAAATAAACAGGGATATAGGTCTTGGGTTTGTAAAGTTTGATCCGTTGCCCAACCCCGTTGATAGTATCAACCACATCATCAATATTTGATGCAAACTCCTGAATGTCCTCCCTATCGAAAGGAGTAATGAACGATTTATTCAGCTGATCAAAGATGGTATGGGTAACATCATCACCAACCTTTTCGAGCTCCTTGATCTGCTTTGTATAAATCGCCTGCTGCTCAATATCCTCTGTGCTAAGTAGTAGCTTTAGCACTTCAGCTGTTTTAATTAAGTTCAGTGCATCTTTCTCAAAGAGAGGAAAGAACGCATGGTCCTTGGGTACAAAGTACTTTAAAATTGTATCTATATTCATATTAAAAAGATTATATTATTAGTCATTCGTTATTTATTGCAACCCAATAAAGAGATAGTAAACTAATGCACTGACAATAGCAGAAATAGGAATTGTTAAAATCCAAGCCCAAAATATCTTAGTTGTAACCCCCCATTTAACAGCTGAAACACCCTTTCGAGCACCAGCACCGATAATTGCACCGGTTATTGTATGTGTAGTACTCACAGGGATTCCAAAATGTGTTGCACCGAATAGAGTTAAAGCACCTGCGCTTTCGGCACAAAACCCTTCAAAAGGTTTAAGTTTCGTGATTCGCTGCCCCATTGTTTTAACTATTCTCCATCCTCCAAATAATGTGCCCACAGCAATTGCTGCCTGACATGATAGTACAATCCATAATGCAATAGGTGTATCTACTGTTACTTGACCAGCTACAAGCAATGCAACCCAAATTATACCCATTGACTTTTGTGCATCATTTCCCCCATGACCTAAGCTGAAAGCTGCTGCTGAGAGTAATTGTAGCCGTCGAAAATGTTTATCTATAGTATGTGGAGAAAAGTTTCGACTTATGTATAGTACTAATGCTGATATAAAGAAAGATATTATCATTCCAAGTAAGGGTGCAATGACAATAAATGCAACAATTTTTAGTACTCCACCAACAACAACAGAACCGAACCCTGCCTTTGCTACAGCAGCACCGACAAGACCTCCAACGAGTGTATGTGAAGAACTTGAAGGAAATCCCCACCACCATGTAACCAAGTTCCAAGCAATTGCGGCTACCAAAGCTGCAGCAATTACTGTTAGGCTGATTACCTCGGGATTTACAACCCCCTTGCCCATCGTGGTTGCTACTTTTAATGGAAAAATAAGAAAAGCAATAAAATTGAAAAAAGAAGCCAGCAGAACTGCTGAAAATGGTGATAAAACCTTCGTGGATACAACGGTAGCAATTGAGTTGGCTGAATCGTGAAACCCATTGATAAAATCAAAGATTAACACTAAAGCAATAACTATTATTAAAAATGTCATAACAGGAGGGGTTGATATTTTATTAATGTCTATTCAAAGTTTCGATACAAAATTGTCATCCTTCCAAACTGTTAAATATCAAGATCATAAAACTTCCCTCGATGACCGAATTTTGGATTTGAAAAGTACCATTATTGAAACGATAAACCAAGGGAAAAGAATAAATTGTTAATAAGTTATGCTGACAAACAATATTTAAACAACCGTTTAATTAACGATTAATGACATGAATCTTAGGATTAGTATTGAGTTACATAAATAGAATGACAACCTCTCTCCCATGTATTTGCTATATTTGCAAGATAAATAAAATAGAATGATTGATAAGGATTTTGCCAATACCGTTGATGTAATCGCAAAAGGGTTGGAGGAAGTTTTAGCAGGTGACCGATCGCTAAACTTAGTAAGTTCCCATTGGATTAAACAAAATCCGAAATGGAATGCAATAAACCGTGGTTTATTTGCTGAAACATTGATGGAGGTAACCCGTTGGTGGAGGCTTTTGGATGCTATTGTAAACAAATCGACAGCGCTTAGAAATAAAGAATCCTTTCGACTGAAAGTACTTACCTACTTCCTAGTAAAGAGCAACGATGAAAGGGTTGGCGAATTCTTTTCGAAGGAAATTCAAGACGATTTAAAAAGTTGTTATCATCAGCTTCAAAGCGAACGAGCTATTGCCGAATCTATCCCCGATTGGCTTGATTCAATGGGAGAGCATGAACTAGGAGGCTTATGGACAAAGGAGATTAACGCATTAAATACGCTACCTCCAATTGTCCTTCGAATAAATACGCTAAAGACAAACAAAAACGAATTGCTAAAAAGGTTAACCTATGAGGGTTTTCAGGTTAATGGGTTAAATCAACCTGATGCTTTAATGCTAGCAAAGCGAGCAGATATATTCAAATCAAAGGCATTCTTTGAGGGTCATTTTGAGATACAGGATGCGTCATCGCAATTAGTTGCTCCATTCCTTGATGTTAAGTCCGGTATGCGAGTGGTTGATGCCTGCGCAGGACATGGTGGTAAAACATTGCATATTGCAAGTCTGATGAAGAACAGGGGCAAAATACTTGCCCTTGACAATGCCGATTGGAAACTCGATGAGCTGATGAATCGCTCGGTACGGGCAGGTATTTCAATTATCGAAACTCGTCCAATTACAACAACTAAAGTTGTTAAGCGGCTGAAAGATAAGGCTGATAGGCTTCTGCTCGATGTGCCCTGCTCGGGACTTGGGGTTTTACGTCGAAATCCCGATTCAAAATGGAGATTAACCCCTGAAAAAATTGAGGAGATAAAAAAACTTCAAGCTTATATCCTCGATAAGTATTCTCAGATGGTAAAAATTGGGGGTAAATTCGTTTACTCAACCTGTAGTATTCTTCCATCGGAGAATCAAATGCAGATTCAATCGTTTCTTTCAAGAACAAATGGAGTGTTTATCCTGGAAGAGGAAAAGTCCATTTCACCTTCGGAAAGTGGATTTGATGGGTTTTATATGGCGAGATTACTGAGGGTGAAGTGAGAGGTGAATAGATAAAAATAACCTATCCACAAGTTGTTAACGTTTAACTCTCAACAGTCAACTAAATTTACTCTCCAACAATCCTTCCAAGTAGTGTGGCCTGTGTGCAATCGGTAATTTCAACTAAAACGTAATCGCCAATTTTATGGTTTAGCCTTGGGAAAACAACAACCTTATTCTGTGATGTTCGACCATAATAATCATTAGTCGATTTCTTCGATTCTCCCTCAATCAGCACTTCGTAGCTCTTTCCAATATCCTTACGTTTGCTTTGCTCCGATAGTTTTCCTTGAAGTTCAATTATCTCCGTAAGTCTGCGGCTCTTAATCTCCTCTGAAATATCATCGGCAAGATTACGAGCAGCTTTTGTATTGGGCCTTTCGGAGTACTTAAACATAAATGAAAAATCAAAATTGACCCACTCCATAAGGCTTAACGTTTCGGCATGGTCTTCTTCCGTCTCGGTGCAGAATCCTGCAATAAAATCGGAGGATATGGCACAATCAGGAATTATATTACGAATCGCCTCAACCCTACCCATGTAGTAATTGCGGTCGTAGCCACGATTCATCAGTTCAAGAACTCTTGTTGAACCTGATTGAATGGGCAGATGAATATGACTGCAAATATTCTCGTACATCGCCATGGTGTACAAAACCTCATTGGAAAGATCCTTTGGGTGGGATGTAGAAAATCGAATACGTAACGTAGGACTTAGCCTTGCTACCATTTCAAGCAGTTCAGCAAAATTTACATGGTGGGTCAATAGTCCATCCTCTTTATTAATATATTGACCAATTATTCCGCCTTCTTTCTTTATATAGTGGCCTTTTATGTAATGTCCTATTATTCCCTCTTCTTTCCATTTGTATGAATCAACGTTTTGACCCAAAAGCGTTACCTCGCGATAGCCAGCATTAATCAACTCCTGCACCTCGCGAATAATAGTTTTAGGATCGCGGCTGCGTTCGCCTCCCCTTACGTAAGGGACAACACAGTATGAACACATGTTGTTGCACCCGCGCATGATCGATACAAATGCTGAGACTCCGTTCTTGTCGAGCCTTACAGGGCTAATATCGCCATAGGTTTCCTCTCTCGATAGAAGTACGTTTATGCCCTTCTGCCCTCCCTCTGCGGCTCTAATTAAAACTGGCAATTCACGGTAAGCGTCGGGACCAACCACTAGGTCAACCACCTTTTGCTCCTCCATTAAATTCTCCTTAAGCCTTTCGGCCATACATCCAACAACACCAACTAATACGGAGGGTTTACGCTTTTTAATCTGCTTGAAAACGTCTAATCGTCCCCAAACCCGAGTTTCAGCATTCTCCCGGATAGAGCAGGTGTTGATTAAAATAACATCAGCATTTTCGATTTCATTAGTAATCGCATAGCCGTTAGCATGAAGAATTGATGCTATCACCTCGCTATCGTTAACATTCATCTGGCAACCATACGTTTCGATAAAAACCTTGGGTCTATCGTCGTTAGGTTGATTATCAACGTTATCGAATAGCGTTCCCTGTTCCTCGTTCAAATCCATTGGATATAAATTTTTACAAATTTAGCTAACTCCAACAAATAAACTTTTTAATACTTCTGTTTTTATCATCATAAATCTATAATAGTTGAAAAATCTATTAAATTTGGGTCATATTTTAATCTATTTAAAAAGATAATTTTACTCACATTAAAATATTGTAACTTAATATTAATCAACGCATGTCAGGACATAATAAATGGTCAACCATTAAGAGAAAGAAAGGGGCATTGGATTCAAAACGCTCGAAAATATTCTCAAGAATCACAAAAGAAATTACCGTTGCAGTAAAGGAGGGTGGACCCGATCCTGAGGGAAATGCTAGACTTCGTTTGGCAATCAACAACGCAAAGGGTGAAAATATGCCCAAGGATAACATTCAGCGGGCAATCAGTAAAGCGGAGAAAGATCCTAATAGTTTTCACGAAATTACCTTCGAAGGCTATGGCCCTGGGGGGATTGCCATTGTTCTTGAATGTTTAACCGATAATAATAATAGAACCATTAGCGCAGTCCGTTCTCAATTCTCGAAAAAGGGGGGGACTTTAGGCACCAACGGCTCGTTAGATTTCATGTTCGTGCGGAAAGGGATATTTACCATTCAGAAGGATAAAATTAATTTGGATGATGTTGAGCTTGATTTAATCGATGCAGGGGCTCAAAACATTGAATTAACCGAAGATTCGTGCATTGTAGCAACCGCTATGGAGGATTTTGGGAAGATGAATAGAAAGATGGAGATGCTGAAGATTGAGGTTGAAAATGCTGCGCTTCAGAGAATTCCCAACGATTTAAAAAGTATTGATAAATCAACTGCCATCAAATTATTAAGGCTAGTGGATGAGTTTGAAGATAATGAGGATGTTCAAAACGTTTACCATAACCTTGAGGTAACCGACGAAGTGGTGGCAGCAATGGAGAACAATGATTAATTAGAGTCTGTCTATAAAGTCAGAAACTCTAAATCAAATTGAATAATGAACAAGGATTAGCTTCGCTGAGCTCACTTTGTTCGGTTGCCTTCGGCGAACTCGCAAGCTCGGTTAACGATTTTAGATTTTAGAAGATTCCTGAAAATAAACTGATTACGCAAACATCGGAAATCTTAAATCGTTGTTCCCTGCCTCGCCGGCAGGCAGGCTTGTTCTTAAATCAAAAAAAATTCATATTATGGACAGACACTAATTAGAACAATAAAGCAACAAGATCAATATAATTTAAACGACTTTGATTGTTTGTTTTCGTTGTATGAACGCTTCTGGATTCATACCTCATAAAAAATATTTTTATCTTTAACTTGCTTATTATAGGTGCATTAAAAACATTATAGGTATGCAGCAAACAAATATCAAAAAATTAAAAACTCTAATACTCTTCCTAATATTGGGATTTGTATTGCTTTTTGTATTTAGAATGTTTTATGGATACACTAAGAACCTCGATGAAGTTCAAGAGCAAACACAGCAGCTCATTGAAAACTCATTGAATACTAGAAAAAATTATGCGTCAAAAGAATATCAGGTTAAAGTTAGCAATGCAAACCAACCCCACGTTAAAGTTGATCAGAAATATGAAAAAATAGCTGAAATTAATTCCAAATCAGACCTATTTGAAGATGATGAAAAGCAGGTAAGATCACAAATTGAATTGGTCAATGCCTTAATCCAGTTCGAACAAAAAAGCGGAAATAAAGGTTATAGAATTCTACAGCTAATAATCGGGGTTCCTCCAGAGAATTTTGATGCCCTCTATAACAGCTTAGTCAAAATTGGAAGGGTTCAAGCAAAACAGATTACAAAAAAGGACAAAACAAACGAATATAAAGAGCTTAATGCTAAAAAGTCCTCTCTCGAAAAAATTAGAACATCTTTAATTGATCTGAAAACAAAGGGTGGGAAGATTGAAGAGTATATGGCTCTGGAGAATAGAATTCTTGAAATTGAGCAACAACTTCAAGATCTTGGTGTAAGCCTTGGTGATTTTGATGACGAGAATGAGTTTTGTACTGTTCAGTTTTCGTTAATGGAAGGAAAGGTTAAACCTATAAGTTTTGCCCATCGATTGAAGGTTTCGTTAGAATGGACAGTTAAAATTTATTTACAATTAATGGTGACATTCTTTTTCTTGACCCTATTCTCATACTTCCTTTTATTGGTTATTGAGAAACTCAAGTTAATTGAAAGAGTTCTAAAAAAGAATGACTAAGCGATTGTATATCATTCGTTTTTGTTAATTAACAGGAACAAGGTCAGGTCTATGATTGACGGACCTTTTTTATTTTCTCCGAATATGAGTACAGATTTTATTCTTGCACTAGACCAAGGAACATCAAGCTCACGGGCTGTTATCTTCGATCGATATCAGCAACCATTGGGCATGGAGCAGGTTGAATTTACTCAGTACTACCCTGCCCCTGGATGGGTTGAGCATAACCCCGAGGAGATTTGGGAAACCCAAATACAAGTAGCAAAACTTCTACTCAAAAGATTAAAGATAAAACCCGATAGGATTGCCGCCATCGGGATAGCCAATCAACGCGAAACCACCGTTGTTTGGGATAGAGAAACAGGACGACCCATCCATAATGCCATCGTTTGGCAGGATAGGCGAACAGCCGATACCTGCGAATGGTTGAAAGAAAAGGGTTTAACAGATTATATCAAGCAAACAACAGGGCTTGTCATCGATTCTTACTTTTCGGCCACAAAGCTGCATTGGATACTCAAGAATGTACCTGGAGCACTAAAGCTTGCCCAAGAAGGACGATTGGCATTTGGTACTATTGATTCATGGTTGTTATGGAAATTAACCGGAGGAAAAGTTCATGCCACTGATACTTCAAACGCTTCGCGCACAATGCTCTTCGATATTTCATCGCTAAAATGGGATGAAAAACTGCTTAAAGCATTAGATATACCTAAAAGTATTCTTCCAGATATTTTACCATCATCTGGAGAATTTGGCCATACGGCCAATGGAGTATTTGATGGTTGTACAATCCCAATAACAGGAATAGCAGGTGATCAGCAATCGGCACTATTCGGGCAAAAGTGCTTCGAAGCCGGGGATGCAAAGAACACTTATGGCACAGGTTGCTTTATGCTAATGAATACAGGAACAAAACCTGTTATATCAAAATCGGGTTTGCTTACAACCGTTGCATGGCAAATTGGGCATGAGGTAAACTATGCCCTTGAAGGAAGCGTATTTATTGCAGGAGCTGCAATAAAATGGTTACGTGATGGTATAAAAATTATAGCTAATGCGACTGAAACAGAAGAGATAGCCTCATCGGTTTCAGATTGCCAAGGTGTTTATGTTGTTCCTGCCTTTACGGGTCTTGGAGCACCATATTGGGATATGTACGCAAGGGGTGCAATACTTGGGTTGACGCAGGGCGTTACCGAAAAGCATTTAGTAAGAGCAACTTTAGAATCTTTAGCCTATCAAACCCGCGATATTATTGGTTTGATGGAGATTGATTCGGGGATTAAACTTAAAAGCCTTAAGGCTGATGGCGGTGCATCGGCAAATAGTTTTTTAATGCAATTTCAATCCGATATTTTGAATACAAACGTAGCTTGCCCTCCATTCCCTGAGGCAACTGCATTTGGTACTGCGATGCTAGCAGGAATTGCTGTTGGATTTTATCAGAAAAATGAAATTAGTTCAGCACTGCCTGGAAGTAAAATTTACAAACCAAAAATGGGGGTTGAACAACGTGATCAACTTTATAAAGGGTGGATAAAAGCCGTGGGTAGAGCAAAGGGGTGGGATAAGGAGGAATAATTTGTTATTATTTACTACGGAGGCACTGAGAACACAGAGAGAAACGGAGTTATTAAAAATGTTTCTCTGATTATTAATAACCATTTTGAAGAAGTTTGATAAATACTATTTTCACAAGAAATGAAATCGGTTAAAAAGTCCTAAATACACTCCATTTAAATAATACACATACCTTTTTACCGTTTGGTATCAAACACCTTAAAATGACCAAACATTTATAATTACTATATTTGTCCACTCAATGATAAGATACAGGGTAATGAAAAAAGGAACGATTTGGATTCTTGTAGCAATTATAATGCTTTTAGCAAGTAGCTGTGGTAAATTTGAAAGTATCGCTATTCATGGAATGAAAGATTTAAAATTTAGAGGCATGAAGGATGGCTGTATTCTGGTTAACATTACGCTTGATATAGAGAATCCAAATAAGAGAAAGATTACCATTTCGAGTATTCATTTTAAGACTTGGCTTAAAAATCGGGAGCTTGGTACGCTTAAAAATTCTAAAAAGATAGTTTTAAAGCCAAACTCTCGTGAAGAGATAGAGGTCCCTATCGAAATCGTTCTTAGAACCCCTGCCGATGCCTTTAAATTGATGACCATAAAAGAGGATATCCTGAATCAGCTTACCATCGAGGGTTTTATTAAAGGTCGTGTGATGTGTATATCGAAAAAGATGAGGTTTGAAAAACAACCCTTTTCAGAACTCGCAAAATCTTATAAAGAAAAGTTAGAAAAAAAGGATAGTTTAAAAACAAAAGATTCTATTGAGAAAAATGATTCCCTTAAAATCGAATAATGAGTATTGCTTTTCATACCAATAAATCGATACAAGGAAACATAAATATGATTGAAACAGAACGCCTCATTATAAAACCATTAACTTATAACCAGCTAATAAAATATATTAGAGCAGACAACTCCTTGGAGAACGAATTAAACCTAAATAGATCATCAAGAACCATTTCACCCGAACTCAAAGAAGCCCTTGAGCAAACCATATTACCTAACGTAGCTGATGTGAATAAGAACTATTTATTTTCGACCCTTTGGACCATAATCTCAAAGGAATATAATAAAATGGTGGGTGACCTATGTATAGTTGGAGAACCGAACCCTGAAGGGGAAATTGAGATCGGCTATGGAACATATGAAGAGTTTCAAAACAACGGCTTTATGACAGAGGCTGTAGGTGCGATAATTGAATGGGCAAAATGCCAAGCCAATGTTCTTTCAATCACAGCATCAACAGAAAAGAACAATATTGCCTCATTTACAGTCCTTTTGAAAAATAATTTTATTAAAGTTAATGAAACTGAAGATTTGTTTAGCTGGAAATTGAGAGTAAAATGAATTCAATCTTTAAAATCCCTTTTTTGTTATTAACATCTTTTTCTACCTTTGCAGAGCATTCACAAAACGATTTTAGATGAGAAAAATCCTGATTCCTTTTCTTCTTATTTGCGCTTCAATTAGCGCGAAAGGTCAAGGGTACACCTCGAACCGAGGTGAGGATATTCTTGTACAGGTTCGTAAGAGCAATCCCAATCAAGGGAAGATTACAATAAATCAAGATGCTCAAATTGAACGTGTTTTCAACCTCGATATACTTCAGAGCGCAAGACAACCCGGCATGCACGGGTTTAGAATCAGAATATACTTTGATTTAGGCCAAAAATCGAGGAACCAATCCGAGGATGTGGCAGGTGGATTCATGCAAAAATACCCTGGCATATCGATATATCGTTCCTATGTAAGCCCTTACTACAAGGTATCGGTAGGTGATTTTCGTACACGCGACAATGCGCTCAAGCTATACCATCTGCTGCTTAAGGATTATCCGAGAGCCTTTATAATCCCCGAGTGGGTGAATTTTCCACCTCTAGAATAGAAAAATGCAAAGAATAGTAGAAATTCGGAAGCTGAAAGCCAACTCAAAAATAATCCGCAGGGATAAAATCGAGAGGTTTAGCTCAGCTGAACTGAACTATCTATTCCATCATACGTTTCCTTTTTACCAAACATCTTCATCCATTTACGAGTATGAGCGAGCAAATTAAGCACGAGTGCGGCATTGCACTGATTAGGCTGTTAAAACCATTGGAGTACTATCAGGTAAAATATGGATCGTGGAGGTATGGCCTGCATAAGCTCTACCTTTTAATGGAGAAGCAGCATAACCGTGGACAGGATGGCGCAGGGTTGGCAAGCATTAAGTTTGATATTGAACCAGGTAAAAGGTATATCGACAGGGAACGCTCAAACTCTCAATCGTCGATTAGAGATATTTTCGATGTCGTTAACAAACCCTTTAAGAAGTACGAATCGAACCCCGAACTTTTGAACGATCCCTCTTGGGCAAAGCAAAATCTTCCGTTCGCTGCCGAGCTCTACTTAGGTCATCTTAGGTATGGTACTTTCGGTAACAATAGCATCGATTACGTTCACCCGGTAATGAGGGAGAATAATTGGAAATCGAGAACACTCGTCCTTGCCGGAAACTTCAACATGACCAATGTTGATGAGCTTTTCCAAAAATTGGTTAATCTTGGTCAATACCCCAAGGACTACTCCGATACGGTTACCGTTCTCGAAAAGATCGGTCACTTCATGGATGAGGAAAACCAGCAGCTTTTCAGGCAGTATAAGAATGAGGGGTTCACCAACAAAGAGATTAGCAACCTGATAGCAGAGAATATCAGCATTAAAAAGACTTTACAAATATCGACCAAGGACTACGATGGAGGCTATGCCATTGCAGGCCTACTCGGCCATGGTGATGCGTTTGTACTACGCGATCCATGGGGGATTCGACCTGCATTTTTCTTTGCCAATGATGAGATAGTCGTTGCTGCATCGGAGCGCCCAGTTATTCAAACGGTGATGAATATCTCCGTTGAAGAGATCAATGAGGTTAAACCGGGATACGCTTTAATCATCAAGAAGAATGGCGAGGTTAGTCACGATGAGATAAGAGTTCCACAAACACGCAAATCATGCTCGTTCGAGCGCATATACTTCTCGAGAGGGACTGATAAAAGCATATACAAGGAACGGAAAATGCTCGGCGAACTCCTAACACCTGCAATTCTTCGGGCAGTGGATTTCGATTATAAGAATACCGTTTTCTCTTTCATCCCAAATACTGCCGAGACCGCTTTTTACGGCATGGTTAAGGGAGTTGACGACTTCCTAAAAAAAGAGAAGAAAAGGTTGATCCTCGAAAAGGGGAGCTCAATTACCGAACAGGAACTTGATGACATTATAGCCATGCGACCAAGGGTCGAAAAGGTTGCCGTAAAAGATATTAAACTTCGGACCTTCATTTCACAAGATAAAGGTCGCGATGATTTGGTTGGACACGTTTACGATGTTACCTATGGTATTGTGAATAATGATGTGGATAATCTTGTGGTAATCGACGATTCCATTGTTCGAGGAACAACGCTTCGCGAAAGCATCCTAAAAATTCTTGACAGGTTACATCCGGCAATGATCGTTGTGGTATCCTCATGCCCACAGATACGCTACCCCGATTGCTACGGCATTGACATGGCAAAATTGGGTGATTTCGTGGCTTTTAGGGCAGCAATTGATCTTCTCAAGGAAACAGGGCAAGAGGGTGTTATCAACCATGTTTACAAGAATTGCAAAGCCCAACAGAATCTGCCAAAGGAAGAGATGGTAAATTATGTAAAGGATATTTACCGCCCATTTACAGCAGAGCAGATTTCGGATAGAATTGCTCAAATCCTTACCCCAAAAGGAATAAAAGCCAAAGTGAAGATCGTATTTCAAACCATAGAGAATCTTCACATAGCATGTCCCAACGACCTAGGCGATTGGTACTTTACGGGTAATTACCCGACACCAGGAGGCAATAAAGTGGTGAACACTTCATTTATCAACTTTATAGAAGGAAGAAATCAGAGGGCGTACTGAAATCCTGTCAAGCAATAAATACTTGACAGGATTAGGGGCTATTTTATTTTAAAAAACTCATCGACGCAACTATCGCATATCGCTGTGGTACCGCTGTCAACAAGTGTTCGATATTCAGTTTTCGCACAGAAAGAGCAAGTTTTGGAGCCAGTTGTAACCAATCCACGGCGTTTCTTATTTATGCCAATGGGGGTTCTGGCGGTTACTACTTTTTCGGAGAGGCCCATGCAATCGATGCAAATATTAATTCCATTGGATGATACGGCTGTTTCAAGAACGGATACCTGTCGGTTGCAGAAGTTGCAAGTATCGCCACGATCGGTAACAGCAAGAGAGTCTTTTGCCATCTGGTCGCCAAGCGCTGCAGCACGTTTCATAAAATCTGCCGACTGGCTGGTTTCCCCCAACTTCCCAAGAATCAATGCTGCAGCACGCCAACCAGACGCAAATAATGGTTCTATTCTAATAAATTGATGGTATTGCTTACTAGCCTCGCTATAATCTCCGTTTTTGGCTTGCAAATCGGCAAGAATTATTCTTGCTTTGGCAAGGTTTTCATCCTCGAGAATAGCAGCTAAGGCTGCTTTTTTAGCATCCTCAACTTGTCCTTTTTCGATTAATTGAAGTGCTGACTCGGCTAAGTTCTCTGCTGTAGTAGGCTCTTTTATTGGTGAATAGTCTTTATGATACCTTATGAGGAAATCGTTTGCTTTAGCCTTGATTGCAGGATCGAAGTGGAGGTTTGCAATCTCGTTCAGAATATTCGGATCGTTTACTTTTGGAAGCGCGTCCATCCTGATTTGGGGCATAATATCGTTATAAACCACGTCAACTACGAAATCCATATCTTTTATATGCGCTAGCGCCGTTCTACGTGATTGCTCATTTTTTGCTTTCAGGAAAAATTCTTTTTGAATCTCTTCATCAGCTATTGCCTGCTCTGCAGAGATTCTAACTGAGAAATGGACTGATTCGTCCAAGGCGATATTAAGGATCAAACGTTGGTCGTTAATCCTTTTGAGTGCAGACGCTTTTACGCTATTTGAAGGAGATTCGTGGAATAATTTCAAGAGTACTTCCTGCGATTCAATATGCTTTGTTGCTTCATCTTTAACATAGTCCTCTTTATCGTTAAAGGCTAAATTTATCAAATACTCCTGATCGGTTATCCCTTTCACGGCACCGCATCGAACCCATTTATCCTCTTCTTTCTCAACGATAGTTTTTAATAGTTTTTGATTTGTAATCTTTGAAGCAACAGTGCCTCTAACGCTAGCATTATCGGATGAATCCGCAGCTATTTTCTCCAACACACCCTGATCTTCAACTTTGTATGCTGCAGCAAAGCGTACTTCTTGAGCTGTGTTCTTGTTGACGAGCAATTCGGCAAGGTACTTTTGATCCTTAATTTGATATGTTGCCTTTCCGGCAAGCGAGCCTGCATCGGCGCTATCATAACGACCAAATTCAACTGTCCCTTTCAATGCATTCTCATCAGTACACTTTTCAACCAAGCTCTGCATAACGTCAAGTTTGAAAAGCCTTAAATTAACGAGTCTCGATATTATTTCCTGGTCGTTAAGCTCTCTTACCGCTGTTGACATAAGCAAGCTCATTAACAGATTCTGATTATTCACTACGGTAGGGGAGAGGATTCCACTTTTTTGAGTTTTCTCTATAGCATCAGTGTAATCGAAAAAACCTTTTACTATATGTTCGGGTTTTGTAGCAATCATTAGCAACCTTTTCAGGGCGGCTGATTTGATTTCTTTATTATCTAGCGCAGCTGCAGCTGCTGCGATAAGCTGTTCAGGGTTATTCTCGTTCTCGAAAGAATTCATAGGGATTAATTCTAAATTTTAATAAACTGGTTAATACAATATCATTCAAATATAATGTTCATGCTATTTTGCAACGATAAAAAGTGCACCATCGAATGTTACGTGTTTTGAAATACTAATCTCGCTGGGTTGTTTGTTTATGTTTTTCATGCCAAACTCACGAGCGGCAAGTTTTTGGTACTGCCCCATAAATGCAATGTTCGATGATTGTACCTCGGCTTGTCGGTTAGCACCCATGTTGATTTGCAGATCGAGAACACTTGTAACTCCAGCGAGCAATCCCTTTCCCTTAATTTGATCGATGTCCGAACTGGTCGATATTCTATCGGCACCAATTACCACTGCGTATGTTTTTTCCATGCTGTATTATGTTTTAATGATTAAAATGCTGATTTCAAGCTGGCGATTTACCAGGGATTATCCCCAATTAAAGCACCACATTTCGGACAGGTGTAACCACCTTTTTGGTATTTTCGGGCTGCTTCGCGGGCGCATTTTCCGCAAAACCCTTTGTTGCAGCTTGGGCAGTAGTAACCCGCTCCGGCTAGACCAGCTGCTGCTGATCCAGCATTCCCGCTTCTTATACGGTTTAACGTATCAAGGGGTGAAGGTTGCCCTGATGTCAGGATGCCACACTCCCCGCATTTCTTTTCGCTCATAGTATTATTTTTTAAGGTTGAATAGAAAACTGATTGGTTGATTAATGGTTAGCTGCTAAATCCTTTAATCCGATTATCCCCTTCGTATGGGCATTTGATATATTCATTTGTTGGAGTGCCCGAATGAGAGTAAGGAAAACAGGCTTCCATCTCTCTAATGCTTTCACTATATGAGGTTTCAGAACCAAATTGGTATTTGGATAAGATTCTAAGCACTTCAGCGCAAAGCATTATCTTTAACCCTCCAGGAATTGAGTATTTGCAACCAATTAGCCTATCGCCTAAATCGGGGTGTGTTAACGCTAAATCGAAGTGCGTTGCAATTATAAACGCATTGTAAAAATCTTGAAAATCGGCATTAAGTACATTAATTGCCGTTTCCAGAACAAGCGGTTGGCTAGGGTTATCTGGATATAGGAACTGAATCCTAAGTATTGGGAATTTGCTTGCCTCAAAGGTTTTAATGTAAAAACCTACAGGCCATTTGTTCTCAATGGGAGTTACTAGGTCATCTGCATTGGTAACAAACTGATGGGTTAACTTAAGCCCAATACATGGAATATCGTTGAATGCGGTAAAGAAAGGAACATCATTCGATTTGCTGCTTAGCATTTCCTTCCAGGTCATGCTAACAGTTACCTTATCTACCCCTTTATTCTCTTTGAGCTCGTCAACCTGATCGTTTAACTTCTCGGTTATCGACTTACCGATTCGATTTGGAAAAACCTTTTCCTCCGTTTTTTTTGAACCCTTTTCTTCGTTTCCAACAAAAAAGGAGTCAAGAGAATCGTTCGCCTTTGGGGTGTCATTTTTTGCTTTTGAGCTCTTGCTATCTTCTTTTTGACTTACGCAGCTATCTGTATTACTGTGGCTTGATTGTTCACTTCTTGAAAATACTTTTTTGAATAAATTCATTCTAGTACGGATTGAGGATTTGTTTACTCTTATAAAAGTAGAAAAATAAATTAATTCCATTATTAGTGATGACAGAAATTTGATGATTTTCAATTTCTTCCAATTTGATAGGAACTCCGGGTATAACAGTCCCTGTAATGAGCTCAAAATTTAGTGCTGATAAGCATAGTAAATACCCATCGGCATATCCAAGCCAAAGATGGTTGTCGTTTTCCGAAAAAAGCAGCGATGTAATTGTTGTTGGTCTAAATGTATTCTCGAATACGACGATGCCATCCTTCACCATTCTAAGCATTCCATTCAAATTCCCCGATGCAACTAAATTCAATGCGCTTGAATATACAATTGATGTTATTCGAAGAGCATCAACCTGAATAGCCCAACTACCATTGCTTCCGATATAGCTAACCGATCCGTTTCCACTGCCCGCAACGAATGCTATTGGTTGCTCACAAAAATGTATGGAGTTAATATAGTTGACAAAGTGATCGTGTGGAAAAGAAAAGTTCACCCGGTTCAACGAGCGGGGTTGCTGTAAAACAAATAGCTCGCTACTATTCGTTCCAACTAGAATTGCTGATGATGAATTTGACTTACTTGCTGAGGTAAATGAGTGTTCGAAGCAATTAATATCAACAACTTCATTACCCTCCCAATTCACAATTTTTCCATCGGAGTGAAATGATATAAAACGATTTCCACCAATACTTACAATATCTCTTATGGTATTATTATGATCGTTGTTATTGCTGAATTTTATATCTCCTTCGGAAGAAATAAAACATAATCTCTCGCCTTCTCTTCTTTCCGATGCTTGATAAACACCAGTGAAAGCAACTAAACCTTGCATTGAGAGGGCTGCCTTATTAATTGAAAAAGAGGACTCGTAGTAGAACTTTGTAAGTTTTTCTTTCAAGCAGAACTCAAAAAAAGCACCATTTATAGAGGGAATTACTATTCGAAATGATTGCTTACAGAAAACGAAATCGTTTGATGCTAAACTCCTGAAATCGTTAATGAGAATTGGATTACTCATTTGGTTCTCATCGGGTTTAAAAATAAAGAAGTTCCCGCCGTAGTCTGCAAGAATAAAATCATTATTTAATAACGAGCTGATTGTGCAAATATTAAATTCGGTTTGAAGCAAATCGAGCTGACCTGTGCTTAAATTGAAAGCAACAATGCAATTCGATTTATCCGTGGCAATAATGAAATTCCCTTTTATAGTAATCTTTTTAATATCAAGATCAATATCAGCATTGTCAAAAAGACTCCTTTCTGATATCGAATATGCAAAAATCTGCACTCCAAATCCATTGGGTTTTAGAATAGCCAATAAGCTGGTCTCTGGATCATATGAAAAATGGTTAGAGTCTAGTTCAGGAAAACCCTCTAATGTTATATCATCATGCCATTTTGTGAGTCGTGAGTAGATATCTACGATGAAAATTGTGTTGTTCTGTATATAGAAGAACGAGTCATTATCGATAAATGCAGCGATGGGAATTTTATCCCATTTTGTAAGGGGTGATTTAATAGTAGTGTTTTCGCCCGAGGAGCAATCCCACAGAAGTAATGTCCCATCAACCGATGCCGATAAACCATACAATCCGTTTGGACTAAAGGACGTTGATGTTATGCGTGAACGATGATAGTAACCGAAAACAATTGGTGTTTTTTTCTCTCTCTCCCAAAGAGCAACCGATCCATCGTTTGATCCTGTAAGTATATGAACACCAACAGGCGCAACGCTTATTGATGTTATGTGCGTACGATGACCAGTATAACCAATATTAGGAAGGTTTTTCTTTACAACGCAAACACCATCTCGTAGCTGATCAGGGTTGGGCACAAGTATCTTCCTAACTGTCGGATCATCAATTTCAAAGGAGTAGTTATATATCTCATTGGGAATCAAATGGGGAAAACGAGAAAGTAGGTAGCTTCGAGACCTAAATAAGTCGATAATTGCTTTTGCAATTGGCATATCGAACGATACATACAAAAGATGCATGAAGTCATAAAAACCCCTGTACACCTTGTTATCGTTATCAAATTTACACTTACATGAACTTATCAGAAAGGATGGGTTACAAAAATAGGGTTTAACAGCCTCCTGCTTCCCCGATTTTATGGCATGGTAATGAAACCCTCTCGCCTCCCTCGATTTCTCTTCGATCCAATTCCCATTCTGGCTACCCTTTTTTAGAAAGAAATTCATAATGCTGCTATGCGCATCCATTTCGCTTACCTTGCCTTGAGCAAGGCTTTTTCCAAAAACTGAATCCGATGAAGCCCCTTGAAGGTATCTATTTTTTGCTGCTTTTGATATTGCCTGATGCGCTATTCGAATATATGGTCCATTAAAGATTAGAAGCTCCTGCGATTGTTTTATGAGAAGAGGCAAAGTGTTCCTTTCGTTCTCAAATCGAAGCATCTCATTAAGCTCTGATTCGGTAAACCCAATTTCCGAAAGTTCAATACACACAAAGAACCAGAGCACAAGTTCCTGCCCATACTCACTCTCTAACCTTTCTAGCAGGGTGTTGAACAATAGGGGGAGATCGGTTGGGAGTTCTGCTATTTTACTCTCAATCTGCTCAAACGAACCGAACAGACGAAGCTCTTCGAGCAACGTTTTTAGGTATAAAGGATTACCTGTTCCCTCCTTTTCAAGTATAGCTTGTTTTTGCCCATCGCTTAGGGTTTTTGAGTAAATGCTAGGGAATAGATCGAGCAGTTCGATTTTTTCCTGCCTACTAAAGGGATGTATAAATAAATTCTTAACCTCTTTCTTTAACAGCACCGAAGGAATTTCGTTAGGCGTGCAGCTAATTATAAAACGCAATTGACCCTTTGGTCTCTCATCAATCCAAGCAACTGCCTCCGATGGGTTTTCCATTTGGTTTACTCCATCAATAAAAATAATAATGCTTCTGGATATTCTCTCAATCAGGTCGTAGAATTGTTTTACAAGCTCCATAAAAGAGCTTGCGAGTTCGGTTTTTATATCAAGGTTTAGCGAGAGCTGTTTGACAAACTTCTGAAGCATTCCAACAGTGGTATCGGAATTTGAGCCAATACCACAGAAATAATTAAGTACAATAGGGTTAAATTCTTTATCGTTTCTTAGTAAAAGGCTTGCTTTCGAAAGAATTGCCGATTTACCTGAACCCGATTCGCTTGTTACCAGCAGTATTTCAGATGTTTGGTTTTTTGAAAAATCAGTGATGGATTTCAGGTATTCGTATCGTCCTGCAAAAACCCTTGATTTATTATCAGTTAGGAATTCGATTTGGTCAAAACCTAAATTGTCATCAGCGGATATTGATTCATAGTATTGTATTCTATCCCTGTAGCTAGTACTTATTGCTTTCTTAATATCCACAACCACCTGCTCGCCGAATGGTTTTAAACTATCAGGTTCAAAGCGCCCTTTAAGCTTCTTTTCTTCAGGATTTTCTAGATTAGGGTTAAAAAAAGGAGAGTAACCATGAAGATGGTCTCTATTACCATCTTTGTTGATTAATTCCCGTATTTGAGATTTTAAGGTTTTTAACTTTTCAATACCGTCCGCAGTCTGCTCCAAAAACGTATTGAAGTGTTCCTTAATATCCTCGTCGGAAAATCCAGCTAATAGCTCTTTTGTGGGGTAGCTATTGTCATCCCTAAAGTAAAAAAACGAATTCATTTGATGATGACTTCTCTCATTCAGACCATATGGCTGAATTACAGCATGTTCAATCTCCATATGGGTTATGGAAATATTCTTCCTGCTTTTTACCTTCGGATAATCTTCGATGCTTTCTGGTAATTCATTTTCTCTGGGTATCCAACCATATCTACCTCCAAGCAAACAGATAAAGAAAGGTCTTGCACCATCAATTTCCTGAAGACAAAGTTCTATTACTTTGCCACTTTCGGCCTGCTCCTTGGTTATACCCCAGCGAAGATCGATATCGACCAGATTTATGCGGTACTGCAAACACCATTGACGTAACTCTGGGAAAACATTCTTTACCAGAAAATCTCTCTCTGCATGAAAATCCCTAAATGTTGAGGAGATAAAAACTCTTATATTAATAAACTCACTATGCTGCGATTGCATTATGTTGCTTTGCTATATTAAATTTTAACCCCAATTACAATGATATCATCGGTTTGCTCCTGATTGGCTTGCTGTCGCCACTGCTCTATGGCTTGGTTTAGCGACTCCTTTTGCATGGTCATGCTTTGATCCTGTATTTTGGAAAGCAACTCCTTAAACCGTTTGGTTTTGAATCGCTCTCCCGTTAAATCTGGTCCTCCAAACTGGTCAGCAAATCCATCAGAGAAGGTGTAAATCGTATCACTATGGTTTAGTTGAATACTCTGCGTTTGGATTGATTGAGCAATCACCTCAAAGCTTTCTCTGTACTTAGCGGCGACCAATTCGTTAAGCTGACCATTTGAATAGTAGTATAGCGGTCTGTTCAACCCAGCATAATCAAGTACTCCTGTGTTTGTGTTCAGTTTACAAACCGCCAGTTCCATTCCGCTTTTGTTCTCAATATTTCCTTCGCTTCGCCTCATCAAATGTTCAACCCGAGGCATAACGTTGGTTATAATGGCTGCGGGTTCGATGATTTTCTTATCATTAACCGCCTGATCAATGTAATTGTAACAGATAGCAGTTAACATTGCTCCTTGAATCCCGTGACCAGTGCAATCTGCCGTGATGTAAACAATTGCATCATCTTTTCTAGAAACGAAATAAAAATCTCCGCTGACAATATCCTTGGGTTTAAAAAGTAGAAAGCTATCGGGTAGGCATTCTCTGAAGTATAACGTAGAGGGAAGGTATGTCCGCTGTATCGTTCCTGCGCTAGTGAACCCTGCGCCAACATCTTTGGAGTCCTGAATTAGTTGCTGAAACGAATCTACTAGATTTTGTGGTAGCTCTAACCCATTGCTTTTGGCTAAATCCTTAATATTATTGAACAACTTTTCGGCATTATGCTTAACGTGGTGGATTTTCGCGTTTGCCCGTTGTGGGTACTTGATCGAGGCAGCCAAATTGGGGCTTAACGCAACTGGCAAGTACCCAATATCCTGAAGTAACAATGGGATAAGACGAACAAGAACTCGATCCTTCTCCTTTTCAACCTCTGTAAGTTCATCGTAAGGGACAAGGCAATTATGCTTTTTCAGATTATCATTTCGAATCGGAGCGTAGCTATAACCATTTAACCTTTTCTCCCAACTCCATCGAATATGTTCAACCATGGCCATGGTTTCCACATCCGTTTCGCTTAAATAAAGTAGTGGTACTACCTCATCGCTTTTGCACTCCCGAATTTCATAGCCAATCGATAATAGTTTAGTTGGTATATGGTAAGCATTATCGATGTTTGATGATTTTATTGAATCGGGAAGTTGATCAAATTCAACGGTGAAGTATTGCTGACTTTTATCGGTAACAACGTAAAGATCGCTATATATTTTCTTCGATTCAGTATTCTGAAAATCCATCATCAGCTTCTTATACCTCGAATGGATTGCACGTGCTAGCTTCTCTGCAATTTTATCGTTGATAAAGCTCTGCTCTGTCGATTTATAAATCTCAAACCCAAGCTGCTTGAAAAAAAATGGAATAGAGTTGAAAATCTCTCGACAGAGTTGAGTATAGGATATTACCTCATCGTTTTCTTCAAATTCATCAATCTCAATATCATTGAAAAGATTGCCTAGAATGAATTTTACGGCAATCAGGACCTCTTCATCGGAGGTAATACATGTATGGCACTCCCCATCAATAGAACGTACACTAAGGTTTAGTAGCTTAAAGAGTTCGGGAGTTAATTGAACAATTTTTTGAATTTCTTTATCCCTAAACTTGATTTTTAAGCCAAAGAAGGGTTCTTTAATAATCTCATTATGATGAAGTAACAGTAAATTGGTGAAGTTATCAATTGTATCTTTAAGATCGATGCCGATGATTGCTCTTTCGTGCTGACTTATTAACGTATCCCACTCTTGAGCCGTATTAACAAACAGATTATTCATTTGAAATCCTTAAAGTATTACGGGTGAAATTCACCCATAAGCTAAATTGATTCCAAACTTAACAATTTTATTTTAAGTTTTTTATTGACGAGATTCTCTATTCTGATATTTTTCCTTGATACGCTTAAAGAAACTTGTGATATGCCTTTCGACCTTATGCTCGTATATATCAGAGATGGTAATCATAATCCCTGTTTCCTCAACATCACCAAAGAAAGGGTTTAAAACTGTTCCAAAGACCTTCATCGAGGGGCTAAGGTTCATGTAAGAATTAATAAGTGGGGGAATTTTCTCACCCAAATCACGTATCTCATGTGATAATATTTTATAATCCTCTTTATACGTTTCGCCGTTGAATATCTTGCTTAACTTCACCCTGTCCATCTCAACCACCATAGGATAAATAGGGGTAACTAAGTCTTCGGTATCATTAAAATATTTCTCGAAGAAGTAAAGCAACATATTACGCGCATCGGCATTGTAGGTGTGGTACATTGTAACCTTACCGAAAAAATATTTAATATTTGGATTCCTTACGATAAGGGCTCCTAAACCATCCCAAAGGTTATCGAGTGCGTAGATACCTTTGCCAAGCTTAAAGATTGATTGATATTTTGGTTGAACGAATGAGCGCCCCAATTCTATCATGTGCGGCATGTACTCAACCTGAAACTTTTCGGAAAAGTTAAATAGATGTTTAGTGGATAGATTTATTACCTCCCCTTTTGTAGGATCAACGCTATGATAACGATATCCTCCAATAATCTCTTTATCCTTGGGATCCCAAACGATAAGCTGCTTATAACAATTCGTGCACGTGTCGTACTCATCAATGTCAACGCTTAAACCTGTGCCACCGCCCGCTGATCGAAAGGTTAGCTCTCGGAGCCGACCGACCTCGCGCATTAAGTTTGGAGAATCGGCTGCGGTGAATATGTAAAGTTCGTTTCCTGCGTTATTTGTATCACGTACAAACCTTTCGGGGGTTAACTCCTTTTCGAGAAGTTTTTTATCTACGTGTTCGATGATCTGTTCCATGAACAAAAATTTTCTAAAAGTAATACTAATTCAGCCTTGTTGTTCTTCAAAATTCACTTATTGGCGTGATACCATTTGGTAAACCCGTTTTTTAACCCACATAGCCCACTCTTGAGGTGACTTGGAGCTATCAAACGTTGAAAATGGAATTGGCGCCCCTATTCTAACAGTTATGCTTTTCCCTTTCTGTTTAAACATTTCATCCACAAGATAAAGCATTTCAATATTGGCTTTAATGCCTAAGAATCCTCTAATCCTGGCAAGGTTATAAAAAAAGTTTGAGTTCTTACCGCTAAAGTATATTGGTACAATATCGCGCTGATGCTTAACCGCTTTAGAGATAAAACTTTTCTTCCACTCCAAATCCTCAATTTTACCCTTCTGTTTACGTGAGCATAGACCTGCAGGGAAATAGAGCATTTGACCATTTGAGGAATATGCCTCCTCAAGAATACGAGCATTTTGCGATAATTGCGCCCCATGCTTATTCACAGGGATAAACACGCTGTGCAACGGTTTTATATGCATTAGTAAATCGTTGACTGGGAACTTAGTATCAGGGAATCGTTGGCCGAGTAGGTGTATAAGTATCATTCCGTCCAACCCGCCAAGCGGGTGGTTCGAGGCGAAAAGGAAACGACCATTGGAGTTGACATTCTCTAAGCCTTCAACCTGATAGGTTACATTCATAAACCGAAGTACCTCATGGATAAACTCTACCCCTTGCTTATGCCCATATAGGGCTAAAATCGTGTTTAGCTCGTCCTGATGTATTATGCGTTTAATGTAACGGATAACAAAATGGGGTACTACTTTTAGTAAACGTGGGCTTTTAGCACCAATCACCTTATCAATATCAATGAATTTTTCGTTCTTTTCCAAAGTAAATGCAATTTGATTCTAATCGACAAAGATATGAATGAAATATTAGAGCTTATTGTCGCTTATGCAAATATGTTTTCAATTACCCCTTATTCGCCTTTGGCAATGTGAAAAAGAAGCAACTCCCCTTACCCAGAGTACTTTCAACCCATATCGTCCCATAATTCTTTTCGACAAACTCCTTGCAAAGGATTAACCCAAGACCTGTTCCTGGCTCTTTTGCAGTTCCTTCGGTTTTAACATGCTCCTCAACCTTGAATAGCTTCTTAATGGTTGTATCATCAAGCCCAATTCCTGTATCCCTTATACTTATCTCGATTAAACTACCCTTCTCAATCGCATCGACAACAACGCTGTCGCCTTCATGCGAAAATTTAATGGCGTTTGTTATCAAATTTCTTAGGATTGATAGCACCATATTGATATCGGCAAAAACAAAAATATCGCTGCTTCGCCTTGATGTAAGCGTTATCCCCTTCATACGAGCAGAACCCTCAAATAGAATAATGTTGTAATCGATTTGTTTCTTAATATTTATGGTCTCCGGATTAAACTGAATGATTCCTGATTGGGATCTGCTCCACGTTAGCAGGTTATCCAGGAGTTCATAAGCAGTAGCTGATGTTTTATGAAGAATTTGCATAAAATCGAGACTTGTTTTAACGTCCCCTTTATTTAACTTGCTCAGAATCAACTCCGAAAAACCTAGAATGCTATTAAACGGATTCCTCAAATCGTGAGCAATTATGCTAAAAAACTTATCCTTTGTGCTATTCAAAACCAGTAACTCGTCACGTTGCTTCTTTATCTCAAGCGTTCGTTGATTAACTATTCGCTCTAACCTTATGTTGGCAGTCTTTAAGCTCTTTGTATAAACCTTAATAGTAAGAATGATAGTACCTACGAATAGAACAAAATAAAGAATATATGCCCATACTGTTCTATACCATGGGGGCATTATGGTGAAATCATAATTTGCTTCTTGCCCGATTGTATCATACAAATTTTTTGCTCTTACATGAAATCTATAGCTCCCTTCGGCAAGGTTGGTGTATTCCTTTTTAAGGTCTTTGGACCAATCTGACCACTCGCCATCGAAACCTTCTAAATAGGTTTGAAAGAGCATAGAACTCTCATTATGGAAAGTTAATGCGGTAAAAGAGAAGGTAACGGAGTTATATTTATACTCCAATCGGCAAGGTAACAAAACCTTACCTTTCAATAACTCATTCGAAATAAGGTTATCCCCATCGGAGTACAAAATGCTGTCCTTCCCTGAAATTACCCTTTTAATATTAGTCTGATAATTTGGGGTATGCCTTATTAACTCACCTTTAAATCGATAAAGCTCCTCATTGGTTGAAATCCAAAAAGTACTGTCTGCTTCTATATACGTTGAAGGTAGGATATTATCGGGTAAAGGGTTAAATGGTGTTTGAAACCAATCGAATTTGCCAGTTACATTCTTTAATCCAATACCAAAGCGTTTACTTTTTAGGCCTAGAATCCATGTTTCTCCTGTTTTTTCTGCTTCATTAAATCCAATCCTACTAATTGTACCATCGCTATATTCTCTCCCAAATGAGCTATCGGGGATAAATTGGTTTCTCTCATCATTTAAACTACGTATGCCTGATTCAGTACCTATTACTATCCTTCCATGATGATTGAAAAGATCATGATTTCCCATAACTCCCTCGTCCTTTTTAAATTCAATAACCTTTTTTGGTTTGATGATATTCCCTGAGGGTTTCAGGCAAACCACCATATTAATCTGATTTGAACACCAAATAGTACCATCGGCTTCCTCAGCGATATTTCTCACCTCACAGCCAATCCCCTCCACAAAACCTACATGTCTGAATAGGCCATTTTTATATCGGGCAATCTCAAGAAAGCCCGATTGTCCGATATAAAGGTACGATGGGTCTCTTTTGGATTGAAACATAGTATATGAAACCGATCGGCAAGATAAAAGAGGCACAATCCTATCCTCTTTTATTTGTATAATCCCATCAAATTCGGTTCCTCCGAGTAGTATTTGTTTTGAGCTATCGGTGGGCAAATTAAATTTCAACAAGCTAAAAATGGGCAGCCCATAATTATGAACCCCAATGAACTTGTTGTTCTTTAGACAGAATAGGCCATTCAGACAACCAAGGTATAGGGTGTTATTATACCTAATAATATCGTTTATTAGCTCAAACCCATCCTTATCGCTCCATGAGGTAATGGGAGAGTTAATATCGATTTTTGAAATCCCTTTCGTTAGCGTAAGCCATAGGTTACGCTCAGCATCTTCAAAAACATTGGTTACGCTCTCGGTTTGCAAACCCGATTCTTTGTTTAAGAATTGAATTCGCTTACCGTTTTTGTCAACAATGGCTAAACCAAAAGGTACTAAGCATAGTGCAATGTTGCCGTCCTTCAATTTAGCCCCATTGTACGGATAACTTTTACTGATTATGCCATCCAGCTCGGATGTGAACTTTGTAATGGTTGATGCCTTTTGGCCTGTTGAAACATTGAAGTCGTAAAGGAATAATCCAAACCCCGTTGTAGCGATTAACAACTTATTGGTTTCTAATGGTATTGCTAAACGGAAAGGTTTATCCTTAAAAAAATCGCCATGAGGAATTAATACCAATGAATCTTCTGTAACTATTTTTAAACCAGAGTTATACTCGTAAATGAAGAGCTGATCATTGAAAGTAAAGCAGCCTAGAAAGGTTTCTTTAGTTTTCCATGTTTTTATAGTTCCATTATGAAAACGAAAAAGGGTGTTATAGGTACAGAAGTAAGCATCGTTTCCGATGGTTTGCGTAAACCAAACCTCAAGGAAATTTCTATCCTCTTCGTTCAGCTTATCAGAAAGCGAAATATAATTGGTTGTCCCCTTCATCCCCTGCTGTAGGTAGCCGAAATCACCAATAGCACCAACGAATATCAACCCCGATTGATCCTTGGCCATGGATCGAACGGCCGAATTACTGGCTGTTTTAATCACCTGCCAATCGGCCCCATCGAACTTGAGAATTCCATCACCGTTGGCGAAGTACATTACCCCACGATCATCCTGAATAGCTGCCCAGTTCTGTACAAAAGCATTATACTCCTTGGGATTATAGTTTCGGATATTGAAATTTCCTTGCTCTTGTCCTACCGTTGATGTTGTATATATTAATAGAACTAGCAACGTAATCGTTCTATTAATGGATACTATTAAGCTGAGTGAGTAAATGCTATTAATTCTGTATAAATTAACTATCATCTCATTTTGATTGGGTAATTGGTATTAAACCTGCGCATTAAAGTATTTGTCGAGTAAAGCAAGTAATTTTGAAGGGTTGATAGGTTTAACCAAATACTCATTAAAACCCTCCTTCCTTATGTCTTCAATCTCTTGATTGAAAGCGTAAGCCGATAGTGCGATTATTGGAATTACTTTATTCTCTTTTCGGATTAGCTGAGCAGCTTTCACACCATCCATTATAGGCATCTTGATGTCCATAAGGATTAAATCGGACTTGTTCTGAGCAAAAAGGGTAAGAGCCTCACGGCCATTTCGTGCCCTAATAATATTTACCTTTGATGCTCTAAGTAGCATTTTGAGGTATTGAAAATTGTTCTCCTCATCCTCCGCAATTAAAATATTTTTGTTTACCCAGCTATAATCATCCTTAAGCTCTTCACACATCATAAGAGAATCGTCACGTTCGGTACCCTTTATTAATGGAATTGTAAAATAGACTATTGTTCCAACATTAGGTTCCGATTCAACGTAAATATCTCCTCCCATGAGGTTAACTAAACTTTTACAAATCGATAATCCTAAACCAGCTCCACGATACAGCCTCGATTTATCATCCTCGATTTTAGTAAACCGGTTAAAGATAAGCCCTAGCTGGCTCTCGGACATTCCAATTCCAGTATCCTTTACATAAAATTTTATTCCTATGCCTCCCTCCAAAAAATAACCCAATTCAACAACTCCAGATTCGGTAAATTTTAGTGCATTATCAACAAGGTTCGATAAAACCTGCTTTATCCTTAACGAATCAACCTGAATGGTAAATTCAGGATCAGTAACACCTACAATAAGTTTTAATTCTACCATTTGGTTGCTACTGCTATTCTTTTTGTTGTTAAAATTTTCGTGTAACTCAAACATCATTTTATTCAAAGAGCATGGCTTAATGGAAATTCGTAGCTGACCTGCTTCGATTTTTGATATATCTATGATATCATCGATTAAATGAAGGAGTGTATTGCTATTGTTTATTATGTATTTGATGAATTCATTCCTGTCGCTATTTGATATATCTTCACTTATTAAAAGGTTAGAAAATCCAATTATGGCATTCATTGGAGTTCTAATTTCGTGCGACATATTGGCCAAAAAGGCTGATTTTAATCGATCTGATTCCTCTGCCTTATCCCTTGAAATTTTTAACTCGATAGTTCTTTCTTTAACGACCTCCTCCAAATGATTACGATGGATTTCAAGTTCGTTTTTTTGTGAAATAATTTCAAGTTCCGCCTCTTTAAGTTTTGTTATATCAGAATCAATGGCTATTAGTTTTACGATATCACCCAAAGAGTTTACAATTGGCGTTAAAGTGGTTTGAGTCCAAAAATGTTTACCCGAATTAAATGTATTGTAGGTTTGATAGTTTACTGTTTTTTTGCTTTCAAGGCATTCATTTACAATGCCTCTTATATTCTCTTTAGGGCTGGCCGTAATAAGGCTAGCACCACGCTCTCTCAATGTTTCAATATCGCAGAACATACGAATAAAACCTTCGTTAACCCATTCAAAGTTTGTTTGAGCATCCATTATAATAACGGCATTATCGGTTTCGCTTGCAACGATCGATAATTTTTCGAGCTCTTTATTGGTGTTTTCAAGCAACTCTGCTTGAGCCGTAATTTCTTCCTGTTTTATCTCCAATTCCGCCTGATGCTCCTCTAGCTGGGTATTCGCTTCCGATAAATCTTTTGTTCTTTCAAGGATAGTTCTTTCTAGCCTAATTTTATCCAACCTTAAATTTCTTTCTCTAATTTTAATGAAAGAGTAAAGAGTCAGGATTATTACAATAGGTAAAGCGATATAGAATAGTTTTGTTTTCCACCAAGGAGGGCTTATCGTAATTTTCAATGAAGTATATGAATCGCCCCAATCACCCTTTCGGTAGGATGCCTTGACCTTAAAAGTGTATTCCCCATGAGGGAGCTGAGTATATGTAACGAAATGCCTATTGCCAATATAATTCCAATCCTTCTCAAACCCTTCAAGCATATACGCATACTGAACTTTATCAGGAAACCTTAAATCTAGCGATGAAAAATCTAGCGAAAATATATGATCAAGGTATGTTAGCTTAATTTCCTTTGTTTCAGTAATTGATTTTTCTAGAATAGCCCTTTTATTTATTGATTTCCCAATAGGTACAGGCTTGTTAAAAAGTTGAAAATCTGTAATTATAGTTTGTGGAAATGTGTTCGCATTCGTAAAGCTATCGGGGTTAAAGGCGTAAATCCCATTAACGCCTCCAAGAAATATTCTGCCACTTCGATCCTTTGTAATCGATTTAACGTTATACTCATCTTTTGGAAAGCCTTGGGTTATATCAAAAAAATCAAAAGTTTCTGTTTTTATATTGAATCGCATTAGGCCATCAAATGTTGACAGCCATAAATCGCCCTTATTATCATCTACCATTCCGCTTAAAAACGAATTGTACATGCCATTCTTTTCTGAATAAAATTTCAATTCTTTAGTTGAACGGTTAAACCTAAAGAGGCCCTTTGAGGTTCCAATCCAAAAAATTTTACCCTTATCGGTTTTCGATTCGATAATTGATAAAACGATGATACTTTGTAAACTATCAGACCTCCCAATATAATGTATAAATCTCCCCGTTGATCGGTCAAACTCGTCTAATCCTTCTGATGTTCCTACGAATAGATTGTCTGAACTATCCTCGAAAAGAGTATATACGCTATTACTGCTTATTGAATTGATATCATCAGGGTTATGTAGATAAGAATTATACTTGTTGAGAAGAGGGTTAAACCTATTCAGACCGCTACCATTTGTGCCAATCCATAGGATTCCCTTTTTATCTTTTAATATGGAAAGTGTAAGATCTGAGCTTAGGCTATTCGTATTTAATGGGTTGTTCTGAAAATGGGCGATACGATGGCTTACTATATCAACATTAAAAAACCCTTTAACGGATGAAATCCATAGGTTTCCTTCTGTACCTTCAGAAATCTCAGTGATAATATTTGGGCTATTTGCATCGCTAAACGGATTAATTTTGCTAATCTTTTTTGAATTTATATCTATGCTTATTAATCCATCGATATTATTAGTAAACCAAAGGTTATCAATTTTATCGACATAAAGTCGGATGGCGTTTACATTGTTTAAAGTGTTCTGAGATAGTGTTCTGGTTAAGAGGCAACCTACTTTTTGAAGCTTATCATCAAAAAAGAAACACCCATTATTTATAGTTCCAAACCAAATTATGCCCAATTTATCTTCGAAAAAGGTATTTACAATATTATCGCTAATACTAAATTTATCTTCCTGAATATTCGTATAATTATACAATTTGGATTCAGTACTATTATAACAATACAACCCACTGTATCCATCAACTGTACTCAACCATATATTTCCGGCATTATCCAATTTAATTAATCCTATTTGGGATTTATATAATTTCTTCGGTAAGTCGAGTAAATCGTTAATGTTGATCAACTTGTTTGATGTTAATTTAAAAACATTTAGCTTATCACGGGTCCCTATCCATAACCTTTGCTCCTTATCGAAGCAAATAGAGCCAATAATATTATCGCTTAAACTATTTGGGTCGTTGGGATCATGAAGAAAATGAATGAATTTTTTTAGCGCAGGATTGAATACGTTGAGACCATAACGTGTAGATACTATTATATTTCCATTTATATCCTCTGCTAAAGCATTAATCTGATCGTTGCTTATACCATCTAAATTCTCGCTTGAATACTTATAAGCAACAACTGTTTTTCTATGAGCATCTAACATGTATAAGCCATCATCATACGTTCCAACCCATAAGTTACCTGTCTTATCTTCAAAAATGGCTGAAATAACATCTCCGATTAAACCGTATGATTTATTCGAGAGACTATTTTTTGAATACCGTATAAAACTTTTCGTCTCATAAACGAATTTATTTAACCCTCCTCCCCAGGTTCCCACCCAAATATCACCCGCTTTGTCCTTAAAAACTACATTGATATAGTTATTGCTCAAACTACTTGAATCGCCAACAATATTCTTATATGCGGTTAGCTTGTATCCATCATACTGGTAAAGGCCTGCCATTGAGCCGAACCACATCAAACCATTCTTATCTTGACAAATAGCAGTGATCCTTAGAGGAATATCTTGATTGTTGAAAAGTCTAATAAATTTTTTGTCGTTATCCTGAGCAAAGGAAAGATTTATGGATAAAATACATCCCAAAATATTCCAAATAACAATCATAGGAATAAACCTATTGATTTTATTAAACCCTAACCTTTTCATATATTACAAGTTTAGCCGAACACATTCAATCGATAATTACAACCATTACCTAATAGTATCAATTCCCAATGGTTTTGATTTTATAAATCAATCACAGATCAATATTTTTACGAAAAAAACGATATTAGAACATTGGCAATTTAACCTATTTCATTATATATGTTCTGAAATGGAAAGTGATATATATCACTAAGTTATGTATTAAAATTAGAAAAATAATCTGCGTTTTACTGGCAGTATTGATACACTTTTTTTAGAATAAAGAAAATAATACTGGTTTTTCACCAATACAAGAATTCGTATTGATATTGAGTAATTCTATGAATTTGTTACGGCGTTAATAAACCCCATCAGCCCGTTAAAAACCATTTGAACGCCAATAGTGGCAACGATTAATCCAAAAATTCTAATTAGAGGGTTTAGAAAATTAAATCTCGAAAGCAATCCTCCAATACTTCTTGCATAAAGCATAAAAACGAGGTTGATGGCCAATGCGGCAACAATTGAAACAATAGTATTTGTGTGTCCATAGTCAGCAGGCAGCGTAACGGCAGCAGTAATCGTGGCAGGCCCTGCAATCATTGGAATAGCAATTGGCACAACAGTAATGTCCTTAATGGTAACATTTTTATCAACGTTAAGAAAGTCGCCTTTTTGCAAGCCGGATATACCATTGTAGAAGAGTACTGCACCGCATGTAACCTGAAAAGCATATATCTCGATATGGAATGCATAGCTAAAAACTACTTCTCCGACCAACAGAAAAAATATAAGAATAATTAATGCCGTAATGGTTGATTTTATTGCAATTAGCCGCAATTCTTTGGGGCTGAATTGGCTTTGTAGAGTTGTAATAATAAAAACCTTTTGAATTGGATTTACTAGTGCTACAAATGCTACAAAGCAGCTTAGTAGAAGTTTCACCTTGAATGCGAGCATAACAAAATTGTTTTTGTATTCGACTATAATTTAAGGGTTTCGTTTAATTATTCATTAACCCAAACAACTTTTTTAATATTTAGAATAGGGGTGTTTTCGATTGGGGTTGTCCTTAATACAAAGTGAGCATCTCACTGTATTAAAAAACTAAATTAAAAAGATATGAAAACACAGGTGAAATTATTATTAGGCGTATCAATTATTTTTTTAACAACCACGGGTTGGGCTCAGGAGAAAACGGAGCAGAAGGAAAGAGATTTTCAGCTAACGTTTATCACTCCGCTAGGAACAAATGGCGTTGAATCTAAGAATATCATCAATAAATTCTCAATAAACATTATTGCTGGATATTCTGGTGGTCTTCAGGGTACTGAGTTTGGTGGTGTTGCAAATATCCTCAAGGGCGATATGAAAGGGGCTCAATTTGCGGGTTATGCAAACATTAACCTTGCAAAAGGTAAGGGATTTCAAGGAGCAGGTGTCCTTAATTTCAACCATAAAGAGTTTAGGGGATCACAGTTTGCGGGTGGAGCCAACGTTATACTATCCGATGCAAAGGCTTTTCAAGCTTCTGGGTTTGCCAACGTGGTGAACGGGAAGCTGAAAGGGCATCAGTTTGCAGGGTTTGCCAACGTGGTAACCGACTCGCTTAGGGGGTTTCAGGGTGCTGGCTTTGGAAACTACTCAATGGGTAATTCTCGTGGGCAGGTGAGCGGATTCACAAACTTCAACGTTGGAGAAATCAAAGGTCCTCAGATTACTGGATTTAGCAACATTAATATGGGCGATATCAAGGGGGTTCAACTGGCTGGTTTTGCAAATATTAGTACAGACCGATTACAGGGAGTACAAATATCGGGATTCTTCAATTATGCTAAAAAGCTAAAGGGTTTTCAACTCGGGGTTTTCAACTACATCGATTCGCTTGAAAGCGGTGTATCGGTTGGGGTAATCAGCTTTATTCGTAATGGCTACCATACCTTTGAGGTTAGCGGTAATGAATCGTTAAATGGGGTAATCAGCTACAAAACGGGTACTCGTTCTTTCTACAATATACTAGCCGTTGGCGCATCGGGGAGGAACGAAATGATTTACTGGGGTTGGGGTTATGGTATTGGTACTATTTTACCTATTAGCAAACGGGTCGATCTTAACTTTGAGGGTACTTGCTTCCAAATTAACGAGAATAAATGGTACAACGATCATATCAACCTATTGAATAAAGTAAGCATATCGCTACTTATCAACGTAACCGATAACTTCACAATATTTGCGGGTCCAACATGGAACGTAATGGTTTCGGATATCGGCCAAAACTCAAAATTTGTTCCTTGGCACACATTCAATAAAACCTACGATAATGATATCAATGTAAAAATGTACCCTGGGTTTAATGTGGGAATGAGATTTTAAGAAATAGAATAAAATCGCTATAAAATAAACTACAAAATTATTATCCCAAATCAATTTAGCCTGCAGAGGCTGTTCAGAAAGAGCAACTAATTAACCGCTAAGGTCACAAAGAAAAAACGCAAAGATCGCAAATTTGAATTAAACTATGTATTGGTTCTTTGCGGGCTTTGCGAAATCTTAGAATACTTTGCGGGTAATGGACTTTTTGGACAGCCTCTTACTGTTTATTTATTGTTGCCATCAGGCACATATCAAAATATCTTCCACGGGCATAGTAGTAGTCGCTCATGATGCCCTCCTTGGTATAACCATTCTTTTCCAAAACTCTTATTGATGCCATGTTTTGCGGATCGACCAGCCCAAATATTCGATGAAGTCGTAACTCCGTGAAGCCGTAATTTGTAATAAACCCAACAATTGAGCTGGCATAACCCTTCCCCCAATGCTCTTTAAGGAAACCATAGCCAATCTCAGCTCTACTATTATCACTATCGATGCCAAATAAACCTCCATATCCAACCAACTTTCCCGAACACTTACTGCAAACCACCCACCAAATGGCAGTTTTATCATCCATCGATTTAAGGAATCGGGCTAGGAGCGCTTCCGCTTCCTCAATATCCTTATAGGGTGTGCGAGGAACATAGGCTAAATTCTCGATACTTGAATTGAACATAAACAGCAACTCTGCATCATTGCTATTTAATAGACGACAGATCAATTTTTCGTTCATAATTAGCCTTTTAGAGAATAACTTTCCCATGCTAGATTGTGGTTGAGAACGAAGAGTATCTCCCATTAATGCCAGACGAAGGCAGGAAATGCTTTCGTATCGGCAAGGCTGCTCAACTGGAATTTAGCGTGTGTTATGGGTTGTTGCTATTTTG
The DNA here is from genome assembly GCA_003818205.1 of Bacteroidales bacterium. Lineage (GTDB taxonomy): Bacteria > Bacteroidota > Bacteroidia > Bacteroidales > Tenuifilaceae > UBA8529. Next base: position 48,121 of record RPRQ01000013.1, read on the forward strand.
TCTTTAACAATTCTATCTCTTGTTTTAATAATTCAATTTCTTTGCTTTGTAACTCATTCTTTTTATTCTGTTCTATTATGTATAATGTCATTTCTTCCATTTTTTGCAAAAATTTCATTTGAAGGTCTTTCATATTAACTCCATTTTCAACCATTTCTTTCTCAGAAGCTATTTCAGGGAGGTGCTGATTCGTTTTTACAAAATTCTCGAGTTCTTTTAAGTCCATAAGTTTGTAATTGCTTTTAAATACAAAATCAGGCGCACAAGTTCCATTCAAATCAACTATTACTTCCTTCGCTCTTATTGTACCACAGACATCAAGTTTATACGTTGGGGATGTAGTTCCAATTCCAACTAAACCATTTGGATTAAGTGTTATGGATTTTGAAGCGATGCCTAGATTACTTCCATCATAAGTATTAGTTAAATAAAAATTCATATCTCCGGGCTTGCTTCCTATTAGTGAAGATGCTATTCCCTGTTGCCAGAAACCTATGCTTGTTTCCGTTTGCGATGTTCCAAATACTTCAATCTTAGAACTTGAATGGACTGTATAATTAGGACTTTCATTACCAGCCCATATGTTTCCAACTATTTGTAATTTTGCAAGTGTTGGAGTTGTCGTTCCAATACCAACTTGCGTACCTCGAATAGATATAGCAGGATTATTATCAATACTTCCTAAATCAATACCTTCTCCATTGCCAATAAAATCAATCCAGTTCAAATTATTGTACCGATTATCTTGGCTGTACCAAGAACCATCTGCGGCAGAGCTTAATCTAACAGTACCTCCTGTCCAACTTGTAGATGCAGATTTACGATATACATACGCATGTAATCCAAGACAGGCATCAAGTCTAGTATGAATTAAAAACAAATTTGGAGAATAACTCTTTGCATCGGTTCCCATTGATTGTGTGTTTATACCATATAAAAGACTTCCATTATTTAGGTTATACTCAATATGCAATGGATTTTGTGGAGTAGCCCCTAAACCAACATAACCTTGATTGTAATAAATATTCCCTGGTGTTGAACCACTCCAAGTTTGCGCATTCACTGTCAAAATTGAACTACCTAAAATCAAACCAATTAAAATCTGTTTTTTCATTTTTATTTAGTTTATTGATTAATATTTCGAAGCGATGTCTTTTCTTGCAATAACACATAGCTTACTGCTTTGACCGCTCAACCATTGTAGCAAAATACTTAGTGTTGCCACGCCACGAGAAGCTCATGTAACGTTTTTTGTAGTGCAAATTTACTCGCTCGCCGCTAAGAGCAACCTCTTCGAGCTGTTTAATTAGCTCTTTATTGCTCCCCTCAACAGAGAAATCGAACGATTCGGCAATTGGGCTAGCCCCTTTTAGCGCACCAAAAGTTTCGAGGTTTAACTTGCCTTCGTAGGTTTTAAAAATCACCCCCTTTTTGCTAATGCGAAGCACTTTACCAGCCATGACCCCCTCCTCGTAAGTACCCCAATACATGAATGCTGCAATGGCAATAAATGCTATCAGGGCAATAATCAAGAATCGTATAATAAATTTCATAAATTAGTCATTAATTCAGCCAAAGTTACCAAATTATCATGGTTTAGCAGTATGAAAAATATAAATAAAAAATGACAACCCTATTGAAATAATATTCCAAATCCCTAACTTTCAGGAAAATTTGGGAAATGGAAACAATTCTATTCTGGGTGCCACGAATTCTCACATTCATGTTCGCATTCATTATAATAATATTCTCGTTTTCCAATACTGATAATTGCAACCCTTTACTATTTGGATTATTGGGTTGGGAATACAATGTACTTATAATTAGTTATACGGGATTATTTAAAAAATCAGAACTTGACAATTATACCAATTTTTGGTATCTTTGAGAAAAAATTGATGAATTATGAATAGAAATACCTCAATATCAATAGGAAACTATTTTGATAGTTTTATAAAAAGTAGAATTTCTGAAGGGCGATATAAAAATGCGAGTGAAGTAATCCGAGCAGGACTAAGACTTTTGGAAGAAGAAGAGAATAAAATTATTGCCCTTAGAGAAGCCATTCAAGAAGGAATAGAAAGCGGAATCGATCATGACTTTAACCCTGAAACCCATTTAGGGAAAATAAAAGCTAATAGGAACTTGAATGGCTAAATATAAGTTTACAAACAAAGCGGTTTATGATTTAACTCAGATTTGGAATTACACCGTTGATAAATGGTCTGAAAATCAAGCAGACAGATACTATCATATGCTTATTGAAAACTGCGAAGAAGTTGCAAGCAATCCTGATTTAGGTAAGAATTATTCAGGAGTTACTGAAAACTTATTAGGGTTTAAAGCTGGTAGGCACATCATTTTTTATCGTATGATTGAGAAGAATGAGGTTGAAATCATAAGAATTCTTCACGAACAAATGGATTTAAAGAATAGAATAGCAGAAAAATAACCCCACATAACAGCTATGACGTATTTGGAGTTCTTAACGCTTTTTGGTGCTTTATTACTATCGTGGGGCTAGAAAGCAGTTTCAATCGAGCGTCTTTTGCGAGCTCGCCAGAGGCAAACTCCTAATCATAACCATCTTGCGGAACCTTACCTCACCAAAAACAAATACCCTTTGCCCTTTAGTGTGATTAGCTCAATATTTGAGTCCTCGGAGAAGTATTCGCGGAGCTTGCGGATATAGACATCCAGCGTTCGGGAGTTAAAGAACGAATCGTCGCCCCAAACAGTTTTGAGTAAGAATTTGCGATCGACAGTTTGGTTTAGGTTTGCTGTCAGCAAGTTCAACACCTCATGATCGCGTTGCGAAAGTTTGATGGTTTTTGTGGGGGATATTAACTCGTATCGAAGAGGCGAATAGGTGTACCTTCCTAACGTCCTATCGCTATTATTATCCTTGCTATTCTTGGCTTTAGCCAAAATGCTAAGCATATTGTTAATCCGAACAATCAGCTCCTCCATGCTAAAGGGTTTACGGATGTAATCGGAGCCTCCAACCTCAAAACCCTTGACCAAATCAGCCGTTTCGGCTTTTGCAGTTAGGAAAATGATTGGCAGCGCAGGATATCGCTTTTTGATTTCGGCGCAAAGCGTATAACCATCAACGTTGGGGAGCATAATATCGAGCACGCAGATATCGGGGGTAAAGGTGCTGAAGCTCTGCATCACCTTTGAGCCATCGGCAATAAGCATCACATCAAAACCTTGCTTTTGTAATGTTTCGTGAACAATCTTGCCTAAAAATGGCTCATCCTCGATATATAAAACCCGTTTATTCATTATCCTTGCTTTGGAAACGATAGCGTAAATCGGCATCCGCCCTCTTTCAAATTCTCAACGTCAATTGTCCCTTTGTGCTGTTTCATAACCATTGCGGCATAGCTAAGCCCAAGGCCATAGCCCTTAACGTTATGCCGATTTTGTGTGGGAACTCGAAAGAACTTATCAAAAACCTTTGAGATATACTCATCAGGAATACCAATGCCATTGTCGGATACGCTGAGAATAATTCTCGAATTCTCTTCCCAAAGTTTAATTCCAATTTTAGGGCTTGCCTCAACATATTTCAAACTATTATCGATTAGGTTAATCAAAACACCCTGAACATGGAGACTATCGGCATTTATATTAAAAACAGAACCTTCTGCATCAACGGTTAATTGGGCATCCATTTGCTGAAGGCGTATTTGCATCGATTGGGTAACCTCATCAACAATGCTCTTAAGTGAAACCCTTTCGGGTTGCATAAAACCGTTAGCTGCACCATCGTATATTGATGATGTTAAAACGTTTTGCACTAACATCTCGAGCCGATTCATCTCAGCCTGAGCGATACGAATATACTCATCAGCTTTAACGGGCTCGTTCTTCAAATCGAAGGTTTGAAGGGCTTCTAAGGCAACCTTTACGGTTGCTACAGGTGTTTTTAGCTCGTGCGAGATATTCGCCACAAATTCGTTGCGAATTACATTCAACTCCATCTGCTTTTTTAGGCTGTTAAAGGAGATTGCAAATGCTGCACCAGTTAATATCAGAAGGATTAGCCCAAAAAGAATCTGTGGGTATAGTTTTTTTATTAGATAAAACTGATACTTCGATATATTTACCGATAGTGATGAACCATTGATACCTGTTGTAAGGTAAATGCCTCTATGGTCATTGACACTGTCGCTATTAGTCCAAAACAGCTTAAAGTTACTTGTAATGGGTTTCTTTTCGAAGTCGTTTTTTATAAATGCGCTATCGACAAACGTTGAGAACTTGAAATTAAACGTTTTTGTATTCTTTGTTGAATCGGCAACTCTATTAGTAAAAACTTTAAGGCTGCGAAGTATCAACTTATCCGAAAGTACATTTTCTCCATTTGCTTCAACTTTAAAATTCGATTTTATACGAATGGTATCGTGTTTTGATGTGTTATCGACAATTACATTAGAAATTTCAGGACTGCTACCTGAAATAACTATTTTATTTGGTGACATTGAATCAATACAACCTCTATCCTTGGCTTTTAGAGCAATGACGTTAGAGCTAACGCTATCAGTCATGACGTACATCTGAACTTTAGGCTTTTTATCACCCTTCATAATTGGGTTAACAACCTTTTTGAGCAGTAGTGAATCGAGCATCTTATCCTCCGAAGCACGGAGTTCGCGTTCCAACTCCTTGGTGAGCATTTGCTTTTCCTGCTCAAAACGAACCAGCAGCCATTGGATAACGAAAAACGTTAGCAGTATCTGGCTGGCTATCATCAAAAGCCTTATCCGTCGTATTTTCCTTGGATTGCTCATAGCTTAAACTTGTGGTAAAAGTAATCATTAATAGCACTTTAACCTCAAAGCGTTAACCTTTATTAACCTTAATTGGGTTTGGATTAACCTCCTTCTATCCTTTCGGAGTCTACTTTTGATGCAAGTTTTAGATTGAAAAAAACAATAATTATTCACATAAAAAATAACATCATGAAAAGATTTATTATTCTATTCCTTGCACTATGCCTTGTAATGGGCTTAAATGCACAAACAGATAATACAAAGGGGCAAATTATCTACGAAACGGTGCGAAAATTCGACCTTAAAATTCAAGGCGATGCTGCACAATTCCAAAACATGATTCCAAAGGAACGAAAAAGCAAAAAGGAGCTGCTTTTTACTTCGGATGCATCTATCTATCAAAAATTAAATCAAGAACAAGAGGATGAGGTAATGCAAGAATCGGCAGGAGGTGCCAACGTGACAATTAAAATGACTGAACCCAACGAGGTTATTTTCTGCGACCTTAAAAGTAAAACTAATTTTGAGCAGCGAGAGTTTATGTCCCGCATGTTCCTAGTTGAAGCAAAAACCGATACCGTACAGTGGAAGCTTACTGGCAACCAGAAAGCAATTCTCGAGTATAGCTGCATGGAAGCTGAATTGGTTGGAGCTAAAAAGAAAACTATCGCTTGGTTTGCTCCGGCAATCCCTGTATCTACAGGTCCTGATGGATATGTGGGATTACCAGGGTTAATTCTAGCAATGGATATCGATAACGGAAAAACTACATATACTGCACAGGTTGTTAATTTTAAAGAGATTGATGCCTCACTAATAGCAAAACCAAAAGAGGGAAAGAAAGTAAGTAAAAAAGAGTTCCGCAAAATCGTTGATGAGAAAACAAAAGAGATGAATGGTGGCAAACCTGGTGATGGTGGTGCAACAGTGATTATTAGGACGATGTAGTAAATACCTATTTAAAAAAGATGAAAAATATTATAGCAATATTAACCTTTCTTTTCCCTTTAAGCCTGTTGGGCCAAAATGTAATCAGAGGCGATGTGATGGATACCCAAGGTAATCCCTTGCAATTCGCCACGGTTGCTTTACTAAACCCAGTTGACTCAACCCTTGCGCATTTTGGTATCACTAACTCTCAAGGGCAATTCGAAATATCAAAAATTCCACCCGGGAGCTACCTTATGCAAACGGCTTTTCTAGGATTTAAAACCTTTTACAAAGCTGTTTCAATTCCCTTAACCGATGGAGAGAACTTTGGGGCAATAGTTCTACAATCAAACTCCTTAAATATCGATGAGGTGAAGATAACTGGCGAGCGAATTCCGATGCTCATTAAAAAGGATACTGTGGAGTACAATGCTGGTGCGTTTAAAGTAAAAACTGATGGTGTAGCCGAAGATCTTCTTAAAAAGCTCCCCGGTGTTGAGGTTGACAGGGCTGGAAATGTAAAGGCGATGGGCGAAGATGTAAAAAAAGTACTCGTTGATGGCAAGGAGTTCTTTGGCTCCGACACTAAGGTTGCAACCAAGAATCTTCCTGCTGATGCCATTAACAAAGTACAGGTTTACAATAAAAAATCGGATGAATCGGAGCTAATCGGACTCGATGATAATGAATACGATAAAACTATCAATTTTGTGCTAAAGGACGATAAAAAGCAGGCCGTTTTCGGTGATGTGAAAGCAGGCGGCGGAGTTGACGACTACTATCAAGGAAATGCTAAGGTTTACAGGTTTACCGATAAACATCAGTTTGCTGTACTAGGGATGCTCAATAATGTAAATCGACCTGGTTTTTCGTTTCAGGATTATATCCAATTTAACGGTGGTATCAGAAGCATGATGAGCGGGGGCTCAGCCAAAATCACCATTAGCGATGATAATAGCATGCCTGTTGACTTTGGGCAGTCGATTACCGGCGATGTAACTTCGGGTGCAGGAGGTATAAACTACTCATACGAGATAAAAAAGAATAACCGAATCAATTTCAGCTACATGGGAAATGGTACAAATAAAGCGCTTACCCAATCGGTTTACTCTCGTAACTTCAGCAATAGCGATACCTATGAGCAAAACTCGTTGGAGAATGGAACTGGTTATAACCGAAATCATCTATTTAACTTTGGATGGAGGAATAAGTCCGATAGCGTTCAGTTTTTCATGGTTAACGGGATTGTTACAATGGCGAGCGATAACTCAAAATCATTCTCCGCAACCCAAAGCGCAATGGATGGATTGCCAATCAACCAATTGAACAACTCCACAAACAGCAATTCTAATCAGATAAAGGCCAATGCCGATGCATCGTGGCTAAGGAAAATCAAGGGGAAATGGAAGATGGTGAAGGTTAGCAGTAACTTTCAATACATGCACAATATAAAGAATAGCGACTGGAATAACTCAACTCAACTCAACCCAAATCCCGTTCCTGTTGTTAGCGAGCAGTACTACAAAAATCAAAACGATTATTTACAGTACTCGGCAACAGCCACATCGCTTCGTAAAATTGGAAAGGGTTTGTACCTTGAGCCATCGGTTTTTGCAGGGGTAAAGAGCGAACTGCTAAACCGCAAGCAGGCTGAGGATAAAAGCCTTGCAACGCTGATTGATTCAGTAAGTCCAAAGCTTAATAGCAATTATCAATGGGTAAAACCCGAACTTGAGCTGAAATACTACAAAAATAAATCTAGATTATCTTTTGGTGCTGGCTATGAGATGAGCAGTAGAATCGACAATCTAAACGACTCATCAAAAGTATCGGTAAATAGAGCCTTTATTTTGCCTTTTGCAAGATGGGAGTACGAGTATAAAACGGGTCGAAGATTCAGCGTTTCGTACGAAACATCAACAAATCAGCCTAGCACATCGCAGCTAATTCCAATCATAAGTAGCAGCAACCCACTGGTAATCTACTATGGAAATCGGAATTTGAAACCAGAGTATAGCCACGATTTCTTTATCAACTGGTTCCTATTCGATCAGTTCTCGTTTACATCAATCTTTGCCAATGTTAACCTGAACTATACCGAGAATAAGATTAATAACTCTATTTCCATTGCTGATAATTTTAAGCAATCTATAAATCTTGTAAACGTTCCTGAAGATTACTCTGCAACTGCTATGTTCGACTTTTCAACCCCAATACGTTTTCTTGGGATTAACATAAGAACTGGGGCAACCGAAAGGTGGAATCGGGGTATAAGCGATGTTAACGGGATTAGCAATATCAACACAAACCTAATCCATAGATTTAGGCTCTCATTCGATAATCGTAAAAAAGAGAGATGGGACGTAGGTACAGGAGTTGAAGTTAATATTACCAATGCCAAGTATTCCATTCAAAAGCAGATGAATAAGAGGTATTACAGCTACACCTGGTTTACCGATATTAGCTATACACCCAATGAGTTTTTGTTCTTCAAAGTTTCAGGTGATGTAACAAGCTACAATTCGCAGAGCTTTAATAAAAGCGTTTTAGTCCCATTAATCGGGGCAGAGATTAATTACTATTTCAAGAATAATAAGCGATTGATGCTATCGCTCGAAGCGTATGATTTGCTTAATAAGAATACTGGAATATCAAGAACTAGCCAGCTCAACTACCTCCGCGAAACGCATGCCAATACCATTGGCCGATACTTCATGCTATCGCTCAAGTTTAGGTTGAATAAATTTGGTGATAATGGAGGAGGGATGAAGATTTTAGTGAATAAACGATATTAAAATTTTATGACTATCCGTTTATGTACCTAATATTAAAATTGACATTGCAAAAATGCCGAAGGGATCATGAGGCGAAGCGGAACTAATTCCGTTGGGGTCACTTAAAAAGATCATCCATACAGGATGGTCTTTTTTATAAGCATACCATTCATTCAACTATAAAATAAGGCGGGAACATGAGTAGTCCATGTTCAGGCAAAGGCGGGAGTGAGCGAGCCCCTTCCTCTTACAATTGTTGTATGGCATAAGTCCAATATTCTTTACTCATCCTCGATTTTTTATCGTTCATCGTCTTTTTTGTCAGCGGGTAATTAATTTGGAACTTTTTTTGCTTGTAATTTTAATGTGTATGAATCATTATTCCTAAATTTAAGAATAATAGTATTTTATTCAATCATTTAATTATAAACTTAAAATAAAACGAATGAAAAATGGATTTTTGATTTTATCCCTTGCGTTTGTTTTCTTATTTGACTCGGGCTATGGTCAAACAAAAGTTACCCTAAGCGGGTATCTGAAGGATAAAAAAAATGGTGAGATGCTGATTGGTGCAACCGTTTATGTAAAGGAGCTGAATACAGGAACTACATCCAACGTATATGGCTTTTACTCTCTCTCTTTACCTCAGGGAAGTTACAACTTAACTTTCTCGTATATAGGTTATACGAGTAGGGATGAGAGTATCGATTTGCAATCGAATATAACGCTAGATGTTGAGCTCGAATCTCAAAGCATAGAGATTGAGGCTGTAGTGATAACGAGTAAGAAGAGGGATGAAAACCTTACCCGTTCGCAAACTAGCATGATTAAGATGGATCCGAAAGCAATACGGTCGCTACCCATTTTAATGGGCGAATCGGATATTCTCAAGTCCATTCAGATGATGCCTGGAGTTCAATCAGTTTCCGAAGGTTCAAGCGGGTTTTCGGTTCGCGGAGGCTCAGCGGATCATAACCTTTTACTCCTCGATGAGGCACCTATTTTTAACGCAGGGCATCTTATGGGGTTCTTTTCAGTCTTTAACTCCGATGCGATAAAGGATGCAACGCTGTATAAGGGCGATATTCCCGCATCAAATGGAGGTAGGTTATCGTCCCTACTTGATATTCGTATGAAGGATGGGAATAAAAAGGAGTTTAAGGGCGAAGGAGGGATTGGAATTATTGCCAGTAGGCTAACCTTAGAAGGACCATTAAAAAAGGATAAGGGTTCATTTATCGTTTCGGCTAGAAGGACTTATGCCGATATGTTTTTAGCCCTTTCCCCTGATACTGGTATTCGTAACAATAAGCTTTACTTCTTCGATTTAAATACCAAGCTGAACTACGAGATTAACTCAAAGAACCGGTTATTCCTATCGGGGTATTTCGGACGGGATGTTTACGGGTTTGGAAACGATTTTAAGATGAGCTGGGGGAATGCTACGGTAACAGCTCGCTGGAATCACCTATTCAGCAGTAAGTTGTTCTCAAATCTAACCTTTATCTATTCTAACTATAACTACGATCTTGGTTTTAATAAAACCAAGCCAAAATTCGACTGGACCTCATCGCTCAACAACTTTGGCTTGAAATACGATTTCACATACTATCATTCAACCAAAAGTACTTTACGTTACGGTGTGCAATCCACTGTTCAGGATATTCAGCCTGGTAAATTTAGCGTTAAGGGTGAGAATAGTGAATACAAAGTGCCCAATAACAAAATGCTGGAGTATGCAGCATATTTTCAGCACGAACAAAAGTTTTGGGATAAGTTAAGCGTGAACTATGGTCTGCGTTTATCAATGTTTCAGAATATAGGAAAGGCTACGGTGTATCGTTTGGAGAACTTTAAAGTGGTTGATACGATAACCTATAATAAGAATAAAATTTTTAACACTTACATTGGCTTAGAGCCCCGGTTTAGCGCTAGCTACATGTTGAATCAAAGCTCATCAGTAAAAGCATCGTACAGCCGAACCCGTCAGTATGTGCAGCTCGCATCTAATTCAATCGGTGGTTCTCCTCTCGATGTTTGGTTTCCTGCATCGCAGTACGTTAAACCACAAGTATCGGATCAGGTTGGTATAGGGTATTTTAGAAACCTCTCAGATAATAAGTATGAGTTTTCGGTTGAAAGTTTTTATAAATGGATGAACAATCAGATTGACTTTGACGACAATGCAGATTTGGTATTAAATAATCAGCTGGAGAAGGAGTTGCGTTTTGGAAAGGCTCACTCGTATGGGTTAGAATTACTATTTAAAAAGAATGAAGGGCGGTTTACGGGTTGGGTAAGCTATACGTTTTCGAGAGCTTTAAGGAAATTCCCTGATATTAATGATGGGAAGCAGTACAATGCGAATTACGATAAGCCCCATAATCTGACGATTGCTTTAAACTACAATATTACAAATCGGGTAATTCTGTCGGCGAACTGGGTTTACACATCAGGTGCTCCCATTACCTATCCGACCATGCGCTTCCCGCATGGTAATGCTAACCTGCCTATATATGGCGATAAGAATGCTAATAGGCTACCTGACTATCATCGTCTCGATTTGGCAATGACCATCAAAAATAGGGTAAGAGCAGGTCGTCGTTGGCAGGGGGAATGGAACTTCTCGGTTTATAACGCCTATAACTATGCGAATGCCTATTCGGTTTATTTTGAGACTGATAAGAAAGATAAAGATAAAATTAGGGCTTATAAAATGATTATGTTCCGTATAGTGCCTTCCGTTACCTACAACTTCAAATTTTAATGGATATGAAAAAAATATTAATCATTACAATAGCAGCGGCTTCCCTATTCGGATGCCAGAAAGTCGAGTTCGACCCAAACATAAGCGAGTATAATAAGAACCTATTGGTAGTTGAGGGGATGATTTCCGATAACCCTGACTTTCAATATATAAATCTATCGCGAACCTCTAGCTACTTGGGCAATCAGCCAATTGTTACAATAAACAATGCATTGGTTAGCGTGTCGTGTGAAGGTTCTACCTATATTTTCAATCATTCAGGGAATGGTGTTTATACTCCACCCGTTGGCTTTATTGGCGAGGTTGGAAAAACCTACCATTTATCGGTAAATCATGAAGGGGCTATATATGAAGCAGACTCTAGAATGAATCAACCTCTCATTCTTGATTCAATCAACATGGAAAAGGATGAATTTGAGAAAAAGAAATTTAAGATAAATGCATGGTTTCAGGATAATCCCGCTGAGGATGAGTTTATTCTGTTTAAGTACGCAATAAATAATACGCTGCAAGATAGCATCGATCAGTGGGAGGTCTATCTCGATGTCCTTTCAAATAACCTTTATATTGAAGATGCATCAATAATCTATGGGATTAATGCAAATATTGGAGATTCGATTTCGTTATATACCTTCTCCATAAGCAAGCAGTACTGCGACTTTCTTTTAATGGCAGAAAAAAATATGGAAGAGCCAGTCCCCTTTATGCCTCCTCCAGGAGCACGCATCAAGGGAAATATTAGCAATGGGGCACTTGGATTTTTTCAGGCATCGGCGGTGTTTAGGAAGAAAACAAAGCTGAAAATATAGGATAAATATGAAATGGTGGTGATCGGTATTGTTCACCTCCATTTTATTCTACACAAAAATAAGTTGGTTATCTTTACATTATTATCATAAGCTAATTGAGTGGGTTTGGTTACGATTTTCTTCTCAGGATTTAGAAAAAGGTATTGCTTTCGGCGAATAGCAAACACCTTAGCCATTTTAATCCTAATGTTATTCGCTATTTCTTGTAGTAAACAAGAACTTCCCAAAAAGAACAATTCCTATTTTGAGCCCGATAGCACCACAAGGGTCAAACTGCTAAATATCGATAACAAATCATCGTACGATTCGCTTATCCTTGAATCAATCCGCAATAAAGATGGGTGGTTAAAGGATATTGGGGAGAGCGACATTAAGAAGAATCATGTTTTACTATTTAGGGTTACTACTGATGCTTCACGCTGGGAGAATCCCGTTTTAATGATATGCGGGAATTTCGCGAACATCGCAATTTTCCAGGAGACCCAACTGCTATACAAATCTAACGATAATATAAAAGCTCGTTACCCTATAACCAAAATACTGAAGGTTAGTCGAGAAAAGGATTTGAACATCTATCTGTGCTTTTACTACAATAATTTTTTTGAGACTTCGGTGATGTACTTCTTTAGAATAGGGGAAAGTGATAAAATCGCTGATGGTGCCTTATTGTTTCCTCCCGAGATTAAGCTGTTTTCATCGCTTAACCTAGGATTCGTTTTTGAGACCATTGGGCTAATTAGCTTTTTTGCGCTATTCTTCTATCAGGGTCGCAATAGGAAGATGCTACTCTACTTCTCCGTTTTCTTAATGACCATTGGTTTCTCTACTTTACAGGAGTTGATAAGATTCTTCATTCCCATTCAATCGTTTTACTTTAACCTGATTGTGTTTATAGCCACAACATTTATCCCCCTTAGCTTTTTAGGGTTTTTAAATAATGCTCTTGTTATTGAGCATAAGAAGCTATTGCTTGCAGCATTTATAGTAAATGTATTATGGTGTGTTGCTCTTCCTGTCCTTTCGTTTGTTTTACTCGTTAACCTAGTTTACTGGACAGGCATGTTTCTGGTGGTTGTATTAACCCTTATCCTTTTAATTAAAGAGAAGGTTCACAGAAACCCCGAATTTCGATACCCTTTGTGGGGTTTTATATTTTTAATATTCTTTTTAACGCTAAGCGGTTTATATGATTTTGGGGTTATCCCTTCTGTTATTAATGTTGATTATGGTATTCTAGTTTTTGTTATAAGCCTAGTTGTTTATACAATTAAAAGTATTATTAAATCCAAAAGAGAGGTGCAGCTGGTGAATATGGAGCTGCAGCAGAACCAGAATAGGCTGTTGATACTTGAGAACGAGAATATTCAATCGCAGTTTGAAGCCTTAAAGGGGCAGATCAATCCGCATTTTTTATTCAATAGCCTCAATACGCTCGCATCGCTAATTAATATCGATAAGGTTAGGGCAACCAAGTACGTCGAGGAGTTCTCGATGCTGTACCGCCGTTTGCTCGATTCAAATAGCGAAATGCTTGTACCGTTAAAGGAGGAACTCCATTTTCTTAGCTCGTACATTTATCTACAAAAGATAAGGTTTGGCGATAATCTTCAATTTATTTTTGAAATCGAGGATAACGATTTTGACAAGTTGGTTCCACCGCTGTCGCTGCAATTACTGATTGAGAATGCGCTAAAGCATAACGAGGTATCGGAGGACTTCCCGCTTGAAATCTCCATAAAAAGTTCAGGCGATAACCTTGTAATTTCCAATCCGCTACAGCCAAAAATGATTACGGTTACCCGAAAAGGGATTGGACTCGAAAACCTGAGCAAGCGTTACTTGCAGGTATCAGACCGTGATCTTGTGTTTGAGAAAACAGAGAAGGAGTTTATTATTAAAATACCTCTTATTGATGAGTTTTAACCATGAATATTGCAATCTTTGAAGATGAGGCTTTTGCCGCTGAGCACTTAGAACAGATGCTTGTACAGCTTGTTCCCGGCATTCGTATTTTAGCCAAAATATCCACAGTACGTAAAGGGATAGAGTGGTTAAAGAACAATAGCTGCGATCTAATTTTTTTGGATATTAACCTAGCCGATGGCCTTAGCTTCAAGATATTCGAATCGGTTCAGGTTAAAACGCCAATTATATTTACAACTGCCTACGACCAGTATGCGATTAAGGCTTTTGAGTTGAATAGCATCGACTACCTATTGAAACCAATATCCATTGCCATCCTTAGCAAAAGTATTGAAAAGTACAGGCAGTTGAATAGCCCGCAGCAGATAGTTCATAACCTAAAGGAGGTATTACGAAATTTAAACAATGCTGAACCAATTTATCGTGAACGGTTTTCTGTGGAGATGGGTAGCAAGATTAAAACTGTTGAGGTAACCGACATTGCATACTTCTATGCGCTAAGCAAAAGCACCTTTTTTCGAACGCTAAGTGGGCATAATTACCCTTGCGACCTTTCGCTCGACAGGTTGGCCGAAATCATAAACCCGAAATCCTTTTTTAGGGTTAATCGAGGTTATATCGTTAATTTGAAGGCTATCGCTGGAATGAACCTGATGAGTAACCGTAGCATAAAGCTTACGCTAACTCCCAATACAGATGAAATAGTTCTGGTTAGCATTAGCCGACTTGCCGATTTTAAAAAGTGGCTGAATATATAAATATTGAGACAATAAATAACGTGAGTTCGATTTAAGAAATGGTAGTAATACTCTAAATTGTAATTTGTTACAAGTTTATCATTTGGTATTGGAATGATGCCTGCCTGCCGGTAGGCAGGGAATAGTGGAACTGGAGCGATCCGGCAACTGCCGGACGACGAAGTCAATAATGGGTTTTTTTCCAACTTTTTTCTTCCAATATTCCATTTTTCCATCATTGGCTACGCCGAACTAGCTACGCTGAGCTCACTACGTTCGGTTCGCAAGCTCGGTTCCATTTCTCCCCTCAAAGTAAAATGCTGATAACATAGCATTTAAATTGTTTCTTACATCGAACTGACGTTAAATATACGCCTCAGCGGGTGGTATTACTCCTTATACATTGAACTGATGCTATTCAACCTTATATCTACGGATGACTATGTTTCCAGCGTTTATGGGACCAAAGCCAATCCTCTGGCTTTTTGATGATAACTGCTTCCAATTTCTTTGCAAATAGCTCGGTTACTCTACTTCGGGCAAGCTCTGCTGGGTTTTCGGTAAGAATAGAAAATTCAACCTCATAGTAGCCACGCCTTACCCTTTGAATATCAATATACACAACTGGGATATTAAAATGACGAGCATACTTCTCGGCTCCATAAAGAAATGCCGTATTACGGTTTAGGAATTGAACCCAATGGGCTCTGGGCAGAAAATGTTTTGGCATACCCTGATCGCTTGCCATGAGATAAATAGTAGGGGAGCTCTTGAACCGTTCAAATGTTGCCGACGTTTCTTTGATCGAGGCCAAGGTTGTACCGAATCGGGATCGACTCCAACGCACAAACTTATCGATATATTTATTATTCAGAGGTTTATAAAATGCAACTACTTTGTGCTTAATTTGCAGGCTGGCTGAAAGAGAGCCCCATTCCCAATTGGCATAGTGACCGGTAACCCCGATTACGCTTTTACCCGAATGGAAATACGGCTCAAGTATTTCTGGGTTGATTATTCTATGCCGGGTAAGTATTTGGTTTCGGGTCATGGTGAATGCCTTTATGCCCTCAACAAAAATATCGGCTAGATTCTTATAGAATAATCCAACAAGCCTCTTTATTTCTTGATTAGAGGCATTCGGAAACGAACCCTTTAAGTTTTTTATGACCACCCTTTTACGATACTTGAAAACTTTTGATAGAATAAACCTTACAAGGGCTGAGAAGCAGTAGAGTAGAGGGAACGGGAATAACCCGATGATGATAACTCCAAGAAAGAAAAAAAATGTACCGAGAAGAGCCATATCAAAAAATCAATTATTTAGGATAACGTGAATTCGATATAATAATGCATGTTATATCGCTATTTATTAGTGCTTTAATACTAATATTATGTTTTTGGAAGACTGGAAGACTGGAAGACTGGAAGACTGGAATATTGGAGTTACTTCTAACTTTTTTCATCCAATATTGACTTCGTCGTCCGGCAGTTGCCGGATCGCTCCAATTCCATCATTGGCTACGCCGAACTAGCTACGCTGAGCTCTCCGGCAGCTGCCGGATCGGTTCGCAAGCTCGGTTCCATTTTTTCCAATAAAGTAAAATACTGATAATATTGCATTTAAATAGTTTCTTATGTTGAACTGACGTTAGGATAAGAAAAAGAATCAACAAAGTAATAATTTTTTTTAGATAAAATTGGCTGTTGGCTTCTCATTTTTTCACGTAAACCTTTCGGCTTGCTGCTTGTAGGATAAGTGAATTATGCACTAAGGGTTCTAACCATTCGTAGGGCATAAAACAGCATTTAACGTGAGTTCGATATAAGAATTTATTATATCATTATTTATTAGTGCTTTAATGCCAAAATTATGTTTTTGGAAGACTGGAATAATGCCTGCCTGCCGATAGGCAGGGAACATTGGAGTTACTTCTAACTTATTTCTTCCCTGTCTGCCGACTTTGCTCCGCTGAAGCTATGCGAAAGCGATGCAGGCAGGCAATATTCCATTTTTCCATCATTGGCTACGCCGAACTAGCTTCGCTGAGCTCACTACGTTCGGTTCGCAAGCTCGGTTCCATTTCTCCCATCAAAGCAAAATATTGATAATATAGCATTTAAATTATTTCTTACGTCGAACTGACGTTATTTAACGTGAGTTCGATCTGAGAAATAGTGGTAATGCTCTAAAATGTAATTTGTTACAAATTTTTCATTTGGAATTGGAATGGTGGAAATGGAGCCGGTCTACCCTGCCTACCGGCAGGCAGGCACTATTCCAATTAATCATTAAGGATATAATGATAATAAACAAGTAGTTAAGTTGCTTCTTACGTCGAGTTCACGTTATTTAAGATTGGCGAGTAAGATATTTATCTATATATGAGTAAAGCTTATGGCTGTTAATTGGCTTAACAAGATATTCATTGAATCCTGATTTCTGAATTTCTTCAATCTCATTGTTCATGGCAAAAGCAGTTTGCGCAATGATTGGAATGGAAGGTTCGATTTTTCGAATTGCTAGCAAAGCATCAATCCCATTCATCTCTGGCATTTTTATATCCATTAGGATTAAATCGATTTCCTTGGAATACTTATCGAAATAATCGATTGCTTCAAGGCCATTTTTGACCCATACCACCTGAATGCCTGTCTTTTTTAGAATACTATTGAGCAGGTCGAAGTTAGCCTGCTCATCCTCGGCTACCATTATTTTGAATTTACTCCAATTATACGATTGCGATTCATCTTTTATGTCGGGTGATCGCTTCACCTGATCAGGCTTCTGAAGGGAAACATCGTATGGAATAGATAGATAGAAAGTCGAACCTATATTAACTTCCGATTCCACCCAAATCTTTCCGTGAAGCAATTTTGCAAGATGGCTTGAGATGGTAAGCCCTAACCCCGCTCCGCGGTAAAGCCTAGTTTTATCATCCTCTATTTTTGTGAAACGGGTAAATACTAAATCTTTTTTATCGGCAGGAATACCAATGCCCGTATCATTTACGTAAAACTCAATACTGTTTTCATGGGAAATGGTGTACCCAAATTTGACATACCCTTCGTATGTGAATTTTATGGCGTTGTTAATCAGGTTTGTAAGTATTTGTTTAAGCCGGAGATGATCCGTTGTTATCCAAATGCTTTTTTGGGGTGGGCTGTTGAGGGTAAGCGATAAGCTCTTATTATTTAAAAGGATGGGGTATCCTTGAAGCGAATCGTTGAGCTCAGCGAGGAATGAATTCAGCTCAAATGTGCTGTTACGAATGTCTAGCTGGTTCGACTGAATCTTAGAGAGGTCGATAATATCGTTGATTAGGTTTAGCAACGATTCGGAGTTTGAGCAGATATGCTCAATGTATGCTTTCTTTTCATCTTCGGTAGTATCGGGCAGTTTGAGCAGGTTTGAAAAGCCAACAATTGCATTCATTGGTGTTCGGATTTCGTGGCTCATATTTGCCAGGAAAGAGGTTTTCAGCTTATTGGCTTCTTCTGCCTTCTCCTTCGCTTTCTCAAGCTCCTGCGTTCTTATCCTAACCTGCTCTTCAAGATTATTCTGGTGTTTTTCAAGCTCATCGTTCTGGACAAGAATTTTTTCGTTCTGAGCGAGTATCTCTTCGCTCTTCTGCATTAATTCGCGGTCAGCTTTTTTGAGTTCAGTAATATCGGCATCAATACCGATTAACTTTTCAACATCCCCGTTTTCGTCAAGAATAGGTGTTAATGTTGTTTGTATCCATAGTATTTCCCCTTTGCAATCCTCAACCTCGGTATCATAAACTACGCTTTTCTTGCTTGATAGACATTCCTTGAGGTAACCCTTAATGTATGGATTATTGCTGAATGACAGGATATTATCACCATTTATTCGGATGAATTCTTCGAAGGAGTAGCCGTAGATTTTTTGAAATGCGCTGTTGAACCATTCAATGCTACCATTTTTACTATAAATGCTTATCGCATTACTTGTTTCGCTTGTAGCAATGGATAGCTTCTTCAACTCCTTATTGGTCCGAATTAGCGATTCAGACTGGGCAGATAGCTCTTCCTGCTTTATTTCTAGTTCGGCTTGCTGCTCCTCAAGGATTGTATTCGCTTCATGGAGGTCTTTAGTTCTCTCGTCAACAATTTCCTCCAACCGGATTTTATCATGCCTTAGGTTTCGATATCGAATTCTGAAAAAAGTATAGACGCATAGAACAAATACAAGGGTTATGAAAATTATAAAAGGTGTAGTTTTCCACCATGGGGGATGAACTACAATCCTGATGGATCTCCCTTCGTTATTCCATAAGCCGTCGTTATTTGAGGCCTTAACTCTAAATGTGTACTTTCCAGGAGGAAGCGTGGAATAGGTTACTAGCCTTCTATTGCCAACATAATTCCATTTATCTTCTAGCCCTTCCAGAATGTATGCGTATTCATTTTTTAGCGGAGAGTTATAATGAAGCGCAGCAAACTCAATGGTTATGATGAAATCTTTATACGAAAGGTTGATCTCATCGGTTTCGTTAATGGATTTTCTTAGGATGACTCGTCCATTTACTTCTTTCCCAATGGGAACCGATTTATTCAATATTTTAAAATCAGTAAATGCAATTTTAGGTTTAATAAGGTTATCCTTTATGCTATCGGGGTGAAAAATGGTGAACCCGTTTGACCCGCCAAAAAACATCTCCCCTTTTCTATTTTTATAGTACGCTCCATAGTTGAATTCATTGCCTTGCAGCCCATCGTTTCTTTCAAAGTTAATAATTCTTTTGGTGTTAGGGTTAAATTTTGAGATGCCTTTATTTGAACTAATCCATAGGTTTCCAGAGTCATCCTCAACAAAACAGTAGGTGATATTATTAGGGAATCCGTGGTGCTTGCGATTATACCTAATAAATTTGTTATTGGCTCGATCGTACAGGTTTATACCCTCAACGGTTGCCACCCATATTCTATTGGATTTATCTTCATAAATTGAAAGTACTCTATCGGAGCTAATACTGTTGGAATCCTTGGGGTTATTAAAAAATTGAGTAAACTCCTCGTTCGTTGGATTGAAAATATTTAATCCGCTCAGGGTTCCAACCCAGAAAGTCCCGGTATGGTCTTGAAGAACTGCTCTAACCTGATTGTCGGTTAGCCCTTTTGGGTTTCCTGCTTGTTTTTGATAGCTGGTAAATTGGTTTTTTAGCCTATCGTATTTATTTAGCCCCCCATTCTCAGTCCCTACCCATAGCTCTCCATTTCGATCTTGATATAAAATGTTAACTCGGTTATCGGAAATGCTACTGGGCGATAATGGGTCATGTAAAAATCGGGTAAAGTTTTTTCTTGAATAATCGTATTTATTTAATCCCTTATCGGTGCCAACCCACAGGTTGCCGTATTTATCCTTCAGAATAGCAGAAACCCTGTTACTACTGATGCTTTTTTTGTCATTGGGATTGTGCTTTAAGGCTGAAAACGTATTATCCTTTCGATTGAAAAGGTTTAATCCTCCGCTGCTTGTTCCGACCCAGATAGCTAAGCCCTCATTTCCTGATTCTTCACAGAATGATCGTATAACATTGTCATTTAAGCTGGCTGGATCATTCGGGACATTTCGATAAGTTTTAAACCCTTTGGGAATAGACTCAAACCACCCCAAACCGCTCGTATTCGTTCCGATCCACATGGTCCCCGATAAATCTTCGGATATCGATATTATATCGTTCTCCTTTATGCTAAACGGATTTTTATTATCACTGTAAAAGCATATGAAATTTCCTGTTTTGCTATTATAAAGGTTTAAGCCGGCCTCGGTGCCAATCCACAACCGGTTAAAGCGATCCTCGAATAAACAGTTAATTTTATTATTGCTAATACTTGTGGGAATATGAGGGTTATGAAAATGCTTTGAAATATGCCCCATTATTGTATCGTACTGATTTAGGCCATAATCTGTTCCAACCCACAATCGGCCTGTATGATCGATGAGAATGCAGTTGATGGTATTTTTTAAAATTGAGTTTGAGTCTTTAGCCCGAGATCGAAACCTCATAAAGGTTTGTTTTACTGGATCGAATAGATTCAGGCCATCCTTTGTACCCACCCATAATTTACCGTTACTATCCTCTTGAATTGATGTAACGAAGTCGTTGCTGAGGCTTTTTTTATCATCAGGAATATTTCTATAAGCGGTAAATTTTTTCTGGCTACGATCAAACATATTCAAACCTACTCCTATAGTACCTAACCATAGAGCACCGTTTTGTGATTCGGTAATGCAGGTAACGGTATTATTGCTTATTGATCCTTTATTTGAAGTGTCAATCCGAAAGGTAATAAAACTCTCCGTTGAATGATCGTACCTATTTAACCCCCCGTAGTATGTTCCAACCCATATATAGCCTTCTCGATCCTCATAAATCGAAATCGCTTGCTTGTCGCTAATTGCTCCTGAAATTCCAATTTCATTTCTAAAAACCTTGAAATCATACCCATTGTACATGTTAAGACCGTCCTGTGTTCCAAACCACATGAAACCTTTTCGGTCTTGCATTATACAGTACACCCTGCTTTGAGAAAGGCCGTCCTCAATGGTTAAGCTCTCAAAACGAAAAGGAATATTTTGGGCAATAACCCTATTGGATGATAGAAATAGTGAAGATATAAAAAGAAAAAATAGTAGTTGCTTTCTAACAAATGGGGTTTGCATAGCGATAGCATTTTTATAGCTACAGATTTGAAATGCCATTAAACGATCATTAATAGATTCCTTTTTTAATAAAATGGTGGTTTAAATGGTTGGGGAATTTCGCAATTCAATCGGTGTCAATTTAATAAATAAGTGTTAAGGCAAGCACATTTATTATAAAGAATTATTGGTGATATTCCTCATCATAGCTATTCAGCAGTAATGGAATTGAACAAAAGAGGCTGTCTAATAAGTCGAAAAAGTTTAACTTCGTTGAGCCCTACGAGGGAAGAATGCGAGTAACAGTCTTTATCGTTGTAGTTTACATTTGCCCATAAAAGAAAATGGTTACCTGAAAATGTACCTGAGTAGTTGCGATGTATAAAAAATGGCATAACAATGCAGCAAAGCTAATTTTTCTTCGTCCTTTTGATAATAAAAAAAGTGTAACTATTCACCACGGAGACACGGAGAGCACGGAGAACCACAACTTGTCCCGATGTATCGGGAGAGGCACTTATAAAAAAACGACTGAGTTTCAAAATGCAAAAGAATCACTAACACGAAAAACATAAATATTTTCTCTGTGGAACTCTGTGTTCTCCGTGTCTCCGTGGTTTATATTTCATTTCATAGTATTGCTGAATAGTTACAAAAAAGTTAATAGAACAATTTAAATCGAAAAGAATATGAAAAAATCATTTTTTACATTAGCTGTTTGTTTAGGCATTGGCTTAAGTTCAATACTTCCAAGCAAACTTTACGCTCAGATTAGTATTCCTGATATTACTGGTGTTAAAGAGGTTTCGCTTAATTTAGCGTGCAAAGTAACCCTAATTCAAGGTGATAAGCCGTTACTTTCCATAACTGGCGATGAAGATGTGTTAGAGGATCTTAAAGTTAGCGTACGAGGCGATGAACTTATCATTCGCAACAATAATCATCATCAGCATAAGAGTGATGTATCAATTACAATAACACTTCCTGATTTGAAAGAGATTTCTTTAGGCGGAGTTGTAGATATTACAACACCCAATCAGATCAAGTTTGATAATTTAAAAGTCGAAGTTGGTGGTGTGGCTAATCTAGATTTAAATATTAAAACAAAAGCATTTGAGCTCGATGCAAGTGGCGTTTTATCAGGCAATATTATCGGCGAAACCAAGGATCTTAAAATCGAGATTAGCGGAGTAGGCAAGCTGGACGCTTCGGAGTTTAAATCCGAGAATTGTGATGTTGATGTTAGCGGAATTGCTAAAGCTGTAGTTTACGCCGTTGAACAGCTGGATGCCTCTGTTTCGGGTTTAGGGAAAATCAGCTATGTTGGACGTCCAATTATTAATAGAAGCTGCTCGGGTTTTGGGTGGATAAGCAGGCTGTAATCAGTTACTTATATCTGATAACTTTTAATCGGCACAGCAGAGTCAACCTCCTCTGCTGTGCCGATTTGTTATTATAAATGGTTTACAAACCATCTTATTTTATTAAATCTTCGAATATTAAGAAGAACTCCTTTGTGGAATACTTTAATTTTTTGTCATCGACAAAACCGTCCATAAAACCCTCGGCGCTGCCCCAATCGGTAACGATAATCCCCTGAAAGTTCTCTCTCATTTCAGGTGTTGATTCTTTTCGGAATCTTATCATATCCTGGGTTTGCATTTTGGATACCTTATGCTGATTCCAAGGGCATGTAGCCACCTTAAACCCTTTCATGGCAAAGTAAACAGCAGTTTTATCGGGTCTTTCGTAGTGCCAGTCGCATATAAAAACATCCTTGGGGATAAGGTCAATTGCTCGATGGGTATTGTTCATGCTTGCCTCCCACATACCCAAACCGCTAGTTTTACCATCTAAAAGTCTATCGCCCCACATCCAGAGCTTTCGGTTTTTTATTGCAAGATGGTTTCTGATTCGGGTAACTTCACCAGCATATAATTCTGCTTTATCGAGACCCCCACAGCGCGAGCAGCTATCTTCACCGATATAAAAAACCTCATCAAGCCCTGCATGAAAATCATTGGCTTCAAATGCATCCATTAGCTCATCAACCAATTCAAATACTACTTTATGTATACCTGGATGCAATGGACAATAGCTTTTGCAGTACAACCCATCGCTATTGGGCCATTCATATTTTTCGGGCATCTTTACCCATGGCGTTTCATCAAATTCAGGATAGACCCTTAGCAGGTTTAAAACATTCTTGTCCCACGATTGATGCCCTAAAAGGTTTATCTGAGGTACGATTTTGATACCCTGCTTTTTGCAAACGGCAACCAGTTTTTTTACATCTGTTTCCGATAGGGCAACGGAATCACGAAGTTCAGGGTGTAATTTATACTGATAGTTATAATCAACCCTTAGGATTAATACATTAATTTTTCTAGGGACCAGCTCTTTTTCAATGAATGTATTAAACCGTTCAACTGATTGTGGCAGTGGAGCCGCGATGCTGAAGCCTCTTACAGGCATTAGACTATCAATATTTGCTTGTGCAAATAGGTTGAATGGAAGGGTGAAAAGCATTAAAGAGGTAAGTAGTTTCATAATCCTTAATATTAAGTTTTTATAAAATGGTTAATCAATACATTTTTACGAAAAGTAAATAATCTAACCAGATTACCAAAATCGTAATAAATATAACACTATTTCAAACTCCCAGCTACAAACCCTGTTGTCCAAGCAGCTTGCAAATTGTATCCACCTGTAATAGCGTCAATATCTAAAACCTCTCCTGCAAAGTAGAGGTTTTTGCAAACTTTGCTTTGCATTGTATTTAAATCAACGCTTTGCAAACTCACACCACCACAGGTTACAAATTCCTCTCTAAATGTTGATTTACCTTTTACTGAATATTCATCATTTGTTAAAACGGTACTCATCTTGTTAATTCCTTTTTTCCCAATTTCGCCCCATTTTTTGCTTAATGGTAAGTCAATTTTATCTAAAAGGAATAACCATAACCTTTCGGATAAGGCATAAGGCCTGATATTGGCTAATATTTTATTAGAATGTTCATTGACAATCCCATTCAGGTTGTTTATTACAATTTCGTTATTCTGTTCATTCGCCCAGTTAACCTGAATCTTGAAGTTATACTCCAATTTGCTCAGTTCCCTTGCTCCGAACGATGATAACTTTAGGATGGCAGGACCGCTCATTCCCCAATGGGTGATAAGCAATGGACCATCTGTTTTTATCTTTGTTCCTTGGATGCTTACCTGAGTTTTTTCAACAACAATTCCCATCAATTGGGTAATTGGTTCGGATGGCATATGGAATGTGAATAGTGATGGAACAGGGCTTTCAATCTTATGATTTAATGCCTCAAGCCATTTCAACCCATCCAATTTGGGTGAGCCACCCGTTGTGACTATAACCTTATCAAAAATTGCAGGTTTATGCTCATCGCCAATAAACAATAATTCTAGTCGGTCATTGATGGGATCAATCGCTTTCACGCCGCATCCAGTTGCTATATCAATATGAAGCCTTTTTGTCTCTTTCAAAAAACAATCGATAATGCTCTGCGAATTCTGCGATACAGGAAAAACGCAATTATCGCTTTGGGTAACTAACGGAACGCCTCTGGATTCAAACCATCGAATGGTATCTTTATTGCTAAAAGCATGAAATGCTTTTTTTAGACTGCGCCCGCCTCTTGGATAGGCATTGCAAAGCTCATCAATAGTGCTGCAACCATTGGTTAAATTGCACCTTCCACCGCCAGACACTTTTACTTTTGAAAGGACTTTATGCGATTTCTCAAATATAACAACTTTGGCATCGGGATAATTCTCCTTTGCAGCAATTGCAGCAAAAAAACCTGCGGCACCTCCACCAATTATTCCAACTTTCATTTTATCCAACGCTTTTAAACTTCAAAGATAGCTCGAAGTAAGTTTCTAAAATAATTAGGTGAAACAAAATCTTTACATGTATTTTGTTTTTTGGTCATGGTCAGAAAAGCATTACTTTTGAATTTCTAAATAGACAACTAAAGAACCATTATTTGCCACTAAGACACAAAGTCACCAACTTAGATATGTCTTATTTATTAATCTTTGTGAACCTTTGAGCCTTCGGGTCTTTGTGGCAAATTTATTACCTTAAAAAAACAGACATTGGAAAAATTTGAGATAATAGCAACAACCATATTCGGGCTTGAGGAGGTGCTTGCTGCTGAACTGAAGGAGATTGGGGCAACCAATATTGAGATATTAAGCCGAGCAGTAAAATTCAAGGGCGATAAGGCGATGCTCTACAAGTGTAATCTTCTTTTACGGACAGCAGTTAAGGTTTTGATGCCTATAAAAACTTTTTTTGCTGCCAATGAGCAGCAGCTATATGATAATATCAAGAAGATTGATTGGAATGACTATTTCAGCTACAATAGAACCTTTGCCATTGATGGAAGTACGTATAGCGAAGTATTCACACACTCCAAATTTGTTGCCTTAAAATCGAAGGATGCCATAGCCGACCAATTTCGTGAGAAGTATAGCATACGACCATCCGTTGATCCTGTGAACCCTCATATCCGAATCAATGTGCACATCAACGACAGAACGGTTGTTGTCTCAATCGATAGTTCGGGCGCACCATTGAGCAAAAGGAATTATAGGCTTGCATTAACCGATGCTCCGATAAACGAGACTCTTGCTGCAGGGATTATTCTACTCTCGGGATGGGATAGAAAGTGCGATTTTATCGACCCGATGTGTGGCTCGGGAACATTTCCCATTGAAGCGGCTTTAATTGCTAATAACATCCCATCAGGTCGAAACCGTAAGTTTGGATTCGAGACATGGGGAAACTACGATGAGGATATTTGGAATGAGGTTAAGGCCGAGGCTGATTCAAGGATTATCAATTCTGAAGTAAAGATATTTGCTCAGGATATTGATAATCAGGCAATCGATATAGCATTTGCAAATGCTAAGCGGGCAGGGGTACAGGATTTAATTACATTCGATAAAATCGATTTTTTCCACTCATCACATGATACAGGAAGCGGTATTGTTGTAATGAATCCTCCTTACGGTGAGCGGTTGCAGGTTGATGAGATTACCAATTTCTATCAGGATATGGGTTCGAGGCTAAAGCATTTTTATCAGGGCTGCGATGCTTGGATTATCAGCTCAAATTACCAAGCGCTTAAGAACTTTGGTTTAAGGACATCTCGGAAAATAAAACTATTCAACGGACCGCTTGAGTGCCGTTTGCAGAAGTATGAACTGTATCAGGGGAGCAAGAAGGCAAGCAAAATAGAAACTAATTCTGCCGAATAGACTAGTGAATTCTACAGGAACTATATTGAACTAACTTGCTTTTGTGCGCTGAATCAATTGCCCAAAGCCATAGCCTAAATATATAAACCAAACCGACCATCCTAAATGAAAGAATCGTTGCTTTAATCCAAGATAATTACCCATAAAATCAGGCCAATACGTTGAAAAGCCAAGCAACATAATCAGAAAGCAAAGGATTGACATTAATTTGATATTTGGCAGCTCCTTCTTCCATAGGATTAGACTTAAAAATGGAGATAAAATTAGTAGGATAGCAGGCATTCCTATTAATAGATGTAATCGTTGCGGATATGGAAATATTCCTGCACCTGCAATTGAAACTGAAAAGGCTAAAATTAAAAAAACAGGAATAGTATTAATCCTAAAGTTTTTACATACTCTGTATAATTCAACGACAAAGAAAATACTAAGGATTGAGCATAAAACTAATCCAAGTGTAAATATATACTGAGTGCTTGTTCCCAATGCCCCTAACTCGCTAACCATTTGCGAAAGGTGATTGTAATCACCCATAATCAATCCGCAAATAATTGTTGTGCTAAAGAAAACAATAGGGATGAAAATCCCTTTTAATAGGATTCTTTCTGTTTTCAAAACTACTCTCCAATAATCTATTCTTATGGTTGCTTAATTCTGCTTGTCAAGTTTAAAGTATCTTATTCCAAGGTATATGGTACTAAGCACACTAATCATTATTAAAATTCCCAACATCTCCTGTGGCGTTAGGTTTGATAGAAACCAAAGAATAGTAATTATGGAAAGAATAGGAATAATATACCCGCCAGGGATTTTAAAAGTATTGGAATCGTCATCTTTTCGCTGTCGAAGTTTGATTACTGAAAAGGCAACCCCTAGGTAAACCAGCAGCACTGATGATGAGGAAAAAATGGCCAACTGTTTAAACTCACCTGTTATTGAGAAAAAGCATCCCAATGATGTAAATACAAGAACTGAAATGTACGGTGTTGCGAATTTTGGATGAACAACGGATAATGGTTTGATAGGAATTACCCGATCCATCGAAGAACGGAATAGAACCCTTGGCATATTTAGCGTATCGCTGCTCAAATATCCGAACATCGAGATGGCTGCACCTGCAATCATTATGGTAATTCCAACTGGACCCATAATTCGTTTTGCCACTTCGGCCAATGGAGCCGATTTATAGGTTGAGAATGAATCGCCTAGTATTCCTTGCGAAACCAGCTGAATAGCGATGTAGATTAAAAGGATAATCAGAAAACTTAGCATTATCCCTTTGGGGACTGTCTTTTTAGGGTTTTTAACCTCTCCACCCACGCTTAGGCTGCTCTCTGCTCCTTGAAATGCAAAGAAAAGGATAAGCGAAATCTTTCCGATATCGTTTAAAGCAGGTGTCTGTTTCCATAGCAAATTCTCAAAGGCAATTTGTGTCGAACCCCATATAATTAAGAGTAGCAAAGGAGTTAACTTGGCTATGGTTGTAAACTTAATAAGCGCAATCCCTTTCTTTACCCCAATAACGTTAATGGTCGCTAAACCGCTGAATAGCACAATAAAAAAACTTATTCTAAAAAGTGTTTCATTAAATAATGGGAACAGATAGGCCAATGTATTGGCTAAAGCATTAGCTACTGCTGCCGTAGCCATCAATGAGGTGCCAAAGATTAACATGTTGGTTGCCAAGAAGCCAAAATACTTACCGAATGCAACCTCGATGTAAGCGTATGCACCACCAGTGATGGTTACCTTGCTGCCTGCTTCGGCGAAGCAAAGCATAATTATGGTAATAAGAAACCCACAAAAAAGATATGCTAGTATCCCAGCAGAACCAAGGCCCTCGCTTACAAAGGCTGGTAAAACAAATATCCCCGAACCGATTACAATATTGATAATATTTGAAGTAAAACCCCAAAGGCCAATATCACGTTTCAAACCTTCTTCAGTGCTCATATTTGATAATTTTTACCATCAAATATAGCTTTTTTAAATAATTTTTCGGGGTCTTTCTTTGCCGAGTTTTGATGCCTTGGCTATTCTAAAAGGAGGAATTAGCTCATTTCAAATGCCATGCAGGTTTCAATTTAACTACCGCTTTATTGATAGAACAACTTTCGATATGTGCACCTGATAGGTAACCGGTACTTATTAAAAACTCATTTACAGTCTCACCTCCTGTAAATTTGAATGCCTTTTTAAATAGTTTCGTCCACTCCTGCTTTGTTTTGGGATGATGGTAGTCCAACCATTTCTTAAATGAACCAAACTCTTTTTGTAGTTGTAGAATCACATTAGCATTATGGATTGCAGCATCAATTTTTAAACGGTTACGAATAATTCCTGTATCATTTAATAATCGTTGTCTATCAGGCTCTTTGTAAGATGCAA
This sequence comes from Bacteroidales bacterium, assembly GCA_003818205.1. Classification (GTDB taxonomy): domain Bacteria; phylum Bacteroidota; class Bacteroidia; order Bacteroidales; family Tenuifilaceae; genus UBA8529. Next base: position 77,197 of record RPRQ01000013.1, read on the forward strand.
CCTTTTTAATATCGAAGTTACTAAATGCTTTTTTGAATTTTTGTTGCTTATTTAAAATGGTGGTCCAGCTTAAGCCTGCTTGGTTAATTTCTAGTATAAGACGTTCAAATAGCTCATTATCATCCTCAATGGGGAAACCGTATGCAGTATCGTGATAAATGCGATGAACATTCGATTTATCGAGATGAAAAACCGCTTCGCAGTATGACTTAGGGTTTTCCATGGAAGCATGAGTGTATTATAACGTTATAATTTTAGGGGTTTGTCTTCCAGATTTTATCTGATGTTTCCAAATATTCTGATAGTGCTGCAGAGCCATACCAATTATAAAGCTCAGCCTCTAGAATGTTTTCTTTGATTGCGGGATCTGTTTGGAGTAGCTCTTTCGCTTCATCAAGTGAAGTAATGTTTAGAATGAAAATTCCCCTGTACGTTTTCTCATTTTTTCCTAGTGGTCCGGCAACAATAAGTTTACCCAACTTAACTAAATGGTTAATGTTTTTCATATGACCAGCAAAACAGCTACGAATAAACTCCTTATCGGTGGTTTTATTAATTCCTGTTTTAAGAATAACCAAAATATAGCCTTTCATTCCATACTGGTCGGCGCCATACTTTTTTGCCAGAGTAGAGTCGTAATTTGGATTTGTATTCTGCCCAATGGCCGATACACCAATGGTAAGAATTAACATGAGCGTATAAAATGTTTTCATCTTTTTTATTCTTTTTTCTTTATACTCACTATTAATCTCCTTTATTTCATCGTTCAAAGATGTTACTTTAAAGTCTGAAAAACGATTTTTGATTTTTGAGCGTAAGGTGAATTTTAAACGATTACCCGCCCCTACGAGCATCAATAAAACTTTTAACAAAAATCACCATTGTTGTAAGCGAGGTGGCAATCATTACTAGAACTCTGGCAATCCCAAGAGTATCAACCCTATTAATAGCACCTGCAAGTGGTTTTATCAAACCAATAAGGATCAGTAATGTAAGAACTACAGCGATATGAGCAACCGCTCGATTCCCTTTCTTGAACCAAGGGGTTATTGCGACAAGGACTATGCCTGCAAAAACAGGTATTAAAGCGGTAACGGAAGGTGTTACTGATGTAAAATATGCCCAACTACCAAGGATTATAAGGGTTAGAGCGTTCAGTAGGTTTATAAAATAAGGTTTCATATAATTCGTTTTACAATCAAACAGCAAATTGTAAAGATGGTTCAAGGTTTTTTAGGGATTTTTTAGTTTAGATTATTTCTGAACAATAGGAAATAACCGATTATCAGTGGGCATAAATTGAAATTTGTAAGACTAAAGTCTTTTAAAGTTGAGGCTTTCATCTTGTGTCGAGGAGGTAAATGGTAAAGCGCAACAGCTTACTGAAATGATTTCGTTTTTTAGAACATAGGTTTTAGGGTTTAATAATCAGGCCTAAGTCTAATTATTTAGGCTTGTTCCAAAAATCGATATCGAGTAAATAGCTTCCATTGGGCTGTTTTCGCCATACGTTAATGTACTTTACTGTAACATTGTATAGAGAGTCTTTATACATAATTTTTGATGATGCTAACCCCGTTTCGTAGATTACCTCAATATTTCCATCGATAGTTATAACATCAGTATTCATTTCTATAACCTTGGATGATTTAAAATCCTCAGCCCAAAAGGCTTTTATGCTATCACGTCCGTAAACAAAGTTCGACCCATTTGGGCTTAATTTTGCCGAATCGGAATACATCAATGACAATCGTTCTGCATCGCTCGATTTAAAGCACTCGGCAAGTTGAGCATTTCTGCTTTCGACAATACCTTTCATCTCCTCTTTCGATAGGCTTAGTTCGGAATTGCCGCATGAACAAACCATAAAAATGGTTAAGGATGATAGTATAAAGATTATTGCTTTCATTAATAAATAATTAGCGATTCAAAATCAACATTGATAGAATTTATACTATGACCGTTATTGAAATACTTACCCTATCTATATTTCTTGTAACGAAATTGAGATGAAATTATTTGGTTTTTCCTAAATTTGGAAATCAGTCTAATACGAGCGATTATGAGGTATTTAATTTTATTTATAAGCATTCTGTTTACTTTTCCAGTTTTTTCTCAAGGTCTTTATGCTGACTTTACTCCAAAGGAGAAAAATCTAGTCTTCCTCGATAATTTTGATAATAATGCAAATAGGTGGTGGCTTGGGGATAACTCTGAAGCTTATGGTGCTGTTGAGAAAGGAAACTATATTCTTGAATGGAGAGGAAAACTCCCGATTTGGTATAGTCTTGCTGGGGTTAATTTTGATTTCTCAAAGGATTTTGAGATAGAAGCATCCATAAAGCAAACCAATGGAGCAGATGGAAACCTATTTGGGTTGATATTCGATAAGTCTGATAACGGTGAGTATGGGTTTATTGTTAATGGTCGAAGCGAATCGGTTGTTTACCAAGATATAAAGAATGAAAATCGTAGGTTTATAAAAGATGGGGGTGAGGTGATTCCTGATATTAAGGTTACCTACAATGAATATAATAAACTTACAATAAGGAAGATAGGTGGTGATATTTATTTCTTTGTTAATGAGGTGTTCTTAAAATCAGGGGAGAGTAATGGTTTTGTATCGAATAAGATAGGCTTTGAGATTTGGTATAATTCACGCATATATATTGACTACCTAAAGGTTTCGTATCTGAAAAGGGTTGAAAATAATATCGTATCTGAACCTATCATTAATAAAGAGACAGCCAATAAGAATGTCAAATCAGATGTTGATATTGATATCCCAGCTGTAGCAAGGCAAAATCCCGATCGTTTTGCCCTAATTATCGGCAATGAGGATTACTCCTCGAAACAAAAGGAGATTAAGACAGAGATTAATGTTGATTTTGCCCGTAACGATGCTGCCTCGTTTAAGGAGTATGCAATAAAAGTGTTGGGAATTCCTGAACAGAACATCACCTATCTGCTTGATGCAACCTTGGGTGAAATGAGCCAAGGGATTGATAAAATGAATAAGATAATCAAAGTAACCGATGGCACTGCTGATGTTTTCTTTTACTACGCAGGACATGGTTTACCCGATGAGAACACCAAGGAGGCATACCTTATCCCTGTTGATGTGAATGGTACAAATCTGAACTACGCTATAAACCTGAAAAGTGTTTATTCAAAGCTAACGGAATTTCCTAGTCAACGGGTTACAGTCTTTTTAGATGCATGTTTTAGCGGAGGGGCACGGAATCAAGGCTTGCTATCGGCTCGTGGGGTTAAGGTTAAACCAAAAGAAGAATCATTAAAAGGAAAATTGGTTGTTTTCACGGCTAGTTCAGGTGAGCAAAGCTCATTGCCCTATAAAGCCAAGAATCATGGTCTATTCACATATTATTTATTGAAAAAATTGCAGGAAACCAAAGGAGAAACAACCTATAAGGAGCTGTCGGACTATTTGAATAAAACGATAAAACTGAATTCAATACTTGCTAACGATAAAGAGCAGCTGCCACAAACAAGTACTAGCGCTGAGATACAGAATGAATGGATGAATTGGAAGATAAAATAAAGTCAACAAGAAATACATCGATAAATAGAGAATTTATAGTAGAACTCATTTCGAATTTTGCATTTATGCAAAATTCGAAAGCCTCTGTGTTCTCTGTGCTTCTCAATATCGATAAACATTATTATAGCAAGGCTGTAAATTATTAAAATGAACTAATTATTTTAGGCTTAACTTAAGTTCTCTGTGTTAAATATATACCGTACTCTTATTAATTAGAATGCTATGGCAGACGAAAATCCTTACTTAAGTTCATTGGATAATAATTCCGATGATGAAATATTCGAAATCATTTCGAATCCCGACGAAATGGAGAATTCCCTAAAGTACACTGCCGCTTTAACGGTTGCTTTAAAGCGTGAGATGATATCTGAATACCAAGCCGAAAATTTACTTGATGGAAATACTACTGTATTAGATTATAATCCGAATATTATCGACAAGCAGGTTGAAGATTTCAGGGAAGAAAAGGCAATTCACCGAAAAGAATCTCGGAGAAAGTTGACCAATATTCAGTATGGGCTTATGCTGATCGGAGGGGGAGTTGTTTTACTACTTTTCCTTTTATATGATGACCTATTGTTTCCAACTAGAACAAAATTTATTGGAATTTCCTCAATCGTCATGGGATTTCTGCTTGTAATAATTGGATACATTGATAGATGGAGAAAGAAGAGGAAAAGAGAAGAAAACCCTCAATACTTCTAATGATTCACATTAAATAACATATTTAGTATTACTAACTTCTCTTCCGTGCATCAATAAAGTTTTTACGAAGATTACCATCGTTATTAACGTGTTGTGTGTCATTAAATAAAACCATTATCCGGTTAATAATAGCTGATAAAAAATAGATAATTTGTGACTATTCAGCAGTAATCGAATTGAACAAAAACCACGGAGACACGCCTGCCTTAGTACCTAAGTACGGCGGGCAGGTTTGCGAGAGGTGAAAGCGAGTAACAGCCTTTATAGCTGTAGGTTACATTTGCCCATGAAAGAAAATGGTTATCTGAAAATGTACCTGAGAAGTTACGTTTTGGTTTTTTACATATTTTTTGGCAAACGCTGATCTTGTTGCATATGGTTTTATGCCATATGGTATTTTTTCTGAAAAATTAAAGCCTTTTCACCTATGATAACATTTGACGATTTTCAAAAGGTTGATATTCGTGTTGGACGAATTGTTGAAGCTGAGAACTTCTCCGAAGCTCGTAAACCTTCCTATAAGCTAATGATTGACCTTGGTCCTGAGATTGGAGTTAAGAAATCTAGCGCACAGTTAACCAGAAACTACAGCCTTGATCAGCTACTGGGGAGGTTAGTATTGTGCGTTGTAAACTTTCCTCCGAGGCAAATTGGTCCTATTCATTCAGAAGTCCTTACATTGGGCGTTCCCGATGTTGATGGGGAATGTATATTGATTACTCCCGATAAAGATGTACCCCTCGGCGGGCGTTTATACTAGTTTTGCTACTTTTGCATCTATGGAAAACCATGAACCAAAACATACCCGCAGGGTTCGATATAAGGGCACGCACCCAAAATCTTTCAAGGAGAAATACAAAGAGCTACAGCCTGAACTTTATGCAGCTGATGTAGCTAAGGTGATTGAACAGGGGCGAACCCCAGCAGGGATGCATCGCTCCATTTGTGTTGATGAGATTTTGGAGATACTATCCATAGAACCCGGACAGGTTGGGATGGATGCAACATTAGGATATGGTGGCCATAGCCTCGAAATTCTGAAAAGGCTTCAGCCCAGAGGGAGATTATTTGCAACGGATATCGACCCTATTGAATTACCCCGCACAGAGGAACGATTAAGAAACTTAGGATATGGCGAAGATATTCTTGTTATCAGAAAGTTGAATTTCTCCGAGATCGAGCAGATTGTTGCCGAATCGGGATTACTCAACTTTGTACTAGCTGATTTAGGCGTTTCATCAATGCAAATCGATAACCCCGATAGGGGTTTCACATTCAAGGTTAATGGCCCTTTAGATTTACGGCTTAACCCCAATAATGGGAAACCCGCATCATCGCTTTTAAAGACCGTTTCGCAAAATAGATTGGAAGAGATACTCGTCGAAAATTCGGATGAGCCATACGCTCATGAGATTTCTGCTGCTATTAAGGCGAATATTGCAAAGAGAGTCACAATTGGAACCACAACTCAGCTAAGAGATATTATTGCCGAGGCATTGATTTTTATTCCAAAAAATGAACGTAAAGATGAGGTGAAAAAAACCTGCCAAAGGGTGTTTCAGGCTTTAAGAATAGCCGTGAACGATGAGTTTGGCGTTTTAGAAAAATTTCTAGAGGAGTTACCATATTCTCTTGCCTCAGGGGGTAAAGTGGCTATTCTAACCTTCCATTCTGGAGAGGATCGTAGGGTTAAAAAATCCTTTCAGCACTTCTTAAATTTAGGTCTTTATAGCGAGATTGCACCCGATCCAATTCGCCCATCGGTTCAGGAATGCAATACCAACCCTCGTGCACGCTCAGCGAAATTGCGTTGGGCGGTAAAATAATTTGGCAATTATTTTTGTACTTGCAATTATAAATTCGCAGTAGTAGAAGAAATTGAAGCCTTAGGCTTGGAATAATTTTGCTTTTAGTATAAACTGATTTTGGTACAATTCGCTTGAGGTGAATTCTACTTCGCCTAGATTCATTAAGTTGAGCAAGAGTTTTGTCAAAGCCTAACGAAGGGTTTTACGGCGAATTATTATAAACACGAGAAACACCCCATTTGAATCGTTTGCTTGCAATTGCAGAATGATACCCCTCTCTTAATCTCCCTTTAGCTTAATTTAGCTTTACCTGCAAATTGAATAAACACCATACAGTCAAGCAGATACACAATAATATTATATTGAAGATTAATAATTTAACATTTATTTAATATTCTTTTTATATCATATTTATTTTTTAGCATTAATTTAGTCTAAATAAAAATAACAAAAAAATGAAGTAACTATGAAAAAGATTTTATTATTAAGTGTACTAGTTTTATCGATGACACAGTTGTGGTCACAACCTGTTGAGCAGGATAAAACCGTTGAAAGTAGAAACTTTCGTATTCCCTTGATTGGTGAGCAAGCACCATCATTTACCGCCGAGTCAACTAACGGGGTATTAAATTTTCCTGAAGACTATGGTCGTAAATGGAAAATACTCTTTAGTCACCCTCGGGACTTCACTCCCGTTTGTAGTTCGGAACTTCTTGAACTAGCAGACTTACAAAAAGAGTTTGATAAGCTGGGTGTAAAACTAGCTGTTATATCTACCGATCCTTTAAGCACCCATGTTCAGTGGAAAAAGGCATTGGAGGAGATTAGTATTAAAGATAGAGAAAAGACAGCAATTAAATTCCCCCTCGTTGACGATGAGAAATTGGTAATTTCAAAGCAGTATGGGATGATCCATTCAGCAACAAACTCTACGATTGCTGTAAGAGGTGTTTTTATTATCGATCCGAAGGATGTAATTCAGGCGATCTACTTTTACCCGATGAGCGTTGGTCGAAACACAGATGAGCTAGTTAGGATGGTAACTGCGCTTCAGTTAACATATGCTGAAAATGTGATGACCCCAGCGAACTGGAAATCGGGAAACGATTTTATGATACCATACTCACCTGAATCGATTACCAGCAAATCTAAGGAGGTTCCTTCTGAGTTCTATAACCTCTCATGGTTTATGTGGTTTAAAAAGGCCAACTAGAAAACAGGAAAAGTCAGGGAAACCCTGACTTTTCTCATTATAACCTCTTGGGTTTAATTTCCTTCCACTTCATTTTAATGTGTAATTCTTCTTAGAAATAAAATCATTATTAACCGAGAAAAAAATCTAAAATCAATAGGTCGCAGCGATGCTGCTTCTAGCTAAAATGTAATCGTCTATTCTACAAATAGTTCGCAGCAATGCTGCTTTTCTATAGTCGCATA
>RPRQ01000014.1 GCA_003818205.1 Bacteroidales bacterium
AACCACAACTTGTCCCGATTTATCGGGAGAGGCAATTATAAAAAAACGACTGAGTATCAAAATGCAAAAGAATCACTAACACGAAAAACATAAATATTTTCTCTGTGAAACTCTGTGCCCTCCGTTTCTCCGTGGTGAATAGTTACCTAATTTTAAATAAGTAAAAGAAATATGATAGTAAAAAAGCGAAACCACAATAACGATTCGCACATAAACAGGTGTTACGATTCTTCTGAAAACCAAGTGAGTTTTATATTCAGAAAGCCTAGCGTGATTAGCAAAATTGGTAACAATAGAAATCCGGCAACATGTGCTATGTATTTGATATACATATTGTTATTATTTAACCTAAGAATAACAGCCCAAGAGTATTCACGCTTTGAATTTGCTTCATTACCTTACCTTCAAAATATGGGTAACGAAGGCGTTTCTGTTATGTGGGTTACTAATAAAATTTGCAAATCGTATATAAAATATGGCGAAACGATGAACCTTGATCAAAAAGCCATATCATCTCATGATGGTCAGATTGATGCAAATATGCCAGTTCAAAGAATAAGGCTTTCAAATCTAATGCCAGGTAAAACGTATTACTACAAAGCGGTTTCGATAGAAATAAATGTATATGAACCATATTGGGTGAGATATGGAGATACTATTGCAAGCCCCACCTATTCATTTACCTTGCCTGCAAAAGATGTTCAAGAATTTAGCTTTTTAGCATTTAACGATGTCCATGATTATCCGCAATACTTTGATAGCGTGTGTAATAAAAATCCTGATTTCAGTTTTGTTTGTTACAATGGCGATATAATGGATGATATAGTCTCTAAAGAGCAAATAGTAAACAATTTGTGCCAATCATCCGCAACAACTTTTGCCGGGAATAAACCCTTTTTTTATACAAGGGGAAATCATGAAACGCGAGGAGCTTTTTCACGAATGCTGAAACAATACATCGAAACACCTAATGGATTGTACTACTATTCATTTGTTTGGGGTAATACCTATTTTATTTTTCTAGATACAGGTGAAGATAAACCCGATACTAATCAATATTACTACGGATTGGCCGATTACGATGAATATCGTTTGGCGCAATCTGAATGGATAAAGGGGATAATAAAAACGAATGAATGGAAATCGGCAAAACATCGCATCGTTTGTTCGCACATACCAATTAATGTTAATGAATCAGATTCAGAAGAAGACTACGCCGAAGCAGAGCTGTCAAAAAAAATTACTCCCATATTGAATGAGGCGAATATAGATATACTTATATGTGGGCACACGCATAGGGCTAAAATCTATAAACCGGATAAAAAGCGGAATTATGCTTTGGTTATAGGTGGAGGCCCTTTTTATAGAAACAATGGGGAAGGTGCAACTTATATAAAAGTTTATGTTGATGAGAATAATATTAGCGCAGAACTTCACAAAACGGACGGTACATTGATTGACAAATATTCGACCAAGTAAATCAATGTCGTTTTGCAAAGCGTAAATGACATTATGCTGAAATACAATAGATTAATTACGATTGAAGTTCAGGGTAATTAAACATTATACCGATTAGATTATACATTAACGATTATCAATGTTGATTCTTAATATCTGATGCTTAACCAATATAAAATCTATTGAATGTTTATTATTGTTGCTCTTGAGTTGCCGTTCTAGAATCGAAAGAATGCAAAGGAGATGTAGGAAGTGTCATAAGTTTTGGATAGACAGCATCACATATTCATCGTTCTGTGGTAATTGGTTTTTTGCAAGCTTAAAGGGTATAAATTAATTGATAAATACAATGAGAATCAGATATCTAATGTTTGCTTTATTGCTGATGACAGCGTGTAATTCAGCGATAACCCCCGAAGTAATCGTTATAAACTATCCTGTCAATGGTAGCATTTTCCCTCCTGATATTTCATCGCCCACTATACGATGGAGTAATAACCAAACGAATACAAGTGGTTATAAAATAACAATTACAAGTAATACCGGTGAGATAATCTTCAACACCGAAAGCCACTTGAATTACCTAAAAATAGATGAACAGCAATGGTCCGCAATAAAAAAGGCTACACAGGCAAAAAGTGCTACAATAGAGGTGCTTGATAAAGACAATTCAAAAAAAGCAAGTGTAGAGATGTCAACCTCTACTGACTCGGTAAGCGCTCCGATATTTTATAGGGCAGTACCACTACCTTTTAAATTTGCACGCGAAAATCTCGAAAAAGTGAGTTGGCATCTTGGTAATATATCTGATCTCAATCCAGCACCTGCAGCCCTTGAAAACATGCCAGTTTGCGGTAATTGTCATTCGTTCTCGGGCAATGGTGCTACATTGGCCATGGACGTGGATGCCCGCGACGAAAAAGGTGCTTATGTTATTGCCAAATTGAACAAGACAACCCCGTTAAACCAAACTGACATTATAAACTGGAGCGATTTTCAGAAAGGAGAATTCACCTATGGGTTGTTATCGCAAGTATCACCCGATGGGGGCAATGTTGTTAGCACTCTTAAAGATTGTGAGATATTTGTTGACCTTAATAATATGGAATACTCGCAGCTCTTCTTTCCGTTTAAGGGAATATTAGCGGTATATAGCAAGGCAAATAATAGATTTTTTGCGCTAAATGGTGCTGATGATACAGTATTTGTGCATAGCAACCCTGCCTGGAGTCCTAATGGTGAATATATATATTTTTGTAAAGCGAAAGCGGCTATGTTTGAGGAGAGCGGAGTTCAACACGGCTCTGTGGCGCTAAGTAATACTACTTACAATAATTTTCTGAACAATTTTATTGAGCGGAAAAAACTCTTTAAATTCGATATATACCGTATTCCATTTAATAATGGTAATGGAGGCGTCGCGCAACCTGTAAAAGGAGCCTCAATTAATGGGAAAAGTAATTTTTTTCCAAAAATATCGCCCGATGGAAAATGGATGGTTTTTACACAAGCCGAAAGTTTTATGCTCTTACAGAAAGACTCTAAATTATACATTGTGCCAGCGGAGGGCGGCGAACCACGATTGATGAATTGTAATACCAATAATATGAACTCTTGGCATTCGTGGTCGCCAAATGGAAAATGGATTGTTTTTGCTTCGAAGGCAAATGGCCCCTATACGCAACTTTTTCTCACACATATTGACGAGAGAGGAAACGATTCTCCACCAATATTGCTCGAAAAATTTGTCATAGATGGAAAGGCTGCCAATATTCCCGAATTTGTAAATGTGCCACCCGATACCAAGTTAGAAATAGTACCTGCTTTTTTGGAGGGTGACGATTTTAAACTCCGTATGGCACAGATACATGCTAAGAAAAATAATATAGATAAAGCATTAGGGCTATTCAATGAATTACTCGCAGGTGATCAGAAGAATCCAGAGGCATTAGTAGGCCGTGCTGATATCTATATGAAGAAGAGAATGACGGATAAAGCTTTTGCCGATTTCAATTTGGCAATCAAACTAAAGCCAACCATGGCAGCCTACTATATTTCACGAGGTACTGCGTTCGGTGATGTGCGGCAGCCGGAAAAAGCGATTAATGATTTTAGTAAAGCGATTGAACTTAACCCATATTCTTTCATGGCCTATAACAATAGGGGGTTAATAAAATTTAGGACAGGAAGAACAGAGGAGGCATTGAACGACTATAATAAATCGCTCGAACTGAACGATCGCGCTTACATGACTATAGTTAATATTGGTGTTGCATTGGCGAAATCCAATAAAAACGAAGAGGCAATGCAGTATTTTAATCAAGCCACAAATCTTAGCCCCGATCAGACCATGGCATACAATGCCAAGGCAATCTTGTGTTTGCAAACAGGCAAACGAGTAGAAGCATTGAACAACCTTAATAAAGTACTGGAAATAGAACCTCGTAATGTTGATGCGCTGAACTATAGATCACATATCCTAGAGGACAATGCAGACTATTACAACGCGATAAACGACTACCTGCAATTATTAATCATCAATGATAATTTGAAAGATTTTCAGCAAATTATGGCACTGTGCGTGAGAATTAAGGATTACAATTTAATGAACGATGTAACCGAGAGAATAATAAAAAACAACATTTATTTTGGAGGTGAAGTATACTATTATAAGGCTATTGCCTTAAAAAAGATAGGGAAGCAAAAAGAAGCATGCGAAGCAATTATAAAATCAGCGGATAACGGTTACAAACCAGCAAAGGATAGTTTAAAGGATTTTTGCGCTAACTAATTCTTTGTTTGTAAAAAAGCTACAACTTCAAGAATCTACATATCTACAACTGTTCTAACTATAAATTTGAGTATGCTTTATTCATGTATCCCATTATAAACTCAGATTTTTTAATTCTTATACTACTGAACTACTGTGGTTTTTATTTCTGTTTGCTATTTGAGGGTATTTAATTTTGGCTTGGAATATTCAAATAGGGAGGTTTTATTTTGGAAAAAAATACAAATAGATATAACTATTCAACAGTAGGCGAAATAAAAAACCACGGACCTGCCCGCCGAGCTCAGGCAGGCGGGGAACACAGAGAAAATAGAGAAACACGGAGATGATTATTCAATAAAAAAATATTGGCATTGCATACCGTAAGCCAGTTTGCTAAGCTGTTTCAAGATTATTTCTCTGTGATTTGTGAAACAATAGTTACAAATAGATTAATTGATTTAGAAAAATAAGATTAATTCTATAATGTATATAAAAAAATATAATAAGTTGTTTTATTATAATAAATAAAATAGTAAATTGTACCCAGTAATTACTAAAGATAATGAATTATAGTATTAATTTAAACAAATTGACCTATGAAATTAAAAATAATTATTTTCTTTCTGGCAATTGGGTTTGCAGCAAGCGTTGATGCACAAAATTCTGCTCTTTCGATGTATCAAACGCCAAATGATAATGCACAAGGCGACATTATTATTAAAACGGCTCGAGCCTCAATAACAACAGCCTGTACCTATTTTTGCGTAAATAGGTTTGGTTTTACCAATAATGAAAATGGAGGTTATTCCGGCTTTCAGGATTCTCCAGATAAAGGACATTGCTATATTTATTCAATATGGGATGCGAGTAATAACCAGACAATTACTGCCGCTTACGTTGGATCTGGTACTGTTGTTGAAAATTTTGGAGGGGAGGGAACTGGTCTTAAATCAATGAATTCAACGTTAGGATGGACTTTAGGGCAATGGTATTCCTTTGCAACGAGAAGATGGGATGTTGGTAATCATACCTATTTTGGATATTGGGTAAGGGACATAAGCGGAGACAAATGGACCCATTTGGTTACTATGGATTATCCTGTTGGTGGAATATATTTCAATGGAACAACCTATTCTTTCCTTGAGGACTGGTCAAGCACTGGTCAAAATGTAAGGAAAATGGAGATCAAGGATGGCTTTAAAAGAAAAACGGATGGCACATGGCTTCCAATGACTACCTACACGTATAGCATAAATAGCGGTGATGCTGCCTCTGGTGGTCGTTCATATAATTACCGTACTGCATATGATGCAGGATTAACTGGTGGTGGTGTTTATATGCAGGCTGGAGGTTCTACTGCCAAAACGTTTACAGGTTTACCTCCTGTGTCTTTCAATGTTAACCCTGGTACTTCTCCCGCAAACTTGGCAATTGCTTTTACTATTACAAGCGCAACAACATCTTCTGTGAGCTGGAACGTTCCTGCCTCAAGTACTCCTCAGTTTAAATACACCATAAAAGTGAATGGAACACAGGTCGCTTCGGCTATTGCCTCAGAAGCAAGGAGTAAATCAATAAGTGCATCAAGCGGAGTTACCGTAGAGGTAATTCTCGAAGATATTCTGGGTAGGACTAGCAGTAAAACAGCAACCGTTGGTGGTGGTTCAACCGTAACAACCGTAAAAGCCTTTGACAGTGAGGAAACTGTTGGTGAAAACGGAGCAGCCGTGAATGCGATTGACAATAATAATTCAACCATTTGGCACACTAAATGGTATAATGGTATAGCGAATTTGCCCCACTACATCACTCTCGATCTGGGAGCAAGCTATTCTATTACCGGCCTAAACTATTTACCACGACAGGTTGGTACAAATGGTATGATAAAGAACTACGAGATCTATGTCAGTACGGATAATGCAACCTGGGGATCGTATGTTAAAACTGGAACATGGGTTAAAAGTACTGGCGAAAAAAAGGTAACATTTACAGCTAAAACTGGAAGATACGTTAAGCTTGTTGCCAAATCAGAAGTGAATGGTAATCAGTACACATCGGCTGCAGAGATTAAAATTGTAACTACATCAGGGCTGAAGTCGTCGGGTCTTGTAACCAAAGAAATAACGCCTGTAAATGTAATGACCAGCGAACCAGAGATCAGAGGTTTTCAGGGAAATATTTATATTAATGCAGGCGAAGCCATTAATGTAAAGGTTTATAATCTTACAGGGGGATTAGTTTTGCAGAAAGAACTCAGTGGCGGACAACAAACAATAGCTATTCCTAACAAGGGTATATATATAGTAAAAGCACAAAACATTAATAAACAGGTTTTTACGAAAAAAGTATATCTTGAATAGGCATATTTGTCAGATTGAAAAGAAAAAGAGGATGTCTAAAAAGACCATTTAACTTCGTTGAGCCCTGCGGGGTTCACGCAAACCTTGCCTGCCGGCAGGCAAGATTTGCGTGAAACTATTATTGACTTTTTAAACAGCCTCTTTTTCTTTTTTAATCCCAAACTCTTCATTTTAGGCACTTTATTAGCATGTTAAGTGATTTTGGATTCATGAAAATTTCAATGCCCTGTTTTTTATAAAAAGCAGAGTTGCAAATTTCTATATACATTAAACGGTTTAACCCCTCAGCTGATAATTGGCTTCTATCTCAACGAGTAACTCATTCCTGCAAATGTCAGCAAGTAAAAAAACTGCAGGAGTATCTCCATAATATTGTTTACATATTGATTGAACGGCTTCAAAATCGCTAGCATATTTTATATACACCACATAGCTTAATATTTGAATCTTTTCATTCTTAGTAATACCATGATTTTTCAGATTTATTTCTGAAATCAATAGATTAATATTGTCGATGGTTGTATGAACTTGTCCTTTAACATCTCCGATGTGAATAGTATCCTCTCCAATGATAGATGCGGTTCCGGATACAAATAATAAATTTAAGCCGTTGGCCTCACAATATTTCCCCCTTTCAAACATCGGTCGAGATAATACCCTTTCTCGTAATTCTCCTTTTAATACATTTTCTGAATAATGATGTGCATCGAGTTGTTTTGGGTTTTGTAAAGGAACTATTAGGCAATTTTCACCCTTTTGAGCTATAACCTCAATCACAATGCCCCCATTATTCATTCCGATTCCTGTTGAAGCAGGGTAGCCATACTTAAATTCCGAACGGTTATAATATAACGCTCTGTACTCATTAAATATCTGATAATTTTGATGTTTGCCGATCTCGTTCGATTCTTCAATCACTATATCATTGATGTAATTCCATTGACGAACGATATCTGAAAATTCATAACCTTCATCTTTCAGTATAATGTGCAAATCTTCAAACGCTTTTTTTAAATTATCCTCAAATAATTTTTGGTCATGACTGTAAACTGAAACCTTTAAACATGAAAAACCATTAAATTCAAGCAATGTGAGTCTATTACCATTCTTGCTTTTATGTTGAAGAGTAATATCGATTCCACAATTAATTACAAACCATACTTCCAAACAGGTTCTTCCTCCACCTAAAGGAAGCTGATTGACGATGCTAATCGGAATTTGATGATTTGGGAAATTGTTATCGAGGACTGATCTTATTGTAATTATATCCTGGCTATAATTACCGCCTGATTGAAAATGTAATGTTGATTTTAAAATTTTATAATCATTATATGAAAGCAAATGATTATTTAATTGACTTAAGCATTCAATTAAGGCTAATGAAAGATTCTCGTTATTGTTCGATCGAAAAAAATCTATTTTGAATTGGGTCTGTAACATAGTTGTTTTTAGTAAAAAGAATCTTTCGAAAAAAAAACAATACTGCTGATTACTAAGGAGAACTATATATCTTCTTAATGCTAATAAACCTTTATGTAACCTGTCTTATTTTTTGTGTTTCACTGACAACCTAATGATCTCTCAGTGAAAAGTCAATTATTTGTTGCCACATTACTACATTCATCAACCTAATTCTATCCTCATAAATTTGCAGGAATTTCTTTATAGTTGGTTATAGCAATAACTATTATGAAAATCACGAAAACTCCTCAGAAAACAACTTTGACATCACTACGGGTAATGTACCGAGGAGCGCTGCCTCTCCTTTTAGTTGCGAAACGAGGATTTGAGTGTCTTGTTTCATGAGGGTTATGGTATATTTGCTTATTTTCTGTTGAATTGGGTCTTTAATGAGTGAATCAGCATAAGCCATTTCTCCCCCAATAATAATGGCTTCTGGGTTAAATAGATGGATTAAAATAGAAATTCCCTTTGAAAGATATTCACTGGCTTCCTCCAATAGTTCAATTGCAAATTGATCGCCTAGGTTAGCCGCATCGATTATCGTCTTGAGTTTAATTTTCTCTGGATTGTTGTCGGTTATTTTGGAGATTAGGGTATTCTTACCTTTTAAGATAATTTCCTTGGATCGTTTTACAATGGCTGTCCCGGATGCAACGGTTTCTAAACACCCGACCTTTCCGCAGTAGCATAGTTCCCCTTCAGGGTCCATTTGGATGTGTCCGAATTCACCGGAAAACCCAGAATGGCCTCGAAATAAGTTTCCGTTTAAGATCATGCTAAGACCTATTCCAGAGCCTATGTTAAGGAAGAGAACATCAGTAATGTTTTTGGCTAAACCAAACCATTTCTCACCTAGGGCTATTGTTCGGGTATCGTGTTCAATAAAAACTGGACGATTAAGTATATCCTCGAATGTTTCTTTTAATGGTTTATCCCCTAACTGAGGGTAACTGTAGCTAACTCCTTTACGAATATCAATAAAACCAGGGATGGCAATACCAATACCAAGTATTTGCTCAATTTGTATGTTGTTTGTATTAAGAAGTTTGTCTACTGATTCTTTAAGAAATGTGAGAATATTCCCAGAGTTCGATAAACCTTCGTTCAATTCTAATATTTCGCCAATATAATTATTGTGAAGATTGAAAATGCACATTCTGGTGTATTGTCGACTTAAATCAATTCCAAGAATATAGCCTATATTAGTATTAATCCCATAAAGAGTTGGCTTTCTTCCTCCTTTTGAATGCCCCATACCGAAGCTGCAAATCCAACCGTCATTCGATAATTCACCTAATAAATTTGTAATATTAGGTACACTGTTATTTGTAATTTCGCACAGTTTAGGGATGGTTTTATTTCCTTCTTTGTAAAAGATCTCTATTATCTGTTTCTTTAATAAGTATTTCTTATAGGATACCCCATTATTTCGGTCCTCTGAGCCAAAACCTAGAGTTTGCATCAAATGATTCATGTTTCCGAGTTGTTTTAAGTGATAAAAATTAAAAAGGTACATCAAAATTAGAAATAAATTTACAAAGATTATCTATTGTGGATTTATTATTCAGTATTTTTTCTACAGAAGATATAAATCATCCTCAACTATACAGGATTATAGTTTTAGTCAATAGAAAGTAAATAGTAGAAAATGCTTATCCGTTTTCTTACCTGCGTTTATTAAATGCGCCCTGAATGGGCAAATTATAGCTTTTGGCAACGCCTTGGGTCAATGTTTTATTGTTGTTCTTAACGGGCTGAAAGCCCAACTTAATCTGAATTTTCAGGGCGATAGAAAAATTTACAAACCATTGCCCAAGGCAATGCTTCACTTGTCGTTGGGCTGAAAAATTTGGGTTTACAGCCCGCTAAGGGATATACGGATAATCATGCACTAGAATATGAAATTAGGCAAAGAACCTTCAGCCCTAAGCCTTCCATTACTATTACAAGGCTAAATTAATCTTCATCAACTAATTTATTTTAAAACTTTTTGTTGTAACATATGTTACATTCTACAAGAATGAGTTGCTCTAGATTTGCAACAAGAAACAGAGGTTATATATCAGGCAAGAAAAACTAAAAACTTTATAATATGAAACGAGACATTATTAAGATTGACCGCGATAAGTGCACAGGTTGTGGACTATGTGTTACAGGATGCCACGAGGGAGCGTTACAAATTGTCGACGGCAAAGCCGTTATGATTAGCGAATTGATGTGCGATGGACTTGGTGCTTGTATTGGCGAGTGCCCCGAGGGTGCAATTGAGATTGAATCTCGCGAAGCCGCTGCCTACGATGAGGTTTTAACTCTTTCGAAAATGGTTGAGAATGGTAAGAATACCGTTATTGCTCACCTAAAACATCTGAAAGACCACGCTCAAAAGGAGTATATGCGTCAGGGTGTAGAGTGGATGTTGGCGAATAGGGCCAAAATAAATTTTGAAGTTGATGAGGTAATCCAAGCAGTTCATAGCCATAATCCTTCATCTATGAAAACTCCACAGCCTCCAAAACCTGTATTTGTGGCATCACCCAATCATGGTGGAAGTGCATGCGGATGCCCCGGCTCAGCCGAGCGCACATTTAGCCATGCCCCAGCTAATGCTGGCGCAGGAATGGTTTCTGCTAAATCGGAGCTGACCCATTGGCCTATACAGATGCATTTAATCAATCCTTATGCACCTCATTTTAAGGGTTCGAATCTACTGCTTGCAGCTGACTGCGTTGCATTTTCACTTGGAGGTTTTCATAGCGAATACCTAAAAGGTAAAACGCTTACAATTGCTTGCCCTAAGCTTGACTCTAACAAGGAAACATACGTTGAGAAAATTACTGCATTGATTGACGAGGGAGGGATTGATACGCTTACCATTATGAAAATGGAGGTTCCTTGCTGTGGCGGTTTAGTCCAACTTGCAAAAATGGCTGCTGATAAAGCAACCCGCAAAGTTCCTATCAAGGTTACAACTGTTGGATTACAAGGCGATATCCTTGAATCGACGTGGGTTTAATATTGTCAATACCCCAATAACTTAATAACCAATAACTTAATAACCAATAACTTAATAACCAATAACTAAAAAACTAATATCTAAAGAAATGAGCATGTTTTGTTATCAATGTCAAGAAGCAGCCAAAGGTACCGGCTGCACAGGTTCAAAGGGTGTATGCGGTGTTTCAGATGAGGTTATACACCTTCAAGATTTATTTGTTCATCTATTAAAAGGCCTTTCGTATTTCACTTTAGAGGCAAAGAAGAATGGAATAGACTATGGTAATGCTAACGTTTTTATTACTGAGGGTTTATTTACTACCATTACCAATGCCAATTTTTCAAAGGATGTATTTGTTCAAAAGGTAAGAGATGCCATTTCGCTTCGCGAAACCATAAAAGCAAATCTTAAGAAAGCAGGTGTGCAGGTTGACCTAACTTCAAAGGAATACTTAACATGGAATGAGCAGAGCGATGAGAAAATCTTAGCGAAAGCATTCACAATCGACAGTAAGATTGATGCTCCAAACGAGGATATTCGTTCGCTCCGAGCGCTTACTCTTTATGGATTAAAAGGTTTAGCGGCTTACGTTTTACACGCTCATAACTTAAACTTTGAGGATAAATCTCTATATACATTTATTCAAGAGGTCTTAGTAAAGCTAACTGATGATACCCTTACCGTTGCTGATAATATCAATCTTGTAATGGAGACAGGTAAGTTCGGTGTTACTGCAATGGCTCTGCTCGATAAGGCGAACACCACATCATACGGTAATCCTGAGATTACTAAGGTAAATATTGGTGTTGGCACCAAGCCAGGTATCCTAATCAGCGGTCACGATTTAAAGGATATGGAAGAACTCCTTGCCCAAACCGATGGAACAGGCGTTGATGTTTATACCCATAGCGAGATGCTCCCTGCAAATTATTATCCTGAGTTTAAGAAATACAAGCATTTTGTAGGTAACTACGGTGGTAGCTGGTGGAGCCAGAAAGAGGAGTTTACTACATTTAACGGGCCAATCCTTTTCACCACAAACTGCATTGTACCTCCAACCTCTACTGCAACCTATAAGGATAGGGTGTTTACTACGGGTGCTTCGGGATATCCTGGAAGCAAGCATATTCCTGAAAGAGTTGCTGGCAAGCAGAAAGATTTTTCAGAGATAATAGAACTAGCAAAGAAATGTCAAGCACCGATTGAAATTGAGAAGGGTGAGATTATTGGTGGATTCGCTCACGCACAGGTTTTCGCTTTAGCCGATAAGGTGGTTGAGGCGGTTAAGAGTGGTGCAATTCGTAAGTTCATCGTTATGGCTGGTTGCGATGGTCGTATGAAAGGTCGTGAGTACTATACCGATTTTGCTCAGAAACTTCCAAAGGATACAGTAATTCTTACTGCTGGTTGTGCGAAGTTCCGCTATAACAAGCTACAGTTGGGTGATATCAATGGTATTCCAAGGATTTTGGATGCTGGTCAGTGCAACGACTCATACTCATTAGCTGTTATCGCTCTTAAACTAAAAGAGGTATTCCAACTGAATGATATTAACGAGCTGCCAATCGCTTACAATATCGCTTGGTACGAGCAAAAAGCGGTAATTGTTCTTCTTGCGCTTCTTCACTTAGGCGTTAAGAATATTCATCTCGGCCCAACTTTGCCAGCATTCCTATCGCCAAATGTGGCTAAAGTATTAGTTGATACTTTCGGAATTGCAGGTATTACAACTGTTGACGAGGATATTAAATTATTAGTAGGTTAATTAATTCAACGCAACGTCGCGAAGACGCAACAAAAAATTTAGCGTCTTTGCGCCTTAGCGTTAAAAACTTAGAAACTATGACAACAAACGAATTTCCAAAAGGCAAACAGTTCCGCTTTACCAACGAGGTTGAGTATTCAAGCGGAGGAATTGTAAGTAAAAATGTGCTAAAGCGACCAACAGGGAATATCTCTGTTTTTGCTTTTGATAAAGGCGAAGGTCTTAGCGAGCACACAGCACCTTTCGATGCAATGGTGCAGGTTCTCGACGGAAAGGTAAAAATCACCATTGGTGGTGAACCACACGATTTGGAGGTTGGTGAAACTATCATAATGCCTGCAAATGTTTCGCATGCGCTTCATGCAACTGAGCGGTTCAAGATGTTGTTGACGATGATTAAAGAGCCGGCAATTTGATAATTTGCCAATGAACTAATAACTAATAACCAATAACTCAATAACCCAATAACCCAATAACCCAATAACTAAAACCCCCAATGAGCCGACTTTACAAGTCCTTTCAGAAGTATCATAAGTGGTTTGCGTTAATCTTTACGCTGTTTTTTATTCTCTTTGCCCTATCGGGTATAGTGCTAAACCATCGCTCATTAATTAGCGGGGTTGATGTTAACCGCAAATGGCTTCCCAATAGCTATGCACTTAAAAATTGGAATCTGGCATCAGTAAAGGGAGATGTAAAGGTAGGAGAGGACTCCATACTGTTTTATGGTGGTGCGGGTGTATGGTTGACGGATTCTGCATTATCGAAGTGGACGCCATTTATGAATGGTTTTCCAAAAGGCTCCGACCAACGAAAGATTTTTGATTTAATCCAAACGCCTAATGGCGATTATTTTGCTGCTACACGATTTGGACTGTATCGGTATTCAACAATACAGCAAAGTTGGAGTAAACAGCAATTTTTCTCGGAGGATGATGAATTCATTACAGGACTCGAAGTGGTTAAGGATAAACTTTACGTTTTAACACGAAATCATCTTTATACATCATCTCTTGATAATGCAAACCTGTCATTTACTAAGGTTGAACTTATTGTTCCTGAAGGGAGCAAGCCAAAGATTACCATTTTTAGGTTATTCTGGATAATTCATAGCGGCGAAATACTTGGTATTTCGGGTCGTTTGGTGGTTGATTTGATGGGATTGATAATGCTCTTCCTGAGCATTACAGGTTTAATCTACTTTCTATTTCCTAAGATTATTAAAAGAGTAAAAGATAAAATTAGGTTAAGCCGTTTAAAACGTACCACCCGATTCTCATACAATTGGCATATCAAGATTGGTATTTATACTTCTATATTACTAGTAATTGTAAGTTTTACAGGGATATTTCTTCGTCCACCGTTTTTGCTACTTGTTGTAAATGGAGTTATAACGCAAAGGTCTAATCCTAATAATATTAACGAGATATTTTGGAGCGATAAGCTCCGCGATATAAAATACGATGAGCAAAGGGATATCTTCCTTTTGGCAACTTCCGATGGGATTTATTATAGTCGTAATGGATTCACATCTGCACTCAAAAAATTTCCTGTCGAGCCACCTGTAAGTATTATGGGTATTAATGTTTTGGAGATATTGGATAATGGTGATTATTTGGTAGGTAGTTTTAGTGGTGCTTACCGTTGGAATCCATACACAGGTTTGGTTGCCGAATATTTTTCGGGACAGCCAATACACGTCAATTCGGGATTTTCCTCTCCATTCGGAAGTTTTGCCATTGCAGGATTTTCGAATAATTCAGGGAAGGAATATTTCTTTGATTATGACAAGGGTATTTTTTCAACTCAACCTAATATACACGTTTTTGAAATGCCTCAAATTGTTAAAGACTCATTCCCATTCCCACTCTGGAATCTAGCACAGGAGGTTCATACATGCAGAATTTATTCTCCTATCATTGGTCTTTTCTATATTCTCATTGTGCCTTTGGCTGGTATTGCAATGCTTGTTCTAATCATTACTGGGGTTTGGATGTGGTATAAGAAGTCGGGAGTCGGGAGTCGGAAGTCAGAAGTCGGGAGTCAGAAGTCAGAAGTCGGGAGTTAGAAGTCAGTAACCAATAACCAATAACCCAATAACCCAATAACCCAATAACCCAATAACCCAATAACCCAATAACCAATAACCCAATAACCCAATAACCCAATAACCCAATAACCCAATAACCCAATAACCAATAACCAATAACCAATAACCCAATAACCATGCACTTAACTACACTAGAAACCGCCGAAAAAGTCCCCTTCAACCTCGATGGTCATAAGATGTTTACTAACGAAAAGGTCGAATTGGTTCATCTTGCACTTAAACCAAACGAAGAGATTGCCTTACATGCAAATCCTTTCGATGTGATTTTCTTTGTTCTCGAAGGTGCAGGGTTAGTATTATTCGAGAAGGAGATATTCAATGTTGAGCCTAATACATCAATCTTTATTGAGAAGGATAAGCAACGAGGTATGAGGAACCATAGCAACTCAATTTTTAGAGTCTTGGTCTGCAAGGTTTTTTAGAACTCTATGTGCTGCAACTACTTTAGGCACTTAAGGCACTTGAAGTACTTTAGGCACTTTTCACTCAATTATAAATCACAATAGCAATTATTGTTTAACTTAAACCAACTAATATGAACACAAAAAAACTCTGGATTGGCTTTATCATCGTGATGGTGGGCAGCTTCTCCGTTTTAGGTATTTTTGGATACGAGATATATCTTCAAAAACCACCGATACCCAATAAGGTGATAAGCGACAGCGGCGAGCAGCTTTTCATCGCTCAGGAAATAATGGATGGTCAAAGTGTTTGGCAATCAATTGGCGGTCAGGAGATGGGCACAGTTTGGGGACACGGTGCTTATGTTGCTCCCGATTGGTCGGCAGATTGGCTTCATCGCGAAGCGGTATTTATGCTGAATGTTCTTGCAAAAGAACAGGATTCTTCATCCTACGATAACTTGTCGCCCGAGCGTCAAGCATATCTGAAAGCCTTACTTCAGAAGGATATACGCACGAATCGCTACGATGAATCTACACAGACTTTAAAAATATCCGATTTAAGAGCAAAAGCAATTAAAGCAAATGCAGAATACTATAAAAACTTGTTTACCAATGGGAAAGAGCAAGAAAAGGAGCGTTTGGCTTACGCTATTCCTGAGAATACTATAAAAGATGAAGTTAGCATGCAAAAGATGAATGCTTTCTTTTTCTGGGCTTCGTGGGCATGCGTAACCGAGCGACCCAATAATGATATTACTTATACAAGCAATTGGCCTGGTGATGATTTAGTTGGTAACCATCCAACTGGTAAACATCTATTTTGGACAATGTTTAGTATTGTTGTTCTATTGTTAGGTATTGGATTGCTTGGTTTCTTCTACGCTAAAAATCAGGATAACGAAACGGGTGTGGAGAAATACCCCGAGAACGACCCTCTTATCAATTTGCAGGCGACACCATCGATGAAAGCAACCCTAAAGTATTTTTGGATAGTTGCAGGATTGATTCTTCTACAGGTAATAACAGGTATTGTTACTGCCCATTTTGGCGTTGAGGGAAATAGTTTCTACGGATTAAATTTAGATACAATACTTCCTTATACTATTTCGCGAACATGGCACGTACAATTGGCTATTTTCTGGATTGCAACCGCTTGGTTGGCAACAGGTCTATTCATTGCACCGGCAGTATCTGGGGTTGAACCTAAATATCAACGATTAGGTGTAAATGTTCTCTTTGGTGCTCTGTTGATAGTTGTTCTTGGTTCTATGGCAGGCGAATGGTTAGGTGTAATGCAGAAATTAGGCTTGGTTCAAAATTTCTATTTTGGACATTCTGGTTACGAATACATTGATTTAGGTAAGTTTTGGCAAATTCTCCTTTTTGGTGGTTTACTTATTTGGTTATTCTTAATGATTCGCGCACTATTACCTGCACTTAAGGTAAAATCGGAAAGCCGGAACTTGTTAGTTCTCTTTACCATCTCATCTATTGCCATTGCTGCTTTTTACGGAGCCGCTTTAATGATTGGCCGTCAAACGCACCTATCCATAGCTGAGTACTGGAGATGGTGGGTAGTTCATCTTTGGGTAGAGGGATTCTTCGAGGTCTTTGCAACTACAGTTATCGCTTTCGTATTGGTAAAACTTGGGTTACTAAATATTAAACGAGCAACTATTGGTTCTCTAATCGCAACAATCATTTATTTACTTGGAGGGATTATTGGAACATTCCATCATCTATACTTTGCAGGTGTGCCAATGTCAATAATAGCTTTAGGTGCTTCGTTTAGCGCATTGGAGGTTGTTCCTCTTGTACTTATGGGATTTGAGGCTTGGCACAACTACACGTTGACCAAAACAACTCGTTGGATGCTTAAGTACAAATGGGCAATCTACAGTTTTATTGCAGTTGCAGTTTGGAATTTAGTTGGAGCAGGAGTATTTGGTTTCTTGATTAATCCTCCACTTGCTTTGTACTACATGCAAGGGTTGAATTTAACACCTGTTCATGCACACACTGCTCTATTCGGAGTATATGGGATGCTAGGAATTGGTTTGATGCTTTTTTCCCTGCGAGGTATGACGATAAAAGAGGAGTGGAACGAGAAAATTTTGAAGTATTCATTCTGGTGCTTCCAAATAGGTTTGATATTAATGGTTACGATAAGCATTTTGCCTGTTGGTATTAAGCAAACCATTGCTTCGGTTGACCATGGAATTTGGTATGCCCGCTCGATGGAATTTATGCAGGAACCTTCGATGTTAACTTTACGATGGTTACGCATAATTGGCGATACTATCTTTGCCCTTGGTAGCGTTGGCCTTGTTTACTTTGTCGTTGGACTAAAGACAGGTTGGTCGTTAAAAAAGAATTAAATATTGCTAATACTATAGCCCCATTCAGATTTATAAAAATTATCTGAATGGGGCTATTTTTATTTGGCACATTTATATTAGGCACTCTAAACACAAAATATATATATATTCTGAATTTTTTTTTTGTAATAAAATATTAGACTCAACATTGGTGATTATAAAAATTTTGCTATCAATTTGTAGGCAATAAAAAAAACAATAACTTCACAAACGAAAGAAATAGATTTTACCAAATCTTCTATGAGATCGGATTTAATATAAATCATTTATTATGAGTAAGATATTTCAGGTGAGAAACTTAGAAACATTAGTGATTATTTTATTGCTATTTACTGCTTGTACTAAGAAAGAGGAAGCGTCTTATAATATTGTTTTTAATGTTTTTGATAGGAATTTTAAACCAGTTCAGGGAGCAACTATAGTTGTTAATAATACAATACTTCCTGAAACAAATGAAAAGGGAATTGCTTCAACTATTTTAAAAGCAGGAAATTATACCTATAAGATAACGGCTAATAACTTTAGTACAATAGAAAAAGATTTAACAGTAATAGACTTTGATTGTCATATACATGAAAAATTAGTATATGTAACTTATCAGGTTTCATTTAATACCGAAGGAGGAAGCGCCATACCTAATCAAATGGTAAGTTATGGAGATCTGGTACCTATTCCAAAAAACCCAATAAAAGAAGGCTGGTCTTTTGATGCATGGATTATGGGAGATACAAAATTTGATTTTTCAACACCCGTTAAATCGGATATAGTTCTGACAGCAAGATGGGGATATGCTGTTTTATTTGTTGATGGGAATAAAGTATATAGTAAGGTTGCACCCCTTCCATTAAAAAAGATTGCTGAATTACCTGTCCCTTCAGCTGAGTATTGTACGTTTGATTGTTGGGCGAGTTATTCTAAAGAGACTGGATTTGTAAAATTTGATGAAAAAACAGAAGTATTATCGGATTCCATAGTAGTATATGCAAAATGGGAAGTTACAGATGTTGATGGAAATGAATATCCTGCCGTTAAAATCAGGTACGATCTATGGATGTTAGCAAATTTAAAGGTAACAAAATATAACGATAACACGGAAATTCCGCTTGTTGAAGATGCGACTATATGGGAAAGTTTAACTACACCAGCTTATTGCAATTATAACAACGAAGCACAAAATAAAAACATTTATGGCAACTTATATAATTTCTATACAATTGAAAAAAATAAGCTATGTCCAACAGGATGGCATATAGCTGACCCAAGTGATATGGATTTTCTGGAAATGAGTATGGGAATGCCTTTTGATATAATAGATAATATAAGTTCTTGGCATTATAGAGGAACTAATGAAGGAAGTAAACTAGCTGGAAGTCCTGAATTATGGACAGATGGAGCTTTAAAGCAGGATTCTAAATTTGCAACTAGTTCTTTTAATGCTGTACCGAGTGGTTTACGAGGAAAAGATGGGGGTTTTGAAGGAATTGGTAAAAAATCAATTTGGTGGTATACTTCAAGTAATACTAATTATATTTATTATCGTTTCTTAAGTTACGATGATAGTAGACCATATAGTTATATGTATACGAATTACCAAAAAAATTATGGACTTTCTGTTAGATGTGTTGGAAATAAATCCTATAGTGTATGGTAATTAACTAGGATTGTTCCTGTTTTGAAGCGGGAGGGGTACTTCCCAAGTACCCCTAAGACGAGTTGTAGCCTTGTCATTTCCTGATGGCGCACGTTTATGATGCGTGTTAAAAAGTACGAGTACTTGCCTGAATGCGAGCGCTAACGTTGGTTAGTAAAATATTCACATGAATGTTTTTAATCCCAATAAATCAAAGCCAGTTTGTGGTAGTGGCAATTATTTTATTAGGATTTCGATGTCGGCTTGTAATTTGGGTAAGCTTATATGGATTATTTGCCAAACCTCTTCAGCTGACTTTATGCCAATCAATATTACCTGATGTTTCCTCTAAAAACAAATCAGTAAATTTATCAACCATTTTTCCAATAACGATAAAGTTCATCATTGTTGCATCAAAAGAAAGGTTATTATTATAAAAATCATCGGCATGATTAAACTTGCTCGAATAGCTTTGAATCTTTTTAATGCAATCGAGCATATTTAATAAACAAGCAAAATCTTTGTGGGAAATATTAGACATATTTTGCTTCTTGTAATATTTGATCTCTGAAAAATGGTTTGATATACTTCTCGCGACAGATATCAACAGGCAATTTAAATATCGATTGTATTTCGCTTCTCAGTTTTTGTTTTAATTCATACAGATTATCGGTTCCTTCTTCAAACTCAATTAGTATGTCAATATCACTTTTCTCTGTTTGCTCTCCTCTTGCAAACGATCCAAATACGCCAATACGTTTCAAGTGGTATTTCCTTTGAAACCGATCCTTGTTAATTGTCAAGTAATTTAGTATCTGTGTTGTATCTGTCATATTCAGATCATTATTACAAGGTTACAACATTTTATGGAAATCAAAAATTCCTTGTTTGCAACGGTGTCTATACCGCGTGTTATCGGCTGCCTTTCTTTTCAATCAATGGACATGTTAAGTTAATATTTTATGAATAATGTCAAGTTTTTCCAACACCTCTTTATCAATATGTTCTGGTTTCATAAGCATAATTAATTGGTAGTAGTCTCTTTTGTAAAAATCTTGAGGCAATCCAATTCTTTTGTAGAATTCAGGAAAAATTACATCTAACCAATCATCAGATAATTTTGCTTTGTGCCACCAATCATGACTTAAATCTTTTAAATAAAGGGGAACTGTTGAATCTTTAACAGTTTGCTCCATTGTTTCAACAAGTTTAGCAGAGCCAATTGCAGTATATTTATCACCTAGAAGTTTAGCAAACAGATATAATATGTCAGGTTTAGCAAAATAATTTTCAAGTTCTCTTCTTGTCCAACAAATAACTTTTAGTTTGGGGTTCTCTTGTAAATTTGGTAAATTATCAAATAAAGCTAACCCTTTTAGTTGTGGAAAAATCTCTTGTAGCGAAGCAAAATTATTTATCGCAGTCCCAGGAACATTATCGGCAGTGTATTGAACATTTGCAACCTTAAGTAAAGGTTCTACTTTATGTTTAAGCTTAATTGCGAGATGTTGTAGCATTTGCAAATCAGTTGAACCTTCAAGATAGAGAACATGCTTTCTTATTCGAGCTAAGTAATATTTTTCCCAACCAATTTCAGTCAATGCTTTTTTTATGTAGCGGATTTTTTGAGGAGAGGAAGATTCGTTTAATTCAAAAACTTTATTTTCAATTAATGCAATCACTTTTGAAGCTTCAGCTGCTTCGTCTAAAACTACTTCTGAATGAGAAGCAATGATGATTTGAGAGTTCATTTCATTTGCCACCTGATTAACAAGTTGAAAAGCTTCGCGTTGACGAATTACTTCAAGGTGAGCATCGGGCTCATCAAGTAAAAGAATTGTATTTGGATTTGCATACATATAGGAAAGCAGAAGGAGAGTTTGCTGAAACCCTCTACCACCAGAAGATATATCGTAGCGAATATTATTTTCAATATATTCAAGTTGAATAGTGCCTGTTACTTTTATATATTCAGGTTTTTGGAGGGCTGCTCCAAACATTGATTTAATTGCTAATGTTAATTTTCTCCATTTCTCCTCAGTATTTACGGAATCTTTTTTAGCAATTTCAGGGTATAAAACTTTGTAGCAAATATTCCTCAAAACCTCTGCAGTTCTTCCTTCTCCAAGCCTCCTATCAATAGCTCCTTGTTCAAATTTATCTTCAATTGAGGAGATACCTGACATAGGCTGTAAAAAGCCAAAATGAACTCCTTCTTGTTTTTCATAAATTTCTGTAATTTCATTTAATCCTGAGATTACTCTGCAACTAAAAGATTCTTCATTATAATAAGTAAACTCTGTTTTACAAACCCAATCCTTACCACCAGTATTTCCTTCAAGACTAATTTCTAACTTTAAATCTATTTTTTTCCCACCTGAATTAAATGCAACCTTTTGGTCTTTCCAAAGAAATCTCATGTTTGCAATAGGGCTATTAAGTAAACTCTGTCGATTTAGCGTAAGAGCTCCATTTTTATTTAATTTATTAACTTTTTTTGCATAAATAAAATTAGTAACCCCAATTTCCCATAAGCATAATGCCTGAAAAATCGTTGATTTACCTGAGTTATTAGGTCCAATAATCACAACCGATTGAGATAGAGGAAAAGATATTTGCTCAAGTTTCTTGAAATTGTTTATGGTTATTCTAGTTATCATTTTAAATTTATTGAACTTTTATTGTGACCCCAAAAAAGAATTTATCATTTACAAAAATAGAAAATCTATCTGTTTATTGTATTACAAAATAATAAATTCAAAGTCAACTAATTGAGTGCGGCTCTGTCTTTTTAAGGTTGCCACTAACTTATTAATATACAATAAAGGTAATGTTTTACGCCCAAAATAGTGTGCTGAACCCACCTTTTATTATCTTATTAAATGACTCCCGTTATCAGTTTTGGAATGTTTTATTTCTTCATATCCTTCTTGAAATTCTTAACTATTTTTCCAAATATCTTCTCCTTTCGCTTTTTCTCGTGAACCGATGTTTCGAAATGGGCTTTCTCCCGTTCCATTTTCAGGTAGTTCTCGTAGGAATCCTTGTCGATTTCACCTTTTTCAACAGCATCAATAACGGCGCAGCCAACCTCATGCGCGTGAGTACAATCCTTGAATTTACACTTTTTCGAAAGGCTAAAGATGCTATTGAATGTGGCTTCCAACCCGCTAGCTGAGTCGGCAATGCCAACCTCACGCATGCCCGGGTTATCAATTAAAATTCCTCCGTTGTCAAGAACTATTAACTCTCGATAGCTGGTTACATGCCGCCCTCGGTTTATGCTCTCGCTAATTTTATCGGTTTTCATTACGCTTTTACCAGCAAGGTTGTTCAAGAGCGTTGATTTTCCTACACCCGATGAACCAAGTATACAGTAGGTTTTACCCTTCTCAATAAATTTTTTTATTGCTTCAAATCCGCTTGGCGTTTCGTTGCTAATTGCAATTAGGGGAATATCTTTAATTCGTGCTTTTATGCCGCTTAGAATCTCATCTAACCTGGTCTCATCAATTAAATCAATCTTACTAAGCACAATTATTGGGTTAACTCTTGATGCATTGCAGATTGTAAGGTATCTTTCCAGCCTATTGATATTATAATCCCTGTCAACGGCTTGCACCAAAAACGCGTAATCGACATTTGTTGCAATAATCTGTATTTCGCCGAAATGGCCAACGGCTTGCCTTTTAATAATTGAGGAGCGTGGCAGTATTTTATGAATAATTGCAAGGTCGGAGTCGTAAGTTGTTAGTGCAACCCAATCGCCTACGGCAGGAAAATCTTCGCGACCTTTTGCTGTAAAGCGCATGTTGCCTGTTATCTCTGCATCATATTCGGCAGTATCCGTTTTTACAATAAATCGTTCTTTATGCTCGGTAGTAACCCTGCCTATCTCAAAGTCCTTGAGATTATTATCAACCCTGAATCTTTCAAGATTTTCATTGTATCCAAAATCTTTTAATCTCATTTCAGTATGTAATCGTTAAAAGGTATTCTGTAATTTGAATATGGACTAACGTTGTTAACCCATTTAATTGTTAAAATTACAAATAACTTGCTTGCAAGTAAATGGGAGTTCTTTCTTTTAGAAGATGTGAGAAAATGGGATAAAAAAAACTGACAGATACTCTCGAATCTGTCAGTGTAAGTTGTGTGATTGGGTAATTTTAGAACTTATAAACGAATGAATTGATATTCATCCCTGCACCAACCGATGCGAAAATAACTACATCACCTTTATTTATTTTATGATCGGGTAGTTGTCCTTTAACGATCATATCGTATAGCGTTGGTACTGTGGCTACTGAGCTGTTGCCGAGTTCGTGGATGCTCATCGGCATTATATTATTAGGAACTTCTCGAATTTTGTATAGTTTGTAGAATCGTTGAACTATGGCTTCGTCCATCTTCTCATTGGCCTGATGGATTAATATTTTATTTACTTCTTCAATCGGAATGCCCGAACGGTCAAGGGCTGCTTTCATAGCCGATGGTACATGCATTAACGAGTATTCATATATCTTACGTCCGAGCATCTTCATGTATCTAACCTTTGGATCGCTTTCTGGAGCATTCGATTTTCCTAGGTAAAGATATGATGCCTCCTCTTGGGTGTGCGATGCCATTGCAGTTGAGAGAATACCTACTTTTTCATCCGATTCAACACCCTCTAGTATTGTAGCCCCTGCTCCATCGGAGAATATCATGGTATCCCTATCGTATTTATCAACAACTCGCGAAAGGGTTTCTGCGCCAATCACTAAGCAGCGTTTAGCCATACCCGAACGGATGTAGCTGTCTGCTTGAATCATCCCTTGTATCCAACCGGGGCATCCGAAGATTATATCGTAGGGAATGCAATTAGGGTTTTTAATTCCCAATTTATTCTTTACCCTTGAAGCAAGGCTGGGTAGTTGATCGGTTTGTATAGAATCTTTACAAACATCACCGAAATTCTCTGCGAGAATAATCTGATCGATGGTCTCACGGTCAATCCCTGCATCAGCAATAGCCTTTTCGGCAGCAATGGCTGCAATATCCGATGCAGTTTGTCCTTCCTTTACCCAACGACGCTCTCTGATTCCTGTAATATCCTTGAACTTCTCCACTACTTCTAATCCGTTCCCATCTACAACCGTTCCATCCTTTTCGTAGAAGATGTGTTTTAAGAAATATTGATTGGGAATTATTACTTCTGGAGTATAACTACCTGAACCTGTGATAACTGTATTGATGTTTTTCATGATAAAATGATAATGACGTTTTTAGTACGAAATTCGAAAGATATAACTTTTTAGCTTTAAAATTTCAATTTTTGCGATTGAAAAACAAGATGACCTGTTGATAACCTAATAAAAACAACACCTATAAGTTTTAAAAAAATGGGTTAACTTTGCCGTGATCAAAATGATAACCATAAATCCATTATACCATGAAATTTTTTATCGATACTGCGAATTTATCGCAGATAAAGGAAGCCAATGATTTAGGTGTACTCGATGGTGTTACAACCAACCCATCGTTAATGGCTAAGGAAAACATTAAGGGAGAGGCGAATATCAAACAGCATTACATTGATATTTGTAATATCGTTAAGGGTGATGTTAGCGCCGAGGTAATTGCTCTTGACTATGAGGGCATGATTCGTGAAGGCAAAGAGCTGGCTGCTTTGCATCCTCAAATCGTTGTAAAGGTACCAATTACAAAGGATGGTATTAAGGCCATTAAATATTTTAGCGATCATGGCATTCGGACCAACTGTACTTTAGTATTTTCAGTTGGTCAGGCATTATTGGCAGCAAAAGCAGGGGCAACCTATGTTTCACCTTTTATTGGTCGTTTGGATGATGTTTCAACCGATGGTGTTGCCTTGATTCGCCAAATCGTTGATGTTTATAACTACTATGAGTACGAAACGAAAGTTTTAGCAGCATCAATTCGTCATACCATGCACATTGTGCAGTGCCTTGAGGCAGGAGCCGATGTGGCTACTTGTCCTTTGAATGCAATTGTTGGATTGCTAAACCATCCGCTTACTGATATCGGTCTTCAGAAGTTTATGGAGGATTATAAAAAAGTGAACGGATAACAAGTTGATACGTTGACAAGTTATAAAGTCTCAAACAACCGTCAACAAAAAACCCTGCCCGGTAGGCAGGTGTCTATTTTTTCAAAAAAATGATAATAAAGATATACCCTCAGAACCCCAATCCGCGTGAAATTTCTCGTGTGGTTGGGGTTTTGCGTAGCGGGGGTATTATTATCTATCCTACAGATACAGTGTATGGCTTAGGATGCGATATAACCAATCAGAGGGCTGTTGAAAAGATTATCCGAATCAAAGGGATTAAAGCAAAGGATGCCCATTTCTCCTTTATATGCTCGGATCTTAGCCATATCGCTGATTTTGCAAAGGTTAACAATCCTACCTTCAAATTGATGAAGAAGAATTTACCCGGTCCATTCACATTTATTCTTCCTGGGTTAAATAAAGTTCCCGATTATTTCATTAGCAAAAGGAAAACTGTTGGTATTCGAATTCCCGACAATCCTATTCCTATAGAGATTGTTAAGGAGTTAGGCAATCCAATAATGACCACTTCGATTAAGGACGATGACGGTGTGATCGAATACACCACTGATCCGGAATTGATCCACGAACGTTATCAGGATGTTGTTGATATGGTGATCGATGGTGGTTTTGGTGATAATCATCCTTCAACCGTTGTGGATTGCACAGCTGATGACCCCGAAATAATTCGAGAAGGGAAAGGGGTACTACTTTTTTAAAGTCAAAGTTCAAAAGACAAAAGCCAAAGACATCAACACACAACCTGATGGTTGGTTTATCACCGTGGGGCATTCGTCTGATCTGCCAATGGTAGGCAACAGAAAGTTGACAATTAATAACCGATAACCTTAGTCCAGCTTCATCCTTCTAGGCTTTATCATATTCTCAGGTTCAAGGATTTGATCGAGCTGCTCTTTGGTTAATAAACCCTTTTCAAGCACTAGCTCATATACACCGCGATTACTTGTGAGCGCCTCCTTGGCAAGCTTCGATGATATCTCATATCCAAGGAATGGATTTAATGCAGTAACTAGCCCAATACTATTGTAAACCATCATTCTGCAACGCTCCTCGTTGGCGGTTATTCCGTCAATACAACGGTATTTAAGAGTATTCATACCATTTTTTAGCATCTCGATAGATTCAAAGATGCTTTGCACAATTACGGGTTCGAATACATTGAGCTCTAATTGACCCCCCTCAGCGGCCATGGTTACCGTAAGGTCATTTCCGATAACCTTGAATGCAATTTGGTTGACTACCTCAGGGATAACTGGGTTTACCTTGCCTGGCATAATAGATGAGCCAGGTTGCATCGGAGGCAAATTAATTTCGTTGAAGCCAGTTCTTGGCCCAGATGATAGTAACCTTAGATCATTGCAAATTTTCGATAGTTTGACAGCTAAGCGTTTTACTGCTGACGAATACATGATGAATGCCCCTGTATCCTGTGTTGCTTCAACGAGGTTCGATGCAAGGATTATATCGAATCCGGATACCCTTCTAAGGTGATTGATAACAATATCGCTATAGCCTGGCTCAGAGTTAATTCCAGTTCCTATTGCCGTTGCTCCCATATTCACTTCAAGGAATAGCTTAGCGTTCTGATTTAGTCTTTCAACCTCTTCGCTTAAAGTAACTGCGTAAGCCTCAAAACCTTGACCTAATGTCATCGGAACGGCATCCTGTAGCTGCGTTCTTCCCATTTTAATAACATGTGCAAACTCTTGGGCTTTATTTCTAAACGATTCAATTAACAGCTGAAGCACCTGAACCAACTTTTTATTGGAGTTAATCAGCGCTATTTTAACGGCTGTTGGATAGGCATCGTTTGTTGATTGTGATAAGTTTACGTGGTTATTAGGATGACAGAACTGGTAATCTCCCTTTTCGTATCCGAGTATTTCAAGTGCACGGTTTGCGATTACCTCATTGGCGTTCATGTTGGTTGATGTTCCTGCTCCACCCTGAATCATATCCACTACGAAGTGGTTATGGTATTTCCCGTTAATGATATCGTGGCAAGCAGAAACGATAGCATTTTTAATCTTCTCATCAATCAACCCCAATTCGAAATTCGCCTCAGCTGCAGCCTCTTTCACCATGGCTAAAGCATCTACAAGCGAAGGGAAGAAGTTTAACGTAACCCCCGAAATGTTGAAGTTTTCAATAGCTCTGAGGGTTTGTATTCCATAGTAATACTCGAAAGGAACATCACGCTCTCCGAGTAAATCGTGTTCTCTTCTTGTTTGCCCCGATTCGTACTGAGCAGCAGGGTTTATCATTCGGCTATTCACGCTACGCATTCGCCTTGAGATAACTCTAGCGATGTTCGAGAAGATTTTCAGGGTAGTATCGGCATCCTTATTGAAGAAATCGCTATTAATTGCTAGGACTATTGTTGGTTGAAGTGCCCTTGCAGATGTTGAATGGGGTGAATCGTTTGCCCACGAACCTTCTCCCAAGAAATCACCTTTTCCAAAAAGGGTCAACCTTAGCTCAACCCCATAGGGATTACTTTTAAATAGTTCTACTTGTCCCTCAAATATTATAAAGATATCCTCGCGTGGTCCATTCTCGCGGAAGAGAAGATCGCCAACCTTATAGCTCTTTTCTTTTACGCTTTTAGCGAGTTCTCTTAGCTCATTGTCGCTAAGATTTCTGAATAGTTCGATTCTTTTTAAAAATATAAGGGTGTCGTTTAAATCCATGGTCGTTCCTCTATTAAATAAATCATTATTTGAAGGAGTAAATTTACTTAACAATAATTGATTGAATTAGTTTACCCTTAATTTTTTTTAAAAAATAAACCCCGCCTTTTGAGCGGGGTTACCAAACAAACAAGTAGCCTAGCTAAGGCTGATATCAAACTCTTGCTTTACCCTTTCGTTGTTGTACTCATGCGATGAATTTTCGTTGAAGTACGACAAGATTTGATCAAGCATAACAACATGGGTAGTTCCTTGTGCCGTGTATCGGTATAGATTATTCGCTAACTGCTTCACCTGGTTCTGATTGGCAATTAATACCTGAATTGGATCAACATCTCCGTATTTCACTATGCCCTGAGTTTTGGAAAGCTCATCGATGTTAGCCGTTATAATATCCGATAAAAGTTTATACGATTGTGAGGCGGGTGTATTTCTGCGAGATACAATCCCAATAACCTGCATGTTTTCAGGGTCAATTATAGGGGCTCCGCTATTACCAAGGCAGGAGAGGCCATCGAAATGAAAGAACCTATTACCCTGTGAGTTAGAAAAGAAGGATGAAATTATTCCTGAACGAAGTGATAGGTTCGGACACCCTGAGCTGAAAGCAAGCATTACTACTTCATTCCCAATTTGAAATTTTCTCCGTTCGCACAACTTAAGCCCTGGGATTTCTCTGAAGTCAGGGAAGTCGAGTTTGAAGATTGAGTAGCCAGTTTGGTTATCGAATATTCCAATACGAAGATCGTTTATAAACTCTTGGTAAGGGATTCTCATCGATGTAACAACCGTATTGGCATCTTCATCAACAAATGAGATTTCAACTTTCTTTGCCTTGGGTATGTAGAAAGCGTAGTCGGTAGTTACCAATGAGTGATTCACCTTGAATCCTGTAAGTGTGTCAATGCTTACACCGCGCTCATTCAAAAAATTTAAGCAGCAAACCGAACTGTGACATGACTTCCAAACTTGACTAAGCATCGTATTAGGTTTTAGGTACTGGTTTATATCAGAAATTTCTAACTATTGTAAAAACGAATAGCATGGTAATTAGGAAGAAAACGATGAAAACGCCAAGGTCAAATTTTCGCAATGGCTCCTTCGTAATAATGTATTCTTTAATCTTTTTCATAATTAGGATTGTTTCCATAGTGGATTTGATAAAAGAAATCCACGATTAATAATTGCCACGGATTCTTGTCCATACTTCTCTAGCATTATACTATCGAGATTTTCATCGCAAAACGATTCGGCGATACCCGCAATAACTCTTCGGTGATTGTAGTTTAGCGTAATGCGGGTAAAATGGGTTATAAACTTCTGATTGGGATAATTAGGGCTTGTTAATAGGAAACGGAACGATTCGGACTCCTCAACGTATTCCTCTAAAATGTTATTAAAGCAGCTCCCAATGAAAACAACATATTGGCGAGGATAAGCGATTACCCCATTTAAAACCCTTTCAACAAAAGGTTTACACGCATTGTAGTTAACCATAAAATCTTTTTCGCCGAAATCAGGCGATGGGTACGGAACTAGCCCAAGTTCTAGTTTCTCGGTAGTTAATTTTTTAAGGTTTTTTGTAATCGAATCCCCATCGAATCGAATGGTATTGAATGGTTTCAAGTAGTTAAACATTCTAATATCTGAAGAGTAAATTGATTCGAATTCTTTTTCGTTCTCTAGATCAAGGAAGTTTTCACCAAGTTTTTGACTTTTATACTGATACGATTCAAAGTCAATGGGGGCATTCCCTTTGCACAGGTACTCTTTGTTGGAGCTAAATGTAATTAGTGCTAATCTTGATCGAATATTTCCAATGAAATAATGGGGCGTGCTGTACGAAAACTGTTTAGATGTTAGCTTTTTAACTTTTTCTATGAGCTGAATCTTACCTGTTTTCAAAAGTTCTCCATACTCTTTTTCCAACTCAGTCATGAATGTAGCTTCCATACTTAAATTGTTTCTGCAAATGTATTCTTCCCATTACCCTTCGAGAGTGGTCAAATTGGTCAATATTTTTTTAAAGGCATGAATAATATAATAATCCTAATTATATTTGTAAAACACAATACAATCAAAGGATTACAAATTAATGCACCCCTTTATAGATCAAAATGCTTGAAAGGCTAAAGGTTACGGTTGAAAAAAAGTTTGAGAAAAAAATAACTTCTCAAAAAGATTGCAAAGCATTGTCTGTTAGTATATTAGAATCATCTGGGGAGTACATAAGCCCTGCAACCCTTCGGCGAGTCTTCGGCCTCCTTTTAACGAATTCTAATCCGTCGCGTGTCACGCACGATATTCTTTGCCGTTATGTTGGTATTGAGGATTGGGAGCATTTTGTTGAGTTGAATCGAGAGGCTGGGAGCAATCGGAATCAGGTTACAGCGGTTTGGAGTAGAATTTCTGATAGGTCTAGAAAAATTAGCCTGAATACCCTTGATACCATTAAGGATAGGTGTGGAATGGGTTTTAATAACGCCATTGAGCGACAGTTTGCCGATGAAAGACTTAACTATTTCTTTAGCAGTGAGTGTAATTCAACCGCCTTAATTGGCCCTGGCGGGTATGGTAAATCAACGTTGCTAGCTAAGTGGTTTGAGAAGAATATTTCTAAAAGAGGTTATTCGAATGATGTCATACTATTTATTCAGGCTTTGGCTCTAAACTCCTTTGCCAATTCAGAGACCTATTTCGAGGATTGGCTGATGCGGCTGTTAGGATTATCGTCCGATTATAATCTTTTAATAGATTTTAAAAGCAGCAACGTCAACCCTCCTGGAAAATTTATTCTAATTATTGATGGATTGGACGAAGCAAATCTACATGGGTCCAAACTTGAAAAGGTTTATACTTCGATAGCTAATTTTTCAATGAAATTCTCGAAGGTTAAATGGGTTAAAATTGTTATATCCACTCGGCTTTTCGCTTGGAATAGGTTTAAGCCATTTGTTAATAGTTTTGATAGTTGGTTTCATGTTGATGATGAATCGTTTTCATCCGATGGGGCAAATATGCCTCTTCTCACGTCAACCGAAATACAAAAAATCCTAGATAATACAATTGCTTCGAGCTATGATAAAAGAATATTGCTCGATGAGCTCTCTCTAGAGTTGAAAGATACGCTTTCGTACCCCTATTTTTTACAACTTTTTGTTGCTATTTTTCATCCCGAAAATGAGTATTTGCTTAATGATCAGCTAGAACTATTTAGAGAGTTTCTTAATAAGCAGATTTATAATGCCAATTATTCGGAGGAGAAGGGCGATATAATTAATAAAATTCTTGACCTATCCGATTATGGGCTTAATCCTGATGCCGTTAAAAAAAATACGTTGAAGGAATTTTATCCAATCCACTTAAAACTTGCGGGGAACTATTTTGCGGCATACGAAGATCTAATCTCTTTTGGAATCGTTGTCGAGGATGATGTCGATAACAAGTTTGGGGGTCATTGTAAAGTGTTAAGAATAGCGAATAGCAATCTTTTCGAGATTCTTATTGCAAAAAGTTACCTCGAAAATGAGGAGGATATTTCAATTACTCTTTTTAATAGGATCGAGAAGAAGTATAAGGGTCATGAACTATTGCCTAACCTAATAATTCGCCTTTATCAATTTGCCTACAAAGGAAGGGTTCTTAAACCACTGATGAATTTTTTCGATCTAAATAGCACAACCCTAAAAGCAGTTCTCTCAAATCCAAAAATAGCCATTACGCTTAGGAAGGATGAATATTTACGTAAACACTTGCTTCCAATTTATGCAAGTATCCCGATGGCAAGGAAATATTTTTTCGAGGATTTTCCTGATTTGAATAGTATTACAGGGACTTTCTCTGTTGGTATCGATTACTACCTTAAGCACTACGATACCCCAGGAGAGGAAATCATCGGGTTGATTTACAATATTTATTCAGGGTTTCTTTCATTGGATGAAGGACGTGTAGAAAGGTATTACACTCAATTAAAAGAGTTTAAGCCTAGCGTGAATTTAAACTCAAATATTGCAGGGAAATGGTTTGCCTGTAAGTTAATGTACCACTACCTTTTAAAGAGTGAAGAGGCTGAAAAGGTATTTAACGAAACGGTTGATTATTTAAAATCGATACGGTTATCAAAAAATTATAAATACGGATCATTCGAGTCGGCATTTTACTTTGCTTTGGTAATTACTAATCAGTATAATGCGTTATATGAGCTGACGGAAGACGATGAGAGAAAACAATTGTTAACCAACCGTAAGGAGCTAATGTTATATAGGTTTATCGGGTTGATAAATTCGGGTAAGCCGTTAGGTATAAAAGATATTATCGAAATCGACTTGATTTTATCGCAATTAAATCCGTTGGATAGTTTTACGTATAAAATTATTGGTCAGGTGCTAAAGGCAGTTTATTATATGAATAGCAATGAAATGACTAATGCTTACGAGTGCTATCGAAACTCAACTGAGTTAAGCAATCTTGCAGGGTATAAGATTATAGAAGTAAAGCTGATGAAGAATCTATCCAATGCGCTTCTTAAGCTTGGAGAGAAGTCTAAATCGGTTGAATGTAGCAACTTTGCTGAGCGGTTGACAAAAAAAACAGGGTTTAGCTACGAGCGGTTTTAGGTCTTTTGGATATGATAGCTCAATAGCGTTTCAACAGGGTAACGGTTAAACCCTTTAATTACAAACCCTTTATCTTCAGCTAATTTTAGTAAAATTTCTTGGAAAACAGAGCCTACAGAGCCAACCACGCCAAGACCATAGGTTTTCAATTCGGGTAATACCTTTAGGTGTTTATCGTATAGATTTTCAAATATGTTGTAAACGAGCTGGTTGATAAAGGGGTGAGAAATATTCTCTTTTACGAACGGAACGAATGATGCAAGATACGCCGATGGCTTGGGCTGAGCATATACTCGATCTAGTACATGCCCTAAATCCAAGGCGAATTGTTTTTTTAAGGATTCGGATAGCTCCAATGGTAGTAAATTGTAGTAGAACGATTGAATCAGCTGCTTACCAATATAGGAGCCGCTACCCTCATCGCCAAGAATAAAGCCAAGTGATGGTGTTCGATGAATTACCTGACAACCATCGTAAAATGCTATATTTGAACCTGTTCCAAGAATAGCGATAACTCCTTTGTCATCGCCAAATAGAGAACGGGCAGCTGCTAGCAAGTCTGAATACGCGTTAACCTTAGCCTTAGTGAAAAATGACTGCAAGGCTTGCTGAGCCTTAAAACCTTTCTCCTCTCCGGCACAACCTGAACCGTAGAAAAAAACTTCTTTAACTTTCGTTGGTTCAGCATGCGATGGGAAGGCGGATTGCAGTGCTATATGGTAATCCTCTTCGGAACAGAAAAAAGGGCTTAAGCCCTTGGTCTCAAAAGGTATAACACTTTTATCGTTAAGCACCAATCTCCAATCAGTTTTGGTTAATCCGCTATCTGCAATTAGTAACATAATATGAGTTCGATATATGACATTTTTTTATTTAAAGTGCAAATATATCTTTTGGATTTGGAAAACTATCTATTTTTAGGCAGAAAGAAGCAATTGGGGTTTCAAACCTCCGTGTTTTTTACCGTCTTTCGGTTGGCAAGGGCCACTCTATATTTCTTATTTTCATCATTTAACCAATTGTTTTTGTACGGAAACACGTTACTTGAAAACCTTTTTTACCTCTTTTAGATTTAGTAGGTTCATCGGATTGCATTCGAGACCCTGAACGTCAATATTTACAAATCGCACAACTTTATCGTAGAATAGCGGAATAGCAATAGCATTGGCAATAACCAATGAATCCATTTGTTTATAGTAAATCAAACGCTTTTGTATCGACACTTCCGCTAAGGCGCTTGAGTAAAGTTTGTCGAAATGCTCATTTTTATAATGAGTGTAGTTCGGTCCTGAAGGGCTGAAATTTTGGCTGTTGAAAAGAGCTAAATAATTCTCAGGATCGGCATAATCTGCAACCCAGGATGCTCTAAAGAAAGTGAGTTTAGAGTTGGCTAGCATCTCTCTATAGGCAGCACCAGGATAAACATCCACTTTAATGTCGAACCCGATATCGTTCAGCTGATGCTGAATAAACTCGCAGATATCGACATAGTCATCGGTTGTTGCTAAAGAAAAGGATGGAACAGGGTTGGATGTGCTAAATCCAACCTGCTTTAGCAGCTGCTGCGATGTATTAGGGTTGTAATCGAAGCCTATGGTAAGCTTATCAAAGTATGGCATTCCATTTGGGACAAATCCATTGAATGCGGGATAGCCCATATTGCTTCGAAGATACATCATCAGCTTGGCACGATCAATGCCATATCCAACAGCTTTTCGAACATTGAGTATAAGTAAAGGGTTGTTTTTAGCTGATTGGGCGGTGCTATCAACGAGAATTCCTATATACTCAGTATTTAAATAGGGTCCGGTTAGCATTTTTACCTTTCCAATGTATGATGGGTTTAAGCTGCCTGTACGGGTGAGCAGCTCATCCTTTGATGCAGGGTTAACCCCCGATATAAAATCGATGTTCCCTTTTACAAATTCTAGAAACTCCGATTGCTTATCGGCAATGAATGTGATGCTTACGGCTTCAAGGTAGGGCAAGCAATTACCGTTCTTATCCTTCTCGAAATAGTTTTGATTTCGCCTGAATATTAGCTTTTCACCCTCCTTCCAATACTTCAGGTAGAATGGACCTGTTCCTACGGGGTGATTTCGAAAATCCTTGCCGTAGAATTCAATGGCTTCGTGAGGAACAACATAGCAATAGGGCATTGAAAGCATTCCTAGAAATGCGGGGAATGGGCTTTTAAGGTGCACCTCAAATACGGAATCGTTTATGGCCACACAACCGTTGGTTGTTCCTAACTTTTTTTTATCGAGAATAGATAGAACCCATGCACCAGGGGATGCAATTTCAGGATTGATAATTCTATTGAAACTATATACAAAATCGGATGCGGTTACCCTGCGCCCTATTCCTTTAGAGAACACCTCGGATGGGTGAAAATAAACATCAGCTCGAAGCTTGAAGGTGAACGTCTTTCCATTGTTTGAGATGTTCCATTCTTTTGCTATGCAGGGCTTTACGTTTAACGAATC
Source organism: Bacteroidales bacterium (assembly GCA_003818205.1). Lineage (GTDB taxonomy): Bacteria > Bacteroidota > Bacteroidia > Bacteroidales > Tenuifilaceae > UBA8529. Next base: position 35,224 of record RPRQ01000014.1, read on the forward strand.
GTCAAGCTGAACCAATCCGTTGTAGAGCTGATGTGTTGGCCATATCAATGGGAGATTACGGGCAAAGGCAGGATCGAGCGTAGTGATGCTTTTGCTTTCGTTGTAACGAAAAATCTGATGTTTTTTGTAATTATTATGTGAATTACGGCAAGTGCTAAAAAGGAATATTATAAGAAAGATGTAAAATGAATTTCTCATCAAAACATAAGTTCATGAAAAACAAAAGTATTGATTTTTTATGAATTTTGATGAGTACTTATAGACATTGAAAAACAAAAACGGGATTCTTCAATCCCGTTTTCACACCCTAAAAATTAACCTAAAAAACCAAAATCATAACCAACTATTAACCCTAAAACCTAAAATTATGAAGTTGCCTTCCACCTATATTAACGCAAATTTAAGGCTATTGTTTCAGTGAAACATTAAATATTTAGATGATTGTAATCATCTTTGGTGAATAGATGTATGTATTTGTTTATTAGGTAAATATATGAATAAAAATGTATTAGGCGTTATTAAATCAGAGAAGGAATAGATCGAGTACCCTACGAATGGCTGTTAATGGGGAAGAGGGTTTTAAGGCGGGTAATTTTGCGAATTTGTTTCGGACAAAATTGATCTTTTCGTTTGAGATTTCAGCATCGGATAATCCGTAATGGGACAAAAAAGCGTAAACTGTTTTTAATGACGAACTTTTTACCCTTACGGTTTCTTTAGAATGTCTGCTCGGGTGGATATGGATGTATCGTTCATCGGTTTGCCCAAATCTTAGAGTCCAGTTCGAACCATCGGAAAGTGAGATGCAGCGGTAATCTGTATTCTCGGAGATTAACCATTCCTTGTACTCGGTTGGGTTGAAAGCATTTTCGGCTTTTAGCTGAGCGATAACCTCATTGGCAATGGTGAGAATATCGAGGGTGCCGATGTAATAATCGATATTCGATTCACCAATAAGCGGAACTATTTCACGAATAAAATTATCGATCTTGCTATAATTGGTTCGATTATTCAAAGCGTTTCGAGCGAAACCCAAATGGTGCTTCCAACAGCTAAACGCTATGGTTTTAGGTAGTTCTTGGCTAATCGGCTTAATATCTTGATGGTTATCATCCATTCTGAATGCGATTTTTAGTATATTCAATAATCAAGTTTGCCTGTTCGGGGTTAAACCAAGCAATTTCCTTGTCGCGAGTCCACCATGTGAGCTGTCGTTTAGCGTATCGGCGCGAATTCCGTTTAATTAACTCGATAGCCTCCTCCAATGTGATTTTCCCATCGAGGGAATCAAAAATCTCCTTGTATCCAACGGTGTTTAGCGAGTTTAAATGCTTGAATTCGTATAAACCCTTAACCTCAGCAAGAAGCCCATCGGCAACCATGCCATCAACCCTGTTGTTGATTCGCTGATACAGTTCATCACGGGTTCGGTTTAACCCGATTTTTATAGGGATAAATGACCGTGGTTTATTGGGCTGGGTTCGGAACGATGAGAAGGGTCTTCCTGTTTGGAGGCAAACCTCTACGGCTTTTAGAATTCGTTGGGTATTTTTAAGATCAACCTGATTGTAATAATCGGGATCGAGAGTCTGCAATTGCTTACGAAGGCTATCGATTCCATTGATGCTCAGCTGTTGATAGAGCTCCTTTCGAAGGTCGATGTCGGGAGCAGGGAAATCGTCAATCCCATTGCAAACAGCATCTATATATAGTCCTGACCCACCAACGAGCATTGCCGATTGGTGAGTTTTATAAATACCCTCTAACCGATCCAAGGCTTCGAGTTCGAACATGCCGCAGCTGTAACGCTCAGCGATGGATTTATTTCCAATAAAATGATGTGGCGCAGCGTTGAGGGTTTCCTCGGAGGGGGTGGCGGTTCCAATTCTCATTTCGCGGTAGAATTGCCGAGAATCGGCTGATAGGATGGGCGCGTTGAATTGGTAGGAGAGGATTATGCTCAAATCGGTCTTGCCCACTCCCGTTGGGCCAAGTAAAACGATAAGATATTTAGAATTACTAGGCATTGTTATAAGAATGGTTTTGAGAAAATGTAGTATGGAGCTAGAATGCTGATGTTATTACTCAATATCCCCATCATAGCCCTCGGCGCCAATCTCGTAATCCTCTGAATCGAATTCGTTAAAAATCTCATCAATGGATTCATCGCTGTTAATGGGTAACCTCGAACCTGCTAGGGGATCGGTTTGCAATGGTGGCTCACCAATCGAAGCGGAGCAGGAAGGGTATTTCACGGCACAATCAGGGACGAAGATGTCCATCAGCTCCAAGAAAAATGAATTGTCGCTAAAAATATCGTAAACGTAGAGCAATCGCTCCTTTCTTTCTTTCAGTATATCTTTTATCCTAACGGAGTTCATCGGTATGGCCGCTGGTCCGCTATCGTTCTCCATATCGATTAGGGTTAGCTCTAACCCTTTATTCCAGTGCTTGTCGGCTAAGAAAAACGATGCGAGCTGGTTTGGGTCATAGCTGAGGTTGTGCTGAATGAGTGTATGAAACTCAAGAAAAGTCTGATTTGAGTCGATTTTATAATCACGTAAAAACGCTTTGTTATCGCCCGATATCATTCTAAACTTATAAATCATATGAAAAACATTTGATTGTTATATGGTTTAAAGAGCTCCATAATCTTTACGCATTAATAAGGAATGGGCTACAGTTTTGCTAAAAACTCAATAGTGTCGATTCCATCGGCGAACTCATCTATGCTAGGATTTTGGCATGTTCCAAATGGAATAGCATTTGGAATAGTGCTACCATCGCCAACAACGCATTGCAATTCGCCCTGATGGTTTTGAATAAATGTAAGTGCTGTTTGGATATTGTCATACTCCTTATAGTGAACAACTCCAACTGTTGAGCCGATTGAATCGTTCTGCTTCAGGAGCATAAAATCAGTATCAATATGATCGATAAGGTTCATGAGGTTCATGGTCTTCTGAAACTCGTAGTTATTCATGTACTTATTATGGGTATCGAGGTTCTGCCATGTTTTAAAGGCTTTTAGTAATTCTTTGAAGCTGTATCCGATAGGAACTAAAAGCATTGAAATACTGCGGCAACCTAATCCGAAGTACAAGAAAATATCATCGCTAAGCAAGGTCAGCTCCTCTTCGGTCTCGTTACCGCTTAGAACCGCAATGCTATTGCGATGCTTTCGAATAATGGTTGGATAGTTTTTAAAATAGTAATCGAAGTAGCGCGATGAGTTATCGCTACCTGTTGCTATTACTGCATCGAAGCCATGGAGGGTTACTTCTGACAGTTCGATAAGGTTTTTAAAACCGGGTTCAATTTCGATTAGGAGTTCGATAGTTGCTGATATCAGATGACCATCCTTTGAAGATACTTTACCCAAGAAGCGATGCCCTGTAAGCAGAATGCAAATTAAATCGTGAAGCCCTGCAAATGGGATGTTTCCTGCCATAATAACCACTACCTTCTTTGAAGCGCTTGGTTCAAAATAATTTTTTGGATACTTAGAGGTGAATGAATTTAACATTTCACGGGTTAGCCAGTGGTTGGCGATGGAATCGATGGCATAATAGACATTTTCGGATGTAAACCAAGGATTATGAATACTCGCATCCTTAATGGTTAATTCAAATTTTGAGCCACAATCCTGCTTTGAATCGTAAAGCATTCTTTGGCCTAACTGAACAAATGCGTCAATGCGAGAATTTAGATTCATCAATGGGAATGTTTGAGACAAAATAATATGGAAAAGTAATTATTTTTTTGGAAATACATAAAGTCTTTTATACAATTGAACCGAAAGATATGCAACAATTACATGCTACGATAAACTATTTATTATTTTTTAGCTTAATGGTTGGTAAAGTTCTACTAACTTTGAATCGTTAAAAGATAAAATATAAAATTATATGAAATACGGTGCGCTTATAAAAGAGAATTTAAAAATCTCATTCAATGCCATTAGAACAAATACCCTGCGTTCAATCCTAACAATCTTTATTATTGCATTGGGGATAATGGCTTTGGTTGGAATTCTTACTGCTATCGATTCAATAAAAGGAAGCATAAGCAGTGAGTTTTCGAGTATGGGGGCAAATACGTTCAGCATCGCAAGTAGAGGGATGCGGGTAAATGTTGCTGGGAAAAGATATAGAACGAAAAACCATCCATACGTCAACATGAGGCAGGCGAAGGAGTTCAAGGAGCGTTTTCAGTTCCCTGCAACGGTATCAATATCGGTTTATGCTTCAGGAACTAGCACGATTAAGCAAAAATCGAAGAAAACAAACCCCAATATATCTGTTTATGGCATAGATGAGAATTATGTTGCCACCGGTGGCCTTGAGATAAACGCTGGCCGAAATTTTTCAGCACACGAATTAGAGGCAGGTAGGGCGGTAGCCATTATAGGTAATGGAATTGCCACTAAAATATTTGAAAAGAACGAGGATCCATTGGACAAATTCATAAGTGTTGGCGGAGGCAAGTATAGGGTTATCGGTGTGCTTAAATCGAAGGGGGGTGGATTTGGTGGTGGTCCCGATCTTTCGGTCTATTTACCCTATGGCAATGTTGCAACCTACTTTTCGAGACCGAACATGGACTATACCGTTAGCATAAAACCTGATGATCCTAAACTTCTTGAGTATGCCGTAAGCGAGGCCGAGGGTACGTTTAGGATTGTTAGAGGCTTAAAGGCTACCGATGAATCGGATTTTAATATAGAGAAGAGCGATAGCTTGGCTAAAATATTACTCGAAAATTTAGAGAATGTTACCTGGGTGGCTACTATTATTGGTATAATCACGCTGCTCGGTGCGGCCATTGGGCTTATGAATATTATGCTTGTTGCAGTGGCTGAGCGTACCAGAGAGATTGGAACTCGTAAAGCAATAGGGGCAACCTCAGCAACCATTAAACAACAATTTCTCTTTGAAGCCATTATGATTTGTCAACTGGGTGGTATTTTAGGTGTTGTGCTTGGTATCCTAATTGGCAATATCATGTCGATGCTAACCGAGAGTCCGTTTATTGTACCATGGAATTGGATGTTCATTGGTCTTACGCTATGCTTTGGGGTTGGACTTGCATCGGGCTATTTGCCTGCTGTAAAAGCTTCGCGGTTAGATCCTATTGAGGCGTTGCGGTATGAGTAAAAGATAATATAAGGAGTTTGTAAATCGAGAGGGGATTTCTCTTATTATGAGAAATCCCCTCTCGTAGTAATGAGTTTACACTAAATATTTAATTCATTTTAGCCCCTGCACCATAGGCGTTGAAAAGCCCTTCGTTATCAAAAATAAAGTACATCATAATATCACCTTCCAGAACAAAGTATGCTTTGCCCTGATAGGTTGGAAAGTCAGGATCAAAATGATCGGCATATAATACATTTGGTAAATGAGGGCATTGGGTGATGTTCTCGAAATACTCGTTGTCGGATAGTACTCCATCAATTTCGAGAGCACATGTACCTGTGCCATCACTCTTTATTAATGCATTCCCTCCAAGTTTCTTACCATCCTCCACAACACCAACAAACTTATAGGTACCCGTTAGCTGAGCAATGGGAATGGTAGTGCTAGGGATTTTAAGCCCAAGGATATATCCATTACCTGTACCCATATCGAGTAGGAATGTCGCTGAACTTCCAGATGTGTAAGAGAATCCGGTGTATTGAGTTCCTTGTATCCCAACATTAAGTTTAGCTTTATCGTCACCATTTACGCTCCATGATCCTTGTAAATCGCCAGAGGATAGAGGAAGAGATGTGTTGAATTCTTCAGGAGCTAGAGGTGTTAAGCCTGACAAACCAGGATCACCGCCAGTCGCATAGGGTTTAATATAAAGAGTCCCATTTGCTAATACTGATACAATACCCCACTCTTTGTTTCGAACATTACCATTTATGGCGCTATTGCAGAAATGAATGTATATATAGTTTCCAGCAATTTGAGATTCTTTTCCAACGTTATTAATTGATGATGATACCCCGAAAGATATTTTGTTTTCTGCGTGCCCTGATGGAAAATTCGCAGCAAGAGCTTGATTGTCCAATTCAACAGCATAAAAATAGTGCCCTCCTGTGGATACTTTGTATATGCCATCTAGTTCACCATCCATTATAGTGTATGAACCACTCTCTGAGGCTCCTGTTGTTTCGTTATCAACGCTATACGTTTTATCGGTTTTGTTAATTTCAAAGGTTACAAGGTCTCCTCGGGAGGCTGAACCCACATAAACACCTCTATCGGAACTATCGTCCTTTGAGCAGCTGCTAATTACAAAAATAGAGATACCCATCAATGCGAATGGATATGCCCAGAATTTAATTGTTTTTCTCATAGTTAGTTTTTTAATTTTTTGCAATGGCTATATTGACCGTGCTTTTAGTAATGTTCTGAAAAATTGAACTAATATATTTAATATCAATCATATCGATTCGCTTTTTTAGCTGTATGTTGACGAAAGTTATTTTTTTGCTGATAGGTTTAGTTTTTTGATGCGTAAACTAAAAATCAATTTGGTTTACATAATATCTTCTCCTAGAAAAGAGTGTTTTGAAAAAAGAAAAACCCCAGTTTTTGAAGTGACCCCAAAAAGTTGGACGGTTAATAATTCTGTTATAGAGAAAGAGTTCGGTATTCAACTGGACTCTTTCCTTTTAATTGAGCCTTTATTCTTTTGTTGTTGTAGTAGTCTATGTACTCTTCCAGCTCTTGATGGAAGTGTTGGACTGAATTGAATTTCTGCAAATATAGCAACTCTGACTTCAGTATGCCAAAGAAACTTTCCATCGCGGCATTATCCAAGCAGGTCCCTTTTCTTGACATGCTTTGGTGCACACCTTGTTCTTTCAGCCTTTGCTGATAGTTGCGATGCTGATACTGCCAACCCTGATCTGAATGTAGGATGAGGTCAGCACCCTTCGGTAGCCTTTTAAGAGCTGCATCAACCGTATTCAGGACTAAATCAAGTGTTGGCCGATAGGTTATGCTGTAGCTAACTATTTCCCCGTTATACAAATCGATAATGGGAGATAGGTAGCACCTCGTTCCGGATAGGGAAAACTCGGTAACATCGGTTGCCCATTTCTGACAGGGTCTTTCTGCCTTAAAATTCCTCTCAAGGATATTGGGGGCAATTGCTCCTACCTGACCCCTGTATGAGCGGTACCTCTTCATTCTGACCTGACATTTTAGCCCAAGCACGTTCATCAGCTTTGATACCGTTTTGTGATTCAGGAGCATGCCCCTGTTGCGCAGCTCAAGAGCAATACGCCGATAGCCATACCTACCCTTGTTCTCGCTGAATATTTCTGCTATTACCTGCTTTTCAACCCCGTACTTGTCATTGCCGTTCAAGCGCTTTTGGTGGTAGTAGAAAGTGCTTCTGGCCATCCCCGACACACCCAACAGTAGCGAGAGTGCGTATTTTGGCCTTAACTCTTGGATGACCTGGGTTCGCTGGATTTGCGGTGAACTCCTTTTTTTTGAGTTAAGGCCTGTACCTTTTTTAGGTAATCGTTTTCTGCGCGCAGCCGCTCATTCTCATGGAGCAGCTCTTCTATGCTCTTCGGTTCATTGCTCCTTTTGCTCTTGCTTTTTTGCATTTTAGGTGGCCTCCCTCGTTTCATTGCTTTCAAAAAAGCTGATGCCCCATGCTGCTCATACCTTCTCTTCCATGCATGGAGTACAGATGGTGATATGCGATGAAGCAACGACATTTCATGCAAAGATAGCCCATGCTCCTCCATTTCTTTCATGGCAGAAAGCTTAAATTCTCCTGAAAAATCGCTGCTGGCCTTGAACGACAACCCCTTCCTCCCGTATCGCGTATAGCAGTCCACCCATAGGGATACTAGGCGATGACTCGTCTTTAGCGCTCTAGCTGCAGAGCGATAGGATTCTGAACCTTTCACGATGGAAAGAACAACCTGTTCCTTCTTATCGATACTGAACTTGTTTCTTTTTTCTTTTGACATAAAAAACACCCCAAATGTTGTGTCCAACTTTTGGGGTGCAGTTCATTTCTGAGGTTTTCATATTAGAAAAGTTTCTTAATCAGATCAACAACTCTGCAGGAGTAACCCCACTCATTATCATACCATGAAAGGATTTTCACCATATTGCCATTAACCATTGTGCTCTGCGCATCGAAAATTGAAGAGTGAGCGTTGTGAATAATATCAACAGAAACGATTGGATCTTCGGTATACTCTAAGATTCCTTTCATTGGACCATCAGCCGCTTTCTTCATTGCAGCGTTAATTTCTTCTTTAGTGGCAGATTTCTTTAGAATAGCCACAAAATCAACTAAAGAACCTGTTGGCGTTGGTACACGAACGGCCATCCCATCAATTTTACCTTTCAGAGAAGGAATAATTTTACCTACTGCTTTAGCAGCACCCGTAGTTGTAGGTATTTGAGAAACAGCGCATGAACGTGCACGACGTAAATCGCTATGAGGTGCATCAAGAATTTGCTGATCGTTGGTGTAAGAGTGGATAGTAGTCATAAATCCTTGTTCCACGCCAAAGGTATCGTTAAGCACTTTAACAACAGGTGCAAGACAGTTGGTTGTACAACTTGCGTTTGATATACATTTGTCCTCAGGTTTTAAATCTGAGTCGTTTACACCAAGAACAATCATTCGATCAATTTCGTCCTTAGATGGTACTGTAAGAATAACCTTTTTAGCGCCGTTCTTTAAGTGATCGCCATATCCACCTTTTTCGCTCTCACGCTTAGTGAATACACCCGTTGACTCAATAACAACATCAGGGGTTTCAACCCACTTAATGTTAATTGGAGCCTTATCGGCATGAATACGGTATTTTTTGCCGTTTACTATTAAATTTTCCGCATCAAATTCAACCTTACCCTCAAAACGGCCCTGGGTTGAGTCGTACTTTAATAGGTGTGCTAATGTTTTGGTGTCGGTGAGATCGTTTATACCAACAACTTCGAGTTCGGGTCTTTCAAGAGCAATCTTGAATACATTTCGTCCAATGCGACCAAATCCGTTGATAGCTACTTTAATTTTTGCCATTGCTAGATTTTTTTTATAGGTTAATTATTATGGTAATTTATTCTCTTCAAAGGTAGTTAAAAAGGGTTTGATTTGAGCAGATAAGTCATGATTTGAGCTGTTTTTATTGTAATTAATTAAAGGGTTGATGGGTAATAAGTATAGGCTGTTGTAATACCCCTTTTGATATAAGTCATTCTACTTCTCATCAAAATCCTTAAGGATTTTATGCACCTCCTCTTCGGTATTTTTAAGCTTCATTTTGCAGAAGGATAATAGCTCTGCAACACGTTTAACATTTACAGAAAGATCATCGATATTGAGTTCCTGATTTTCAATTTTATGGATGATGGTTTCTATCTCATCAATGGCGTTGTTGTAGGTCAATTGTTTTTTCGACATTCTAATTACGATTTTAATTTTTGATTGGGCAATGTAATAATAAATGTTGTACCAAAATTAGGTTCGCTTTCAACGGCAATGCTTCCTCTGTTCTTTTCTATAAACTCCTTGCAGATAATTAACCCAAGGCCTGTTCCCGATTCTTGGTTTGTTCCTTTTGTAGTAATATTACTATCAATCTTGAAAAGGTTTTTCACTCCCTCTTTGCTAATCCCAACACCTGTATCGGTGATGAAGATGTTAATTTTTTCATTTTCGGTATTCGTCAAAATGGTAATGCTTCCACCTTTTCCTGTAAATTTTATGGAGTTTGAAAGCAAATTTCTGATTACAGTGGTAACCGTTTCCTTATCGGCAAAAGCGATGTCGTTACTGTTTATGCCCGATTTTATGGATATACTTTTATCCTCGGCAGATAACGCAGCAACTTCAATGCACGAATCAACAATCTCTTTAATGCTTATGAAATCAGGGTTTAGACGAATTTTTCCGGTTTGGCTTCTCGACCAATTGAGCAGGTTGTCGATAAGCGTTAGCACCTTGTTTGACGAGGTATTTAAATGATTGCTTATCTCTTTGATTTCTGTAGCTGAGAGGGTATCGACTCTACTGCTTAATATATCAGTTAGCCCAACAAGTGCATTGAATGGACTTTTAAGATCGTGCGCAATGATTGAGAATAGCTTATCCTTTGTTTGTACGTTAACCTTTAGCAATTCTTCGGAAACGGATAGCTTGTCGTTTATATCACGGATAATTGTAATTTTCTCTTTTAGTATATGATTGTGCCTTTTTTTCTGTCGATACCCCAAAAATGATAGCCCCCCAAGGCTAAGGATAAGTATCGATAATGCAATGGCAAAGTATTTCTGCGCTCGTTGCTTTTTTAGCTCAAGCTCTTTGATTAGCGCTTCCTGCCTTAGCAGCAGAACCTCACCTTCCATCGTTTTTATCTCTTCCTTCTTTTTGTCAAGTTCTAGGTCGAGCTGAGCCTCAAGGTTTTTTTCATTCCTTCTATAGCTGTCGAGGCTATCGCGAATTTTAATATGCTTGGTAAAGTATTCTAATGCGAGTTTGCTGTTGTTGGTTGATTTGAAGAGCTCATGCTTTGCTAGGTAGCCATAATGGACTAACACCATATTTACAATCTCTTTCCCGATGGAAATGGATTGATCGATATTCTTTTCGGCAATGTCGTATTTTCCTTGTTTAACCTGAATTTCGCCAATTTTCCTTAAGCATAGAGCTTTTCCATCGTAATTGGCCGATTCATCGTAGATTTTAATGGCATCTTCGAAGTATTTTATTGCAACCAGAAGATTTCCAACCTGACGCTCTAAATTACCTAATTCATTATAGGTGTCGGCAATTGCTTTGCCATCGTTTAGTTTAAGCGATATTTTAAGGGCTACAATATAGCTGTCTCGCGCTCTATCGGCCTGGTCCATTTGGGATTGAACCTGTGCAATGCTGCGAAGTGTTCGAGCAATACTTGCTTCATCGCCTGTTTTTCTACGCATGGTTAGAGCCTCTTGAAATACCATGAGGGCGATGTTGTGCTTTTTTTGGTCGATGTATAAATTTCCAAGATTAACAAGAACGTATGCAGCCTCTGAGGGGTCTTTCCCCTCAATAATCATATCTCGCGCTTGTTCAAGGTAGGCAATGGCATTCTTGGTTAATCCTAGTTTACGATAGGTTATCCCAATATTAGTCAGCGATTTTGCTATTTCTTGATTATTACCTATGTTTTGCCTTATCTTCAGCGACATAAGGTATCTCCTTAGCGCTTCGGCGATATTCCCCTTCTGATTGAATAGGTTACCTATTTCGTTAAGGGTGGATGCAATGGCTGATCGGTCTTGTAGCTGTTCTCTGATTTTCAACGCCTCATCTAGGGTCTGATAGGCATCGTCAAACTGCGATTTTTGGCTATAGACCCTCGCTAAGTTTTCAAGAGTATTCGCCGTTGAGTTGAGCAAACTGTCATTTGTTCGGATTTCTAAACTTTGCTTATAGTAAAGAATGGCTTCGTTATAACGATTGAATCGGTAATGCAAACTACCTAGGAGGTTTAATATTTCTGATGTTTCTATTTTGCTATTCGTTATGTCTGTTAGTTTCAGCGCTTGATTGAGTTGGCTTAACGCTTTATCGAAGTTGCTTAGGTCGCGGTAAACCAATCCGAGATTTTTTAACGAGGCAATTATACCAACAGTATCCTTTATCGATTCTCTAATTATGTAGGATTTGTAATAGTTTTCAAGAGCTTCCTGATAATGGCTATAGTACCAATAGGTGCTACCGATGCTATTCCACGATTCGGCGATTAATAGTTTATTGTTTGATTTTGTTGCCCTTTCGAGGGCTTTCCTTTTTGCGGTTAAGGATCGTTCAAAGTTACCTGATGATTTGAAGAAGTCACCCATTAGCAATTCTAGCTTAATCTCCTCATCAATTAATTTTGATTTCCGGGCTAAACCGCTTGCCTTTGATACCTCTGATAAAAAAAGATTGTTGTCACCCTGTTCTCGGCTTAGTTTGCCGTATAGGATTAAACAACGAATTTGTAGTTCGAGCAGATTATGTTGATTTGATCGTAACGTTGCCGAGTCCAGGTAGGCCTTTGCATCGTCGAATTGCTTAAAGTTTATGCCCGATTCAGCTATTGCAAGGTAGGATTCAACGAGTAATGCCTGATTGTTGAGGGATTTTGATTTTGACACAGCCATTTTTGCTATTTGCTGCGCTTTGTTAGGATCTTCAGAAATATATGTTTTTGCTTGTTTAATAATGGTTTCAACTTCAACGGTACTATTATTCTGACCTCTTCCCAACAAGCTTATGGCAGCTAGTAATGCTAATATAATTGTTTTTTTAATTTTCATTATTTTAAAATTTAGCATTGTGGCTAGCATGTAATGACTTGTAATTAGGCTTAAAAGCTAAATCGCTTTGCCTTTGGTATTGTAAAAAAGAAGGTGCTCCCTTTCCCCTTGTTGCTAGCTGCCCATATACGGCCATGATTCATTTCGGTAAACTCTTTGCAGAGTAAAAGCCCAAGCCCTGTACCATCCTCGTTGGCCGTACCTTTGTTTGAGATTGAACTGTTGAGTTGGAATATTTTATCCAGATCATCGCTATCGATACCAATGCCTGAATCAGAAATTGAGACTTCTACTTCGGTTGCAAGCTCTTTAACGCTTACCTCAACATATCCGTTGGTGTTGGTAAATTTAATGGCATTGCTAATGAGGTTTCTAATAACCGATGATATTATGTTCTTATCGGCAAATGCTGTAATCGATTCTATGGCATGTACTTTAATTTCAATTCTCTTTTTTTCGGCGTTTATGTGTAGTAAGGTAACCTCCTGGTTGATTAGAGGAAGTATTTCGAATTGTTCGGGGTGATAGGCTATTGAGTTGGTTTGGGTTCTTGACCACTGCAAAAGATTGTCGAGCAGTTTAAAGAGGCTTTGCGATGATTCGTAAATAACACCAATGTACTCTTTAATCTCATCCTGCGTGCATGTGTCGTAACTTTTTTCGAGAAGTTCGCTGAAACCGAGGAGCGCATTGAACGGATTTTTGAGGTCATGGGCGATAATTGAGAAGAATTTATCTTTTGTAGCATTCAGCTCCATGAGGTTCTTTTCCGATTCTTTAAGTTTTCTGTTGGCAATTTCAAGCTCTTTGTTTTTTATGGATAGCAGAAAGTTAGCTTTCCTTCTACGTTTTTGGCTGTAAAGGATTACGAAAACGAGTACAATAAATAGGAATAGTGAAAGGATTAAGTATTTCTGTAAAATTTTATGTCGGTCAAACTCAAGTTCGCTAATCTCTTTATCCTTTTTTAGGAGCTGAATCTCTTTTTCCTTGGCTTCGGTTTCGAATCGGGTTTGCATTTCGGCAATGCTACTCGTTTTTTGTTGGATAAAAAGGCTGTCGTTATATGCTAGTTGTATGCCTTGGTATTCATAGGCTGTGCGATAATCACCTTTTTTTGAATGTATTCTAGAAAGTATTTGATAACTCTCCTGAATGAAATTGAGGGCTGTAATATTTTTCGAATATTTTAACGACTGTTTGACATACTCTTCTGCTTTTTCAAGGTTGTCTGCACTCAAATAGGCCGCTGCAATATTATTAAGCGTATTGGCATAGTTGTCTTTATCAAAAAACCGAGAGCTATAGGCTAATGATTGAAAATAGTAATCGATCCCTTTTTTGATTTCACCCAACTCAACGTAAATCAGACCAATATTATTCATGGCTGTTGATATACCTTCGTCATCATTCAGCTGCTTGGAGTAGTCTAGCGATTTTGTGTAATACTCAATGGCTTTTGGATTATCCTTCTTTTCGTTGAATACTATACCAAGGTTATTCAAAGCGATAGACATTCCTTGAATGTCATTTTCTTTTGAAAATAAGTTTAATGATTTTATAAAATACTCTTCGGCTAGATCGCTGTTTTTTAAATTGTTATGAATCCTTCCTATGAAGTTGTATGTAGTGGCTAAGTTTTTATCGTTGTTGTGAATAATTTGAATGTTAGCGGATTTAATAGCATATTCTAAGGCTTTGTTAAAGTCGGTGATATCAAAATAGTTTAATGATATTTTATAAAGCAATAACCCTTCGCTTTTAAAGTCTTCAATTTCCTTTGCGATTTCAATGGCATGTTTGTAGGTGTCGATGGCTTCGCTAAATCTTTTTAGGTTTCTAAATACATTGCCTATTGATAGTAGAATGCTTATTTGGCTGCTTTTATCATTTGTTTTATTGATATACTCCTTTGATTTTAAAAAATTTTCCAATGCAATGGCATGCTCAAACTTATCGGTATAAGCTTCACCTAAAAGTTTGAACGCTTTGTAAAAGCTTAAATCGCTTTTGTCTTTCTTTGCCGATTCTAGGGCAAGATTGGCAAAGTAGAAGACAGAGTCAATATTTTTCCCTCTGTATTGATCTGATAACTTCTGATAGAGGATTACTTTATCCTCTTCGGAGTAGATTCTTGTAAGGATAAGCAAGCTGTCAACTTTCTTTTTTGAGAATGTTTGCTTTGCTTTTAAAGGGTTAACCAAAAAAAGCATGAGCAACAATGGAAGAAAGATTTTTGGTTTAATCACTTTCTGTTTTTTTGAAATGGAAATGTATAAAAAGCATCATTCATTTACAATACATTCAGCGAGAAGATTCGTATTGGCGTTTAATTAACGGTACTTTCAATAACCCCTTGATTTAGAGTTGTTTTTATTGCATCCCCCTTTACAACGGCTTTTGAATCTTTAAGGGTTTTCCCGTTGTGGGTGGTTATAGAATATCCCATCCTAAGAATGTTTATAGGATTTAATGAGCCGATTTTATTTTCAAGTCTATCAGCCATATTTTTTTGACTTTTAATATAGCTCAACGTCTTATCGTCTAAGAGCTGATTTATATGCTTTATACTGTTCTTTGAGTTTGTAAGTTGCACTAGGGACTTTATTTCGAAAAGTTTCACTTTTCTTGTAATGCTTGCTTTCTCGTTGGCAAGATATTTATTGGCTGCGAGTGAGGCTTTGCTCTGTTTTCGCTCAAGGGTAATCCTTTCGTTTGATGTGCTCTGAAGAATGGTGGGTATTAATGATATTAAAGGCTGCTCGATTTGCTGTTTGTATGTCGAAAAGATTTCATCCAAGGCTATTTCTAATCGTTCTTTAGACTCAACGATAATGGATTCGGCTACAAAAAATTTGTCGATTATAAATTCAGCCACCGCTGTTGGCGTTTTAAGCTTGGTGTGAGCTACAAGGTCAACAACCGAAGTGTCCTTGTCGTGTCCAATTCCTGTTACGATTGGCAAAGGGAATTGCGCAACGTGTGCGGCTAGCCAATAGCTGTCAAAGCAAGAAAGATCCGCCTGCGATCCTCCCCCACGAATTATTGCCACTATATCGAATTCGTTTGAACTAGCATTGATTTTGTCGAGCGCATCAATAATGGACTCCTCGGCTTCACCACCCTGCATGCTGGCATTAAATAGGGTGTGCTCAATTGTATAACCGTATTTATTCGAAAGGAGTTGATTTACAAAATCCTGTAAACCAGCAGCGGTAGCAGAGGATACAACAGCAACCCTTTTGGGGAGCAGGGGTAGTTCGAGGCTTTTGTTCATATCGAAAACCCCTTCGGTGATGAGTTTCTCAATAGTCTCACGCCGTTTCTGCTCAATATCCCCAAGTGTGAAATTGGGTTCGATATCTGTTATATTTAATGAGTAACCATAAACCTCATGAAAAATCACCTCAACAGATACCAATACTTTCATTCCTGAGGAAAGTGTTATTCCTGTTGATGTTTCGAAATAGGGCTTTAACATTCTGTAGGTGTATGCCCAGATGGTTGCTCGAGCTTTAGCCTTCGGCGTGTCCTTGAGCTCATCCTTTTGAATCAGCTCAAGGTAGCAATGGCCTGAATTATTCTCTTTAATCTCGCTAACCTCAGCAATAACCCAATAATGAGCCTTGAAGGATAATGCAAGGGCATTTTTCACTCTTTGGTTCAGCTCGTAAAGCGTTATTTTTTCAGGCGAATGCATCATAGTTTATTATCTAAAGGATGATTTGGTAATTTAGTAACCACCACCCATTTTTTTGAAGAACTCTTCAACCGAAGGTTCTTGAATTTTGCCAGCGTTGGATATCATCTGCTGGAGCGTTTCGCTTTCCTTTTCAAGGAATTGATTATTATTCTCGGATATTCCGTTTGTGTATTTAATCTCACCGGTTAGCTTTCCTTCTGCATCGTACATTTTCCAAGTGCCATCCTTGAGCCCATTCGTGTAGTTTCCTTCAACACGTAGTTTGCCATCGAAGTAATATACCCTAACTTTGCCATTCTGAACCCCTGAAACAAACTTTGCGTAAGCCTTATAGGAGCCATCAGGGTAGTATTGGATAAGTTCACCGTTCATTTGTCCATCTTTCCAATGAATGGTTTCGCCAACATTACCATTCTCGTAATAACTTTTATGTAAACCGTTCTTTTTACCATTCTTGTAAGAATCCACGTAAACAAGTTTTTGGCTTTGGCTGTAATATTTCCAAACGCTATCCTTCTGATTGTTGATGTATAATCCTTCGGCGGCAACATTGCCATTTAGGTAGTAAAATGTAACCTTCGAGCTAACTCCATCGTTGCTGTATAATAGTAAGGCTTTAATGGGGCCACCCTCATGGTAACGCTTAAATATTCCAGTTGGTTTATCATTCTTGAAGAATCCTTGGTATGCAATATTTCCATTGGGATACCTCTTTTTCCAATATCCCTGTTTAAGGTTATTGTTGTCTCTCTGATTAAAGATGGTGTCGTTTTGAGAAGCAATGGCTGAATATGATGATATTGTCGCCCAAAGCAATAATAGGAGAGCGGTTGGTTTGATAAGTTGCATACTCTAGTTTTTTTCAAAGGTAACCGATTTCAATAAAAAAGCCCCCATCGCTGAGGGCTATTCATTTATCTAGCAAAAAAAATTATTTAACTTCCTCGAAGTCAACATCGGTTACCTCTTTATCCTTTTCGGTTGCATTCTGAGCCGATGATGCATTTGACGATTGGTTATCCTGTGGGTTTGCACCCTGAGTGTTTTTATAAATTTCCTCAGAAGCAGCCTGCCAAACCTTGGTTAACTCCTCGGTTGCCGATTCGATGGTAGGTATATCCTGACCCTTATGGGCTTCTTTTAGCCGTGCTAAGGCTTGCTCTATAGGAGTTTTTTTATCAGCAGGAATTTTATCGCCAAACTCTTTAAGCTGCTTCTCTGTTTGGAAAATTAAGCTATCAGCCGCATTAAGTTTATCGATTTTTTCCTTCTCAATTCTGTCCGACTCCTCGTTGGCTTTAGCCTCATCGCGCATGCGCTTAATCTCATTCTCGGTTAACCCCGACGATGCCTCGATTCTGATGCGTTGTTCTTTACCAGTGCCCTTATCCTTTGCCGATACGTGTAGAATACCGTTTGCATCGATATCGAAGGTTACCTCAATCTGAGGAACTCCGCGTGGGGCGGGTGGAATGCCATCGAGGTGGAAACGTCCTATGGTTTTGTTGTCCTTTGCCATGGGTCGTTCACCTTGAAGGATATGAATTTCAACGGATGGCTGATTATCCGATGCAGTTGTGAATGTTTCAGATTTACGTGTTGGTATTGTTGTATTCGATTCAATTAAACGGGTGAATACGCTGCCCAT
Organism: Bacteroidales bacterium; assembly: GCA_003818205.1. GTDB lineage: Bacteria > Bacteroidota > Bacteroidia > Bacteroidales > Tenuifilaceae > UBA8529. The sequence continues at coordinate 52,895 of RPRQ01000014.1, forward strand.
GGTTTCAATACCAAGTGATAGCGGAGTAACATCAAGAAGAAGTACATCCTTAACTTCGCCGGTTAAAACTCCTCCCTGAATAGCTGCGCCAACAGCAACAACCTCATCGGGGTTTACGCTCTTATTGGGAACTCTTCCAAAGATCTTCTCAACTAGTGCCTGAATAGCAGGAATTCGAGTTGAACCTCCAACTAAAATAACCTCGTGAATATCGGATATTTGTAATCCTGCGTCGCTAATAGCTTTGCGGCATGGTTCAACGGTACGTTGAATCAATTTATCGCAAAGTTTCTCGAATTGTGCACGGGTTAAAGTTCTTACTAAGTGTTTTGGTATGCCGTTAACAGGCATGATGTAAGGAAGATTGATCTCTGTAGATGTTGAACTTGAAAGTTCAATTTTAGCCTTTTCAGCAGCTTCTTTCAACCGTTGTAAGGCCATTGGATCTAATCTTAAATCAAGGCCTTCGTCTTTCTTGAACTCATCGGCTAGCCAATCAACCAAAACGTGGTCGAAATCGTCACCGCCAAGGTGTGTGTCGCCATTGGTCGATTTTACCTCGAATACGCCATCCCCTAGTTCGAGGATTGAAATATCGAACGTTCCGCCACCTAGGTCGAATACTGCAATTTTATGATCGGACGATTTTTTGTCGAGGCCATAAGCTAATGCCGCTGCGGTTGGCTCGTTGATAATACGACGAACGATTAAACCGGCGATTTCCCCAGCCTCTTTTGTTGCTTGACGCTGAGAATCGCTAAAGTAAGCAGGAACAGTGATTACGGCTTCGGTAACCTCTTGCCCAAGATAATCTTCAGCAGTTTTCTTCATTTTTTGAAGAACCATTGCTGAAATTTCTTGGGGTGAATATTTACGATCGTCAATTACAACCCTAGGGGTGTTGTTTTCACCCTTAACCACTTGATATGATACTCGTTTAATCTCCAATGTAACCTTATCGAAGGTTTCACCCATGAATCTTTTAATCGAGAAAACGGTTTTCTTCGGATTTGTAATCGCCTGACGTTTTGCAGGATCGCCCACTTTTCGTTCACCATTTTCAACAAAAGCTACAATTGATGGGGTAGTACGTTTTCCTTCGCTATTTGCTATAACTACAGGCTCGTTACCCTCCATGACAGAAACACATGAGTTGGTTGTTCCTAAATCGATTCCAATTATTTTGCCCATTTTTTATTGAGTTTTTATGTTTGTTCAGCTTGTTTGCTGACAAATGCCTTCAATCGCTATGCCAACTCAGATAGCTATTTTTTTTAGGTAATTGTGGCATAATTTGCTTGCTGAGTAAACAGAAAATGGCAGATACCCATTTTTAATATTGATGTATCCCAAACATACTAGTGTTATGTTATTCATACGATGACGTAATAGTATCCAGCGCTATAACCGATGGGTTAACCCATCGGTTATTATAAAAACGTAATAATAAATACTTAACATTATACTAGCTGTAATTCGTGTGTATGTATTGCCTGTCAATTCGTCAGGTTCTGGTTGGCGTATTTTATTATTCGTTTTAAAGATTAGCCATAATTTGGGGTTAATTGAATTAATACTTTAAATTTGAGGTCTTGAATAAGCGCATAATTTAATACATACAACTATGTCAAGCGAGAGTAAAGCCCGAGTAATTACCACGCATGTGCTTGGTGAGATGAAGCATAGAGGCGAGAAAATTGCGATGCTTACCGCATACGATTTTTCAATGGCTCGCATACTCGATGCCGCAGGAATTGATGTTATTTTAGTTGGAGATTCTGCTTCAAATGTAATGGCGGGCTACGAGTCAACGCTGCCAATAACATTGGACCATATGATTTATCATGCATCATCGGTGGTGCGTGCAATCAAAAGGGCGTTAGTTGTAGTCGATATGCCATTTGGAACCTATCAGGGCAATTCGAAGCTGGCGCTTAACTCTGCAATCAGAATCATGAAGGAGAGCGGTGCCGATGCCGTTAAGCTTGAGGGTGGACGTGAAATTGTTGATTCGGTTTCTCGGATTCTTTCAGCGGGAATACCTGTAATGGGACATCTTGGGCTTACCCCTCAATCTATACATAAATTCGGTACATACGTTGTAAGGGCTAAAGACGAGGAAGAAGCTGATAAGTTAGTTGAGGATGCTCAGATATTGCAGGATACGGGATGCTTCGCAATAGTTTTGGAGAAAATTCCGGCAAAACTTGGGGCAAAGGTTTCCCGTGATTTGAAAATTCCTGCAATAGGCATTGGTGCTGGGAATGGTGTTGATGGACAGGTTCTTGTAACCCATGATATGCTTGGTATTACCCAAGAGTTTTCTCCTCGGTTTTTAAGGCGATACCATAATCTGTACGATGAGATGCATGGGGCGTTTAAGGCATATATTAGCGATGTGAAAAACTTAGATTTCCCCAACGAAAAAGAACAGTACTAGCAATATTTCTCTATGAACTTTACTTCCGACCGCATCCTGTTTGAGGATAATCACCTTATTGCTGTTTATAAAACAAATAACGATATCGTTCAAAGCGATAAAACGGGTGATGAGCCTTTAATTGAGCAGATTAGGGCATTCATAAAGCAGCGCGATAAAAAACCAGGAAATGTTTTCCTTGAGGTGATTCACCGCATCGACAGGCCTGTGAGCGGAGTGGTGCTATTTGCAAAAACGAGCAAGGTGTTACCCCGTATGAATAAACTCTTTCACGATGGGTTAGTTACAAAGATTTATTGGGCTGTGGTAAAGAATATGCCACCGAAAGAGAGTGATACCTTGATTCACTATTTGCTTCGGAACAGCAAACAGAATAAATCATATGTTTATGATACTCCAAAACCTGAATCGAAAGAGGCTCGCTTAAACTATAAGGTGGTTGGAAAAACGAACACGTTCTATCTGCTAGAAATTGAGTTGATTACAGGAAGGCATCATCAGATTCGAAGTCAACTCGCAAAAATAGGTTGCCCCATTAAGGGCGATTTAAAGTATGGCTTCCCTCGTTCAAACCCCGATGGAGGCATTCATCTTCATTCTAGAAAGGTTGGATTCGTCCATCCCGTAACAAACGAGGCTATCGAGATTATTGCTCAACCCCCACAGGATGTGCTTTGGAAAGAGTTTCTATTTTTATAATACTTTTTGTTAAATATTCGTAATGGGCTATAAGGTACTGATAATTAGTGATGCTCCAAAACTGATACTTGAAATTGAAAAGTTATTCAATTCCACCGATGATTTTTTAATTTTAGGGATTAATAATACATCGTCTAATGCTTATGTCATCAACGACTTTTTACCTGACCTTATTCTGTTCGATGCGCGTAGAATCGATGATGTGTCAACAGAACGGATTACCGATTTGAAAATTGAAAGAAATTCTTCCGAGATACCCTTGATTGCTATAACTAGCCTCGATGATAGGAATAATAATCTATCCCTTTTCCATGCAGGTGTTGAGGATTTTATTAACTACCCATTCACAAAGAGCGAGCTGATTCAAAGGGTTAGCATAGGCATTCAGCGTGGGCATATTATTGAGACGCTCAAGAAGCAAGCGGTTCAGTTTAGTGATGTTTCGTTAGCGGCTAATAGCGCTGGGAACTCCATCATGATAATCGATAATGCCGGATCAATAGTATGGGTTAACGGTGGTTTTGAACGTTTGTATGAGTGTAAGCTAAGCGAGTTTACGAGTATGTTCGGAAAAAATCTTTTCGATTCAAGCATAAATAAAACCACCTATGAGGCGATGATGCGTTGTCGTCAATCAGAGGATTACGTGGTGTACGATAATGTGTGGGAAACCCCATCGGGGAAGGTTAAGAGCATACAAACAACGCTTACCCCAATCTTCGATGATTCGGGGAAATTCAGCAAGATTGTGGTCATGGAATCCGATATTACCGATCTTATTGAAACTGAAAGAGCGTTGGAGGAGAAGCATGACCACCTTTTAACCCTCACTGAGCATTTGGAGGAGGCCAATATTCTGCTCGATGAGCAGCGTAATGAGATTGAGGCGCAGAAGGAATCGGTTGAGATTGAGAAGGCAAAATCGGAGGAACTATTACGTAATATCCTTCCTTGGGAGGTTGCTCGTTCGCTTCAGAAGAAAGGGGTTTACAAACCAAAGAAATTTAAGGAAGTAACCATTCTTTTTGCTGACTTTGTCGATTTTTCAAGAATATCAGCAACTTATGATGATGCTGAGGCACTGCTCAACGTTTTAAGCTGTTACTTTGAAACTTTCGATGAGATTACCTCTACCCGTTTTATTGAAAAGATTAAGACCATTGGGGACTGCTACATGTGTGCAGGTGGGTTACCCCGTGCTAACCGAAGCCATCCGTTTGATATTCTGCTTGCGGCACTAAAGATGCAGAAATTTGTTAAGGATAAAGCGGTTGAGGATGAGAAGAATGGCAGAAAAATTTGGCGATTACGAATCGGGATTCATACTGGAAGCGTTATTGCAGGGGTAATCGGTAAATGGAAGTTTGCCTACGATATATGGGGTGGTGATGTGAATATTGCAAGCAGACTCGAATCATCGGGGGAGGCGGGTGCAATCAATATCTCAGAGTCAACCTATCAAATTATTAAGGATTATTTTGAATGTACTTTCAGAGGGAAAATCCATGCAAAGAATATTGGAGATATCAATATGTACTTCGTGGAGCGGATTTTACCTGAATACTCCGAGGATGAGCAGGGCTTTACCCCCAATGCGGTGTTGAGGAAGATTGTAGGTTCATTCTAGTTAAGCTTTACTTTACGGCATCGTTCACGCTAGAGAAGTTGAACGGTAGGAGAAAGGTAACATCTTCAATCACGTAAACCCTTTCTTTTCCAACAAGAATTACCCTCATGGGCTTATTCCCAATATTTCTCGATTCTATCATTACCTGTCGGCATGCACCGCAGGGCGACAGGGGTTCGCTCACCTGTTGATTGTTGAAACTTGCGGTTATGGCAATTGTATTGATAGGAATATTCGGAAACTTTACCCCTGCATAAAACAGCGCTACACGTTCGGCGCAAAGTCCCGATGGGTATGAGCCATTCTCCTGATTGCTCCCTTGGATTATTTCACCATTTTCTAGTTGAATTGCTGCTCCAACCTTAAAGTTTGAATAGGGCGAATAGCTCGATTTTTGTGCTTCAACAGCGTTTTCAATCAATCGAATATCTTCGGTAGAGAGTTCTTTTTTGTTTGTGTATTCGGAGTATCTAAATCCAGACTCTTTGACTATTTTCATGGGTCAGAATTTTCGTTGAATAGTTATTAACATCACCAAAGGTATAAAATACTTCGATTTAAAGCCATTATTGCAACAAAAGTTAGCTGAAATAAGATTTTGTTAATGTAACAATTTGATACTTTTGTAGCGAAAAAAATAAACGATGAAGATTTTCTATTATCTCTTTTTTATAGCCTTTTTACCTACAGCGGTGTTTGCCCAAAAAAAGCAAACACGTGATGAGTATATAAATAGGTATAAGGATGTCGCTATTTACCAGATGAAAACGCAGGGTGTTCCTGCAAGTATCATTCTTGCTCAGGGCTTATTGGAGAGTGATAACGGGAATAGCTATTTGGCGGTAAAGGCAAATAACCATTTTGGCATAAAATGCCATAAAACTTGGAGCGGACCAACCGTCCATCAGGATGATGATGCACGGAATGAGTGTTTTAGAAAGTATTCCAATCCTGAGAAATCGTATAAAGATCATTCCGATTTTTTAAGGGGAGCACGCCGATATGCTCTGCTATTCGACCTTGAACCAACCGATTATAAGGGGTGGTCATATGGTCTGAAAAAGGCAGGGTATGCCACCAACCCCCATTACGCAGAGATGCTCATTAAGATCATTGAGGATAATAGCCTATATGCCTTCGATAGGGGAATTACCGTTGAGGTCGAGTCACCAACCAAGGGGTTAGGCGATCTGGTTGATATCGATAAGTTTGTAATCGATATGAATAAGCATCGAAAGGTTTATACCCGCAATAGAATTAAGTATATCATTGTAAAGAAAGGCGATAATTATGCGAGTTTGACCAAGGAGCTCGAATTACTGCCTTGGCAATTGGCCAGCTATAATGAGATTAGCAAGGATTCCTCGCTGAAAGATGGTCAAGAGCTCTACATCCAACCAAAACGAACGAAAGCCGAGATTAACCATTCCGTTCATGTTGTCGAGAAGGGAGAAACGATGTACTCCATTTCGCAGATGTATGGCATTAAGATGAAGAGTTTATATCGTAAAAATAGGATGCAGATTGGCAATGATATAGAAGTTGGTCAGGTTATTCATCTCCGAAAGCGGAAGGCAATGGATCGTTGATAAGAGAACGGTCGGCGGTATGCGCCGTAGGGGATTTCGGAGTTGCGTTTGTATCACCCGTTATGAACCCTGATGCGAGCTGAAACGCTTGATATACCACTAAAACCCCTATGGCGTATGACCGCTTGTTAGCAACAGGTGTTTTTATTTTATCATTCATTTAGCTCTCATTTACCTTATCAATTTGCACTGCTGTATCCACAAAGCACAAATTTATTTTGTTTTTTTGCGTTGGTCAAAATGCGTTGTAAAGGCGGAAGATCTTTTGCAAGCCTTTGGTTTTGGGAATGGCTCGTGTGGGCTTGCAGATGTGCTTGCGACTGTGCGCTGGCTTATTGTATTTTTATAATTACAGGAATTTCAATCATATTTTTAACAGTTGTATAAAGTTCAACATCTTGTGCAGGAGTATCAAGTGAAATAATCAATGAATAACGAGTTTTTGTATCTACTTTATTTAGATGCTTGCGCTCTCTCCACCATCCAATTACTGGATATATAGCTAAATAATTACATGTGGCTATTGCAGCTGCCGTACTTTCAATATAGTCAGAATGCATTGAACCATTGCTACGATTATTCGCTCCAATTGCCCATCTACCACTACCTGAATTACTATTTATTATTTCTCCTTCCTCTCTTGCCTCTACATTGATTCGTTTTCGGAAATCATCTTCTAATTCACCATCGTTATTAATATCAAACCTTAAGCCATGCGATTGAAAACGGTACTTGTCCTTCCAACCAATTTCACCTGCACCAGGTTCTATAAAGTAGGAAAGTGTAATTCTAAATTTTACAGGAGTTGCACCAAGTGATAATAGTAAATCCTTAGGCCAAGGAAGATTGAAAAAGTGAATCTCATTCGTTTCAGGTTGGTTTTTGTCATTGAATCCATACGGCTGAATAATTTCCTGTGCAATAAAAGTCAATGCACTTTCTTTACTATATAAGGCTCTGTCAAGATTTGGAAAACCATATCCATAGACTCTAAGTAAATTAACAAAATCCTTTTTCTTTTTTTGATTTATATCCATTTGGTTAAACATGTTATCATTCCAACTAGCAGAATGTACCATTAAACCTCGAATGGTTTCAGGCCAAGCATCAGAATATTCATAAGCAATTTTTGCAGCAAACCATGATGCTTGAGCTGTTGCTGCACTAGTGGCATTAATAGTATCAAATGGTTTTATATTAAAGGACTTAGATGTAGAAAGCAATTCCAAATCTTCATGTGGTAATATTGAATTATCTGGGGCTTTTAAAAGATTGCCACCTTCAAAAACCACATCAGGCTTAATGGGCCATTTTTTCTCCCAAACCAAAGACGTGGAACTAAAAGGCGAAAGTTCACCCTGATTTGCAAGCGGAGTATAATCCTTAAATTTATCATCACTTACTCGAACTTTATCGGTATATGCCCCAATTGTCAATGCATTCCATGATTGAGCAGGATTCTCAATGGTCGTTACAAAATTTGTGTTAGGATAATCTTTCCAAGCCTCTTCATCATTAATATTGCCAGCAGAAATAATTATTAATTTTTGATTTTCTCCATCACCAAATGCAAGATTGTCTAATGCTCCAGACCATGACGAAGGGCGACCAATGCCGGCATCTTCTTTTGATGTAACTGCCATACAATAAACCAAGATTAGGCCAGGATTTTGAATTTCTGCTCTGGCAATACCCTGTGCTGTGATATCTCCCCATAACTCTTTTGGTGTGGATTCATGCAAAGGTGGTGGCAAAATCTTGACTGAGCAAAGTTTATGAGTAATGGGAACCCCATTTCTAGTAGATAAAATTTCTTCAAAATTGCCATATCCTGCAACGCCTGCCATTAATGTCCCATGGCCTGCTCTACCACCATTATAATGGTCGTTTGTCCCCCATTCAGGATTAACCGTCAAAGTATTTTCATTATCTAATAATGGCTGTAAAAGCTGGTGACCATTGTTTACTCCAGTGTCTAACACGCAAACTTTTATATTGCTCTCAATCAGTTCTATTCTTTTAAGTAAATCATCAACCCAAGTTTGTTGCTCGGCTGCACTTTCTCTTACCCAAAAACCAGCTAGCTCTTGACCTGCTCTGAATTCGGCCAAAAAATCGCTACTCATCATTAGCTCAATTAATTGAGTTCGGTTTGAATTAATCAGTATAACGGCTCTTTCTGGAAAAACAATAACGTTTTGTTTATATTCAATTTTGATTTTTTCCAGCGTTGCCCAAAATTTAGCAATCTGTTCCTTTTCTTTCTTATCTTTTGTGTTGACGTTCAACCAAGCCTCACACCATTTGGAGTTTGTTCCGGGTATTAATTGTTCGTTATCTGTCCAAAGTCCTTCTAGTAAAGCAATACTTACATCTTCTATGCTGTTTACCAAGGGTGCATTCTTTGGCTTACCTGTAGGTGATAATTTAGCTTCATCTTGATAATCGGAAATTTTCTTTATAAAGAATCCTTCCATCCCATTGGGCACATAAACAGTTGCTTTTATTTGATTTAAGCCCTCACTCGTAATTTCTTCTTGAATATTGAGAAGTCGGATTCCTTTTGGAATATTTTCTAAACTCTTTGTAATTAAATCATGCCCAGCAGCACTAATAAATGAAAGGTATGTTCCTTCACGAGTCGCTATCTTCTCAGCAGCCCTTGTGGTTTGTAATTTTTCTTTTTCTTTCCAAATTTCACCGAACTCTTTTAGGAGTTTTGCACTGTGTGAAGCTCTATCTCGCTGTGGAATTATTGGTTGTTTGCCTGGCTTTTGAGAAACCTTATATTTTTCAGGCTTAGCATTTCCTTTAATGAAAATGTGCTTATATGAATCTGCCATCGTGTAATGTTATTTATGATATGCTGCATTTCGGTCTTCTATTGCTTTAAGTATTAAATCGTTATTCATGGTTTGCTTTTCGTTTAGAACTGTTTCTTTTATGGCATCTAAACAAGCTAATGAAATCTCTGAATGGCTTAGACCATTAATATTAGGTAGTAATTTGGCAAAATTGACTTTCTTGTTAAATCGTGCTAAACGGTTTTTAAGCAATTCTAATTTCTCTTTCTCGGAAGGCAAATGGTATAATATTACATCATCAAATCTACGGAATAATGCTTGGTCTAATAGTGATTTATTATTTGTGATAGCAATTATCAAACTACCAGAGTTATCTCTATCAATAAATTGAAGAAAAGAATTGAGAATCCTACGCATTTCTCCAACATCATTGTCTCTACTTCTTTCCCCTCCAATTGCATCAAATTCATCAAATAGATAAACCCCTTGCTTATGCTCTATTAAATCAAATATCTGACGTAACTTGGCACTAGTTTCACCCATGAATTTCGTCACCATTTTATCCATAAGAATAGTATAAAGTGGTAAATTTAATTCATTTGCAATAATTGATGCAGTAAGGGTTTTACCTGTTCCAGGAGGGCCTGAAAGTAGAATTTTTCTACGATTTTCTAAATCGTGCTTCCGCAGTTTATCTCGTTGGACAAATTCTTTTATTATTCGTTCAATTTTGCTTACAATATCATCAGAGGAAATTATATCACTAAGGGTTACTGCAGGTACATTTTCTATAATTAGCCCTTGTAAATCAGCATTAAAAACCTTGGGTTTCTGTTTGTTTTCTTTGGCTTTGTCAATAAGAGATTTAATCTCATTTGCGACTACTGCATGTCCTAATTTAGCTTCATGAGCAGCTATTTGCAATGCCAGAGTAGTGAATCGCTCAGGTTCATTGTCATAATGAGATTTTATAAGTGATAATATGTATTCTGCTTTTGCCATATGCCTACAAATTTAGGCTTTTTATTAACATTTTTAAACTAATAACTTAAGTTTAAATTTGCAATAGTGTCTTGGGTGCGTCTAGGAAATTGTAGCTCTTTTGCAAGTTTTTGGTTTGAGCATCGGCTCGTGTGAACTTGCAAATGCTCTGCAATGTGGGTTGGGTTTCTTTTTTCTTTTTTGAGTGTGGGTAAAAACAAAAAAATCATCCAATTTGCACCAACCTATCAAAGAGTTAAATTCCACTTCTCTATTTGTCAATCTATCAATTTTGCACGTATCTATTGAACTGCACGATTTTTTTACACTTGTTGCTAACAAGTGGATAAGTAGGAACGTGGTTCGTTTATCAGAAGTCAAGTATCCAGTGCCAGATATCTGGGATATTAAATCATTCTTAACGGAATCAAATCTCTCAATCCATTCAGCATATCGCTTGTTTTCATTGGTCGTTTACCTGCGAGTTGTATTTCGGCAATGCTTATAAATTCATCGCTACATGCAACTTGTAAAACGTTCTTCCCGTCTATTTTTATTGAGCCGAATTCAAGATTATGTTTCTTTTCAATCAGGCTTGATCTTAGTATCTTAGCCTGAATGGAACTTCCATTATCAAAGGTAATCTCAGTCCAAGCGGCAGGGTAGGGGCTTAATCCTCGGATGAGGTTGTGAATCTCTTGGGCTGTTTTACTCCAATCGATTCGGCAAGTATCTCTAAAAATTTTTGGAGCAGATTTAATGATTCGATCTGTTTTAAGTAGATTCTCCTGAGAAATAGGTTTAATACAATTATCCGCTAACCCCTTAACGGTTTTAAGTACTAGTTCAGCCCCTATAACCATTAGCCTATCATGAAGTTCGCCAGCTGTTTCATTCTCGGATACATTTATTTCTTCGCTGAAAATAACTTTTCCTGTATCAATCTCATGATCTATCAGGAATGTAGTAACCCCAGTTCTTTCTTCCCCATTTATGATTGCCCAGTTTATCGGCGCAGCACCTCGATATTGAGGCAGGAGCGAGGCATGAAGGTTAAATGTTCCTATTCTTGGAATAGTCCATACGGATTCGGGCAGCATTCGAAAGGCTACAACTACAGCTATGTCAGGCTTGAGCGATGCTAGTTCATCAATAAATTCAGGGTTTTTGAGCTTTTCGGGCTGCATTATTCTCAACCCCTTCCCCTGAGCGTATTGCTTAACCGGTGACGATTGTATTTTTTGCCCTCTGCCCGCTGGTTTATCAGGAACTGTAACTACGCCAATGACATTGCAGCCAGCATTAACTAATGCTTTTAAAGGTTCTACCGCAAAATCAGGTGTTCCCATATATACAATCCGAACATCTTTGTACATTGCTTGTTGAGCCGTGCTATTTTTTAGGTTTGAGCAGGAGTAAATGCCCCATTTTATCGCGTTTGGTCTGAAGGTAGAACTCGTTATGAGGGTTTGAATCTATTTCAAGCGAGATATTCTCAACAATCTCCAACCCATAACCCTCTAAACCTTTTCGTTTGAGAGGATTATTGGATATTAATTTCATTTTATTTACCCCAACCTCTCGAAGTATGCTTGCACCAACCCCATAGTCGCGTTCATCGGGTTCGAAACCCAACTCAACGTTGGCTTCTACGGTATCAAGGCCTTCTTCCTGTAATTTGTAAGCATGTATTTTATTGAATAGACCAATCCCTCTACCTTCTTGATTCATATAGATTAAAACACCTTTTCCCTCTTTTTGTATCATTCGCATTGCTTGATGAAGCTGCGACCCGCAATCGCAACGGTACGAACCAAAAATATCGCCTGTAACGCACGATGAGTGTACTCTAACCATGATGGGTTCATCCTTCTCCCAGACTCCTTTGATGAGGGCGGCATGTTCTAGCCTATTAGATTTTTGACGGAAAGGGATAAATTCAAAATCACCATAAGCAGTGGGTAGTTTTACCCTTGAGCCTGCTTCAATTATGCTGTCTGATTGTAAACGATAGGCAATTAAATCCTTTATGGATATTATTTTAAGGTTGAACTTATTGGCAATTTGAATGAGTTCGGGCATACGAGCCATTGTGCCATCATCGTTCATGATTTCTACCAATGCACCACCGGGGTACAGTCCTGCTAAGCGGGTAAGATCAACCACTGCCTCGGTATGCCCAGCTCTTCGGAGAACCCCTTTATCTCTCGCTTTAAGTGGAAAAATATGTCCAGGCCTTCCTAGATCCTCAGGTTTTGTTGATGGGTCAACCAACGCCTTAATGGTTCTTGCTCTATCGGAAGCCGAAATGCCTGTTGAACATCCGTACCCATTCAAATCTACCGAAACGGTGAATGGAGTGTGATGTAATGCAGTGTTGTTTCCAACCATCAACTCTAGGTCGAGCTCTTTGCAGCGTTCTTCGGGTATTGGGGCGCAGATTAGCCCACGACCATGCTTTGCCATAAAGTTGACAATCTCGGGGGTGATCATCTCGGCTGCAACAATAAAATCTCCCTCATTCTCCCGATCTTCATCGTCAACTACAATAATAACTTTTCCTGCCTTTAGCTCTTCTAACGCTTCAGGTATAGCGTTTAACTTAAAATCTGTATTGTTCTGGTTGGTGCTCATTTCACATTTTTTAGTGATGCAAAAGTAGCATATTGAAATGATAGATTGCAAAACATTTATCAGGTTTGTCGTAAAGATTTATCCCATTTCACGCTTTGCGCTCCTCTTACAAAACGAAAAAAACCTTGAACTATAGCTATGTTCATCATAAAGAGGTAGTAGGGAATGAAAATCCAATTTGAAGAAGTCCGATTATCTTTGAACACCCACCCTAGAAGTATCGAAGTAAGTATGAGGAGTTGAGCGTATAGGGTAGCTATGTAAAGTAGGTTTTGACTATAAAGTAGAACAATTAAGGTGTTTAAAATTGGTATTAATAGTAATGAAATTGGCAGGGCAATCCACCTGAGTATTTTATGTGAGAGTAATTGTAATGAGAGAAAAGGATGCTTGAAAGGATTAATCAGGGTTTTATTCCGATAAAGTGCTTGAAAACTACCCGCTGCGATACGAACCTTTCTTTTCTTTTCTTCATTAATATTTGCTGATGCTCTTTCAGCTGCGTAGGCTTCAGGTACATACTTAAGGAGCAATCCTTTTTTTAGAATATTGATTGAAATAGCAAAATCATCGAGAATGGTATCGCTTTCAACTTCTTCGAATAGTTCTGTGCGTATGGCGTATAGCTCACCCGTTGCACTTAAGGCTGAATGGCAATCGGATTCCATTTTTTTTATGAATGATTCGTATTTCCAATAGGTTCCTTCACCGATTGCCGCAGCATTTTCATAAGAGTTTAGTTGAATTCTTTTCTCTCCTGCAACGCATCCTACCATTTGATTCGAAAAGGGTTCAACGAGTTTGCTGATCGCATTTACTGAAAGCATGGCATTGGCATCCGAAAAAATGGTTATAGGTGTTGTAACATGCTTCATTGCTAGGTTGATTGCAGCTATTTTTCCTTTTCGCTCAGGTTGATTAAGAATGGTTATGTTTGGGTATTCTGCTAGCAGCGCATTGGTTGCATCTGTTGATGCGTCATTTACCCATATTTGGGTGATTTTGCTGTGAGGGTAATCCTGTAGTAATGAATTCTGAACCTTATCGGTAATATTTTTTTCCTCGTTAAAAGCTGCAACAACAATGGTAACATGGGGAAGGTAATCGGTTGCGATAGTTTTCTTTCTTGAAGAGAAAACTCTTTTACCCATTACTATTAATGCAAGCAGTATTGTATAGCCAAAGTAACAGTATATTAGTAATCCTATAAGTACCCAAAAACAGATAATTACCACCATTAAATCATTTGTTTGTAGAAGTTCTCAAGTTCCTTTGTTAGCTTTGAACTATTGAAGTGTTCAATTGCAAAAATACAAGCTTTTTTGGCAATACCTTCTTTATTTGCAGGTTGGCGAATTAAGCCTGTAATCGCTTGAGCGAAATCATTGGGTGTATCAACGATTAAAGCATGTTCATGATTAATGGCATCAATCCCTTCCATCCCTATTGTGGTTGTTACGATTACCTTTCCGAATATCATCCCTTCAATAATTTTAACCCTCATTCCACTTCCTGAAAGGATTGGTACAATCAGTATGGAGTACCTTTTTAAGTATTCGTGAGCGTTTTCTACCTCTCCATGGTATTCAATGTTTGGTGTTTTTTTCAGCCTATCAATTATCGATGCGGGAGCATTCCTTCCAGCAATATGAAAAAATAAATTTGGAAATTCGGTATATACCTTCGGCCAGACCTCGTTGAGGAACCATAAAAGCCCTTCCTGATTCGGAATCCAATCGAGAGAGCCTAGAAAGCATGGTTCGTCATTTGATAAACCCTCAATTCTTATAGGTTTCTCAATTGAATAGCCCATTGGTATTGCTGCCGATGGTTTGTTAAAACCATTTGAACGAAACCAATTCTCATCACGTTTAGAGATTGCAACAAGGGCGTTAACCTGATGCTTAACGCTATTTTCCATTCTTCGAATACGCTTTGAAAGTAAAAGGTAATATGTTGATTTGAGAATATTTGCTTCATTCTGAGATAATCGAACCCATATTTCATGCTCAATATTATGCGAGCGATAAACTATGGGCGTATCGGTTTGCTCTCGTATCGTTTTTATGTAAGGGCTCATGTATAAACCTTCGAGTTGAATAATATCGTAGCGATTTGCTTTCAGAATCTCGGTAAGTTTTTTGGTGTAGCCTGAATCGATGAATCGTTCAATGTTGTATGGTAACTTCGAGAAGAGAAGGTTAATGAAAGCGTTGATGAGGTTAATTTTTGTGTTGACTTCAATCAAATTGAAATTTATTAACTGTCTTAACTCTATCGGGATTTGTTCAATTCGGCAGGGGTGTTTTTGTGTTGAAATGGAAAGAATGGTAATACTATTCCCCAATTCGGCAAGACCTTCTGCCATACAAAGTGTTGCTAACGAGCTGCCGTCTTTTGCGGGATATGGGGGCTTGTTGGTTAAGAACAGTATTTTCATCGGCTAACCCTAAAATGCTTTATCTTTTTGGGGACTTCATACCCTTTAGCTTAATATGAATCCTTTTCTGAAAGGTTAAGTACTTTTTAAAGGTTTCGATATAAAAGTCTGAATTCATGATAACCGAATCGGTAGTTGCCTTGTAAGATAAGAATATTCCTAGCGGAAGCAGTATGAATGACGAAAGCCACATGCCTGCGGCAGGATGCCACATCAGCTCGCGGGCAAATTTTTCGCCTGAAATGGTGATTATGTAGTACAGCACAAAGAAAAGTACAGATATTACTGCGGGCATTCCCAAACCCCCTTTTCTAATAATTGCGCCAAGAGGTGCGCCAATAAAGAAGAATACAAAACAGGCAAATGATAATGCGAATTTTCTGTTCCATTCTATCATATGCCTGGCAATGTACTTCCCCTTTGTGAATAGTTCATCGCTCGTGGATGATATAAAACTTTTTGTAGAACGTGCATTAGATATTGCTGACTCAATGATAACCTGCTTATCTTTAATTGAAACGGTGTCGAGGATTGAGTCTCCTGAAAAATAATAGGTTATTTTATGAAGCGAATCATTTTGCGCTTGATCATTTTGTTTTTTAAGGATTGTACTCGCTATTTGTTTTCGGAATGATTCCTCTCTTGTTCTATACTGTCTTATAAGTGAATCTTTTGTTTTTGTAAGTTGATTAAGGTTCATGGCCTGAGCACTAGTCTTAAATAAATCCTCATCGGTTCGCTGTAAGCCTTTCCCCTCTAGCTGAAAGTTAATAACCTGTTCATGAAACCGTTGTTTTGTCGATGGGTGTTTTCGATCTATCATCGCTCTTGAGTTCTCAGCCCTTTCCTCGTATGTATTACCGCTATAAAGGGTTGCAACTAGGCGCTTTTCATCATTGGTTACCTTGATGTAGCCTGAATCGGCATAGGTAACTATAACATTCCCTTCATTTTTGCTATGATCATAAATCATGATTCTTTGTATCAGGCCTGTCTCAGGATTCTTTTCACCAATTTTAATACTATAGGTATCATTTATTGTGGTAAAAACACCTTCTCTGATAGCAAGTTCGGGTTTTCGCTGTTTTACGGAGTAGAGCAGGGTCGATATTTTAAGATTGGTATAGGGTAAAACATTATTAGAAAAAAAGAATGCGCTGATACAGATGATGATGGTGATGAATATAAGTGGACTTAATATTCTAGGCAATGAGATACCTGCCGATTTCATGGCGAGCAGCTCATTGTTTTCGCCAAGATTTCCCATTGTCATCAACGATGCTAGCAGTGTGGATAGCGGAAGAGCCATAGGGATTAGATTCGATGAGGCGTAAAGCAGTAATTCTGCAATCACCTTCCAATCAAGACCTTTCCCCACAAGGTCGTCAATGTATTTCCATAGGAATTGCATCAAAAGAATAAACATGACAATAAAAAATGTCATGACCAAAGGCCCTAAATAGGATTTTAGTATAAATCGATGTAAAGTTTTCACTTAGATTGTTCGGATAATTAGTCCTCCATTGGCAAAAGTAGCTGATTTTTCTAAAAGAACGTTATGTATTATCATGAATGGGGGTAAGTCTAAGGTCTTTTATTTTCTGGGAATATTATACCCTTAACCTTTAAAAGGATACTCTTTTGAAAAGTTAAGTACTTTTTAAAGGTCTCAATGTAAAAGTTCGAGCTCATGATAACCGAATCGTTAGCTGCCTTGTACGACAAGAATATTCCTAGTGGAAGAAGTATGAAAGAGGATAACCACATGCCTACTGCAGGATTCAACAAGAGATCACGGGCAAATTTTTCGCCTGAAATCGTGATAATGTAGTACAGTACAAAGAAAAAAACTGAGATTACAGCAGGTGTGCCCAGCCCCCCTTTTCGAATAATTGCGCCTAGGGGCGCACCGATAAAGAAGAAAACAAAGCATGCAAACGATAGTGAGAATTTTCTGTTCCATTCCATTACATGCTTGGCAATATTCTTCTCTTTTGAAAAAAGATCATCGCTAGTAGCTGAAATGTAACTTTTTGTAGAACGGGCATTGGATATTGCCGTTTCAACGATAACCTGCTTATCTCTAATAGCCAGCGTATCAAAAATTGAGTTAACTGAAAGGGAGTAGGCAATTTTATGAAGCGAATCTTTCCCTTCTTTCTTCTTCTCTTTAAGAATGGTATTCACAATCTGCTTTTGGAATGCATCCTCTATTTTTTGATACTGCTTTTTAAGGGAATCCTTAGTTCGGGTTAGCTGATTAAGGTTCATGACCTGAGCGTTTGTCTTAAATAAATCATCATCGGTTCGCTGTAAGCCCTTCCCCTGTAATTGAAAGTTAATAACCTGTTCATGAAACCGTTGTTTTGTCGATGGGTGTTTTCGGTCTGTCGTTGTTCTTGAACTCTCAGCCCTTTCCTCGTAGGTGTTACCGCTATAAAGGGTTGCAACTAGGTGCTTTTCATCATTGGTTACCTTGATATAGCCGGAGTCGGCATAGGTAACTTCTACATTGCCTTCATTCTTGCTATGATTATAAATCATAATTCTTTGCATCAAGTTTGTTTCATTATTCTTCTCTCCAATCTTAATGCTATAGGTGTCATTTATGGTTGTAAAAACACCTTCTTTTATCGCCAATTCAGGTTTTTGTTGTTTGACGGAGTAGAGCAGGGTTTTCCATTTAAGGTTTGTGTAAGGCAATACATTGTTAGAGAAGAAGAATGCGCTGATACCTATAAGAATTGTGATCAAAATTAGTGGGTTTAAAATTCTAGGCAATGAGATTCCTGCCGCTTTCATGGCGAGGAGTTCGTTGTTTTCACCAAGATTTCCCATTGTCATCAATGCTGCAAGCAGTGTAGATAGCGGAAGAGCCATAGGGATTAGATTTGCCGAGGCAAAGAGGAGGAATTCTGCAATTACTCTCCATTCAAGGCCTTTGCCAACTAGTTCATCGATGTATCTCCATAGGAATTGCATCAAAAGAATAAACATGACAATAAAAAACGTCATGACCAAAGGGCCTAAGTAGGATTTAAGAATAAATCGATGTAAAGTTTTCACTTGGATTGGTTTGGTTAATTAAGTCACATTGATGAGAATAGATGAATTCTCAAAAAAAATCGCTATAGTACCCCTTGAATGGGCTGTTAAACGCCTAGAATTCTCTTTAAATCACCAATTTGGCTATTCCATAGAGAGATGGCATCCTCTACGTCTTCATTATCGTCGAGCTGTTCAACTACCTGTAGCGATAGTTCACGGGTAAGATCTAGGGGTGATAGTTTGAATGAAAAGAAATTCTTTGGGTTTGCTCCATCCTTTATCCAACGGAATTTTATACTTTTATTCTCCTTTTTTTCAAGAAGTTCGGCCTTTTGTTGAACATTTTCCCATACGAATGTGAAGGTTTTCCCTGAAAGGTTAACATCATCGGCAAACCACTCTGCCAACCCCGATGGGGTCGATAGCCTGTTGAATAGAAGGTGTGGTGATGTGTTTATGGTAAACTCTAATTCAATTCTGTTTTTTGTGCTAATCTCTTCCATGATTATTATGTGTCCTCTCCTCTATATTTTAAATTGATTTTATATTCTTAGCTGTCTTTCTATGCAAGGTATAAAAAAAAGAATACGAAGCACTTATATTAAATGTATTTTTATAAACAATTCGCTTTGCTTTAACTTTTTTTAAACATTAGGAACTCTTTTAGAAGGTTACTTATTTTATAATTGAAAAGGAAATTCATAATATATCAATAGGATATATCCGTTTTGTAGAAATTGATAGGTTGATATCTGTTGGATTGGCTATGAATGATGTAGTTGAAGTATGGTGTGAAGTAAAAAAAAAGGGGAACGTGAGTTCCCCTTTGTAGCGAGAGGCGGGAATGATCCGCCGACCTCATGATTATGAATCATGCGCTCTAACCAGCTGAGCTACCTCGCCATCAGAATTGAGGTGCAAAACTATAAAATAAATTTAAATCAGCAAGCCTCGATTTTAAAAATCTAAGTTTTAAAATACTATTTATGGATGATAGTGGGTTTTAGAAAGATCAACCTGAACATAAAATTTGGCATAAACGACACGTCTATGCCGATTAGAGAATAAAAACTCAATCATCGTATGACTATTTCTGTTTTTTATTCAATGGAAGTATTCCTGCCATTTCCCCGATAACATTCACTAGCTCTGTACCTGTTGGGATAACTATTTTAGAATTATTGCCAAGGGAAGCTTCAAGGGCTTCAAGTTTTCTTAGCAATTGGGCATTCCCAATAAAATACTTATCGGCCGCTTCGTTAACAAGCCTAATGGCTTCGGCTTCGCCTTCAGCATGCAATATTTTGGATTGCTTAAATCCTTCGGCCTCTTTAATCTTGGCACGCTTCACCCCATCGGCAACTGTTTCGGCTGCGGTAGCAGAGTCTATTGCGGCTATCTTCTCATTCTCGGCTTTTACCACTTTGTTCATGGTTTCCTGAACATCTTTTGGTGGGTCAATTTGCTTCAGTTCTGTTCGAACTATCTCAATGCCCCAGCTTTGGGTTTCGTTGTGTAGCGTTTTGTAAAGTTCGGCATTAATTTTCCCTCTTTCGCTGTTGGCTGATTTTAGCGTGAGCGTACCGATAATATTACGTAGCGTGGTGCGGGCAAGGTTAACAATCTGCCATTTATAATTATTTACATTGTAAATCGACCCTTTAACGCTCTCTTCGTCCGATTTTACCCTAAAGTAAACCTGGGCATCAACGCTTGCGTTCAGATTATCGTTGGTGATTATCTCTTGCGGTTCAGCATCAACCATCTGCTCGGTTACATTAACTATGTATAACTTGTCAATAAATGGGATAATCCAATGAAATCCAGGATGAGCAAAGTTATGATACTTTCCAAGCCTTTCGATTAAACCCCGTTGGGTTGGCCTTATAATTCTTATTCCTAAAAGGAACAGAAATGCTATTGGGAAAATTAGATAGATGTAATTCATAACGGTTAGTTTTATTATTTGTTACAAGATAAGTCTTTTCGTTCACATTTATTACTATTATTCAACCAAATACATAAAATAGCGGCAGATTAATTTAGTAGTAGTGTTAAAGTATTAATTAGTGGTTGTCTTTAAAGTAAATATTGCCACAAATTATTCGCTTCGCTAAGTTCCGAAGGAATTACCTACAATAATGTTTAAGTATGAAAAATGTATTTTT
This sequence comes from Bacteroidales bacterium, assembly GCA_003818205.1. Taxonomy (GTDB): domain Bacteria; phylum Bacteroidota; class Bacteroidia; order Bacteroidales; family Tenuifilaceae; genus UBA8529. The sequence goes on from RPRQ01000014.1 coordinate 73,325, forward strand.
TTAATAACCACGCTTTTTATGGCGTGGTTATTAATGTATTGACAACTGAAAGCCCTATAAGCCTGCAAATGCATTCAGACCAAATGGTTCATTAAATAGTGTTTAATAATATTTTGTAACTATTCAGCAGTAATCGAATTGAACAAAAACAACGAAGACACGCCTGCCGGCCGGCGTGTCTCCGTGGTGAATAGTTACAATATTTTAAATTGTATGGGGTATTCTCTTTAGCAATTTAATATGATGTGTTAATGCAACAACTTTAGCTAACACGTCTGGTTACTTCAAATTTGCCAGGGCCAGTTTGGATTACAGCAAATTTACTGTATGAGGTACCTGATGATGTATATGGAGTTGCAACAATATCCCCTTCTGGTGTTTTGACTGTTGCCGTAATCTTGGTCAATAAGCAAACTCCACGACCATCTGCTGTCCATGTTGTGTTTGGGGTTACAGTGTAATCATCATTGGAGCAGAATAAGCTCATGTAGCTAACAGTTCCCTTTGCAATAAAGGTGGTTGAGTTAGCAATTGTTACTTTTGGATAAGCCATAATAATTCTTTTTTAAAATATTTTTTCTTACTCGTAAGGCTTTTCAGAATCACGCCTCGTTTTTAGAGTGGTTTCTGAACTCCACTTTTGTGTTAATTTCGCATATATTTGAGGGTGGTCAGCCCTGCTATTGAAATTACTCTTTTTAAGAGTTATCTATAATAATTATATTCTTTAACCTATGGAGAAAATTAGGAATATAATTCAATGTCGGTTAATGGATTTAACGCTGAATCTTGTTTAATACGAATAGTTTGGTCTTTGTTACCTGATAGCATTGTAAAATTCATTATATTAACGTCAGTTCGATGTAAGAAAAATTTTAAATGCTATATTATCAGTATTTTACTTTATTGGGGAAAGATGGAATATTGCCTGCCTGCATCACCTCTGCGTAGCCGCTTCGGCGGAGCAAGGTCGACAAACAGGGATGAAAAAAGTTAGAAGTAATCCCAATATTCCCTGCCTATCGGCAGGCAGGCATCATTGGCTTCGCCGAACTAGCTTCGCTGAGTTCACTACGTTCGGTTCGCAAGCCCGTGTTCATTCTTCCAAAAGCACAATATTAGCATTAAAGTGTTAATAGATAATAGTATAATAAGCCATCCTTTATCGAACTCACGTTATATTAGCATTTTAGCATGAGTTTATTTCTTTGTAGCTCTTCATGATTAATGGGTTTTACCTCAACTGTGGCTAAAGAAAGATGGAAATCACTTTTATCAAAAATAAGTTACCTGTTTCGATGCCTTTTAATGTTAAGAAACTACTCAGATTTTTTTGCAGATGTTTTCTTTAGTGGAGAAATGTAAGATTCAGCCATAAAGACCGTTGATCGCTTTTTTTTCTCGCAAACCTGCCCGCTGTACTTAGGCACTAAGGCAGGCGGGGTCGCGAAGAGAGAAATTACATGAGTTAATCTTTTAAGCGTAGTTCATTAAAACGTTAGCTGTATGACAATTCTTGGTGCAACTTAAAGAGGGTGTCTCAAAAGCCCGAGATACCCTCTTAAAATTTACACATATACCTAATGTGAGTAGATTCCTATATTCAATAGAGATTCAAAAAAAAGAAAATTATATGACAAACCTCTTTCATAAATATTAACTCAATGTTGTTTACTTAAATCGACTCTTTCAGGTCTTCCGATTCTGAAGGGTCAATATAATTGGTTAACCTGACAGAGTTCAAAGAACCTGTCAGCGTTTAATAACGCTTAGGTAAACGACATTGAATATTAACTTAGGATTAAATTTAATTAGCTAGTTCTTCCTTTTTCAACATCTTCTTCCTACGCTTCATCTCTTTTCTTTTCTGTTGTTGATGCCTAATAAAGTACTTCCACCCAAACCACCCTGCAGCACCAATCAACCAAAGTGGCCATAGCTTAATTAGGAAAAGGAAGAATGTAACAACTCCTCTCCATCCAGCGCTTATTGATTTTTTTAGCTGTTGGAAAAAACTTGGAAGTTTTTCAGCGATGTACTTGTATTCTAACGTTTCGTAAACGCTCAGGTTTATAGTGCTATAGCTAACCTGATGGGTTAGGTATTTTAGCCTGCCTTGAGTCGATTCAATTTCGGTTCTTATCTCACCAAGTTTTTGTTCAATCTTGAGCATATCCTCAATGGTATTGGCTCTTTTAAGTAGTTTCAGATAGGTTTGTTCAACTTTACGACTATTGCTAAGCCTCGACTCTACATCAATGTATTCTTCGGTTACATCCTGTGTTTCGATATTTTGGTAGTCAATCTTTTTGGCAATCCTCGATAGTTTGGCTAGCAATATATCAAATTGAATCGCAGGAACTTTGATGTTGATACTACTGCTAATTTGGGTTTCAGTATTCTGTAGGTTTTCGCTAACTATATAGGCGCTATACTCCTTTAATGCGCTATCAATAAGTTTTCGGCTTACAGACAGGTTCAAGACCTCAATGTTAAGGAAGGCTGTTTTAATAATCTTCCTGTCGATGTTTGTATTTGCTACTGATTGAGGAGGGGGTGGAGGAGGTGCTTGTTCATCGAGCATGGCGATAGACTCCGATTTCATATCCAGAGCCCTTGCCCCTCCGTTGTCGTAACTTTTAGAACTACAGCTGAACATAAGCGTAAGTCCAAAAAGAAGAATAATTGAATTCGTTTTCATATTCTATTTGGTTTATTTGGTTTGAGTATATGATTGACTTCAGATTTCAGAACTTAGACACTGGCCATCAGACAATTTCTCAACTGTTACCTGCCAGCTAATTTCAATCCCCTAACTCCTCATGAGCAATCACTTTAAACTTTTTTCCAGGAACTTCAATAGTATTCCCAGCTCTAATTTTGGCTCTTCGCCTTTTCTCAACAAACCCATCGACTTTTACAAGTCCATCATCTACCATAAGGTGGGCCATCCCTCCTGAGCTAACAAGTCTAAGCACCTTTAGTAGCTGGTCGAGTTGAATATATTCCTCTTTGAGTATAAACGATTCCATGTCAAATAATTTTATGTCAAGTTACAAAAAAAACCACCCCGAAGGGTGGTTTCTATTGTAACTATTTTAAAGTATTTAGTTTGTTGCATGTTCAAGTTTCTTCATAATAGAGAAGATGAATGTTGCAGACAGCAGACAGCAGATTACTAGAACGCCCCAGAAAGCGTAAAGAGGTAGCTCATCCCAGAACATTCCCATTATACCTACCAAGTAGTTACCTATAGCAGTTGCAGCTAACCAACCACCCTGCATCATACCCTTGTACTGAGGAGGTGCTACCTTGGCTACAAACGATAACCCCATAGGGCTTAAGAATAGTTCGGCAATAGTAAGAACAAAGTAGGTGCCGATTAGCCAATTCGGGGACACCAATACGTTGGAAATACCCTGTATATCGGATGGTGCTGGTAGCCCAAGTGATACAAAAAACAAAATAATAAAGCCTAATGCAGCGATAAGCATACCAAATCCAATTTTTTTAGGTGCAGAGGGCTCTGTCCCTTTATTGCCTAAATATGCAAAAAAGGCAACTGCGATTGGAGTTAGTAGCACAATGAATAGAGGATTGAATTGCTGGAAGATTTGAGGGGTAATGTAAACAAGGCCTAGAGCATTTTTTACTACTATAAAGTAGTAAGCAATTAGACCAGTTAACCCGACAAGTGATAGTATTGTTCCCTGTTTTGGATTACGTTTGCCGCCAAATAACCCGATTGTTGATAGGTAGATGCCGTATGCGAAAACTATAAACAACAGCAACGCAACAAGCGAAAACATCATATTATGCAATGAAGAAATAGAGCTAAATGTATAATCGCGGGCAAAGAATGTCATGCATAAGCCATTCTGATGGAACGACATCCAAAAGAATATAACTACAAAGAATACAAGCAGCAATGCAATTACCCTTTCCTTAACTTGCTTTGGAGTTAGTATTACAACATCCGCTTTAATACCCGATGCCTGAGCGTCTTTAAGTTGCTGTTTATGAGTTTTATCAACCTCTTTCCACGTTTTCTTAAAGCCTAAAAATACCAAAACAGAGATAACAAGGCTTATACAAGCAATGCTAAAAGCAATGTTGTAGGATTTTGTTAATGATTTAACAACGTATTGTTTGGCAAAGTTAGATGAGAACTCTTCAGGGTTCTCTGAGTTTCCGTAAATTGCAGGGTCTTTAATCTCAATTCCTTTAATTTTTGCAGTTATTACCTCTTTCGCTTCTTTATCCTTTGGATCCTTGCTGTCGAGTAAACGATATTCTTTTACAGGTAATGTTTGAGAAGGATCTGTCAATAGTCCAGCAGCAGTTAGTTGGCATACGCCTGCTGCTTTTAGCTTAAATAGAGCTTTATCCCTATCTTCTTGAAAAAGAACCCCTTTTTTCTTTTTCATTTTATCTATAAAGCGAGTGCTATCTTTATGTGTTATTAAATCGCTTTTACCTTTAGTGATGTCGGCAATGAAAGTTACTTTATCTACAACCTTGTCATTCAATGCTACAAAGTTCTTAGGGATTGATGCATCGTAGGTGAATTTTTCCTTTGCAAGTATTGCATTATTAATGCTATTTGCTGCACTTGGAGCAAAGAACGCTCCAATGTTAATGAACATATAGAAGATTGAGAAAGCAATATCGCGTTTACCCTTATAAACATTCGATTCGTAAAGATTCCCAACTAATGCTTGAAGATTCCCCTTGAAGAAACCTGTTCCTAGAGCAATTAATGCCAAGGCGCAAAACATAATGGTGTAACCAGCAGTATTGGGCTCTGTCGGAATCGCTAAAAGAAAATAACCACAAAACATTACAATAATTCCGAGTAGAATAGTTCTACCATATCCTAAAACTTTATCGGCTATAATACCTCCAAATAAAGGGAGAAAGTAAACTAATGCTAAAAATGTCCCGTATATTATGCTTGTACTTGATGATGATAATCCAAACTTTGCTTGCATGTATAGAGCAAGAATGGCCAACATCGTGTAATATCCAAAGCGTTCGCCCATGTTAGCTATTGCTAGGACAATTAATCCTTTAGGATGGTTTTTAAACATAAATTATTGTTTTTGAGGGTTATTTAATTTAAATTCATTTTTTCCAAGTTGACAAATATAGAAAATATTTCAAACCAACCAATTTGATGTTTGATATCATTGATAGTTTATTTTGTCTCAATATTTATTTATGCTCTAAAAACCTTACCTTTGTTTGGATGTATATTTTTGTTGATGAAAATATTTTTAACATCTCAAATTCGTGAAATCGATAAGCTCACCATTGAGACTGAGCCAATTTCTTCCATAAATCTTATGGAACGTGCTGCTGATGCTATTTTTCGATGGTTTGCTGAGAATATAAACTCTTCTTGCAAAGTTTACGTTTTTGCTGGATCAGGCAATAACGGAGGCGATGGGTTAGCTTTGGCACGAATGCTTATTGAGGTGGGGTACTCTGTATCTGTATGTCTGCTAGAATCAGCAAGCCTTTCAGCTGATTGCAAGGATAATCTTATACGTTTAAAAAGACAGGGGATTGTTATACCTTATATTATAAATGGTGAGGTTGATTTTCCTGTTTTCGATTCCAACTCAGTTATCGTTGATGCGCTTTTTGGTTCGGGGCTAACAAGACCATTGGCTGGAGTATCAGCAAAACTCGTTGAATACATTAATAATAGCCAAGTACGAATAGTTGCCATCGATATGCCCTCTGGGCTATTGGGAGAGGAGAATCCTTTTCCTAACCAAAATTCAGCAGTAAAAGCATCAATAACTTTAACCTTGCAGTTCCCAAAACTTTGTTTTTTCTTTACCGAGAATAATCAGCATGTTGGCAAATTCGTTGTGCTACCCATTGGCCTTAACCCCGATTCTATTAGATCAACGTTAACTCATTACCAATATCTAGATATTTCTTCAGTCTCTTCAATTATTAGGAGTAGGAACAACTTTAGCCATAAAGGGGATTATGGGCATTGCCTTATAATTGCAGGGAGCAAGGGGATGATGGGTGCTTCAGTCCTAGCATCAACCGCTTGCATAAAAACAGGTTCAGGGTTGGTTACCGCACATGTCCCCAAAATTGGTGGTTCTATCTTCCAACAATCAATTCCTGAGATTATGGTTGAGGAGGATAACGATGATCTTTGTTTTACAGCAGTGAATTCAATAGCCAAGTATGCTGCAATTGCTATTGGACCTGGTCTAGGAAAAGCACCTGCGACTATCGATGGATTTACTAGGCTAATCAAGAATGTAAAACATCCCATTATTATTGATGCCGATGCTTTGAATATCATCGCTGAGAATCAGAATTTATTCGATTCAATCCCTGCCATGTCTATTTTAACCCCTCATCCTAGAGAATTTGACCGATTGTTCGGTGAGTCCGAATCGGGTTATCAAAGGTTATTGCGAGCCATTGAGAAGGCTGCTCAGCATAACATGGTTATTGTATTGAAAGGTGCTCATACCCAGATTGTTTGTCCCGATGGGAGTGTTTTCTTCAACTCAACGGGTAACCCTGGAATGGCAACAGGCGGGAGCGGGGATGTGTTAACAGGAATTATTACTTCTCTTCTTGGTCAAGGGTATGATTCTGTAAGTTCATCTATATTAGGCGTATATCTCCATGGGCTTGCAGGCGATCTTGCTGCCCAAAAGAGAGGGATGGAATCTTTAACTGCTTCTGATATAATAAGACACATCGGCGATGCGTTTAACGTTATTAATACGATGAGAAAATGAATAAAAGAATTTTAATAATCTTTACAATTGCGCTTTTTGTTTCATGTAGCAAAAAACCAATACAGATAGTTTCTGCTGAAAGCGCAGCTGTTTTGAGTACAAACGGATTGGTTTATGCACTACCTCGAACTGTTTTAAAGATAAAGGTTGATGCCATTAAAACCACTATCGTACCCGGTCCTTACTGCCGATTTGCCCAAAAGTATCTTGGAATTTTAGATGTCCCAGTGAAAAAAGTCGATGAATGGAGGATTAGCAATGTTGATGTTTCAACCGCATTAGAATCTGATCCATCTGCCTTATATGCTGCCACGCCTGGTGATGACACAAAAATTGATTTTTTGAAAATTTACAGTAAAGGCCTAATAATCCCAATTTCTGGTTTCGGTGTCAGTTCAACCACTATAAAAGATATTAAAACTATCGATACCGATGGGGAAACATACTTTACTGATCTCTCAATATCCCCATTTATTGCATCCGAGAAAACGACCTATTACTCAAAGATTAAGCACGATAGCGTTTTTGTAAGAGTGCCGATTCAGAAGGAAATGATTGTGGAGAAGAACGTTGAGGAGAAGGCTCGCGATGCTGCCGATTATATCTTTATGCTTCGTAAACGTCGCTCCGATTTCCTCTCCGTTGATGCTGATCATAATCTAAATGGGGAAGGATTAAAAATTGCCTTGGATGAGATAAGCCGTTTGGAACATGAGTACCTTAGCCTTTTTATTGGAAAATCTTTCAATGAGTCATCTACTCATTTTTTCGAATATGTTCCAAACCAAGTTGAAGGTGAATCATCAATCTTATTCCGATTCTCAGGCGTTAAAGGTGTTTTAGCATCTTCCGATTTAAGTGGAAATCCAATTTTACTTAAAACTTTACCTGAATCAATCCCTGAATCATATGATATCTTTTTTAGGAGTATAAGTATGGAAAAGGATAAACCCTTGAAGGAAGTAATCTACTACAGAATTCCAACAACAACCGTTGTTAGCCTATCCGATGGCAAAGCTGAACTACTAACCCGCCGAATATCAATTTGTCAGTACGGCCCTTTAGTCAGGATGCCGATAAAGTATATGGTAAAAGACTCAGACCTTATCGAATTCTCTGGTGTTAAGTAAAAGTTAGAAAGGATTGATTATAAATCAAATTGCCAAATCAACAGAGGCAAGTTGTTTCAAGTACCTTCTTGTATTATTCACTGTGATTCGATGCCTCTGTGTGTTGTGTCTTTTATTTCTTTAGTTTACTCACAAACTTGGCTTTAAAATCTTCCCACTTGGTTGTTTTGTAATGGTCTTCACCAAAGAAAACAAGAATTGGTTCAATATCTGCAGGTGCATTATAGCCTGGAACCGCTGTTAGTAGATTATTCTCACCATCCATGTATGCTACCGATGGGTACGACATTTTGCCGCTAAGCAATGCCGCTGCAAAATCATGAGGTGAGCGTGTTTCTGTCCCCTTGTTTTTATATACAGTCCCTTTATAGGTTATATCCTGCTTCTGTTCTGCGTTTAGCTTAACAGGATAGTAGTACTTATTCAGATATTCTGCTATTTGGGGGTTGTTAAAAGTGTTTTTATCCATCGTTTTGCACCATCCGCACCAATCGGTATATACATCAACGAAAATCTTTTTTGGATTTTTCTCATTCAACTTCATAGCCTCCTCAATATTGTACCACTTAACTAGCGATGACTCTGCTTGCGATTGAGCGTTATAGCTGATTGCTAGAATGATAAAACTAATAATGAATTGCTTTTTCATATCGTGTTCTTTAAAAAATGAATACAAATATACAAATAACCTAATGCTAGGTATTGGTTTCATAACAATTAACTCGTAGTTTTAGTTTAACGCTTATTTTAATTGTTTTGCGATTTCTGTAAAATAACAATATCTTTAATGGCCAATTGGCGGAATTTTAATGTAATTAATTTAATATAAATCATCATGAGTAAAGAAATTCAAAACCTAAAACCAGAAGCGATCTGGAAACATTTTTATAGCTTAACCCAAATCCCTCGACCTTCAAAAAGTGAGCAGGCATCAGTTGATTTTGTCAAAAAATTTGCTACGGATTTAAAGTTAGAAACAATAGTCGATGAGGTTGGGAATGTTATTGTTCGTAAACCTGCTACTCCTGGTATGGAAGACAGAAAAGGTGTTGTCCTTCAAGGTCACCTCGACATGGTTCCCCAAAAGAATAGCGATACAAAGCACGATTTTGAGAAAGATCCTATCGATGCATATGTTGATGGTGAATGGGTGAAGGCCAGAGGTACTACTCTTGGTGCTGATAATGGAATTGGTGTTGCCGCTGCATTAGCAGTTCTAGAATCAAAAAATTTGGTTCATGGTCCCATCGAAGCATTGTTTACAATTGATGAGGAAACTGGAATGACAGGCGCTTTTGGCTTAAAGGCTGGCGTTCTTAAAGGTGATATTCTTATGAATCTTGATTCTGAGGATGAAGGCGAACTATATGTTGGTTGTGCTGGTGGTTTAGACGCTAATATTAAATATGAGTTTATACCTACTCCAGTTCCTTCAGGAATGGTTGCTTATAAACTTGTTATTAAAGGGCTTAAAGGCGGTCACTCTGGACTAGACATCGTTCTTGGACGAGGAAACTCTATCAAACTACTTTTCCGTTTTATGTACGTTGTTGAGAAGAGCTTAGGCGCTCGCCTAGCTTCAATTGATGGTGGTAGCTTGAGAAATGCAATTCCCCGTGAAGCTATTGCTGTTGTTGTTGTTCCTTCTTCAAAAGCTAGTGATTTTGAAAAAGAGGTAAAAGCATACCTTAATATATATAGGTCCGAATTCTCAATGACAGAACCTGATTTATCGTTCGCTGCTGAGAAAACGGATATGCCTTCAACCCTAATTGATGAAAAAACTCAGTTCAATCTTATTCGAGCTGCTTTTGGTTGCCCCAATGGCGTTGTTCGTATGAGCGATGCAGTTCCAGGTTTGGTTGAGACTTCAAATAATCTGGCTCGCGTATATAGCGAAGGTAATTTTATTCATGCTGCTTGTTTGCTTCGTAGTTCGGTTGATTCAGCAAAAGATGCCTTAGCCGATAAGGTCGCATCGGTTTTTGAACTATCTGGTGGACAAGTTGTATTCTCAGGTGGATACCCAGGTTGGAAACCCAATCCAGCATCACCTATTCTTAAAGCAATGCTCGAGATTTATAAGAATAAGTATGGTAAAACACCTGAGGTTAAAGCAATTCATGCCGGATTAGAGTGTGGTCTGCTTGGTGGTGTTTATCCAAATTGGGATATGATCTCATTTGGTCCAACCATTCGCTTTCCGCATTCTCCTGATGAGAAAGTAAATATTGAAACCGTAGGTAAGTTCTGGGATTTTCTTGTTGAGGTATTAAAAGAGGTTCCAAAAAAATAGGTATCCCTTTATGTTTTATTGAATTTGAAACGAGGCAATTTCCATTGACCTCGTTTCTTATTGTTTAAAAGGATAAAATCAGTGGGTATTCAATTTGGTTTTTGTTAATCGCTGGGTAGTATTCCCCTAATTTCAAATTTTTTCAATACGTTTTTTCCTACGTAAAATATTAGTTCGCATTGAGTTATATTTTGAGTGAAAATTATTTTGAAAAAGATGAGAAAAAATTTGGTGTTTTTAAATTAAAGATTCTATATTTGCACCCGCTTTACGGAGGTACGGCGTAAGGGAATCGGGGGTTTGAGGGGGGCGAAGAAATATTTTCAAAAAAGATTGCCCCGGAGTTGGAGAAGACGAAAAGATGATTACCTTTGC
>RPRQ01000015.1 GCA_003818205.1 Bacteroidales bacterium
ACATTTTAGTTGTAAATAATTTTAGCTCGATTACTCAAGCATTGGCTACTTATTAGCAGCAACTACTTTTTTTAACTTTAACCCAGCGAAATACATCTCATCGCCATTAAAAAAGGCTGTTCCGCCAGTGCTGCGACCAATTCCCTCAACAATTGCTTCGTTATCGTTAATGGGTTTGAGTACTAGCGACATTTTATCCTTATTGAATATTTTTGCCTCGACATAGATTAGACCCTCCTTTTCTTTTATAGCAAAATTGGAAACCAACTTTAACTTTGAGGAATCTTTCTCCATCTCATACACCCCAAATCGAGTTCTCCAAACATCTGAAATAACAGGTTTTGCAATTCTTTTACCAACAACTAGCGTATCCTTTGCACCATTGTTGAAAATGATATAGTCAACACCATCAATTTTTCTGAAATCAAAGAATTGATTATTAATTTTGATAGAGATAAAGCCCAGCAATTTAGCCTTTACCGAAAACGTTTTTTGACTATTTTTAGTAAAAATAAGTTTTATAGGACCCTGCTTCGCTACGAGTTTCCCATTTTTCGCTTTAAGTGAAAGGTCATCGGCACCTAACACATAATCGCCCGCAATAGCATTTAATTTTTGTTCGTCAAGTTTATAGGTCTTCAGTTTTTCACTTTTTTTATCTTCGGGCTTTATTCCCTCCTTAAACTCAAGGTATTTTTGAAGTATCTCCTTGGCTACAATCCTAGGGCTATTCCCCCCCCTATCAGTATTTTCGAGAACTATTACACCAATTTTTTTATCGGGAAGGGTTGATAGCTGCCCATGGTACACATAGGTATCGCCGCCATGCTCGGCAATACCGCCAGCATAGTCCCACTTCGATGAATTCAGCATCCAGCCAAGACCTATGCTAAAGTTATAATCCAGTTTACAATCAACATTCTGCTTCGTTTGCATCTCCTTTAGCATTTCAGCCTTAATGATCTGACTACCGTTAAAATTCCCATGATTAAAGGTCATCTTTATAAAGTTCGCCAAATCAATCACATTGGAATGCAAAAGACCTGCAGGAACATCGCGAATCAAAGGTTCATCATACTCCTTGCCATCGGCATAGCCCTTCGAGTAAAGATTACTCATCTCAGGGGTTAATACAAATGATGAGTTCTTCATCCCCAATGGTTGGAAAAGGTGTTTCTGAGTGTAATCGTTAAAACTCTCACCGCTCACCCTCTCAACCATGGCACCAAGCAACGTATATCCAGCATTTGAATAAGAAAAAATGGTGTTGGGCTGTGTACAAGTATATTCCTTATTCAAAAACCCAACAATCGATGAAATGGGATCGGGGTTCTTGTCGAAGAACTGATAAAGAATATCGGAGGGCAGGCCAGAATGGTGAGTCATAACATTTCGTGGTGTAATGACACCCTGATTAGCAAACCTACTCTTAATACTAAACTCAGGAATATAGGTTTGAATAGAGTTATCGATATTTAGCTTACCATTTTCAGATAGCTGCATTACCGAGGTGGCGGTAAAGAGTTTAGAGATTGAACCCACTCGATAAATGGTTTGTGGTGTTGCCTTAACCTTTTTCTCCCTGTCGGAGTAGCCAAAACCTTCAGCCCAAATCAGCTCCTGACCATCGACTAAAGCAAAGCTTAGTCCTACGGTTTTGGTTTTTTTTATCGTTTTTTCGATAAATACCGACAGCTCTTTTTTTAATTCATCGATGCTTTTTGGCTTCTCCTGAGCCATTGAATTCATGCTAATTAAAGCAAGAATTAGAAAACATAGCACACAGCTAATTTTTTTCATCGTTTTTTAGTATTAGATTTTTGTAACCATTCACCACGGAGGCACAGAGATCACGGAGATTTCTTCTATTTACTCGTTAGACTTATCGATTGTTTCGCTCTTCTCCATCAATGAAAAACCTTAAATTAAACGTTTAAGATTTTGTTAGTAGCAACTATATTTATAAACATTCTCTGTGCTCTCTCCCGATACATCGGGACAGGCTGTGTCTCCGTGGTTTATATTTCATTTCATGGTATTGCTGAATGGTTAAGGTTTTCAAATATATTGAGACATTTTAGTTGTAAATAATTTTAACTCGATTACTCAAGCATTGGCTACTTATTAGCAGCAACTACTTTTTTTAACTTTAACCCAGCGAAATACATCTCATCGCCATTAAAGGATACCGTTGCGCCAGTATTGCGCCCAATACCATCAATAATAGCCTCTTCACTTGAAATAGGCTTTATAATCATTGTTGACTCATCCTCCTGAAAAATCTTTGAGTCCATAAAAATATAGCCATCCTTTTCTCGGAGAACAAAATCAGAAATAACCTTAAATGGTGCATTATCGTTAACTATTTCATATTCACCCATCCTGCTGCGCCACAAATCGGTTATTACCTGTTTGCTAATCCTAATTCCGGCAACAGATGTATCCTTAGCACTTTCGATGAAAAGTAAGTAATCAACCTTATCAATATTCTTGAACGCAAAAAACTGATTTTTAATCTTTAATGGGAAGAAACCCATCAGCTTAGCGGTAACCGAGAATGAGCCTAGGTTATTTGGTGAGAAAATAAGTTTTGTTGAATTCTGCTCGGTTTCCAGCTTACCCTTCTTAGGTGTAAATACCATAAGTTCGGTTCCCATTGAATAAACACCTGCAATAGCATCCAATTGCTGATCGTTCATCGTTATCGATTCAGACTTCACCTTTTCATCCTTGGGAGGCTTAATGCCCGTTTTAAGCTCTAAATATTCTCTCAGAATTCTATGAGCAATCGTTCTTGTTGCACTTCCACCACTCTTCGTATTTACAAGAACAATTATCCCAATCTTGTGATCGGTAAATGTTCTTAGTTTCCCATGAGATACGTATTCATCGCCCCCATGCTCCGCTAATCCGCCAACATAGCCTAGACTTGTATTTCTATTTAGCTGCCAACCAAGACCTATACTAAAGTTAAAGTCGAGCTTACAATCAGCATTCTGGCTAGTTTGCATCTCCTTTAAAGTTTCGGGCTTAATGATCTGCTTTCCATTAAAAGTCCCATTATTGAAGGTCATCTTCATAAAATTAGCCATATCCAAAACACTGGAGCGCATCGAACCAGCAGATACGCACAACGATAAAGGCTCTTTAAACTCCTTACCATCAGCATAGCCTTTAGTATAAAACTTCTCCATTTCGGGAGTAAGCCTAAACGATGAGCTCTTCATCTCCATTGGCTGCAAAAGATGGTTAGTGGTATAGCTATAAAAATCCTCTCCGCTAGTCCTTTCAATTAGCGCCCCGAGCAATCCATACCCTGCATTTGAATAGGAATGAAGCATATTGGGCTGATTACATGTGTATTCCTTATTCAGCAGTTCAACAATTGATGATATCGGATCGGGTTTTTCGGTGAAAGCTTGATAGAAAATATCATTGGGTAAACCAGAGTGATGGGTAAGAATATTACGAGGAGTAATTGCCCCAGGATTCTCAAATCGACTTTTTACCTTAAACTCAGGGATATAGGTTTGGATGGGGCTATTAATATCTAGCTTACCCATCTCTTGCAGCTGCATAATCGCAGTTGCAGTAAACAACTTCGAGATTGATGCTATACCATAGATTGTTTGAGGTGTAGCCTTGATATTCTTTGCCTTATCGGAATACCCAAAACCTTCAGCCCAAATAATATCCTGATTGTCAACCAAAGCCAAGCTCAAACCCACTACATCCGATTTCTCCATGGTTTTTTCGACAAATTTTGTCATCTCGGCTTTCAGATCATCAAGTGTTTCTGACTTTTTCTGTGAACAGGCAGAATTACCAATCAGCACGAATAGTAAAACGCCTAAGAGGCAGCTAATTTTTTTCATAGTCTTTTTCATTTATTGTTAGTATTTATGCCCCAAAAATCAATACATAATTCCAATGAATAAAATAAATGTGACGTAATTAATATCAGCATGTTATAACTCGATTATTTGGGATAAAACCGATTTATCACATTAATATTCACAGGAAGTTTTATTGTACTATTTTTACAATCGTTAATAAATCATTTTGATGCAATCATTTCTAACAATAAAGAACGAACGTACTAGGAAACGCTACAAGATGGCTCTCACAGAGCTTGCTTTTTGGTTTGTGTTTACCATGTTACTCGTATTCGGGTCGGATTGGGACAAAAATAACATTGGGAAACAGATTAAAGAGCTTGGCATCGTTTTCGCACCATTACTCATTACGGTTTATGCTCATTCATACATCTTCAGTCGATTTTTTTTACAACGAAAATTTTTAAACTATGCTTTACTTTGCTTGCTATTATTATTAGTTTCCTACTATTGCACTAGATTTATATATGTAAACTACGCTCCCGATAACCATTCAAGCATATTTGGAGGAATTTTTCTATTCATTCTGATGCATACTGGCTTCAAATACCTTATCATAGCACCAAAGCAAAGCCTTAGGATAAAAGAGGAAGAAGCACGAAGAGTAAAAGCAGAGAGGGAACTTCAGGAATTGGAGGCAAAGCAAACCAAGGCTGAACTTGATTTCCTTAAGTCGCAGATAAACCCACATTTTCTTTTCAACTCGCTTAACGGTATATACTCGCTAACGATGGACAATCCCGAAAAGGCAGGGGAAGCCATTTTGACGTTGTCTGACCTAATGCGGTACAACCTCGAATCGTCAAAAAACAAATTTGTAACCCTTAACCGCGAACTTGAATTCCTTGATAATTACATCCAATTGGAATCGTTACGACTAGGAGATAATTGCAGAATAAACCTTACAAAGGCAGGCGAATTTCATAGCAAATCAATCGCACCATTAATCCTGATTCCCTTTGTCGAAAACTGCTTCAAGCATGGAATTGGCGCCGATAAATCGAATAATTACATTCAGATTTCAATTTCACTTGAGGATAGCAGGTTAACTTTCATTACTGAAAATAGAATTGCATCGACCAGAATGAAAAATCATACAAAAAGCATTAAAATTGGAATTGAGAATGTGAAACGAAGGCTTGATATGATTTACCCTAACAGGTATAAATTAGATTTATCGTCTGAAAACAATATTTATAAGGTTTTACTACAAATAGAGCTATGAAACTAAAATGCTTAATTGTTGATGATGAGCCTTTGGCTCATGGGATTCTTGAAAAGTACATATCAAGAATTAACAGCCTTGAACTTGTCGGGAAATGCAATAATGCCATTGAAGCCATTAACTTTATTCATACAAATCCGGTTGACCTTATCTTTTTAGATATCAATATGCCCGAGCTATCGGGAATTGAGATGCTAAAATCATTACAGCACCAGCCAAAAATTATTATTACCACTGCGTATTCCGAATTTGCTTTGGATGGCTATGAATTCGGGGTATCGGATTACCTCCTAAAGCCCATTAAGTTTGATAGATTTCTAAAAGCCGTAAATAGGGTAATTGAATCGATGTCAAAAACATCCTCAAAAAATATCATAAATGATGAAATCCAAACCGATTCTGAAAATCATATTTTCTTAAAACAGGATCAATCCATTTTTAAGGTTAACTATTCTGACATTCTTTACTTTGAAGCCCTTGGAAACTACCTTCAGGTTTACACCACAACACAAAAAATCATTGTCCGTGAAACCATGGCCGAAATGGAAGAGAAACTGCCCAATGATATATTCATCAGGATTCATAAATCAACCATTGTAAACTTCACGAAAATTGAAAAGTTCATAAACAATCATATAATTATTGTTGGCAAAGAGTTCCCTGTTGGAACCCTATATAAAAATGAATTGGTTAAAAGGTTGAAAGGATAACTACATTTTCGAATTATTAATATTCTAATAATCATACATATACATCATTTTTGATGCAGAATATTTCAAAAATAAATTATAGAAAATTACACTACTGACCGACTAAAATATTATATAATTCATGAAATACTTGATATTACTACATTCAATGTATAGATCCACCCCTGCCTACCCTGCCTACCGACAGGCAGGCGGTTGGCAGGCCTAGGGCTTGTTTTTAATTTTAATAAAAATTACTACAAATAGGTCATCGCTCTGCGACTATAGAAAGCAGCATTGCTGCGAACTATTTGTAGAATAGATGATTGTATTTTAACTAAAAGCAGCATCGCTGCGACCAATTGAATTTAGATTTTTTTCTCGGTTAATAATGAAAAAAATATAAGAAAACATGAGACTTGAAATACAAAATATTAGCAAACGATATAATCGAGAAAAGTACGGGTTACGAGATTTTTCCTTAACGCTCGGAACGGGTATTCTTGGTTTACTTGGACCTAACGGTGCTGGAAAATCAACCTTAATGAAAATCATTGCAACCATATCAAGACCAACTGAAGGCACAATAATCTTAGACGGTATTGATATTACAAAAAACCCAAACTCAATTAGAAAATTATTGGGTTATCTACCTCAAGATTTTGGGGTATATCCCAATTTAAATGGCTACGAATTCTTAGAATATATTGCAGCAATGAAAGGGGTTGGAGGCAAACATTTAAAACAGAGGGTTGAGCAGCTGTTAGAGGGAGTTAATCTAATTGAAGTGGCAAATAAACCAATCGGAACCTATTCGGGTGGGATGAAACAACGATTAGGAATAGCTCAGGTTTTATTGAATGACCCAAAAGTTCTAATTTTTGATGAGCCTACAGTTGGTCTTGATCCTGAGGAAAGGGTTCGTTTTAGAAATCTAATTTCAGAATTGGCTGATAGCTGTATAGTAATTCTTTCATCGCATATCGTTTCAGATATTGAAACCATTGCTGATGAAGTTGCGATTATGAAACATGGTAAGCTAATAAAAAAGGGATTTCGAACAGATATAATTGAAACTGTTAACAATAAAGTATTTGAATTGGAGATGGACAGCAATGATTTAAGTGCATTCAAAGAAAAACATGCAGTTGTAAATACGGTTAGGAAGAAGGACAAAATACAAGTGCGTTACATTTCTGAAGAATTAGTTAGTGGAGCAACGCTTAACAATTCAACATTGGAGGATGCCTATCTATATCTAACTAAGAACTAAAAAGAATGAGTTTATTTATAAGCATAATTAGAGCGGATTATTTGCAAAGAACACGCAGCTATGTTTTTTTAATAACCTTAATTATAAGCATTCTTGTAGCGTATACGTTTGTTCCAGTTCATGATGCAAATTACACCACTGTTAGAATCGGGAATTATATTGGTGAAAACAACTCCTCATGGATTGGCCACGTAACCGCAATTATGGCGAGTACGTTTCTATGGCTAATCGGTTTCTATTTAGTAAATAACAGCATTAGAAGAGATGAAGAAACAGGTGTAGGTCAAATAATTGCAACAACTTCGATAAGTAATTTCGGCTATCTTTTTGCCAAAGCAGTAAGTAACTTCTTGGTTTTATTAACCATTACACTTATTATAATGGTTATGGCCTTGAGTTTGGTTTTTATTAGAGGTGGTGATTTCACATTTAACGCTATACAATTCTTTTTTCCTTACCTTCTCACTACCATTCCTAGCATTTTCTTTTTAGCAGTAGTTGCTATAATACTTGAAATCATTTTCGGTAATAAAACTAATTTAATGAATATCGTTTTTTTCTTTTTGTTTAGTTTTATGATTATAGGATTAAATCAGTACAAGAATTCAATGGTTCAATGGTTTGATGTTTCGGGAGTGAAATATTTAACTGATAGCATGCTAGAAATTGTAAATACTAAATATAACCAAACATCAGAAAACGTATCAGTAGGTTTTGTTTATGGAGATATTATAAAAAGAAATTACTTCCTATTTGAAGGAACAAATTGGTCGGCACTATATTTAGCAAGCAGATTGGTTTGGATCGGATTTGCTATCCTTTTGTTAAGAATTGCATCCAAATTCTTTAATCGATTTGACACTAAAACCACAGTTGATTTTAGGAAAAAACAAAACATAATCCTTGATTATACCAAGCAACGATCTATCAAAGCTATTCATGTTTCCAAACTCCCTAAAGCAAGTCTTGATTTTGGAATTTTACCCTTGGTGAAAACTGAATTTTTAATGCTTTTACGTAAGGGTCCATGGTGGTTCTGGTTTATAAATCTTGGACTGATTATCACATTGTTTTTCATACCCTTAACTATAGCGCATCAGATTGTTTTGCCATTACTATGGTTTCTTCAAATAAATCGGTGGGCTGATATTGCAACCAAAGAAAAATATTATCGGACTCACTATTTTGCCTACGCAGCATATAAGCCCCTTCAAAGGTTACTTCAAGCACAGATAATTGCAGGTTTCATACTAGCTTTTATACTTGCGTTGCCGATTATACTTAGAGCATTAGTAACAGGTGACTTTTTGTCGATATTAAGCTTAACCTTAGGTGCTCTTCTCGTAGTATCATTTTCAGTATTTTCAGGCATTATATCTGGAGGTAAAAGACTCTATGAGATTTTATTCTTTATGATAACCTATGGAAATTTAAATAGTGTCCCTTTTTTAGATTACTTCGGTGGTTTTCATAAATCCATTACCTACATTTTACTCCTATTTGGTATAACAGTATTGATGCTATCGGTAGCATTTTCTGTCAGAAAATATGAGATAGAGCATCAATAAAATAAACCCAAGCTTTGTACCTACTCAGGAGTAAACGAAATAAAAATCATGGAGCTGCCCGCCGAACAAGTTCTTTGGCAGGCGGGGGGCGCAGAGAACACTGAAAAATCATGAGGAAATAGCTATAAGAAAAACATGCCAGAAATAGGACGTATAAAGTACAACTGATTATAAACTCAGCAAAGTTCATCCTATTGTGTAAATAATCTATATATTACTCCGTGTTCTCCCTGCCTACCCTGCCTACCGGCAGGCAGGCGGCAGGCAGGCGTGTCTCCGTGGTGAGTAATCGCAATTATTCAAATCCATCCCCCACCCCTTTAAACCTTTCCCAGAAACTGTTCTCTAAGCAAAAAACCAAACTAATATCTAACCATCTTATATGAAAAATATTCTTATATCATTAACAGTTACGTTGCAATTACTATTTGCATCTGCTGTTTTTGCACAAACTGACCCTGTTGTGCAAAAAATTATCGAAATTGGCAAGGTCGATAATCAAACCATGAAGCATCTCGATATCCTCTGCAACCGATTTGGCGGCAGACCCATTGGCTCTGACGCCTATGACAATGCAGCAGAATGGGCTGCTAGCAAGTTCAAGGAGTGGGGAATGCAAGTGGAAATGGATGAATCGGGAACCCTTCCCGTTGGTTTTAACCGTGGCCCTTGGTTTGGTAGAATGCTAAGCGATAATGGAATGATCCTGCACTTTGCAACACCCTCTTATACCTCGGGTACGAAGGGTGTTCAAAAAGGGCACGTTCTTATTGAACCAAAAACTCAAGGTGAATTCAACCGCATGAAAGGCAAGTTGAAAGGCGCATGGATCCTCGTAGGGGGGACAAATGCTGGCTGGCCTATAGACTTCTCGAAAAAGGCGGATGCTGAACGGGCAAAAATTATTGCCGAAAACGCAAAAATCGAAAAGAAGAACGACTCCATCAACATGATTAACTGGATGAGCCGAGGCTCTGGGGCAAAAGCCATCGACCCCCTACCCATGAAGGAGGAACCAGGATTATTCTACCGCCAGATGATCGATGCAGGTATTCTTGGAATCATTCAGTCGTCCCATGTCCCAATTAATGCGCTATACGACAGGAAAAATATCGATAGCATGACCTTTGAAACTTTACCTACAACCCCCGATATTAAGCTGGATGAGCATCAGTATAAGATTATCGAGCAGATGGTAAAAGAGCGACGAACCTTTGAGCTGGAATTCGATATTCGCAACCATTTCAAAATGGGACCTGTAAAATACCACAACGTAATCGGTATAATCCCCGGCACAGAATTCCCCAATGAGTATGTAATAATGGGTGGACATCTCGATGCCTTCGATGTTGCAACTGGAGGCGTTGACGATGGGTCAGGAATGACACCAGCCATGGAAGCGGCTCGCCTAATCATGAAAGCAGGAGGCAAACCAAAACGTACAATTCTAGTATGCCTATGGGCTGGCGAAGAGTTTGGTCTTTTAGGCTCTACTAGCTGGGTGGAAAAAAACAAGGATAAACTCGATAAAATATCGAATATGTTTAACCGCGATGGCGGACCAACAGTTGCCAACAGTCTAAGTGTTTCACAAGCCATGTGGACTGACATTGAAAAAATATGCCAGCCATTGAATAGCATCAATCCTGATTTCCCTTTCACGCTAAAGAAAAGGGAGCCTAGAGAAAAACCTAAAAAGGCTGCGGGAACCGATAGTGGTCCATTTTCAGTTAAGGGAATCCCAACAATGACTTTCGGCACTGACGACCCCAAAGGTTATGACTTCAATTATGGTGAAATTTGGCATACCGAAAGAGACCTTTACAATAAGAGCATCCCAGAATATCAGGAGCATACATCGATTGTAACAGCCATTGTTATTTATGGCATTGCAAATCTCGATCATCTTCTTTCACGCGATGGATATTACCTACCTGAGAAAAAGGTTGAAGAGAAAAAGGATACAAAAAAGAAGAAATAAGCAATTTGTCATCCTATCATATTTAAACCCACCGAAGAATCGGTGGGTTTTTTTACCTTTGTGCCAATTTGACCGAAGGGTATCAATGGCAAGCTATTTGTTAAACCTTGATGACTGAAAAATAACGATATCAACATATGACAAGGAAAAAGAATATACACAAGGAAGTTATTGACGAACAAATTTTAGACCCAACAGCCATTGATTCCGCTACTTTTCTCAATAACAACGTAGAAGGGAGAAAAGATTCGGAGGAGAAAAAAGCAGAAGAAAACCCAATTGAAAAAATTCAAGCCCAACTTGATGAAATGAAAGATAAATATCTCCGTCTTTCAGCTGAATTTGACAACTACCGTAAACGTTCTCTAAAAGAGAAAATGGATTTAACAAGATACGCATCGGAGGATGTTTTACAATCCATACTACCTGTAGTAGATGATTTTGAAAGGGCTATCGCAAGTATGGAAATTTCATCCGATATGGATGCAATCAAGCAAGGATTACACCTGATTTCTAATAAATTCAGTGATTTCTTAAAAACCAAAGGGGTTTCAGAGATCGAAGCCATTGGGAAAGAGCTAAACACTGATATTCACGAGGCCATAACCAAAATACCTGTTCAGGAAGAGGAGAAGAAAGGCAAGATTGTTGATGTAATCCTTAAAGGTTATACCCTCAACGACAAGGTCATCCGATTCTCGAAAGTTGTTATTGGCGAATAGGTATAGCAAAAACATATTATGGGTAAAAGAGACTACTACGAGATACTTGGATTACAGCGCGACGCTTCGAAGGACGAGATTAAAAAGGCATATCGTAAGATGGCCATTAAATATCACCCCGATAAAAACCCAGGCGATAAAAAGTCGGAGGATCACTTCAAGGAGGCAGCCGAAGCCTACGAGGTTCTCAGCGATGACAATAAAAGAGCTCGCTATGACCAATTTGGTCATGCTGGCATGAATGGCGGCGGCGGTGGCGGTTTCTCGGGTAGAGGAATGACTGTTGAAGATATCTTCTCGCAATTCGGTGATATTTTCGGAGGGCACTTCGGTGGATTCGGCGGATTTGGTGGCGGTAGAAGTTCGCAACGCGTAAATAAAGGCTCAGATCTGCGTGTTAAGGTAAAGTTAAACCTTTCAGAGGTTGCAAACGGTGTCGAAAAAAAGATAAAGGTAAACAAATACGTTTCATGCAACACATGCCATGGAACAGGCGCTGCTGGCGGCTCATCGTATAGCACTTGTACTTCCTGCCGTGGCTCAGGGTATGTTACCCGAATTGCCAATACCATGCTCGGCCAGATGCAAACTACAAGCCCCTGCCCTACATGTAGCGGCGAGGGTAAAATAATCACCAATAAGTGCACAAGTTGTAGCGGTGAAGGTGTTGTTCGCGACGATGAGGTAATTTCAATCAAAATACCCGCAGGGGTTGCCGAAGGAATGCAGATGAGCGTTTCGGGTCGAGGAAATGCTGCTCGCAGGGGTGGTGTAAACGGCGATTTGCTTGTTATGATCGAGGAGGAGAAAAACCCCGACCTAATCCGCGATGGCAACGACCTAATTTACAACCTTTACCTAAGCTTCCCTGAAGCCACCCTTGGTGCACCAATTGAAATACCCACCGTAGATGGTAAAGTGAAGATTAAGATCGATCCAGGAACACAACCTGGCAAAGTCTTAAGGTTAAAGGGAAAAGGAATCCCTGATGTGAATGGCTACGGGAAAGGCGACTTATTGGTTACCATCAATGTTTGGGTACCAAGAACCCTAACAAAGGAAGAAAAAGCCACCATCGAAAAGTTTGCCAAATCGGAGAACTTTGAGCCAAATCCCGAAAGTGGAGAGAGAAATTTTTTCGAAAAGATGAGAGGTTTTTTTGAATAAGAAATTGTAGGCTATCGTTCTTTATAATATTGAAAAGCAATCCCTGAAGTTAATTTCAGGGATTTTGGTTTTAACACGAAGTCTCACGAAGGAAATATCAAAAAGGCGCATTAATAATCTCTGAAACATATTACCTAGGATTCCTTTTTGTATCCCTTAGTATTCCTTGTATGCCAACAGGAAAGTTAGTGATTACTGTTAAAAAATATGGCTCTATTCTAAATAATGAATGATTATTATGAGATTAGCCAGTGGTTAAGATGTATAGTACTTCGAGTGCCTAAAGTACTTCAAGTACTTAGAGTTATTGAAAAGGAAATCGGAAGTGAAATAAGTGTGAAGAGAGACAACCAGTAATATTGCAACTCAACTGTTAGTCACTTGTTACATTCTCCTTAACTCTAAGTACTCTAGGCATTTGAAGTACTTTAGGCACTATTAATCAACCAATATCTAGAAAAGAGCCAAAAATATTTGTAGCTTTTCTCATACGACCGATACTAATTAATTATTAAATTCGAATTGTATTATTTAACTCTATAAATCTAATATTATTATGAACCTTTTAACCGCTGAACACGTTGAGAAACGATACGCAAATCACCTTGCACTCGATGATGTGAGCATTGCCGTTCCTGAAAAAAGCATCTTTGGTCTTCTTGGTCCAAACGGTGCGGGAAAAACAACGCTTATTAGAATAATAAACCAAATAACTGGTCCAGACAAGGGTGAAATCACTTTTGCAGGTCGAAAAATGAAGGCTGAAGACATCTACCAAATTGGATATCTCCCCGAAGAGCGTGGTCTATATAAAAAGATGAAGGTTGGGGAACAGGCCCTTTACCTTTCACAACTCAAAGGGATTAGTAAGTCCGATGCCATAAAGCAGCTGAAATACTGGTTTGAAAAATTCGAAATTCAGAGTTGGTGGGACAAAAAGGTTGAAGAGCTATCGAAGGGTATGGCGCAAAAGGTTCAATTTATTACAACCATCATCCATGAGCCCAAGTTACTTATATTCGATGAGCCATTCAGCGGATTCGACCCAATTAACGCAAACCTTCTGAAAGAAGAAATTTTAAACCTAAAGGCAAAGGGAGCAACCATTATCTTCTCGACCCATAACATGGGTTCGGTTGAAGAGCTCTGCGACCATATTGCCCTTATCAATAAATCAAGGAATATTCTACATGGTCCCATCAACGAGGTTCGCCAAAAATACGGTAGTAACATTTTTGAATTATCCTTTAGGGGTGAAACAAATAGGTTGGCTGCATGCCTCGATTCAAACTACTCGTTGGTTAGCGACACGGATGAAGCCGGCATTAAAAAAGCTCTTATTAAAGTCATCAACCCATCATCGGATAATCGTCTTCTGAACCTAGCGCTCCCTGAAGTGGAGATTATCGGTTTTAATCAGGTTATCCCTAGCATGAACGATATTTTCATTCAGGTTGTTCAGGACTATAACCGAGATAATGGCGTAACCGCCAACTAATTTATAACCACTAAAAAAAAAGCCATGAACAAGATATTACTAATCATCGAACGAGAATTTATGTCGAGGGTTAAGAAAAAATCCTTCATCATAATGACACTTCTTACCCCTATCCTATTTGCAGCTCTAATGGTAGGTCCAAGCCTCCTTGCATCGATGGAGAGCACAGAACTAACAAAGATTGCTGTAATCGATGAATCAAAAAGTTTCGAAGGGAAAATTAAAGAAACCGAATATATCAAAATTAACTTCCTAAGTAATGCGACAACCGAGGATTTCAAGAAAGACTTCGAAGAATCGGGTTATTACGCACTGCTTTATATCAACAAGACTGCTATAAGTAACCCCGACAGCATTATTCTATACTCAAACAAACAACCATCCATCGATATTGTGACCCATATCTCAAAAGCTATTGAGAAAGAGGTTGAGGCTAATAAACTTAAGGCATACAAGATTGAGAACATCGAGGAGATAATGAAAGCCATTAAAACTAACATTGATGTTAGAACTATCAAATGGTCAAAGGATGGCGAAGAAAAGGAGAGCAACCAATTTGTAACCATGGGAATTGCATACATTATGAGTTTCTTGATGTATATGATGGTTTTACTTTTCGGAACTCAGGTAATGCAGGGTGTTATTGAGGAAAAAACAAATAGAGTAGTAGAAGTTATCATATCTTCGGTTAAACCATTCCAGCTGATGATGGGTAAAATTCTAGGTATTGCCGCTGTTTGTCTAGTCCAAATTCTTTCATGGATAGTTCTCACCTATGCCATTGGAACAATCACCATATCAATTGTTGCCGATAAAGCAGCACCCGTAAAAACCGAGCAGGCAAAAAAAATGGCTACCAACGAGTTGCAGCAACAAAACATATCAGGAGATATAAAAACCCCTGAAAAATCGATGAGTTCAAATGAAATTATGAAACTCTTCGAAGGTCAAAACGTTTTGTTGATCCTTGGGAGTTTCATCTTCTACTTTCTATTCGGATTCTTGCTCTACGCTGCACTGTTTGCTGCCGTTGGCTCAGCAGTAGATAGCATAACTGATACTCAGCAGTTGGTAATGCCTATAACTCTGCCGCTTATTCTATCTATAATCGTTATGATAAGCGGAATTAAATCACCCGATGGACCGCTTGCATTCTGGTTCTCGATGATACCATTAACATCGCCCATTATCATGCTAACCCGTATTCCATTCGGAGTACCCGTTTGGCAACTCGCCCTATCTGCAACGATCCTCGTACTCTCCTTCATTGTCGTTACCTGGATGGCGGCAAAAATCTATCGCACAGGAATTTTGCTTTACGGCAAGAAATATTCTTGGGCAGAGATGTGGAAATGGATAAGGTATAAGAACTAAGTGCCTTGAGTGCCTAAAGTGCCTTGAGTACTTGAAGTTTATTCACCACAGTAGACACAGTAGGACGCAATAGAATTAAAAAACTATGTGATCTATTGTGCCTATTGTGGTTATCTTTTTTTGAAATTTGATTTTTGTCTTTTGTCTTAATCATTATGATAAACAATCTAGCCAGATCAGTTAAAGAGCTTTGCCAACACGACTCCTCCGGTCACGATTGGTGGCATATCCACAGGGTTGTTAACCTAGCAAAAAACATTGGAAGTAAAGAGGGAGCCGATTTGCCTATTGTTGAAACAGCGGCACTACTTCATGATTTAGACGATTGGAAATTAACTTCTAATAATCAAGAAAATCTACCCAATGCTCGAGCGCTATTAATTGAATATGGCGCAACCGCTGAGCTTACTGAAAGGGTCATAACAATTATCAACGAAGTATCTTTCAAAGGTGCAGGGGTCGATACAAAACCAACCTCCATTGAGGCCATGGTAGTGCAGGATGCCGATAGGCTCGATGCCATCGGGGCAATTGGAATTGCAAGAACATTTGCTTACGGTGGGTACAAAAATCAACCCATGCACAACCCAAACCTCAAACCGGCTCTACACAATAGCTACGAGGACTATAAAAGCATGCGAACCTCAACCATTAACCATTTCTACGAAAAACTTCTCCTATTAAAGGATCGACTTAACACCAAAACAGCAATAGAGCTAGCCATTCAACGGCATCGATTCATGGAGCAATTTCTTGAGCAGTTCTATGCTGAATGGAACATCGATTAGCTGTTAGTTGACAGTTAACTGTTGTCAGGTTAACATAAAATAT
Organism: Bacteroidales bacterium; assembly: GCA_003818205.1. Lineage (GTDB taxonomy): Bacteria > Bacteroidota > Bacteroidia > Bacteroidales > Tenuifilaceae > UBA8529. The sequence goes on from RPRQ01000015.1 coordinate 16,225, forward strand.
TGCTTATTCTTGCGGATCAACCGTCAACTCACAACCGTCAACTAATTTTACTACTTTTACCCTCAAATCAATAACCCTATGCGCATTGCCATTATCGATATGGGAACAAATACCTTTAACCTATTGGTTGCAGAAACTAATGGCGATAATCAATATGAGACCATTCATAACAGCAAATGCTTTGTTAAACTCGGCGAAGGTGGAATAGATAGGAAGTATATTGCCCCCGAAGCATGGGAGCGTGGCTTGGAAGCCATAAGAACTCATATGTCAACGATTTCAAACTTCAACGTTGATAGGGTATTTGCCTTTGCCACCTCAGCAACCCGTGATGCCGAAAACGGAGCAAGTTTTGTTGAGGAAATTTTGAAGAAGCACAACCTAAAGGTGAACATTATCAAGGGTGAACAGGAAGCACTTTTAATTTATCAAGGAGTTAGGCAAGCGATTGATTTAGGTAGTAATATCAATCTTATCCTTGATATTGGGGGTGGTAGCAACGAGGTAATCCTTTGTAATGCAAAGCAAGTATTCTGGATGCACAGCTTCAATTTAGGCATACAAAGACTTCTAAATCAGTTTAACCCTAGCGACCCCATTACCCCTGATGAGGTAAAAAGGGTTGAGCAGTTTCTATCAGCTGAGCTACAACCACTACTAAATGCCTCTTTAGCGCACACTCCCATTCGATTAGTTGGCAGTTCAGGCTCATTCGACACATACCGAAGTCTGCTAGCACATGCAGGAATCATACCCATTACAAAGCATTGCTCAGCCGAAATACCTTTGGACCAATATTTACAGCTACATCAAAAGTTATTGAAATCAACCAGGTTGGAACGCCTTGCCATGAAGGGCATGGAGTCCATTCGGGTTGACTTTATTGTATTGGCATCAATTTTTACTAATTTTATAATCTGTAAGTTGGGGGTAGAATCAATCGCCCAATCGAATTACGCCCTTAAAGAAGGAGCTTTGTGGGGGATACTGAACGATGTGCAATCTGACTAGTATTGAATACTTAAAAGGCTTAAAATTGATAAGTTGGAAACAATGAAATATTGGAATGATGGAGTAATGGAAATAGAAAGACACCGTAAACATCTAGTTTTACTATTCCATCATTCCAATATTCCCTGCCTACTGCGCCTTTGCGTAGCCGCTTTGGCGGAGCAAGGCCGGCAGGCAGGCATCATTCCAAACATGCAATAATAGTAACAAAGATTAATATATTTTAGTTAAAAAAACTTCACCATGTCCAAGATACTTGTAATTGACGATGAGCGAGCTATCCGCAACACCCTAAAGGAAATCCTAGAGTTCGAAAAGCACGAGGTTGATATTGCTGAGGAGGGGGCAAGCGGGATTGAAATGTTTAAAGCGAACAGCTATGAAGTTGTGCTTTGCGATATCAAGATGCCCCAAATGGATGGCATTGAAGTGCTCGATAAACTGCAGGAGTATTCTGCCGAAACCCCTGTAATCATGATTTCGGGACATGGCAATATCGACACCGCAGTGGAGGCTATAAAAAAGGGGGCATACGATTTTATTGAAAAACCACTAGACCTGAACCGACTACTTATTACCATTCGCAACGCAACCGATAAGACAACGCTAATTCAAGAGACAAAGATTTTAAAAAAGAAGGTCAATAAAACCTACGATATCGTAGGTGAATCGGCTGCAATTACAAAAGTTAAGGAGATTATCGATAAGGTAGCACCCACCAGCTCAAGAGTGCTAATCACAGGGTCAAACGGAACAGGAAAGGAACTTGTAGCCCGTTGGCTGCATGAGAAGAGCAATCGATCCGATATGCCATTCGTTGAAGTTAACTGCGCGGCCATTCCTTCAGAGCTGATTGAGAGCGAACTTTTCGGTCACGAAAAGGGAGCATTCACCTCGGCCATTAAGCAGCGTAAAGGGAAGTTCGAGCAGGCCGATGGTGGAACCCTCTTCCTTGATGAGATTGGCGATATGAGCCTAAGTGCTCAAGCAAAGGTATTACGAGCCTTGCAAGAAAATAAGATTACTCGCGTTGGAAGCGATAAAGATATTGATGTAAATGTAAGGGTTATAGCAGCCACTAATAAAAACCTTCAAAAGGAGATTGAAACAGCCCAATTCCGGGAAGACCTTTACCACCGTTTAAGCGTAATCATCATCCACGTACCTTCGCTAAACGATAGAGTTGAGGATATTCCAATGCTTACCGACCACTTCATTGAGTTGATTTGCGGAGAGCACGGAATGCCCAAGAAAACAATTACCCCCAAAGCCATCGAGGAGCTTAAAAAGATAAAATGGACAGGCAATATCCGCGAGTTCAGAAATGTAATCGAGCGGTTAATTATTCTTTGCAGCAAGGAGATTACCGATCAGGATGTAAAGTCATTTGCTAGTCCTGTATTTCAGTAACACCCAGTTTTATTTCCCGATTAAGAACTCTTCAACACTAACAACCTTTGCATAAGCTTTTAGGGTTGAAAGAGTCGAAAGATGAACCATTTTAGCAGGCACTATCTCATCACCCCACTTCAAATCCTTTGTGGCGCAGGCATCATGAATCAATGTAATTTTATATCCAAGGTCATACCCTGCCCTTACTGCACCCTCAACGCACATATGGGTTTGCATTCCACAAACTACTAGATTCTTAACACCAATACTATTTAGGAACTCGTCCAGGTCAGTTCCGTTAAAGGAGCTAACTTCCTTCTTCGTTATTATCTTTTCCCCTTCAATTGGGGTAACTGTTTTTTGAATATCCGACTGAGTTTTTGATTCGTGCTTAACATGTATAACAGTCATTCCTTTTTCCCTAAAGTAAGCCAACAGTAATGCGGCCTTATCCGCAGCAACTTGAGGGTTTACAAGTTCCGATTTACCTCCTGGGAAGTAAAAGTCCTGAACATCGATTATCAGCAATGCTGTTTTTATGCTATCGCTTTTCTGAGAATATAAATTACTAGCCATTATAGTAATTATTAAAAAAGTGAACAATCTTTTCATACTTATACTTTTTAAGTGATATTAAACTAATTCTAGAGTTTTAGGTTGATGCCTATAGAAAAAACAAAGGTAACCAAAAATGGTTACCTCGTTATTGGATATTGGGTTGTATGGGTTAACTTTTGAAGAAAAAACTCGCCTTAGTTCTTCGGAGCGTCTCCTCGGATTGCTCTTCGAGTAATTTAATATCAACCTGACGAACAAACATGTCGTAAAACGACAGAAACTCTTGATTCGGCTTCGCAGGCTCCTCAAGGTTAAAGAAAATCACCTCCCTATAAAAAAAATAGGGATTGTGCATCATATATCTGCTACAAACACGATCTACAAGATTTTTTGTACTTCGCATAAAGGGTTTGTTTTCGAATATCAAATTAGGGAATTTCTGACGTCAAAACAATTTTTTTTCAGCTGATTTGCATCAATAAAAAAGATGATTGACGATTCTATTGAAGTAAAATAATAAAACCCCAACAATTGTTGGGGTTTTGGGTGGAGAATGGGGCTCGAACCCACGACCCTCAGAACCACAATCTGATGCTCTAACCAGCTGAGCTACCCCCACCGTTTAGCGGCTGCAAAGATAATAAATTATAAATGTATTTATCAAACAAGCACATAAAAATTTTCTGCATTACAATCATTGTTGACCCGCCCGCATTTAAAAATGACCCCTTCTATATTTCTCTGGCTGCCCAACTTCTTGAAGTTGGAAAACTATTAATCTTGTATGATGCTAACGTTTAATCTATTTATTGGTATCGGGGTCAAATCGGCTGACAGAGGATGTTTAAAAGTCCTTTGTGGAACTCCGTGTAATTTTTAAAATATTGTTACACATAGAATCACGGAGAAGTCACAGAGATGCACAGAGAGAAAAGAGAAGAGTTGTTTTTAGACTTTTGAGACACCCTTTAATCTAATCATCAGCCGTTTCGAACCATGACCCTATTTTTTTTGCAACAAAACTAGGACTTCAACAATGTTTCATTTATACCCTGATTTGAATATCTTTGTTTATTTACAAACGAGCCAATGAAATTTCAGCTATCCAATACACTTAGTTTACAGATTTTTCAAATAATAAGAGTAAGTAGTTTATTCTTAATAAGCATTTTACTCGTAAAAGCATCTGTACCAGTTAAAGAAATTGGGTTTTATGAGATTACCCTATTTCTATCAAATATCTTAACTTTTTTCTGGATTACTGGTTTGATTCAAGCGTTCCTCCCAATGTATCAGCCTAACTCTAATGAATACGTAAAGAGTTCCGATCTTTTCAATGTTTTCTTGGTTATTTGTTGTTTTAGTATCCTATTCGGAGTTTTTGGATTATTACTAAAAACAACAATACAAAAAATTGAAGGAGTAAGCGATTTACCTTTTTATCCCTTGGTAATGCTCTATACATCAATAAGCTCCCCAACCTCTCTTATTGAGTATATCTACTTGCTTAAAAACAAGCCTAATAATATGGTTTACTATGGAGTAATTTCATATTTTTCTCAAATATTGTTGGTAGTTCTCCCATTATTATTGGGTTTAGGCATAAAAGCATCAATATATGGGTTGATAGTAATATCTGCAATCAGGTTTATTTGGCTTACTATTCTAGTATTAAAAAATTCAAGCCATGACATTCAATCTGATTTTATCAAACGCTATCTTGCAATTGGCACTCCGCTAGCTCTTAAATATCTTATAAGCAGTTCCGGAGCTTTTATTGATGGCCTTATTGTTAGCTCAAAATATAATGCTGCAACCTTTGCCGTATTTCGCTATGGCGCAAGAGAACTTCCTTTTGTAAATATCCTATCAAACAGTTTAAGCAATTCAATGCTCCCTAACTTCTCTGACAAAACAAAGATTCATGATACACTTAAACAAATAAGGGTTAAGTCATACAATATGATGCTGTGGTTATTCCCATTTACAATTCTCTTAATATTTGTTTGCAAACCAATATACCCATGGGTTTTCGACAGTAACTTTTCTAGTAGTGCTAATATATTTTTGATATACCTATTGCTTATCATTAGCAGGTTAGTTTTCCCTCAAACCATAATATTAGGTTTCGGAAAAACAGGAATGGTTCTTGCCGCCTCTGTTATTGAATTACTTCTCAACGTTAGTCTTAGCTTAATTTTACTGAATCGGATTGGGCTTGAGGGCGTTGCATTAGCTACGGTTTTGGTATTTCTTATCGAAAAGATAATACTCATATTTTATTCATATAAGAAGTTTCAAATCAAACCCTCAGAATATATACCTTTAAAGGCATACTTTACGTTCTCTGCCATTACAATATTATCATATTTAATTGCGCGTTTTATGTTATAACTCTTATTGCTTTTAGTCCTTTTTTGTTTTACGTTTGCAATAAATTGTTTCAAGATGCTGAATGAAGATAGGGTAAAAGAGATTACGATCTTAATAAAACAGCGCATGAATGGTGTGGTTGTTGATTCGATGCAGGAATCGGGCATTATATACAAGGTTAACTATGGTGTTACCATTCCCGAACTTCAGCAGATAGCCCAACCATACAAGGGCGATCACGACCTTGCCATACAGCTCTTCGAGCAGGATATAAGGGAGTGCAAGCTAATTGCCTCGATGATTGACGACCCCAGTAAAGTAACAGGTGCTCAAATTGACGATTGGTGCGAGGATTTTAACAACCACGAGATAGTTGAGCAGGTTTGCAATAATCTTCTTTGGAAATCCGATTTCGCCTTACCTCGTAGTTACGAGTGGTGTCTTGAAGAGGATGAACTATTAAAAAAAGCTGGATTACTCATTGTTGGTCATAGAGCATCGGACAATACAGTAAAAGATTCGGTATTCGAGCCATATATCGGGATAGTCGAAAATCTTGCCGAAACGGAGGATGAGCTGGTAAGCAATGCGGCCATCTACGCCCTCCGCCAAATCGCTAAACGAAGTGAATCGCTTAACAGCAAAGTTTCACAAGCAGCCGAAAGGATGACGGAATCCGACTTCGGCATTGCCAACTGGATTGGGAATCAGCTGCTCTTTGAACTCACTGAAGAGTAATTGTGCCTCTTTGTCAGCACAGCCGAAAAGGCATAAATATTGATTCGCACTAAAACAGTAAAAAACTAAATCAAACATTATATGGACTTCTTTAAATCGTCAAACCCTGCTTTCTCCGATAAAATCTTTTCAAAAGCAGGTGCATACGCTTCCGATGAGACAATGACTGTTCAGGGAACAGCCAATAAGGCGTTGCTAATGCTACTTCTAGTTGTTCTTGGGGCAGCATTTACATGGAAAGCATTCTTTGATAGCATCCCTGCCGATGCTACCTCTGGATTTTCGCTCCCCACCTCGGTTATAGTTTGGATGGCGGTTGGTGGAATTGGTGGATTTATTACATCACTGGTTATCATCTTTGCTCCAAAAACATCGCCTATAGCAGCCCCTATTTACGCAGTCCTTGAAGGATTATTCCTAGGTGGTATTTCAGCCTTCTTTGCTGCGCAATATACCGGAAACATTATAATCCAAGCCGTTGGTTTAACCTTTATCACATTCTTTTTAATGCTTACCGCCTACCGTTCAGGATGGATTAAGGTAACCGAAAAATTCAGAACCATTATTCTTGTTGCCACGGGTGCTATCGCCCTGATGTATTTCCTATCATTCATACTTGGATTTTTTGGCGTAAATGTTGGATTCATCCATAGCAATGGACCTATTGGCATTGGAATTAGCGTAGTGATTATTGCTGTTGCTGCCTTAAACCTACTCCTCGATTTCGATTTTATTGAGAGGGCATCAAGCCAAGGCGCACCAAAGTACATGGAGTGGTTTGGCGCATTCGGATTAATGGTAACCTTAATTTGGCTATACATTGAATTCTTGCGACTTCTCTCAAAACTCAATAGCCGTAACTAATCGAAAGAATTTATATTACAATCATCAGCTGGGAGAAAAATTTTCGGGTGTTGGATTTGTTATTTTAATATTAGTTAATAACTTTGCAGCCCGATATTCGGAATTTACAGTAAGATAAACATATACAAACAATGAAAAAGGGAATACATCCGGAAAATTACCGACTGGTGGCATTCAAGGACATGTCTAATGATAATGTTTTTCTCACCAAGTCAACCGTTGCTACTAAGGAAACCATCACCTTCGAAGGCGTTGAATATCCTGTGGTTAAAGTGGAAATTTCGAACACTTCGCATCCTTACTATACCGGTAAGATGAAACTTGTTGACACCGCTGGTCGCGTTGATAAGTTCATGAACCGTTACAAGGATCATATGGATAAGAAGAAAAAGTAGGTCATTAACGTATCCTATTTTTTTAAGATATAAAAAGCTCCATTCTTTGGAGCTTTTTTATTTATATCTTTACCTCACTATTGGGTAATCGACATACCATAATTGTACATTTATTGCGATAAAACATACTGAAATCATGCAAAAACACTACATACTATTTGATGATTCAAGAAGGCTAAACCTACTCCCCTTTACATTCACCAGACCTGTTGCCGAAATTCGCATAGGCATTCTTACCATGAAAGAAAAATGGGAGATGGTACTTGGGGCAAACTGCTCATACCTTACGGCTGACTATCTACGTGAAAAGTATCAACCTGCCCATGGAGATAAAGAATCGTACCTAATCAATGGAGGGGTTATCCCCGACCAAAATCTTTTAGCCTTAATCCTCAACCTTAAATGCGGACAAGCAATTACCTTCAACGATACAATTATTGCAGCACTTATACCATCTACACCTACCCCCTCATACATTCCTGAGATCAGCCACTTCAAAGATTTAATAAAACTCAACGAAACCCCTCTCAGCATCACCAACCTCTGGGATATCTTCACACAAAATCGCAGAGCCCTTGAGCAGGATTTCGAGCTAATTACAAAGGGAAGACAATCGGAACCCATATCAAGCACGAACAGAGCATTAAATTCCGATAGAATTTTTATTGAAAAGGGGACAACAGTTGAATGTTCCATTCTCAGCGCCAATAATGGACCTATTTACATCGGAGCAGGTGCTGAGATTATGGAAGGAGCCATTGTACGAGGTCCATTCGCCTTATGCAAAGGCGCAACGCTGAAAATGGGGGCAAAAATTTATGGTCCAACTACCATTGGGCCCTACTCAAAGGTTGGTGGCGAGGTTAACAACTGTGTCATCTTCGGCAACTCGAATAAGGCTCACGATGGCTTCCTGGGGAACTCGGTACTTGGTGAGTGGTGCAATATTGGAGCCGACTCGAACAACTCCAACCTGAAAAATAATTACGCCAACGTAAAACTGTGGAGCTACATTGAAAAGAGTTTTATTGATACAGGACTTCAGTTCTGCGGGCTAATGATGGGAGACCATTCCAAGTGCGGTATCAACACCATGTTCAATACAGGAACTGTTATTGGCGTGAATGCAAATATTTTCGGTAGTGGGTTTCCAAGGAATTTCATACCAAGTTTTTCCTGGGGTGGTGCTCAAGGATTTACCGAATACTCAACTGAAAAAGCAATAGAAACAGCCAAATTAGTTTATGAACGAAGAGGATTAACATTTAATGAGATAGAGAAAAACATTCTTCAGCATGTTTTTGAAATAACCGCTGAGTTCAGAAGTTATTGAACAGCCTATAATACTAGCATGAATAGCTATCAACAATCGACCAAATATTATTGGCACTAACCTTGCACAACCTAGAATCCTATTGAAGGAATACGCAAATATGACATGTTGTCATTTTGCTTAGAAGGAGAATTTAAAAAATGAGCAGAAAATTTGACATTAGAATTGGCAACCCCATATCAATCGATTCGATGGATCAGGACACAGAGTTTATCCCCATAATTTCCGATGAAAGCGACCCAATTATCAAGGATGAAGATATACCCAGTGTAATACCAATACTAGCACTCCGAAACACCGTGCTATTCCCCGGTGTAGTTATTCCCATTACCGTAGGACGCTCCAAGTCAGTTAGCCTAATACGTGAGCTGAATACCAAACGAAAGATACTAGGCGCTATTTCGCAAATCGACTCAAAAATTGAAGAGCCCGAAACCAAAGACCTTTTCAAGGTTGGGACCATTGCCCAAGTGCTAAAAGTATTTGAAATGCCCGATGGCAGCACTTCTGTTATTCTTCAAGGTATCCGTCGGTTTGAGGTAGAGGAATTCGCAGGCGAAGATCCATTCTTCACAGCAAAAATAAACCTTTTAAAGGATATTTACCCTCACGAGGACGATAGGGAGTTCAAGGCAATCGTTGGTTCAATCAGAGATTTATCACTGAAAGTTATCGAGCTATCGCCGAATATCCCCAACGAGGCCTCATTCGCCATAAAAAATATTGAGAGCAACCATTTCCTTGTAAACTTCATCTGCTCAAACGCAGATATTCAGAATACCGAAAAACAGGGGTTGCTCGAAAAAAATGTGCTTAAAGAAAGGGGAGTTCAGCTCCTTCAATACTTATCGCGTGAGGTGCAGCTGCTAGAGCTGAAAAACGATATCCAAACCAAGGTTAAGCAGGATTTAGATCAGCAGCAACGGGAGTACTTTCTGCATCAGCAGATGAAAACCATTCAGAATGAGCTTGGAGGAAACCCCACCGAGAAGGAGATTGAGGAGTTAAAGAAGCTGGCAACCCAAAAAAAATGGGGGAAGGAGGTTGACGAGCTCTTCGTAAAGGAGCTGGAGAAACTCCACCGAATGAACCCGATGGCAGGTGAGTACTCAGTTCAGCTCAACTACGTTCAGCTGCTACTCGACCTCCCATGGAACGAATACACCACCGATAACTTCGACCTAAAACGGGCAAAAACTGTGCTCGACGAGGATCATTTCGGTCTCGAACAGGTAAAAGAACGAATCCTTGAGCATTTAGCCGTGCTTAAGCTGAAAGGCGATATGAAAGCACCTATTATCTGCCTATACGGCCCTCCTGGGGTTGGGAAAACATCACTGGGGAAATCGATTGCCCGTGCGCTCGATAGAAAGTACGCACGCATATCGCTTGGTGGCTTACACGACGAGGCTGAAATCCGAGGGCATCGAAAAACCTACATCGGAGCGATGCCCGGTAGGATTATCCAAAACCTCAAACGGGTTAAATCATCAAACCCAGTATTCATCCTTGATGAAGTAGATAAAGTTGGCAAGGATTTCCACGGTGATCCCGCTTCAGCTCTTCTGGAAGTGCTAGACCCTGAGCAAAACAACGCTTTTCACGACAACTACCTGGAGGTTGAGTACGACCTTTCAAGAATTCTATTCATAACCACCGCAAACAATATTTCAACCATCAACGCCGCACTTCGCGACAGAATGGAGTTGATTGATGTGAGCGGTTATATCATGGAGGAAAAGGTTGAGATTGCCAAACGACATCTTATTCCCAATCAGCTGACCGAGCATGGGTTAACCAATGAAAACGTTGCGTTCTCGAATAAGGTTATTGAGACTATAATCCAAAACTACACCCGCGAGAGCGGCGTTCGGAACCTCAATCAAAAGATAGCTAAAGTTGTTAGGCAGGTAGCCAAAAAGATAGCATTCGAGGAGAAGTTTAGCAAAACGCTAACCGTTAAGGAGGTACAATCAATCCTTGGAATCCCTCGATATGTCAAGGATATCTATCAGGGAAACGATTTAGCCGGGGTTGTAACGGGATTAGCATGGACCGATACAGGTGGCGAGATACTATTCATCGAAACGAGCCTAAGCCACGGCAAGGGCAATCTTACCATAACCGGAAATCTCGGGGATGTGATGAAAGAATCTACGGTAATTGCCTTGGAATACATCAAGTCGCATTCCGATTCCCTGAATATAAAACCCGAAGTATTCGAAAAATGGAATGTTCACCTCCATGTTCCCGAAGGAGCAATTCCCAAGGATGGCCCATCGGCAGGGATAACCATGGCCACATCAATGGCATCGGCATTCACGCAACGTAAGGTTCGTAAAGGAGTAGCCATGACCGGCGAGATTACGCTTAGAGGGAAAGTGCTCCCAGTTGGAGGGATTAAGGAGAAGATTCTTGCCGCAAAACGCGCAAATATCTCAGAGATAATCCTATCAGAGGAGAATCAGAAGGATATCTCAGAGATAAAAGATATCTACATTAAGGGGCTTAAATTCATCTACGTTGAGAATATCATGGATGTGTTTGAGTATGCGCTGCTCGACGAGAAAGCGGATAACCCGCTTAAAATTGAGTAGCAAAGGTTAAGGTTTTAAGAACTGCATACAGTCCATTCGCTATAAAAGATTAACTTTCGGTCAAATTTCATATAAATGGAAAAGGTAGCAGTTTTCCCTGGGTCGTTTGACCCATTCACAGTGGGGCATGAGTCGATAGCCCTTAGGGGGTTAACCATTTTCGATAAAATAATCGTTGCTGTTGGGTTTAACGCCAACAAGAAATCGTACTTCTCCCTTGAACAACGACTAGCCATTATTCGAAAAGTTTTCGAGAATGAACCGCGAATAGAGGTAATCAGCTACGAAGGGCTAACGGTTGAACTCTGCAAAAAGATTAAGGTAAATAACATCCTCCGAGGCTTACGTACATCAGCCGATTTTGAATTTGAACGAGCTGTCGGTCAGGTAAACAAAGCAATGCTACACGAGGTAGAATCGGTTTTCCTCCTCACCACCCCCGAGCACTCATCGGTAAACTCAACCGTTATAAGGGATATACTGTTACACAATGGCGATCCTTCGCAATTTCTTCCCAGGTCGATTAACATAAAAGAGTTTTTACCTCGTTAAAAGCAATGAGAATCTTAAAAAGAAATACTAAAATCCCCCGATGAATAAGATAACAAGCAAGTCAGCGGTTGTATTACTATTAATGCTATGGGCATTCTCTGCCATTGCTCAACCGGTAAGCATAACCGGGCTATCGAAATCGTACGCTGGTGAAGAAATCGTATTCTACCATTACTCCGATTTAATAACCATGACCGAAGAGGAAATTGGCCGCTGCCGGGTTGAAAGCAGTGGAGCGTTTAGCTGCCAAATCAAGGTGAATGAAACAACCTACCTTTTCAGCCATTTAGGCATATACCGCATATACCTCTTTGCCGAACCTGGTAAAACATATAATCTCGCGCTGCCTACGAAGGAAAGCAAAAGCGAATCGCAGAGGCTCAACCCATATTTCAGGGAAACCGATATGTTCGTTGGCATTACCAATATCGATAAAAACGACATCAACTACCTAACCAATTCATTCGATCTATCCTTCAACGAAAAGTTTGACCTCATAATAAACGACACCTATAAGGGGAAGCCCAATATCAATATTGATTCACTTATCAACACACTAGAAAGTCGCTATGCTCAGTTTAAAATACCCTACTTTAACATATATCGTTACTATCGTTATGGGTTGCTAAAACAGCTAACCTATATCCAAAAAGCCCGAAGCACCTCGGAGCACTACTTCCTGAACAAACCTGTAATGTATAACAATACTGCATTCATGGAACTTTTCAACCTAGTCTATGACAAGTACTTCATATTCTTTTCACGAACTGAAAAGGGGGATGCGGTTTTCAAAAACATTTCGCAGGACAAGAGCTATTCTGCGCTAAACAAAACCCTCTCAACCGACAATGTGCTATCGAACGATACATTAAAAGAGTTAGTGATTCTAAAGGGTTTACACGATGGTTTTTTCGACGATAAATTCTCCCGATCGGCCCTTCTTACCATACTTGATTCCCTTTACTTTACCACAAAAATACCAGAACATCTAGTTATTGCCGAGAATATTCGAACCAAGGTTACGCATCTGCTTGCAGGTTTTGTTCCCGCTCCATTTGAGCTATACGATTCGAAAGGAAAACTGATTAAACTTGACGATTTCAAAGGAAAATACGTTTATCTGAACTTCTGTACAACATCGAGCTATACCTGCCTTCAGGAGTTTACTATACTTCAAAAACTTTACGAGAAGCATAAACAGCTACTCGAAATTATCACAGTATGTGTTGATAACGACAAGGAGGATATTAGCAATCTGCTGAAAAACACTGGATACGACTGGACCTTTCTGCACTACGGAAACAAACCCGAGATTGTTAAGGATTTTGACATTAGAGCCTATCCCACCTATTTCCTAATTGGCCCTGATAGAAAGCTATTGCTATCGCCAGCACCTTCGCCCCGTGAGGATTTTGAAGTAAGACTTTTTAAGATATTAAGGTCGAGAGGGGATATTTAGCTCCAAATATTTATAAATTTACAACACCTGCCCTAGCTAACACCTCGCGAATGGTATCGTAGGTATTATCAAAAACCTCAATCAGCTGATCCTTTGGAATCCATTTGGCCAATGTAATATCCTCTGATAGCTGAGGGATCAATGATTCCGCGCCATCGTAGTGCATCATAAACCAATTGGTTTTTTTAAGTACAGTGGCATTCCCAACCCGATAGGTGTGAAAAGTATCAGAAATACGATCCCCTAATATGATATTTGAAATTCCCGTCTCCTCCGATACCTCTCGCAGCGCAGCACTCTCAACGCTCTCGTTTGGTTCTAATTTCCCTTTAGGTAAATCCCAATGGTTACGCCTAAAGATGAATAAAAGATCTCCCCTTTTATTCTGAACTAAACCACCCGAAGCCTCAATGAATCGGAACATACAGGCGAATTCATCAATCATTACAGGTATATCTCTCCCCGAAATAAAAACATCCTGCACTTGGATGGTCGATTGAAAAAATTCAAGTATTTTTGAGAGATCTTGAAGAGATTCGTAACGGATGAATAGCCCATTATTATCAAAGAATAGGGATTCAACGCTCTCGGTAAGAACGATTCTCCGTTTTTCAAAATAAATTGAAACATCATTCGACATGACAAAAAATTCAGTATTACTTAGCCTTCTCCAAATTAATGCAATTAAACTAGATCCTGCAAATCCTTTTACATGGGCTTCGGGATGGAAATCGCCCATTTACTGCGATAATCGTAAAACGCTCTCATTTCCAACAGTTCGCAACCTAATCGCAGAGGGTTTCCAAAGGCTAATTATAGATAAATACCCGAATGTTGATGTTATTGCTGGAGTCGCTACTGGAGCAATCGCTCATGGAATGCTTGTGGCCGACAGGTTAAACCTGCCTTTCATCTATGTTAGGTCTGCACCAAAGAAACATGGATTGGAGAATCTAGTAGAAGGAGATGTTAAGGCGGGGCAAAAAGTGGTTGTGGTAGAAGATTTAATTTCAACAGGGCTAAGCAGCCTTGCCGCCGTTGATGCGCTCCGAAATGCTGGCTACGAGGTGCTTGGCATGGTTGCTATATTCACCTATGGGTTTAACCATGCCGCCGAGAACTTCAAACAATCAAACGTAGAGCTCAACACCCTTGCCAGCTACTCCGAGATGATTGAGATTGCCATCGAGCAAGGGTTTGTTAACAAGAACCATTTGGAACTATTAAAATCGTGGAGGAACGACCCTGAGAACTGGGGGAAATAGTTCGTAGTTATCTGTTGTCAGTATTCGATAACCACATCCTTTTTTTACTTTCGCCTTTTTTCATACCATCAGCTGTCAACTAAAAACCCTGCCTACCAGGCATTAACAAAATATATCCTATGACTGAATTTGAAAGTAAAGTAGTAACAATCAGCAGGAGTTCCGAAGAGGTTTTTCGTGTTTTGTCCGATTTCAGGCTATTCACACCATTTATCCCTGCCGACAAACTCGAAGATTGGAAAGCCGAAGAAGATTCTTGTAGTTTCAGCGTTAAAGGAGTGGGGCAAACCGGGTTGAAAATAGTTGAGAAAGAACCATTCAAAACGGTTAAGATCACCGGTGATGGGAAACTTCCATTCGAATTCTTTCTGTGGGTGCAGCTAAAAGAGGTTGAACCCAACGATACCCGCATGAAGCTAACCTTAAAGGCAGAGCTGAACATGATGCTCAAGATGATGCTGGGGAAAAAAATCGAAGAGGGAATAAACACCATGGCCGAAGGGATTGCGGCAGCATTTAACAAAACAGTAATCAGTTGACACCTGCCTGCCGGTAGGCAGGGTTTTTAGTTGTCAGTTGTCAAAGGAGTTTTCTTTTTCTCTGTGTAACTCAGTGCATCCTCTGTGAAACCAGATCTGTCGACAGGCAGGTCTGTGTTAAAATTTTGAATTAAATCTCAAAAGTGATTTCCTTAAACGCAAATGTTTTTTGCACTCCTTCCTCCGTTTCGAGGATTAGCTCACCTGTTGGTTTAACGTCAACTATTCTGGCTTTAAACCTACCCTCTTCGCTTGTATAGAAATGATATTCGTTAAAGCGATAAAGCGATTTTATATACTCTTCATTAATTCCACGCCATAATCCATGGCTAAGCCGCGCATACCTTGTTTGAATTGAACCTACAATTTCGCTCAAAACTATTTCGGGCCGAAACCGATTTCCTGTTAATTGGCACATCGATGTAGGATTTGGAATTCCGTTTGAGAATTCCGTTTGATTTAGATTCAATCCTATCCCAACAACCGAAACCTCAAGCAATGGGCTGCTAAAGCTATTCTCGATCAGAATACCGGCAACCTTTCTATCTCCAGCATAAATATCGTTTGGCCATTTTATTTTTGCAGTAACTCTATGGCTATCTATCCAATCGCACACCGATAGGGCGATAACCTTCGACAGGGTAAACTGCTCCTCAACCCTCAAAAAGGTTGGGCGTAGCAATAAGCTAAAGGTTAAGTTCTGCCCATTTTGGCTCTCCCAGGAATTGCCCCGCTGTCCTCTCCCCTGCTCCTGCAGATAGGCTGCCACAGCATACCCTTCAGGTTCACCCTCGGTAGCCAAGTTCATACAATATGTATTGGTTGAATCGACCCTATCGAGCCATAGGTATCGGGGTTCAAAATTTTGCTCCATAAAATTTATATCATTTATTGGGCAAAGGTAAGATGTTTATTTGTGCAGAGCCAGTCCTACTTCAATAAGTAACAATTCAAATCCCTTCCAGATAAAACGGTCATAAAAAAAACATTTTTAGTAACCAGCGCTTAACCCATGACCCCCAATAAAGCAAAAAATTTCATTCAGCGATTTAATCACCATTTAAAAAATCGTAGCACCGGTAACCCCGAAGAGTTCGCCGCAAAGTTAGGGGTTAGCCGTGCTACGCTATACAGGTTTATTGCCGACCTTCGCGATGAGGGCACAGATATACGCTTTAGCCGAAGCCTAAATACTTTCTGCTGCGCTCAAACAACCCTTAAAGAGCTGGCAGAACTTGCCATTAACCAGTCCAACGAAGCACAAAACTTGGTGCAGCATATTTCATCCTCCCTATAAGCATGCTGCATAACATAAAGATAATTCCTTCCGTCTCATCGATGAGACGGAAGGGTGTTTCCTTTACTTATAGAAAATGCTTTAACCGGTTAGCGTTCTCTGGGCGGAAACTGAAAAGCCTTAAATAGAGTAGGTGAATTTTAAAATTTTACTTATTATGAAAAAGAAAGTTTTTAATCAAAAACTAAACTTGAAGAAAGAAACGGTTGTTTCTCTAACTAGTTCACAAATGAACGGTGTAAATGGTGGGAATGCCCCCGAATCTGGAGATTATGGCTACACCCATGGTCGCGATGAATATGGCCATTGTGTTCAACCAGTACCTTGCCCCCAAACTGAAATTTGTGTTTATCCCTCGATGGACCCTTGTTTTAAAGACACATGGTATGCTTGCCCATCTTATGTTGGATATCCAATCGGAGCCTGCTAAACAAAGTTTCTAATAATAAAACGCAGCTAGATGAAAAAAAGATTTTTCATCTTCAGAAAATCGTTCCTCTCATTTAGCTGCCCTTTTAATTATCATAATAAACAAGTGAATGATAAACAATTTGATTCTTAATAAAGAAACCATTTGGATTAAAAAGATTGATGAAATAAAAACAACTTTAGACATCTGCGTTTATGATGATTTTAAAGCATCAAGCATAATGGGTGGTCCTTCTGGGATCGCTCTTTTTAATTTCTACTACTCAAAATTCAAAAACGAACAAAGTTCTTACGATATAGGTTATGAACTAATTGGCAAGATTTTCGAATCAATTAATAGCGGTAAAAATAATTATTCGTTTTCAGGAGGAGTTGCTGGAATTGGTTGGTTAATTGAACATCTTAAAGAGCAGGAATTTATTGACAGTAATTGTAACGAAATGCTGTGCGAACTTGACGATCTTGTTTACGAAAAAATGACACAAGACATACAAAGCAGAAACTTTGATTATCTACATGGTGCATTAGGATTTGGTCTCTATTTTCTAAGCAGGTTAAAGGAGAGAAGTAATATCGAAAATTATCTGATAAAACTTGTTGATGAACTTGAAAAAATAAGTACGTTGGATATCAATGATGGAATTAAATGGCCTCCATTGCTTATTAATGACGATAATAAGGGTGTTATAAGTAATTTATCATTATCACATGGAATGGCTAGCATTGTTGCTTTCCTAAGCAGAGTTTATAGAAATAATATATTGAAGGAAAAATCATATCGTTTGTTGAATGGTGCAATAATATATATTCTTAATAATAAATTAGACCTGTTGAATTTTCATTCATGTTTTCCAAGCATGATATTTGAAGTCAATAAGCCGTCAAGCAGTAGGCTTGCATGGTGTTATGGAGACTTAGGAATTGGGATTTCAATTTATCAGGCAGGAATTGCAACAGATAATAATCAATGGGTTAATAAAGGGATAGAAATACTTTTACATTCAACAAAAAGAATAAATTATAATACAACATATGTTGTAGACGCTGGTCTCTGCCATGGTACAGCAGGCATTGCTCATATATACAATAGAATGTATCGTTATACAAAAAATAGTACATTTAAAGAAGCAGCAGACTTTTGGTTTTTAAAAACCTTAGAAATGGCAAATTTTGAGGACGGATTAGCAGGATATAAAGCATGGAGGAATAAAGAAACGGGGGGTGATTTAAATGAGGCGGGGCTGCTTGAAGGTATTTCAGGAATTGGGCTTGCACTTATTTCCTATATTTCTGACATTGATCCTGCTTGGGATGAGTGTCTTTTATTATCATAGTATATAAGTCTAACTTCGATGAATAGCAATTATACCCCTTTTGATAAGTATTTTATCCGAACTCCCAAAGAATTCCTCCAACGATTTAGTGATTTTGCAAAGGAAGGAAACAGCCTAAAAGAGATGTGCAAGCAAAAGTCTTTTTTAGAATCTATATACATAGCGAGTCCAGAACTATACAGTGAAACCTTGAAATGGCTTAATGGCAGCTTTTTCTCTGAAAAAGAAGAGCAAAAGCTTTTGTTTTCATTGTACAAATATTTAACTCGTATGAGCTCACGTTGTACCCCTTTTGGTCTTTTTGCAGGGTTTAATCTGGGCATTATTGGAGACTCGTCAAATATTCAGGTGCTAAGTAATCATAAAAACAAAATAAGGCATAGGGCAAACCGGCTTGACATGAATTACGCTTGTGCATTAGGTCAGTACCTTGCAAAGCAGGAATCGATTAGAGTTCAACTGAATTTCTTCCCGAATAATAGCCTTTATATAGCTGGTGATAAGCTGCGATTCGTTGAATATCGCTATGGAAATAAGAGTCAACGCCTGCATCAAATAACTGCTGTTGATGAAAATGAGTATCTAACACGAGTTTTAGATTTCGCAAAGGTTGGTAGTACAATAGCGAATCTTTCCAATCAACTGGTTGAAGATGATATATCCGTTGAAGAGGCTAGCACATTTATTATCGAATTAATAAATAGTCAGATACTTTTAAGCGAGCTAGAACCACAAATCACAGAGCCCGATTACTGGGGAAGATTAGTTGCAAAATTATCAAGTATTAATGGCTGTGAAGAAATTGTTGCAAATTTAAAGACAGTTCAGATATTGCTTGAACAATTAGATTATCAACCTATTGGTGTTAAAATAGAAGATTATTATGGGAAAATCAAAGAGATTCTAAAAGGATTTAATATTGATTATGAGGAAAAGTTCCTTTTTCAGTCAGATATGATAATCCCAATTTCCGGTAATAACTTAGACAAAAAAATTCCATTAAGAGTTCTCGAAGGAATAGAGCTGCTGAATAAATTATCAATTTCTCCTGCAGAAAATAATCTTACCAGATTTATCACCGAATTCAATAAAAGGTACGAGAATCATGAAGTTGAATTAACCATGGTTCTTGACCCAGAATTTGGATTGGGATATCCTATTGGAAACTCAGCAGGAAGTGATTTATCTCCATTGTTAGATGGGTTAGCTATATCAGGAGGTCATCAAAACCAAAACCAAATTGGATGGGACTATATTCAGCGATTTCTCTTTAATAAATATCAAGAAACTTTAGTAAACCAAGCATTCAGCGTTGAACTATCAGAAGAGGAACTTAAAAATTTCCCAACCGATAAGACCCCCTTACCGAATACAATTTCTGCAATGGTTGAATTAATTCCTCCTTCTAATGTTGGGGAAGAAGAAAGAATAATCCTAGGATCTGCAGGTGGCACTAGTGCTCTTTGTTTAATCGGTCGTTTTTGCCATACTAACGAGGAGTTTTATAAATACGCATTGGAAATTGCCAGTAAAGAGAAAGAACTTGCCGAAGATAGGATTATAGCCGAAATTGTACATCTCCCAGAAGCAAGAACTGGCAATGTACTAATGCATCCCGTATTTTTCGAATATGAAATTCCATATTTAGCGAACCCTAATGTTGATCAAAATCACACTATTGAAATATCAGATTTAATGATTTCAATTCGTCAAAACAAGGTATTCCTTCGTTCAAAAAGATATAACAAGCAAGTTGTCCCTCGGTTAAGTAATGCCCACAGCTATTCTAATAGCACGCTTCCCGTATATCGTTTCTTGTGCGATTTACAAATGCAAGGTCATCGAGGTGGAGTTGGTTTTCATTGGGGCAACCTTGCAAACGATTATCAATTTTTGCCGAGGGTTACCTATAAAAATTTGATCCTATTTGAAGCCACATGGAATCTAAAGAAGAAAGATATAGAGCCCTTCCTTAAAATCAAGGATGATGTCGAGTTGAGCACTAAAGTAGATTTATGGAGAAATGGATTACGCTTACCAAACCTTGTAACACTCGCCGATGGAGACAATGAACTCTTAATCGACTTCACCAATATATTTAGCATTAAAGTGCTATTCGATTCTATTAAAAAAAGAGAGTCATTTAAGATGAAAGAATTTCTGCATAGCCCTGATAATAGTCCTATTAAAGATGAAAATGGCAAATCATATGCTAATCAAATCGTTCTTGCTTTTCACAAAAACATTTTAAAAGATATACCTGTGCTTGAAAAAGAGAAAAAGAAAGAAGTTGATTTATCTTTGAATTAATACGACGATGACAAAGCAAAATTATATTCCAGGAGATGAATGGCTGTACTATAAGATCTATTGCGGTGTTAAAACAGCCGATGAGATTCTAACTCAAGTTTTTTTGCCAACTTCAACGCTATTAAAGGAAAAAAACATTATTGATAAATGGTTTTTTATTCGGTATGCTGATCCAGACTTACATTTAAGAGTAAGGTTTCATTTCGATAATATATACAATATCGGCATAATAATGCATGAGATAAATAGCAAGCTACAATGTCTTGTTGAATCAAAAAAGATTTGGAAAGTCATGCTTGACACCTATCAGCCTGAAATAGAAAGATATCACCCAATGTTAATAACGCATGCAGAAACTTTGTTTTGGATCGATAGTGAAACTACAGGGCTATTCTTGGACTCGATTGATGGCGATGAAGGAGAGAAGATTCGTTGGATGTTTGCGTTTAAAAATATAGATGCGTTGTTGACAGACTTTGGGCTTTCCTTAGAACAAAAACAACAGTTTATGGCTTCTAATAAAGAAACTTATGCCCTAGAATTTGGTATGAATAAGAATCTGAAATTTCAACTAGATCAAAAATATAGAAATATTAAGGTTGATATTCACTTAGCATTGAACCTAAACAAGGAAAATGCAGGTGAATATCTCTCTTTTGTAGATTTATTAGAACAAAGAACAAATAGGATATATCATACAGTTAACGACATAAAGAAGATAGCTCGGACTAATGAAAGCATTGACATCTCGAAATTGCTATCAAGTTATGTTCATATGGCAATGAATCGTATTTTTCGTTCGAAGCAACGCATACATGAAATGGTAGTTTACGATTTTTTATACCGGCACTACAAATCAGCCATTGCTCGAGAAAAATTAAATGAAAAGACTTTGTTGGAATTAGTTTCAAAATAGTATTCAATTCATTAAATGATTTTGGCTATACCATTTTTGTCTTTTGTTTTATTATCTTCGTTTGGGCTTAGGCTTCACGCCTAAGACGAATATATTCTTTCAGGTTTATCTGCCGTTAGGCAGGCTGTGCCTACCTTTACAAAGTTAATCTTTTTACCCTGACAGGCTATGCACGCAGCTCCAATCTCGTCAATTGCCTGACTGGTATTGTTTAAGGGTTGTGGTGCGCTTTTATGGTAAACACCTCCGTCGAGCCAAATGTATCGGAGGTTAAAAGTACTATCCATTGAAAATAGCTATTTGGGTAATGGTTATTGAAATTATTAAACAAGAATTAAACCATTATAGAGTAACAAATCCTGCTCAATTCTAATAAAGCACAATGTAAAGTCCACTAAATTTCTCAATCAGCTATGCTTATTGGGCTTATCCATTTCTAAACCTTAACCGATGAATCCGAAGAATGCTAAAAACTTCCTAACGCTTTTTCAACACCATATAGCGAAACAATATACCGGTAACCCCGAAGAGTTCGCCGCAAAGCTAGAGGTTAGCCGTGCTACGCTATACAGGTTTATTGCCGACCTTCGCGATGAGGGGATAGAAGTTCGATATCGCCGCAACAGCAATAGTTTCTACTTCCCATCACCGACACAGGTCGAACTTGTAATCCAAGCATTCGAAGAATCCACTGAAAAAGAGATTTTCCAAAAAGGAGAGCGATGCTTTCAAGATAAATTATCAAACAATAAAACTCTTAACAAGAATGGTTACAGGATTTGAATGCCATACTAGATTGGCAAATAAACATCTTCTACTGAAATTAATTGAAACTATTAATTTACTGAGCGTTAGACTGGCCCAACGCTCACAACCATGCTTTATAACATACAAGCAATCGCTTCCGTCTCATCAATGAGACGGAAGAAACGTAGATTTATCACCTGAAAAAATATGTTCATTCTTTTTTAACATTTTCATTCATTAGCATGATTTATCTAACCGAATTACACAAACAACCATTTAAAGACTGTACGTTAATTCTAAACGTACAGTCGCTTGATGTTTTTCTTTTTAGTAACATCATGATGTCTATTATTGAGCTGGATTTCCCCCTTAAGGAAAATGATATCATAAATAAATTAGCAGATAAATATTCAAAGGAAGATCTGCTTAATGCAATCAAAGAATTACTTGAATCAGAAATTCTTATTAAGAATAAAGCGCTACACCAGCATAGTTCCAAGACAAATAAATCAGACTTTTTAAATAAAATAGATTTATACATTTCTTCAGATTGCCAATTAAAATGCAAATACTGTTTTGATAGGGATTCTGCTTTGAAGAGACAAAACATGACGCTTCAAACTGCAAAGGACTCCATCGATTTTCTTTTCAAAAACTCAGGAGAATCGACAAATCTGCACGTCTGTTTCTTTGGTGGAGAGCCCACGATAAAACATGAAATTATAAGTCAAACCATTCGATATGCAAATCAAAAAGCCTTGGCTGGGAATAAATATATTCATTACTCTATCACTACAAATGGTTTGAATTTAAAGGATGATGTTCTCGATTTAATAGTAAGCCACAAAATCAATACCGTAATTAGTATAGATGGAGATGAAATAACCCAGATGTACAATCGACCAGGTAAGGATAATCAAAATTACTACAAGGAACTCATTTCGAACATTACTAACGCTCAACAAAAAGGTGTTAATATATCTGCCAGAGCCACAATCTCAAAAAATAGTAAAAATAGAGTATTTGAGAATTTCATATTCTTAGAAAACCTTGGTTTTAATGAAATACATATGGAGCCGGCATTTGGCAACACGAATGGAATTTTCATAGATAGTATTGAAGATGTTGAATCAATTAAATTAGAGTTAGGGAAAATTGAGGATTATGTAAAAAATAAGATCACCTCAAATGAAAACCGAAGTAGTTTTCAATTATTGACTGAACCTCTATCGATTATTTTAAATAAAACAAAACTGACTCACTCGTGTCACATTGCGGCTAATTATGTAGCGATAGACTGGGATGGGAGTATTTATCTCTGTCATAGAATGATTAGCAATGATAAGTATTACTTAGGAAAAATTTCATCAGATTTTGACTTCAATAAGCTTCACAATTATCGCCAAATTCTTAACGTAAACAATCGAGCTAAATGTTCAATCTGCTGGGTTAGAAATATTTGCGGAGGTGGATGTGTGGCAGTTTGCGAGGAGTATAATGGAAATACAGATGATCATCATCCATTAGATTGTCTTTTACACAAACATAGCATCAGTTTAGCATTGGACATCATTGCAAATCATATGGTTAATAACTAATTTTTATTTAAATGAACGCGTTATTATCACCTAAGCATTTCCTTATTACATCAGAAAATAATAATAGTTATTTATTTAATTTTAATAACAATAAAAACATTATTGCATCACCTACTATCTTGGGCTTTATTAATCATTATAACAAAAATATCGAGGAAGCAGAAGACATTTCGACAACTAACTATTACTTAGATAAAATAAGCATTCTAAAAAACAATGGTTACCTAAGCAGGAATGAGAACAATTATGAACCATTAGTTGAATATACCCCAAACGACATAATTAGCTCATTTTGTAACACTAATCAGATCATCATTGAAGTTACTGAGAAATGCAATCTTGCATGTAAATACTGTGGATTTGGAGAAAACTATGATTACTATAAAAAAAGGAATGGAAAAAGTATTGAATTTGAGCGTCTAAAAATATTTTTTGATTTTTTTATAGCCAAAAGATTTTCAAATGACAACTTCGATAATGACACCTCAGTAACAGTTGCCTTTTATGGTGGCGAGCCCCTGCTAAACTTTAATACAATTGAAAAAACAGTAGAGTATTTATCAAAATTCAAAAATAAGATCAAGTTTAAATTCAATCTAATAACAAATGGTACATTATTAAAAAATAAACTTGACTATTTTATAAATCATCATTTTGATATTTTTATAAGCATGGATGGTGATAAAGAACAAAATGAATTTAGAATTTATAAAAACGGAGAAGAAACTTTCGATAGAGTAAAGGATTTGTTATTATTCATGATTAAGAATTATCCTGAATTTTTCTCTAAAAAAGTTCACATCCTTTCAACCTTAAATAAAAAGAATAGTGTCAACTCTATTCAATCCTATTTCCAAAAAGAGTTTAACAAAACCAGCACAATACTTCCGCTTAAAATAGATGGTCTAAAAGACACATACAAAGATTATTTCATTAACACTTTTTTTAATACGGAGCAAACTATAATTGATAATGAAAATTATGATTCTCCGAATATTGAAGAATTTATTTCGAACTCTAATTACGAATTGAATAGGTTTAATAGCTTCATATTTAGCGAATACTCCGACCTATTATCTGAAAGCAATAAAAAAAGAACAATAACTGGCACATGTAATCCTTTTAGGAACAAAATCTATATTACAGCAAATGGAGAGTTAATGCCCTGCGATAAAATTGATTTTAAATACGCATTAGCTAAAATAACCAAAACCCATTTAGATATCAACTTCTCTGAAATTGCCCAATACTATAATAGTATATTTCATAAAATGCATAGAGTATGCTCAAGCTGTTTTCGGAATAATCGCTGCTCCCAGTGTATTTTCTTTATTAATCCAGAAAATGAAATAATAAAATGCAATGGGTACATAAAAAGTTCAGATTACAGAACAATAATTAGTGAAAAAATAAACCGATTAGAAAGGTCATACACCTCACTAATGGTTGAAGATATCTACAAGTAAATAAACTAATATTTCTTGTAGTTTTTTGTTTAACTAACACTTAATTAATTATGAAAGAAAAATTAAAGCTTGTGAAATTGAGCGGTTCAAGTGAACTCTCAAAAGACCTTTTGCTAAAGGTTAACGGTGGTAAGGCAGCTCCAGGTGGTTGCTGCTGCTGCGGATGCCAAGGGCCATCATCAAATAATGACAACTGGAACGCAAACGTTGCAGCTGGTCATGGTTGCTCAGCTGGTAATACCATGTATGGTTGCACCAATGCATCTTTGGCTGAAGCCTAAAACTTAAAAAATGGAGTCATAAAGAATCATCCTTTATGACTCCAACTATTTTGATTCTAAGCATTATTAATAACAAGACAATGCACATATCAACGAAAAAGAATAATCATTTCTACTTTAGCACCAATCATAATAGCTGGTTACTATTATCGCCTAGCCTTTTAAGCACATTAGCCTACGATCATAAAAAACGAATTGGATCAGACGACCATCAGCGCTTACAAGATCATTCTTTCTATCTTAGAAAACTTAAATTCTTAGAGGAATCTGGCACAGTTAAATATTCCGATGATAAAGAAAACCTAATTACAAAAATTTCAAAAGAGGAGATTGAACACAATATTGCAAATGTAAGAAATGTAATTTTTGAGACAACCGAAAACTGCAATTTACAGTGTAAATACTGTGCGTATGGCGAGTTCTATGAGGAAGAAAATCATCGCGAAAGAAAAACGATCAACAACCAAGATGCTTTAGCTTTACTTAAATACTTGACTAAATACTGGGACTCGCCTCTAAACGAGTCTTATGACAAAGATATTTCAATTAGCTTTTATGGTGGTGAACCTTTATTGAATGTTCAATTCATAGAAGAGATTATTAGCTATTGCCGTTCTCTTAAAAGCAAGAACTATCATTTTATCTTCAGAATGACAACAAATGGGGTGCTTCTCAATCATCACATCAATTTTCTAATACAAAATAATTTTAGGGTGCTAGTTAGCCTTGATGGATACGAGAAGAACAATTCGTATCGTGTTTTAAAAAACAACAAAAATTCCTTCTCTCTGATTTTCAAAAATCTAAAAGAGATTAAAGAAAACCATCCCGATTTCTTCAAAAACAATATAGAATTCAACTCAGTGCTTCATAATAGAAACTCTGTCAAAGAAATTACCGACTTCTTTTTTAAAGAATTTGATAAAATTCCGAATATATCCCATTTGAATACATCAGGAATTAAAGAAAGCAAAAGGAAAGACTTTTGGAACACTTATTCAAACTACAGTGATTACCTCCAAAACACCGAAGACTATTCAGGTATAGAAAAGAAACTATTTATAAAATCTCCTATCGTTCAAGATACATCATTCTTTATCCATTCACATATTGGATTTAATGCTGTTGATTATAATGATTTATTTAGAGAAAACACTGGGAAAAGAGTTGTCCCTACCGGCACTTGTAGGCCATTTAGCAGGAGGTTATTTCTAAGTGCAAAAGGAGAGATTCTGCCCTGTGAAAGAATAAATAGCGAATACGCAATGGGGTCGGTTGTAAATGGAAAAGTAAACTTAGCTAGTGAAGATGTTGCAAAGAACCATTCCGAGAACCTTGACAAAATAAAACCTTTGTGTGAGAAATGTTATTTTCTTCAGAGATGCACCCAATGCCTTTTCTACCTCAATCTGAACGAAAAAGACATTGTCTGTAATGGCTTCTTAGATAAAGCTAATTATCAAATCTTCCTTAGCCAGATGATTTCAAATATTGAAGAAGATACTTCAACCTACTTCAAAATTGTTGATGAAGTATCATTAAGTTAAATAGTACTATGACTAACCTTGTTAAATAGACTTCTCATGAATAAATATTGGTTTTACATCGAAAGTTATGTTTACATATCAATAAAAAATGGAAAAGTTTTGCTTTTCAATACTCTAAATTCAGAAATAGCTATTTCCGATAATCCAGATGTTATTAGCCTCGTCACAAAACTTAATAAAAGAAGAAACACACAAGTTGCTCTAATAACCGATGAGGATCTATCTAATCAGGCGGTTTTTGAATTTATCAATGAAACCAGAAACAAATTCATGAGTGACTACTATGAGACTTCATTAACCAAGAAAAAACCCTTCCAATTTATCCCCTATATTAAGATTCATCGAGAAATCAAATACTTAAAAAAAGAAACGGAATCATCCATTGGAGAAAACATTAAACAGTATATCAATAAGGTAGTTATATTCCTCAACAATGAATGTAACCACAGCTGCTCCTATTGCAATCATGCTTATAAGCAGTATTATACATGCACTAAAAGCAATACAAACGAAGAACTGAATTATACAGATTTATTAAAATTTTTATCCCAGTTAAAAAATCTCGCCGTTAACATAACATTAACAGGTGGAAATATTTTTAAATACAAACATCTTTTTGATTTAATTAAATACTTAAAGGATAATAACTTTGACACAACAATCAAAGTTAACTATAAAAACTATTTAGATTTCTTTGATACCATCAATGAATACAATATAAATTCCTACATATCAATTGATTCCGACATTTCTATTAATGCACTTCAAAGGCTAGTAAACCATAGTGAAAAGCCAAATATTAACCTACAAATTCCGGTTGGTAATGAAAAAGAGTTTGATACAATTTCTAATTTAGTCAACGAATACCCACAACTAGAATTAGAGTATCTACCATATTATCGTGGTGACAATATTGATTTCTTTCAAAAAAATATTTTTGTCAACCAAGAAGATATTCGATCAACAAAACCAACCTACAAGAGCATCCTGATTAATACTAAAATAAACAAAAACTTATTTGGACAATTGGTTATCACCCCATCTGGAAACGTTTTTTCGAACATAAATGCGCCCAAACTCGGCAATCTCAATCAGAATGTTAAAGAGTTAGTTTTAAAGGAGATACTATCTTCAAATAGCTGGAGAAAGCTAAGGCAAAATTGTATTCCCTGTAAAAATTGCAATTTCAGACTCTTATGCCCGCCTATTTCGAACTTAGAACTTTCTATGAAAAAGAATAACCTTTGTCACATATTATAGCACCAAATAGTTTTGCTTCAACTTAAGTTAGTAATCAGAAACATTACTAAAAATCGGTTAACAACCATTTTAAACATCATAGGTTTGTCAATCGGGTTTAGCTTGTTCCTTATCACTTCTATTAAAGTAAGTACTTAGCGTTGACAGAACAATTGAAAATAAAAATCCCATTTCAATGTCGTTTATTTAAGATTTGCTATTTGATTATCAATACATTAGCAATCACACCTTAAAAAGCGTGATTATTGAGAATTTCTATTTTCATGCTTAACTAAACAACATGAATCATATATATTTAATCGTTTTTTAATATTTTTAGATTATTGGTATTTTTTAGCATATTTTAACTTGTTTTTGTACTTTTTTTAGGTACATTTATATATTTATTGCATTTTGATCGTTATTATATCAGGATCCCGCTAACTTTTACTTAGCATCATTCTGCAAAATTTCAATACGTGCAACGCAAAACAATAAAGCAAGGCGTCCAATTACATAAGAAAAAAAAAGTGTCAGAAACATTTTGTGTGAGACCCATTTCTGAGTTTACAATAGTTAAAGAATCATTTACAAAGCGATTAAAAATCAAAAAAATAATTTAAAAATGAAAGAACCTCTTGTCTCTTTAGTTAAAATGCTCTTGAATAAAAACAGCATCAAAATAAATACTGAAGAGTTGGACTTTCAGCTACGTTCGCATCCAACATATCCTAGTTTACATTCGGTAACAGGCGTACTTGATCATTTTTCAGTTAAGAATTATGCGCTCGAAGTCCCGAAAAATAAAGAGACATTGCAATTACTTCCAAATCACTTCTTAGCACTAATAAAAGACGATAAACATAATGGATTTGTATTGGCCTCTAAAATTGCCCAATCCATACACTTATCATATAATGATAACAAAAAGAAAATCGTAACTGAGAATGAATTTATTGATTTTTGGTCGGGCATAATAGTAATTATTGAGAGTGACATTAAAGAAATTGGACCGCCGACAAAAAAACATAGATTCACAAACAGAAATACGCTTATTACAACCCTTGCATTAATTTCGATTTACTTCATTTATCAAAATACAACATTCTCAATAATTCATTTTTTATTATCGCTAACTGGTCTTGCTGTTTGTATCTTAATACTATATCATGACCTTGGAATTAAATCAAAAGCACTTGACAAATTCTGTACTGAGGGTAATAAAAAAATAAATTGTAATGATGTTCTAAGCTCAAAAGGAGCTAATCTTTTTGGATATCTAAAATTAAGCAATGCTGGCATAATATATTTTGTCTTCCAAATTGTCTCCTCTGTTATATTGAAAAATAGCAGCAACAGCTATTCTCCATTAATAATAATTTCTCTCCTAGCAATCCCCTTTACATTTTTCTCTGTTTACTACCAATTCAAGATTGTAAAAAAGTTGTGCCCATTATGCCTAACTGTCGTTTCTATATTATGGCTACAAGCAATTGCAATATTTTTTAGCAATTATAACGAACTATCCCTGAGTGTAAATGCTATTTTAACAACATTTTTTTGTTTTATATTCTCATTTGCTTTATGGCAATTTATATCGCCCTTATTCAAAAAGGAACAAGAATTAAAAGCCCTGAGAATTAAACACTTTAAATTCAAACGTAGTTTCAATATCTTTCAAGCTCTATTAAATAGTAACAATAGAAAAGATACTCAAACAAGAATTCCTAACGAAATTATTTTCAGAAATACAAAGGAAAAAGCAATTCTCGAAATAATTGTAATCACGAATCCTTTATGCGGCTTTTGCAAGGAAGCACATCTTTTGGTGGAAAAGATAATACCATTAAACGATAAGAGTATTAATACCATCATTCGTTTTAACGTAAATGATGATCCAAATTCCTTGGACTCAAAAATATCACTTCGATTATTAGAAATCTACAACCTTGATGGAGATGAGGCTTGCTTGGCGGCGATGCATGATATTTACAGCAATACTACACCAAATAAGTGGTTAGTAAAATGGGGCGAACCCAGCAAACCAGAATACAAAACTACTCTCACTCAAGAAAAAGAATGGTGTAAACAGCAAAGCATCAACTTTACCCCAGAAATACTAGTTAATGGAAGATCATTCCCTAAGGAATATGACAAAGTTGACCTATTAGGTTTCGTCGATGAGATGATTGAAGAAGAAACTGAAACAGCCAATACTAGAACACATGAACTTGATTTGGTAAGTCAAAATAATTAACCGTATTCTCTCGCGAGGAGTAGACATAATGCCTGAGTGTCTTTAAATGATCAGGTTATTTAAATAACTTAAAAATTAATTTGTCATGAAAAATTTAAAAGAACTAAAAGGAGTAAAGGTACTCAATAAGAAAGAGCAAAAATCAATTCTGGGAGGTTTAGCTTGTGTTACAAATGGTGGTGATCCTGAGTGCCCAGGTGGTACGTTTTGTTGCCATGAAGGTAATTGGGAAGGGATGTGTCGAGAAGAAGGTACTTCTTGCTATAGATAATCAATTCACAAGCATTATCTAGTTTACAAAGAAGTTATCAGGAAAGGATCTGATAACTTCTTTGTTTTTCTCAATTCATTGCATTCAATTTTTAAGCCAATAACAAGACACCTAAATTCTAGGTATCCTTAAATTATAGGCTACAACCCTATTTTTTACTTTTACGAATAAAATTATTCTAATAAATCTAACAAATTCAATTATCTTAGAACCAATTTTCAAAAAAAAATTATAATGTCTTTCCCTCACTACCATCAACCCGATGCAATGGACTGCGGACCAACCTGTTTAAGGATTGTAGCTCGCTTTTATGGTAAACACTATAATTTACAAACCCTCAGGGAGCGATGCTACATCACCCGTGAGGGGGTTAGTATGCTTGGCATTAGCCGTGCAGCTGAAAGCATCGGTTTTCGGAGCATGGGGGTTAAGATCAGCTTTGACCAGCTGCTAACCGAAGCACCCCTACCAGCCATCGTTCACTGGAACCAAAGCCATTTCGTTGTCGTTTATAAAATTACGGGAAAGAAGGGAAAAGAAACGGTACATGTTTCCGACCCCGGTGGTGGGCTGGTCAGCTTTCCCCGTGATGAGTTTATCCGCTGTTGGGCATCAACGGTTGAGGATGGAGCAAAACAGGGTGTAGCCCTGCTACTCGAAACCACTCCAGACTTTTACGCTGCGCTCGACGAGAAACCGAATAAGAAGACCTTCCGTTTCCTGTTCAGCTACCTCCGCCCCTTCCGCAAGCTGATTATTCAATTGCTACTCGGGTTAATCCTTGGCAGCTTGCTGCAGCTGGTGTTCCCATTCCTTACCCAAAGCTTAGTTGATAAGGGAATCGGTAATCGTAATATCGGTTTTATCTATCTTGTGCTAATAGCCCAGCTGGTATTAACGCTTAGCCGTGTATCGGTTGAATTTATCCGGGGTTGGATATTGCTGCACCTCGGAACACGTATCAATATATCGCTTATCTCCGATTTCCTGATTAAGCTAATGCGCTTACCCATGGGCTTCTTCGACTCCAAAATGGTAGGCGACCTAATTCAACGTATTGGAGATAATAAGCGAATCGAGAGTTTTCTGACTAGCACAACGCTAAACGTGATGTTTTCGTTGGTCAACCTCGCTATTTTTGGGGCAGTACTACTTTTTTATAATATTACCATATTTTCAATCTTCCTTGTGGGTAGCACAATCTACGCCCTTTGGGTTTGGCTCTTTATGAAACGGCGCGAGGAGCTCGATCATCGTCGATTTGCTCAAATGGCAGCCAACCAGAGCAATGTCATCCAGCTAATCCAAGGGATGCAGGAGATTAAACTGAATGGTTGTGAACAACAAAAACGCTGGGAATGGGAGCGTATTCAGGCTAAACTCTTCAAGGTGAGCGTAAAAGGTTTAGCGCTAAGCCAATACCAGCAAAGCGGGGCAATACTAATCAACGAGGTTAAAAATATATTAATAACAGTAGTTGCAGCAAAGAGCGTGGTTGATGGGGATATGACGCTAGGCATGATGCTTGCAGCACAGTATATTCTAGGGCAGCTGAATAGCCCCATTGAACAATTAATATCATTTTTCAACCTAACCCAGGATGCCAAGATTAGCCTTGAGAGGCTAGGTGAGATACATCTTAGAAACGATGAGGAGGATCCCGAAAATTCAGGAATCAGCAATATCCCCGAAAACAAAAACATAGGTCTGTGCAATTTAGATTTCCGCTACGATGAGCCAGAATCAGACCTAGTTCTAAAAGATATCAACATTACCATTGAATCGGGTAAACAGACTGCTATTGTGGGCACATCCGGAAGCGGAAAAACTACTCTGGTTAAACTTTTACTTGGTTTTTATCCTCCAGTTAAGGGCGACATCCGAATTGGGGAGAGTAACCTTAACGCATTTAGCATTAGCCGTTGGCGTGAACAATGCGGAGTGGTTATGCAGGACGGATTCATATTCTCCGATACCATTGCAAACAATATTGCTCCAGGTGTTGATAGGGTTGATAAACTTCGCCTGCTTAATGCCACAACGGTTGCAAACATTGCTGAATTTATTGATTCGCTTCCTCTTGGCTATAATACAAAAATTGGAAGTGAAGGCCATGGTTTGAGCCAAGGGCAAAAACAAAGAATTCTTATTGCTCGTGCCGTTTACAAAGATCCAAAGTTTATATTTTTAGATGAGGCAACAAACGCTTTAGATGCCAATAATGAGAAGGTAATTCTTGAGAATTTACAGGAGTTCTTCAAAGGTCGAACGGTAGTTGTCATTGCACATCGATTGAGCACTGTTAAAAATGCAGATAAGATTATTGTGCTTGAGAAAGGTCGTGTTGTTGAGGAAGGAACACATAAAGAGCTAAGCGAGTTGAAGGGGGCGTATTATACATTAGTAAAGAATCAATTGGAACTATAAGAGATAGAACGCGGATGACGCAGATAAAACGAATAATCACAGATTGATATGACTGAATTATTACATAAAGAACTGTCGGAAAGGATTATTGGAGCATATTACAACGTCTATAATACTCTTGGGTATGGTTTTCTTGAAAAAGTCTATAATGCTTTTGCAGTTGAACTTAAATCTTTAGGTATTAATTTTCAAACCCAAAAACCAATTGAAGTTTACTACAAATCCGAAAAGGTTGGTAATTATGTTGCTGACATTATAGTAGAAGATATAATTATTATTGAGTTAAAAGGAATCTTTGTCCTGAGCATGAATACCAACTACTAAACTATCTTAAAGCTACAAATATTGAAGTTGGTTTTTTGTTTAATTTTGGGAAAAAACCACAGTTTAAAAGATTAGTATTTGATAACAATAGAAAGAATCTGCGATTATCCGCATAAATCTGTGTCATCTGAGTTCAAATAATATGGAAATAAAAGATAAAGCATCAAAAATCAACCTCCGTTCAGAGGAGATAACCGAAATACTAGGAGTCCCACCAAAATGGATTCTTCGGTGGGGGATTACCGTTATTTTTGTTGTGATTGCAACAATATTTTTTGGTAGCGCATTTTTCAAATACCCTGATATTGTTATTGCACCCGCTACTATTACAAGCGAAAATCCGCCTTCAGTAATAATCTCTAAAGCAAACGGAAAAATAACAGATATCTTTTTTACAGATGGTCAGCTTGTTAGTAGAGGGGACACCATTGCTGTAATCGAAAACCCTGCCAAACTTAAAGATATTTTAACCCTATCGAGAATAGTTCAAAAATTTAATCCACAGCAAAAAACAACCGATTCAATCGTTGGCAGTAAGAATCTCGACAATTTAAACTTAGGTGACATACAAAACCCATTTAACTCCTTTTCAAAAGCATATGCTGAACATCAACTATTTCAGAAACAGGATTACCATAAACAAAAAATAAGAGCCATTGAATCGGAAATTAAGCAGTACAATCAGTACTATAACCAACTATGTACCCAAAGAAATCTTACCATTAAAGACCTTGAGCTAACCCAAAAGCAGTTTACCCGAGATTCTCAGCTCTTTAAATCGGGCGTAATCCCTGCACTTGAGTACGAACGTTCACAGGCTACAATACTCTCAAAACGTCAAGCATTGGAAAATGCTAAGTTGAATCTATCTAGCACTACAATAACCATCGAGAAATTAAGACAAAACATTCTCGACACCAAGCTCGAACAAGAAAGCCAATGCAAAAAATTGACTGAAGATTTAGTGAACAACTTTAACCAGCTAGTGAGCACGCTTTCAGCATGGGAGAAAACCTACCTGTTAATTGCACCATCATCAGGGAAATTAACCTACATGAATGTTTGGAGTAATCTTCAGGAAGTTAAATCGGGCGATCGGCTTTTCACCATAAACCCTGAAAAACGGGGTAAGGTTTTCGCTCAGCTAACACTGCCATTCGAAGGAGCAGGTAAAGTAAAACCTGAGCAACACGTTAATATTAAACTCGACGGATACCCCTACATGGAATTTGGGATGGTAGAAGGAACTATTGAATCGATATCTAGCGGTTCGATGGAAAATGGTTATCCTGCCATTGTATCATTACACAATGGCGCCACAACTGGCTATGGGGAAAATTTATCATTAGATCGTGATCTAACAGGAATAGCCGAAATAACCACCGAAGACATGACCCTACTAAAACGATTGCTAAATCCGCTAAAGCATATTTTCAAAAATAGGGTTGAACGACATAAGTAGTTCACGCATCATAACTGCCTTGTTTTTAATACACCTAGGCAATTTGCCATAATCTTGAGTAACCCTCAATAACGTTGACAAACTATATTTATCCCATTTTGTCAGTTATAAATCCATGGCACGATATTTATCGTATCAGGTATCGGCTATACACAAACCAAAAACGATGATTTTGAGTAGCGGCGAAATAAAGCTAAGGCTTTACATAAATCAAAAATTAGCTACCTTTGCCAACAAAATGAATAAAATATTTAATGGGTAAAAGACACGAAGCATCAAAAGTTGAACCTTTGGTTACCTGTATTGTTGATGCTATATTGGATAAAAAGGGGAAAGAGGTTACATCGCTTCAGATAGGAAAATTGCCCAATGCCGTTTGCGACTATTTCGTAATATGTCATGCCGATTCCACCACTCAGGTTCACGCAATAGCCGAAAACATTGAGATTAAAATACACGAAGCCTTTGGCGAGAAGGTATGGAAATCGGCAGGGTACGACAATTCAATTTGGGTTGTTCTCGATTATGTGAACGTAGCTGTTCATGTATTCCAAACCGAATGGAGAAACTTCTACAAAATTGAAGAGCTTTGGGCTGATGCGCCAATAAAAAAATATTCCGATGAGCCTGAACTCACTGTAAAGAAAACAGCAACAAGATCAAAAAAGGTAACTATTCAATAATATTTGTTAGAAATAATTGTGACTACATAATACTATGGCCGAAAAAGAAGTAAAACAAGATAAGAGCAAGGACAAGAACGACTCGATTTTTGGAGGCAATGCAAGTTCAAGCAAAACCCCTAAATTCAATGTCTATTGGGTTTACATTGTCATTATTGGAGCAATAATCCTTCTGAACTTTTACTACGGAGGACAAGGGCCTAAAGAGACTAACTGGCAAGAGGTAAAAACTCAAATGCTTGCAAATGGCGATGTTGAGAAATTGAGAGTTGTAAAAAACAAGGGTAAGGTTGAAGTTTTCCTAAAACAATCAAGCCTTAGCAAGTATGCTGAAAAGTTAGGTAAGGGTGCGAGTTCTGTGCCAAAAACAGGACCTCACTTCTTTTTCACGATAGGCTCTCTTGAAAATTTCGAGAAACAATTCGAAGAGATTCAGACGAAATACCCCGAGGAGATTAAAATTAAGTACGAAGAGGAAACAAGTTTCTCTGACCTATTTGGGTGGCTTTTCTTCCCTTTGCTGCTCATTGGGGTTTGGATCTTTATTTTCCGCAGGATGAGCAAGGGTGGTGCTGGTGGACCAGGCAATATCTTTAACGTAGGGAAATCAAAGGCTCAGCTGTTTGACAAAGAAACCAACACCAAAACCGACTTCAAGGACGTTGCAGGCCTCGAAGAGGCAAAGGTTGAAGTGATGGAGATTGTTGATTTTCTCAAGAACTCAAAGAAATACACCGATCTCGGAGGTAAAATACCTAAAGGTGCGCTCCTTGTTGGCCCTCCGGGCACAGGTAAAACCCTACTGGCAAAAGCAGTGGCAGGCGAAGCAAATGTACCATTCTTCAGCATGTCGGGCTCCGATTTTGTTGAAATGTTTGTTGGCGTTGGCGCATCGCGCGTTCGCGACCTCTTCAAACAAGCAAAGGAGAAAGCACCCTGTATCATCTTCATCGATGAGATTGATGCCATTGGCCGTGCTAGAGGTAAAAATGCCAACTTTGGCGGTAACGATGAGCGTGAGAACACGCTAAATCAACTCCTCACTGAGATGGATGGTTTTGGATCGAACCAAGGGGTAATAATCCTTGCAGCCACCAACCGTGCCGATATACTCGACAGAGCACTACTCCGTGCAGGTCGTTTCGACAGGCAGATACACGTTGAACTCCCCGACAGCAAGGAACGGCTGGAGATATTTAAGGTTCATCTACGGCCCTTAAAACTCGAAGAGGGGCTTGATATCACATTCCTAGCAAAGCAAACGCCTGGATTTTCGGGTGCCGATATTGCAAACGTGTGTAACGAATCGGCGCTAATCGCTGCCCGTAAAAACAAGGTTACCGTTGAAAAACAGGATTTTCTAGATGCAATTGACAGGATTATCGGCGGGCTTGAGAAGAAGAACAAGATTATCTCCTTGGATGAGAAGAAAACCATTGCCTACCATGAAGCTGGGCACGCAACAGTAAGCTGGCTGCTTGAGCATGCCAACCCACTACTAAAAGTCTCAATTATCCCACGAGGACGCTCCTTAGGCGCTGCATGGTATCTCCCCGAGGAAAGGCAAATAACAACCACCGAGCAGCTATTCGATGAGATGTGCTCTGCCCTTGGGGGAAGAGCCTCCGAAGAGGTAACCTTCAACAGGATATCAACGGGTGCGCTAAACGATCTTGAAAAAGTTTCCAAGCAAGCTTACGCCATGATAGCCTACTTCGGCATGGGAAAAACAACCGGAAACGTCAGCTTCTACGATTCATCGGGGCAATCGGAGTTCTCGTTCGGCAAACCCTACAGCGAGAAAACTGCCGAATCGATCGATAAAGAGGTTAAGGAGCTAATTGACAAGGCTTACAATCACGCCAAAGCCGTTCTCACCGAGAACAAGGAGGGGTTAACAAAACTAGCAGAGCTGCTACTTGAGCGCGAAGTTATCTTTAGCGAAGACCTGGTTACCATATTTGGCCCTCGTAAATCGATTAGCCGTGAGGAGGAGTTTGAGAAGGAGATTCTTCAAGCACAAAAAGAACAGAACGGGAAAGCAGAGGAGTTAGAAACCAAATAGCATGGAAGATAACTGGGTATTGGTATTCTCTAGCGATAAACCATGGCAAGCAGAAATTGCCAAGCAGGTTTTATCCGATAACGGCATCGAAGCGGTTATAATAAACAAGCAGGATTCATCGTATCATTCGTTCGGAGATGCAGAGGTTTACGTGCCCAAGGAGAGCTTTGAAAAAAGTAAAGAAATCATAAATACCATTGAGCATTGAGTAACTTTCTTTTAAGAACTATTAGCGGAACCCTGTTTGTGATTAGCATTATTGGGTCGCTTATCATAGGGAAAATCACTTTCCTTGTAGTTTTTGGTGGAATCCTAGCACTATCGATGTTTGAATTCTACCAACTTTCGCTCAAGGCAAGGATTAAACCACAAATATTTTTAGGAATATTAATAGGCTTAATGCTTTTTATTGGTACTTATCTCTATGCTTCGGGGGTATTAGAGGGGTTATACTTTACTGGTTTTATCCCTATTATAATGAGCATTTTTATAATTGAACTATACCGAAATCACCGAAGACCTTTCCATAATATTGCATACACCTATTTAGGCATCCTGTACATCGCAATCCCTATCTCACTTTTCAATTTTATTGTATTCGGTTCATCATCAACTAATTACATGTTTTCCTATGAAATACTACTCAGCTACTTCTTACTTATCTGGGCGAACGATACAGGTGCATATCTTTTTGGGGTTAGCATAGGAAAGCATCGAATTTTCCCGAGAATCTCCCCGAAAAAATCTTGGGAAGGATTTTTCGGTGGATTAATTTTTACAACAATTGTTGCCTTGGCTATTTCACGTTACTTTCATAATATTACCTTTGCGCACTGGTTAATGATTGGATTAATTAGCGCAATCATTGGTGTTTTTGGCGATTTGGTGGAATCGATGTTCAAACGAAGCCTCGAAGTTAAGGACTCAGGGAAATTCCTACCTGGACACGGAGGAGTATTGGATAGATTCGATTCGGTATTCATTTCGGCACCCATTGTTTACGCTTACCTAAAAATAATGATGTTAGTATAATTTTATTTCTATGAGAGTTCACAAAGAGGGATACACCATTATTACTATTGCATTCTTTTTAATACTTGCAATCGATTTGATTTGTTACTTTACGATTGGTAAGATTGGGCTATACATTATTCTCGCACCATCACTCTTCGGTTTAGCCTTTATTCTTCGGTTTTTCAGAGTACCTAAAAGAAATCCTGAGATAAAAAGCAATTGCATCTATTCCCCTGCCGATGGTGAAATTGTTACCATTGAGGAGGTTGAGGAGACCGAGTTTCTCAAAGCGAAGTGCATTCAGGTATCGGTATTCATGTCGGTGTGGAATGTTCATATCAACTGGATTCCGTTCAGCGGAACCATAAAATATTTCAAATACCATCCGGGTAACTTTTTTTTGGCCTGGCATCCTAAGTCATCAACCCATAATGAGCGTACATCAATAGCAGTGGAGCGTAAAGATGGCATGACCGTTATGATACGCCAGATAGCTGGATTTGTTGCTCGCCGCATTATCTGCTACGCAAAGGAGGGAAACTCGGTTACCC
Source organism: Bacteroidales bacterium (assembly GCA_003818205.1). Classification (GTDB taxonomy): domain Bacteria; phylum Bacteroidota; class Bacteroidia; order Bacteroidales; family Tenuifilaceae; genus UBA8529. Next base: position 55,519 of record RPRQ01000015.1, read on the forward strand.
AAAGTCAACAGCTGGGCTTCATCAAATTCGGTTCGAGGGTTGACCTGTTTTTACCCCTTGATTCTGATATCAAGGTGCAGCTAAACCAAAAGGTTAAGGGTATCCAAACAATTATTGCAGAGGTTAAGGGAAGAGTCTAGTCAACGTACGACGAAAAGCTTATCTTTTTCAACACTCCCTTTGAATCGAAGGTAAATGCAAACTTTCGCATCAGCTCTTTACTGTATAGTTCAACCGAGTCTTTTGTGGTTATTGTTAAATCGTTGAACGCTTTAAATACATCCTCACGCTTCATCCCAACCATAACCCCATTTATAAGAGGAAACTTTTTATCTTTAATTACCCCTCCTAGAAGCATCTCGCGGTTGAAATAGGTTTTGTAAACGAATACCTCCGATTTGCGGGTATAGAACTTGAAGATAGTATCTACCTTTTGAGCATCGAACTTATTCCTTCGAATCATCTTGGTCAACTTAACCCCATGATCGAAGTGCTTCTTGAATGAAGCAATGGATTCGTCAACACCAAATGGTTGATCTAAAAACGCTTTAACCGTTACTGTCTGATTCGTCTTGACTGCAATATTCCTCGACGTTTTGCACGCAAACACAGCAAAAGCCAGTATGCTTAGAATAACTATTTTCCGCATTTACTAAAGTATTGAGAATAGCGAATTTAAACCATTTTGTTGTAGCAACGCTCAAAACTGCGAAAAAAATCTGCCCTTATAAAAAGAAAAGCATTACACCGCTAACGGTAATCAATGCTCCAATTATCTCCTTGACGTTGAACTTCTCCTTAAAGATTAGAATTGCTGGTGCAATAATAATCACTGGCACAATTGACATAATGGCAGACGCCACCCCTGTTGACGTGTATCTTATGGAAAGAAGCGAAAAGGTTACACCCAGAAAAGGTCCAAAAATAGCACCAAGGGTAATGCCTTTCATCGCCTTAGGGTTCTTAACGGCATTAATCAGTAAATCCCAACGGTTGAGGAACATAAACATCAACGCAAAGCCTACAATCCCGGTAATAACCCTTATTTGAACAGCCGCAATAACATTATAGTCCTGCATCCCAACTTTGCTCAACACCAATCCCCCTGCCTGCCCCACTGCTCCTCCAAACGCCAAAAGAAGGCCTGCAATGGGATAATTAAACTTAACCTTTTTCTGATTCGATTCCGACTCCTCCTTATCGGGATCAACCTCTCTTTTTAGAATAACCAATGCAATACCTGCAAATGTGAGCAACATCCCCAACCCCTGCTTGGCGCTCAGGCTCTCGTCAAGGGCAATCCAACCAATTAGGGCAGCAATGGGTGGTGCAAGTGCCATGATCAGCATCGAAATTCGTGCGCTAATCACCTCGTAAGAACGAAATAGAAAGTAATCGCCGAGCACAAACCCAACTAACCCCGAAAGCGAAAGCCAAAGCCATTGAAAACCAGTTGCATCGAGGGGTAAAAAGAGCCCTCGCGTTACCCACGAGTAAAGGCCTAGGAAGACAAAAGCCATGCTGAGCCTTATAATATTAACCGATAAAGAGCCAACCTTTCTACTTGCCCTTTCGAAAGCCAAAGCTGTAATAGTCCAAAAAAACGCCGTTAGTAACGCTGCGTACTCACCAATATGGTTGCTAAACATAAGAAAAACAATTAAACGAACATTAGAGGACAAATATGCGAACTAGTTTAGCTGAAACAAAAAATAAAGTGAGATGCTAATTTCAATTTTGGTAACCATTCACCACGGAGACACAGACCTGCCTGCCGGTAGGCAGGGAACACGGAGATTTCTTCTATTTACTAACTAGACTTATCGATTGTTTCGTACTTCGCCAACAATGAAAAAATCTTAAATTAAAGGTTATTCGTCAAAAGGTGTGGGAGATATTTTAGTATCCGACAAGTTACTCGTAGAAAGGCTATAAATATTGGATATATGCAAAAGAATCTTCTAAACGATAGTAAAAACGAGGTTATTCGACAAAAAGTGTGGAATAGAAGAGAGATAATTTGGTTTTGCTCCAATATTGACCCCAGAGGGGTCGGATGTTTATAGAAACAATGCCCATTTATGGTGCGACCCCGGCTGGGGTCGAATGTTCCTAGGGGTAGATATTTTCTATAGACATATAATCCCTCTGGGATTAGGAAAGCCAATGAATAAAAAGTGTGTAAGGTTTTCAAGAGATCACCGATAAAATCCTACACTTGTAGAATTACAACTATCCACTAGTTTTGTCGAATAACCTAAATTAAATGGTTAAAAAATTTGTTGCTAGCAACTATATAGATAAACTTTCTCTGTGTCTCCGTGGTTTATATTTCATTTCATAGTATTGCTGAATAATTACTAATTTTGAAATTTAGCAGATTTGAAGTAGGTTTGAGAAAAATAGACAGAAATGAACACTCTTGCAAAATATATTACAATTGGTGCAATTGTAGCCATAATCGGGTTTCTTCTCTGGTACTTCTCTTCGATAATTGTCTATATCCTAATATCGGCTGTGCTTTCGCTGATGGGTAAGCCAATCGTTGATCTAATCGCTAAAATCAGGATAAAAAATTGGCATCCTCCCAAAGCCTTGGGTGCAGCAGTTGCGCTGATTGTTATTTGGATTCTCTTCTACTCCTTCTTCCGATTGATGATTCCGTTGGTCATCAACCAAGCCAACGAGCTAGGAGCAGTGAATATAACCGAGATGGTGAACAACTTCTCACAACCCATTGCCGATTTCGAAAGATTCGTCCGTGAATACACCCCCTCCTCTAGCAATTTTTCCGTTAAAGAATTCCTATCGGAAAAGTTGACCCATGTTTTCAGCACAACAATGATTTCAGACATCTTCAGCTCTACAGCGAATATACTGATGAACCTGTTCATTGCCGCATTCTCCATCTCCTTCATCACATTCTTCTTTCTGAAAGAGGATAAACTATTCTTTGAGGGATTCCTGATGCTATTCCCCGAAAAATACGAACAGCAGATAGAACATGCGCTTGCAAGCGTTAATCAACTGCTACGAAGATACTTTATTGGCATTATCATTCAGAGCTTCTGCATAATGGTGCTTGATACCATCGGCTTGATGATTGTGGGAATCAAGTTCGATACGGCCATTGTGATTGGGCTTGTGGCAGGGATTCTAAACGTTATCCCTTACGTTGGACCGCTAACTGGGGCAATTATGGGGGTTTTGATAGGAGTTGCAACGAATCTGAATCTCGATTTTACCACACAGCTCATTCCGCTAATTGGATACATCCTGCTAGTTTTTGTGGTTACCCGTGTGATTGATGATGTACTATTTCAGCCGCTGATCTATTCAAGCAGCGTGAATGCCCATCCGCTCGAAATATTTATCGTCATCCTTATTGCAGGTAGCATTGCTGGTATTCTAGGTATGCTTCTTGCCATCCCTGCATACACCGTATTTAGGGTATTTGCAAAGGAGTTTTTTAACAAATTCAGGGTTGTTGAGAAATTAACCCGAAAAATTTAAAATCAGATTAATCGCTTTTACTATATTTACACAACTAATTGCCAAAAAATGCGAAAAGCCGGACACCTTAGAATTACCATTCTGGTTTTAACGTTATGCTTAGGGTTAAGCAGCGGAATACTAGCTCAAGTTGCGAGAGACACCATAGGATTTTCATGGCGACTCCTTGAGGTAACCGATCCCTCCTCTGAGGCAAAGATTCAATTCACCCCAAGAGTTCCTGCTCCAGCATTATTTACGAATTGGGATTTTGGCGATGGAAGCCCACTCTCTACCGATTCAATAGCTACGCATTCATTCACCACCCTGAATACCTTTGATGTTGACTATAACTTCAAACTTGAAACTAATGATTCAACCATAACTCATAGCGTTATAGCTAACTCCGCCGCCTTTTTCGAGAGGTTAGACTCCAACACCAACGTTACATACACCCGAATTCTAAGAAGTGCTTATTGGTTCCCTTCCAATGATTTATCAATACAAGGTTCTATGCGGTTTGAATGGTCGGTGGACGGCGAAGTATTAACCGATGTTAATTACATCGCTGCGACTGATGGTCAGTACCCAAATATCCGCTACACATTTGAAACTAGTGGTAATCATACCGTTACGCTAAAAGCATGGAATACTGCCAACCCCACAAATACCTGCGAACATACTCGGACAATTAATATCGCACCTGATTTTGCCACAAAGGTTAAGTTTTCTAATATTCCAAACGTTTTCACCCCGAATGGCGACGGTGTTTTCGATAGTTTTATTGTTCAAACAAGCGGTCTATCGAGGCTTGTATTCAAAGTTTTTACGAGAACAGGCGTTTTGATATATCAGAATGAGGCCTACTACATCAGCTGGGATGGGAAGAATGACAATGGCAAAGATCTTCCTGAGGGCATTTACTACTATATAATAGAGGATATTGACAAGCTATACGAAAACGCTAAGGGGTTCGTATATATTTTCAGGGGGAAATAGTAAAATCCCATGATTACTTCTTCTATGTAGTTCGTTGAACTTAACTTCTTGTTTCACCCATTTTTTCGGTAGTACTTTAATAATAAATTGATATGAGATATTTATCGTTTATAGGAGCATTGCTTATTGCTAGCATTTCGAACGCTCAGAACGGCAGCTTAAATAACGCTGAGCTAAGCCTAATTCGTAAGTCGTACGACAAGAACGATGCTGCAACTAAAGCCATTACCAACGCCTTAACCAATAGCGACATTAAAACCCTAGTGGTTAATCGCGAAAACATTGGCAAAACAGATCACCTTTTCAAATATCGAATAAAAACAGGCAGCATCACCGACCAAAAAAGTTCGGGAAGATGCTGGATGTTCACAAGCCTCAATACCTTTCGCAACAAGGTGGCTGATAAACTCAGCATGAGCACTTTCGAATTCTCTGAGAGCTACCTTTACTTCTGGGATATCCTTGAGAAATCGAACCTATTCCTTGAGAATGTAATTGCAACCGCAACAAAACCTTGGGACGATAGGTACGTGGAGTGGTATTTCAAAGCACCTGTTGACGATGGGGGTATGTGGAGTTCATACATCAATATTGTCGAAAAATATGGCGTTGTGCCCAAGAATGTGATGCCCGAGAGCAATAGCAGTTCAAACACCTCACAAATGCTTAGGATGATAAACCGTAAACTCCGTGAGCAGGGCTATTCTCTGAGGGAAATGGCAGCTGACAAAAAGGTTAAACCCGAAGATATTCAAAAAGAAAAAGTTAAACTGCTTGGTGATATATACCGAATTCTTTGCCTTAACCTAGGAGAGCCTCCCGCTGAGTTCTTATGGCGTTACAAGGATAGAAACGACAAGATAAGCGAGATTAAAAGTTATACCCCCACCTCATTTCTCAACGAAGTGCTCCCCAATACAAATTACAGCGACTACGTGATGATTATGAATAACCCATCGCGCCCATACTACCAATACTTTGAGGTTGAGAATTACCGGAATACCAAGGAGGGAATTAACTGGAAGTATATCAACCTACCGAATGATGTTATCAAGCAGCTATGCATGGCTTCGATTAAGGCCAACGAACCGCTATACGCCTCGTGTGATGTAGGGCAACAGCTCGACAGCAAGGAGGGGCTTCTATCGCTCGATAATTACGATTACGAATCGATATACGGAATGAAGTTTGGCATGGATAAGAAGGCTAGAATACTTACCCGCGAAAGCGGCTCATCGCACGGCATGGCGCTAATAGCCTTTGATGTTGACCAAAATGAGAACCCTGTAAAATGGCAGTTTGAGAATAGCTGGGGTAGTAGTAGCGGACAAAATGGCTACCTTACCTTTACCGATGGCTGGTTTAATGAGTATATGTTCCGATTTGTAATTCAGAAGAAGTTTTTAACCCCCGAAGTGCTAAAAGTGCTCGACTTAAAACCGATTATGACACCCCCTTGGGATCCGATGTTCTAGGAAAGGTTCTTTAAATAGATCCCTAAGGGTCAATATTTCTGGGAATTTTCGAGGCTTAAATATATTCCGGGAAAGCTAAAACTCTCCCAATCGTCTTCGAAGTTCTTTTCCTTTCTCCTCAAATCCTGGTTTACCGAGAAGGGCAAACATATTCTTTTTATACTCCTCAACCCCTGGCTGATCGAATGGGTTGACGTTTAGCGTGTATCCGCTAAGCGCGCACGCCCTTTCGAAAAAGTACATTGTATAGCCCAACCAGTATGGGGATAGTTCAGGGATAACTATCTTTATGCTTGGCACACCCCCATCGATATGCGCTAGGATTGTTCCCTGTTCTGCCATTCGGTTAACCTCCGAATAACGCTTTCCTGAAAGGAAGTTTAGCTGATCGAGGTTTGCTGGATCGTTAGGTATGGTTAAAGTTTTTAATGGAGATACTACACTTAGCACTGTTTCAAAAATAATGCGTTCACCCTCCTGAATGTATTGACCCATGGAGTGCAAATCGGAAGTAAAATCAACTCCTGCAGGAAAAATCCCTTTATTCTCCTTACCCTCGCTTTCTCCGTAAAGCTGCTTCCACCATTCCGTTAGATAATGTAGCTTTGGCGTATAGTTCACCATAATCTCAACATTTTTACCCTTACGGTAAAGGGCATTGCGAGCAGCAGCGTATATACAAGCCGGGTTCTCGTCGAAGCGAATATCTATTCCTGTATTTTTCTCTGCCTCCTTCGCCCCATCGATCAAATCGTAAATATTGAACCCTGCAATAGCAATGGGCAGAAGGCCTACTGCGGTTAGCACAGAGTAACGACCGCCAATATCATCGGAGATTATAAAAGTACGATACCCCTCTTGATCGGCGAGCTTGCGTAAAGCACCCTTCGATTTATCGGTAATAGCAACTATGCGTTGCGAAGCCTCCGCTTTGCCCACCTTTTTTTCGAGATGCTGCTTAAGCAAACGGAATGCAAGGGCAGGTTCGGTAGTAGTACCCGACTTTGAGATTACGATAATTGAATAAGAGTAGCCATCGAGCAGATCAAGCAGGTCCTTATGGTAATCCTCGCAAATATTGTGCCCTGCAAAAAGAACAATGGGATTCTCTCGTTTGGGAAGAATATTGGCAAAGCTATTGCCCAATGCCTCAATAGCCGCTTTAGCACCGAGGTATGAGCCTCCGATACCAACAACCACAACGATTTCACTTTTCGAGCGTAAATCGGTCGCAATGGCATTGATCGCATTCAGCTCCTCATTGGGGGTTGATGAGGGAAGGTTAAGCCAACCCAAAAAATCGTTCCCCTTGCCTGTTTTCTCCTCTAAAAGTTCCTGATTATGCATCAGCTCATCCTTGTAGGCAAAAACCTGCTTACTGCTTACAAATTCATAGATATTGCTAATATCCACTGTTAGTTTATCCATAACTCGATGATTTGAATAAAAACTTACTTCAATTTTTCAGAAAGGAGTTTCATCTCAATGGCCGGGGAAATATTTTCGTAAAGGATATTGTAAACTGCATCGCAAATAGGCATCTTTACCTTATGATTTTCGTTTATCTCTTTGATACATACGCTAGCATTATACCCCTCAGCCACCATGTTCATCTCAAGCATCGCAGATTTAACAGAGTATCCCTTTCCAATCATGGTTCCAAAGGTTCTATTCCGGCTAAACTGCGAGTAGCAGGTTACTAATAAATCCCCTAGGTAAGCCGATGTACTCGTTTTTCGCTTGCTTGGGTATGTTTTATCGAGGAAACGCTGAATTTCAAGCTGAGCATTGCTAATCAGGACTGCGAGGAAGTTATCGCCATAGCCTAATCCATGAGCAATACCTGCTGCGATAGCATAAATATTTTTAAGCACCGTGCTATACTCTGTTCCGTAAATATCGCGACCAATAATGGTTTTGATATAATGACGTTCGAAAAGGTCGGCAACCTCACGAGCTTTAACCTTCTCCTTGAATGAAAATGTGAGGTATGATAGCCTTTCCAACGATACCTCCTCGGCATGGCTAGGGCCGCTAATAATACCAAGCCTATCGAACGGAACGGAATACTGCTTAAAGAAATACTCGGCAATAGTGGTATTATCGTGAGGGACAATCCCCTTAATGGCCGAAACGATGTATTTGTTTTCAAAAGACTCAGTAAGCGGTTCAAGCCACGTTTTCAGGTATGCAGAAGGAACCACAAAGACCAAAATATCAGAGTTCCTCACAATTTCATTGATATCATTACTGATATTCAATCGCGATGTATCAAAAAGTACGGAGCTGAGAAATTGCGGATTATGATGATGCTTTTTAAGATGATCGATTATCTCCCTCTCTCGAATATACCAACCCATCTGCGGCAGGTTTTCGTGAAGAATTTTCACAATTGCCGTTGCCCAACTTCCGCTACCAATAACCGAAACCCTCTTTTTAGTTTCCATTATAATGATTATAAAGTAATTACAACTACCCCTTCAGCGTCCATGTTTCCGTTAAACCATTGAAACCGAAATACAATGATTTATGAACGTTGGAATCAGCATAAACCCCGCCTTTTTTAGTCTTACATTTACATTTTGACTTATCCGTTTTCAGCTGTCCCCCCGGTTTTACCCCAACCTTTCGCTGGCAGCTTAAACCAATCAGAGCAACAGCAAAAATAAGGATAAGCATTACAAGTCCAAGATTATTGTAACTTTTTTTATGTCTATCTTTTAGCGCTTTCATTGCTTTTATTTATAGGGCTAAGGTAAATAAATGTTAATTAGTGTCTATAAGAAAACTCCAAATTACAAAAATCAAATTACAAATAAAACCCAAATGATAAATTTTCAAACCTCATAACGATTTGTTTATTTGGTACTTAAATAATTGGGTTTTGATTTTTTTTGAGTTTTATTATTTGAAATTTCAGGTTTATTGTGTTTTCTTAGTACTACTAATTACAATACCCAAAAGAAAGTTAAAAACAGCGAACTCAATTTCCGATGTTATAAAAAAGAGTATCAGCCGTTGTAACAGCTGATACTCTATGATAATTATTAAGCCAATGTATTATTAACCAGGACTCTCTGTATTGGCTTAATATTAACCGAACCTTTTTGCAAGCTATGAGAAAATGATCCGGTGGTTATGCCATAAATATATTTAATAAATCCATTCTAAAAAAGGTTACGAGAACATAGTTTGAAAAAATTAATTTATTCTATATTTTTTTGATCTAAATTTGCGCAATCCAATCAATAATCATGGAAACAGAATCGCTTCTTGGCAAAACAATTGATGACATTAAAAAAATAGTTGTTAGCGCAACCGGACAGGAAGAACATGCTATAGAAATTGCAAAATGGATATATCGAAAAGGTGCCTCAACCTTTGATGAAATGAACACAATCCCTTTGGCTTTAAGAAAAAAGTTAGATAAAGTCTTTAGTATTGGTAAATACAACCCTATTCAGGTATGTGAATCAAAAGATAAAACTCGAAAATATTTATATAAAAACCAATCAGGGCAGCAATTCGAATCGGTTTACATGCCGAGTCCAAAAAGAAATACTCTCTGCATTTCAACCCAATCGGGGTGTAGAATGGGCTGCGCCTTTTGCCTTACAGGCAAAATTGGGTTTAAAGGAAACCTTCTGGCAATGGATATCCTAAATCAATACCTGAGCATTCACGAACGAAAAAAGATCAATCGTATAGTAATCATGGGGATGGGCGAACCCTTCGATAATTTCAACGAGGTTAAAAATGCTGTAAAGATTCTTACCGCCGAATGGGGTGCAGCATTCGGCGCATCAAACATCACCCTTTCAACCGTTGGGCTACACGAATCGCTAAGGGAATTCTTGGAAAAACCCTTCTGCAATTTAGCTGTAAGCCTCAACAACCCATTCAGCGATGAGCGGAAATCTCTGATGCCAATTGAAAGCACAAATCCAATAGCCGAAGCGGTAAATTTTATTAAGCAAAAACCTTTGAAGAAACCGTTAAGGGTATCGTTTGAATATGTTGCATTAAGTGGAGTTAACACCTACAAAAGGCATGCAATAGCAATTGCACAAATGCTAAGTGGAATAAACTACCATCTGAATATCATACCCTGGAATGGCCACGAAAAATCTTCATTCAAACCCCCTTCGGATATAGAACTAAATGCCTTTATCGATTGTTTGAATCAAGAGGGAATTCTAACGGCTGTTCGCCAATCGAGAGGGCAAGATATTGGAGCGGCATGCGGACAGATGGCAGGGGAAAGCAAAAACTTGAAAGAGAAAAGGGTAGGCGATTAACTCAGAAAGGTTATACCAATGGGATTCAATGTCGTTGTTTAATATATTACTGTGCCTTTTCTTAATATTTGGCTTAATCGGTGTATCGCTTATATTATCAAATTCTATCATTAACCACAGCTCTTCTCTGACACATCACCAAAAAACCTAACTTATAAAAATCGAATAGGAACAAGTTGACAAAACCCCTTGCTAAAAGTAATTTTATTAAGGGTTTCATCCATAAAAAGATTACCCCAATCATTTTTTTAAATCTTTTCACTTTGCTGTAAAATCTCAATAATGAAACATCGTTAATAAAATCTTCCTCATAGTTCACAAAGTCAAGAATGTGCAACAGGTTGACAATCCCTTTCTCGGTTTTCGCTAGGTACTCCCAATTATCCTCTAAATCCCCATTAAGGATTGGGTTATCGATATGATCGATGGGTATTCCCTTTAGCTTTAGGGCATAGCCAAAAAGGGTATCCTCATGGCCGTAATCCCTAATCCTCTCATCGAAACGGATGCTTGCCAAAATTTTGCGGTTGATCAAAAAATTGCTAGTCATAAACGATTTATTGGGAAATCTTCTCCGAACCTCAACGGGTTGGCTCTCCCTGCCTATACCATACTTCCATCGGAGCATTTTCGACCTTTCGGGTCGTTTCAAATCGTAAACCCTACCACCACAAACCACATTATAGCTGCGTTGATTGATTACATCGATGTACTTCTGCAAAAAATCGTTTCTCACAACCAGCGAGTCGCAATCGAGGAAAAGCAGGTTATCATATTGGGTATAGGATAAGAACAGATTTCGAATCTTCGCCCGCCCAATATTCTCGGCTAGTTGAATATAAACTTCCTTTTCGCAAACTTTTGCATTTATACTTTTATACTCCTTGCCGGAGCAGTCATCAATAAGTATGATTTCATAGGGCACAGTCAATAATTTTGCCTGCATCAATAGCTCACGAACCAACGGGGTAACATCAAAATTGTAAACCGGAATACAGATTGATATCATTATTTCATGTGTCTATTGCCACTTACTTAATCCCTTTCCTAATCGCCTCAATATTTGCTGTTTTAATATACTCGGGGATATTCTTGTAGTTCGTATGAAATCCATACCCCCCGTTAAGGAGTTCATTCAGCGCATCCTCCCTAGTCCAACCTTGAAAAATTATCCTATACATAGCCACTACAACTCCTGTCCTATCGGATCCATGACGACAATGAACCAAAATTGGTTTTGGAGCATTTTTAATCACTTTAAGAGCAGCTATCATCTCCTTATCGGTAAAACTCCCAGCATCCATTGGAGCAAGAAATGGCTTGATGTCACATTTTCCAATCAATTCATCATCGGTTTCGGTAGTTCGAAGATTCAACGAGCTCTTAATACCCAATGCGCTCAGTTCAACGAATGCCTCTCTATCGGGCTGCTCCGAACGGTAAAGATCATCGCTTACCCGATACAAATTTTTTAAACTTTGGGAATTAATTTTTACTCCCCAACTACTAGGCCTTTGGGAGGTTTGACCTGCAACAGGTTTAAAGCCAACAGAAATGATAAAAAAGATTACTGAAAGGGCTATTTTGCTTTTCATACCTACGAATTCTTATGGTTGATGGGATGAATTTAGCAATAAATTCAACATATGCTGATCAATTCAGATCAAATTATTGATAAATATCAACTTATCGAACGCTCTAAAAGCCAAACAAAATCAAAAGTTATCTGTTTGAGATATTGTGACATTCTATTGCACAATATTAATAGTCAATTTCTTTAACCATGAAGCATGATATTCTAATTGTTGGGGGTGGAGTAAGTGGTACAGCACTTCTTTACACTTTAAGCAAATATACTAATGTGAAGAACATTGGCTTGATTGAAAAGTACTCCGATTTCGGCTTGGTCAATTCAGCTTCAACCATGAATAGCCAAACGCTTCATTTCGGGGATATTGAAACCAACTACACCATCGAAAAGGCTCGGAAGGTTAAGCGGAGCGCTGATATGGTAATGAAATATCTTATAAACGAAAAGTTTAAGGATTGTAAGTGTAACTATTTTATTAAAGTCCCTAAGATGGTACTGGCTGTAGGCAAAGATCAGGTTGATACTTTAAGAGAACGATATAAATCGTTTAGTCAACTTTTTCCCAATTTGAGGATGATTGATAGGGAAGAAATTGGAAGCATTGAACCAAGAGTTTTAGAAGGTCGCGATCCAAATCAGGAAATCTTAGCCCTAGTAACTGAAGATGGCTATACGGTTGATTTTGGAAGGCTGAGCCATTGCTTCGTTGATCATGCTAAAGAGGCTAACCCAGATATCTCATTTTATCTCAACACTAAAGTTAACAAAATTATTAAAAACAGCGATGGGTTCAAGGTTATTACAAGCAATGGAGAATTTGAAGCGAATGCTATCGTTATTGCAGCTGGTAGTCATAGTCTAAAAATTGCAAAATCACTCGGTTACGGCATGAACTACTCAATACTTTCGATGTCAGGTAGCTTTTATACCGGACCAAAAGTACTCAACGGAAAGGTTTACACCATGCAGAATGCAAAATTACCTTTTGCCGCAATTCATGGAGATCCTGAGGTTCACAACGAAAACATAACAAGGTTTGGGCCAACTGCTAAACCAATATTTTTATTAGAGAGATACAACTACTCAACCTTTTGGGAGTATTGGAAAACTTTTGGACTCGGACTTAAACCGATAGTTAGCATACTTAACATCCTTTTCGATAGGGTTATTTTCTACTACATTATAAAAAATGGTATATACGACATACCATCCATTGGGAAACGGTCATTTTTAAAAGAGATCAAGAAGATCGTTCCAAATATCAAAATTGATGAAATAAGCTTTGCCAAAGGCGTCGGGGGAACACGCCCTCAAATGATTAATAATGCTACACGCAAGCTCGAAATGGGTGAGGCTAAAATTGTAGGGGATAAAATTATCTTCAACATCACCCCTTCCCCTGGCGCATCGACCTGTTTAGGGAATGCCTTTGAGGATACCAAAATACTGATGGGATTCCTTGATAATCGATTCAAGTTTAATAGTGAGCAATTTGAAAAAGATTTAGTGCTATGATATTCGACCTCGAAATGATAAAATCTTACTATGATGGGCTTCCCAGCGTAGTATCAAGAGTTAAGAATGACCTCAAAAAGCCGTTAACGCTAACCGAGAAAATTCTTTACAGCCACCTCTATGGGGCTGATCGGCACCACCCGCTCCAGCGGGGGGTTGATTACGTAGAGTTCTCCCCCGATAGAGTGGCCATGCAGGACGCCACCGCCCAAATGGCGCTGCTTCAGTTCATTCAGGCTGGGAAAGAGCGATCTGCCGTACCTACATCCGTTCATTGCGACCACCTGATCACGGCAAAATTGGGTTCAGCAATCGATTTAAACACCTCAAATACCACAAACAGGGAGGTTTACGATTTCCTGAACTCCATCTGTGGTAAGTACGATATCGACTTTTGGAAACCCGGAGCAGGAATAATCCACCAAATCGTACTGGAGAACTATGCGTTCCCCGGCGGGATGATGATAGGGACCGACTCCCATACCGTTAACGCGGGTGGGTTGGGGATGATTGCCATTGGCGTTGGCGGCGCCGATGCTGTCGATGTTATGGCCGGCATGGGCTGGGAACTAAAATTCCCAAAGATGATCGGAGTTAAGCTAACGGGCAAGTTGAATGGATGGACTTCAGCAAAGGATATTATTCTGAAAGTTGCAGGAATTCTAACTGTAAAAGGAGGAACGGGTTGTATCATTGAGTATTTTGGAGAGGGAGCAGAATCGCTTTCGTGTACAGGAAAGGCCACCATCTGCAATATGGGCGCAGAGGTTGGTGCTACCTGCTCCATCTTTGGCTACGACGAAGCCATGTCGAAATATCTAACCGCCACAGGTCGTAAAGAGGTTGCTGACCTTGCAGATAGGGTAAGGCAGTATCTAACCGCCGATCCCGAGGTTTACGCTAACCCCGAGGAGCACTTCGATCAGATTATCGAAATCAACCTATCGCAGCTCGAGCCGTACATCAACGGTCCATTCACCCCCGATTTAGCAACACCCATCTCAAAGATGAAGGAGGTGGCTGAAAAGAATGGATGGCCTTTAAAGATTGAGGTTGGACTCATCGGCTCATGCACCAACTCATCGTACGAAGATCTTTCGAGGGCAGCATCTATAGCAAAAGATGCCAGCGAAAAGAAGCTGACCGCAAAATCGATGTTCACCATAACACCCGGATCGGAGCAAATCCGTTCCATCGCTGAACGTGACGGCTATCTCGAAATATTTGAAAGCATCGGAGGGAAAGTTTTCGCCAACGCCTGCGGTCCCTGCATCGGGCAGTGGGATCGCGAGGGTGCCGATAAGAAAGAGGTTAACACCGTAATCCATTCGTTTAACCGAAACTTCGCCAAGCGCACCGATGGGAATCCAAACACTCACGCCTTCGTGGCATCGCCCGAGGTTGTTACCGCGCTGGCCATCGCCGGCGACCTGACCTTCAACCCGCTCACCGATACCCTCACCAATACCAATGGTGAAAGCGTTAAACTTGCTGAACCTGAAGGTTTCGATTTACCGCCAAAAGGATTTATCAAGGATAATCATGGTTTCCAAAAACCATCAACGGATAAGAGTAACATATCTATAGCCATCGACCCAAAATCAGACAGGCTTCAGGCACTTGAACCGTTCGAAAAATGGGATGGGTTTGATTATATCGAATTACCATTACTTATTAAAGCCAAAGGGAAATGCACCACCGATCATATATCCATGGCAGGGGTTTGGCTTAAATACCGTGGGCATCTCGACAACATCTCTAACAACTACATGATCGGTGCAGTTAACTCATTCAACGATCAAACCAATAACATCTACAATCAGCTAACGAAAAAATACGAACCCGCACCAACCGTTGCACGCACTTATAAAGCGGCTGGTTTAGGTTCGGTTGTGGTTGGCGAAGAGAATCTTGGCGAAGGATCATCGCGTGAACATGCAGCCATGGAACCACGTTTCCTAAACGTAAAAGCGGTTCTGGTAAAATCATTTGCTCGTATCCACGAAACAAACCTAAAAAAACAAGGCATTTTAGCCTTAACCTTTGCCGATAAGGATGACTACAACAAAATACAGGAAAAGGATACGATTGACATTGTCGGGCTAAGCCAATTTGCTAGCCGAAAACCCATTAAAATAACCCTAAATCATCATAACGGCGAGCGGGAGGTGATATACGCAAACCACTCCTACAACGAATCGCAGATTGAATGGTTCAAAGCCGGTAGCGCGCTTAACCTAATTCGAGAAGCGAACAGAAAGAGATTACAAGCCAACAATCCTAAACCTTGAACTCAAATGGAAGCTGATAAAATAAAGATCATCAATGGCCGCTTAGCAGTCCCCGATTATCCGGTAATCCCCTTCATCGAGGGCGCCTTCATGGAATGGGGGTACGCCTTAGCCGAGCGGGAATTTGCCGATTACGTATTCACCTGGAATCAGCGCAAGAGAATAGCCACCGGGAGGGGTGAGGATGCAGCCAACGCCGAGCTAAAGCAGGCGGAGATTTCAGGTAAGGTGATTATTAAGGATGTTATCGCCGATGCGTTCCTACAGCAGATACTCCTCCGCCCTGCAGAGTACTCGGTAATTGCCACCCTGAAACTGAATGACGACTACATCTCCGATGCACTTGCAGCCATCGTGGGCGGTATCGGCATTGCCCCAGGGGGGAATATCAGCTACGAATCGGGGCACGCTATTTTTGAGGCTACGCACGGAACTGCTCCGAAATACGCCGATCAGGATAAGGTCAACCCGGGCTCAGTCGTTCTTTCAGGGGCATTGATGTTCGAGCATATTGGGTGGGAGGATGCTGCAAAGAGCATATACAAAGCCCTTGAGCTGACCATCCAAAGCGAGAGGGTTACCTACGACCTTCATCGGCTAATGGAAAACGCAATCTTGCTTAAAACCTCTGAGTTTGCTGATGCTGTAATATCAAACTTAAAGTAACATGGACAGTTTGAGGTGTTTCGTTTTAAAGTATTAACAAATATTGAATGGAATACTGGAACAATGCCTGCCGGTAGGCAGGGAACGATGGAAGAAAAATGGGCGTACAACCCATTACTCCAAAATTTCAACATTCCATTTCTCAACACACATTACAACACATTGTTAACTAGGCATTATTATATTTCAAGATTTCAAACAAAAACAAACATTTACCATAACCATCAAATTTTTTGAATCATGGAAGACAAAAAATTCTTAACCCAGCTCAACGATTCCATTAAGCAATCGTGTCAGATCGATAACGAACTTTTCGAAAAGTTTGATGTTAAAAGAGGTCTTAGGAATAAAGATGGGACAGGCGTTCTTGTTGGACTTACAAACATTGGAGAGGTTTTAGGGTATAAAAAGGAGAATGATAAGGTTGTAGCCATCCCTGGCCGCCTTCTTTATCGAGGAATCGATATTGAGGATATAACCAAAGGCTTTCAAGCAGAGGACCGACATGGGTTCGACGAAACGGTGTTTTTACTACTTACCGGCAAGCTTCCAAATAGCGAGGAGCTCGAAAAGTTCACCGCTCATATGGCGTCACTTCGGACATTACCCGACAGCTTTATCAAGGACATGATCCTGTCGATGAAAGGCAAAGATGTGCTCAATATGCTTGCACGCTCTGTTTTGGGTCTTTATATTCTCGATGATGATCCCGATAATATTACCCTACCCAATATGATTCAGCAAACGCTGAACATGATTGCTAAGTTCCCGTCCATCATTGCATACTCCTATCAGGCATTTAGTCATGCCTATCAAGGACGAACGCTGATGATTCGTTACCCAAAAGAGAATCTAACTGTTGCCGAAAACTTCCTTTACATGGTTAAGGGTGAGTGCACTAAATATACAAAACTCGAAGCCGATTTACTCGATCTAGCACTTGTACTTCATGCTGAGCACGGCGGAGGGAACAACTCTACCTTTACCATCCGAGTTACCAGCTCAAGCGAAACCGATATCTACTCTGCCGTTACATCTGCCATTGCATCACTAAAAGGACCGTTGCATGGTGGTGCTAACCTAAAGGTTTTAGATATGATGGATGACCTTAAGACCAATGTAACGAATTGGAAAGACCAAGCAGAGGTTGAATCCTATCTCCTAAAGATACTAAATAAGCAGGCTTTCGACAAAACGGGTAAGATATACGGCATAGGACATGCTGTTTACACCATCTCCGATCCTCGTGCTGCACTACTCAAAGAGAAAGCAAGGGATCTAGCCATCGAAAAAAATCGGCTAGAAGAGTTCCTTCTCTATGAGATGGTAGAAAAGATTACCCCAACCGTTTTTAGGATATTCAAAGGCGAACAGCGCGAAAAGGTAGTTTGTATCAATGTTGATTTTTATTCAGGCTTTGTTTACTCGTGTATTGGAATACCCAAGGAGCTTTTCACGCCTCTATTTGCCATGGCAAGGATTGCAGGATGGTGCACGCACCGTATAGAGGAGCTAACCTTTTCAGCAAAAAGGATAATACGCCCAGCCTTCAAGAACATTTACGGTAAGCAGGAGTACATTCCTATTAGTGATAGACATGAGCACATATAGCACTATGTGAACATTTGTGTACAATATTTTGTTAATATATAAACATTGCATTAAAATCGAATAAAACCTTACACCTCTTAAAAACGATCATTATGAAGGATTTTATCGACCCACGCCTCGAAAAGGCCTATGACTTTCTTCTTGAGGGAGATTTAAAATCAGCCACCAAGCAATTTGAAGATAATTTAAAAGAGAATCCCAATAGTGTTCATCTACTAATGGAGTTAGCTAATACCTATTATATCCTTGGCGAACTGAATAAATCCATTGGCTTCTACAGAAAAGTGCTAACCCTTAAGCCCGATAGCCCATACATATTGTACCGAATGGGTGTTGCCCTGTATCGATCCACCCTTTTCACGGAAGCAGCTGAGGTTTTCAATAAAATTATTAAATCAGGTAAATACTTACCAATGACCTACCTATGGTTGGGTTTAAGCTACTACCATCTGGGCAAAGAGGAGAAGAGTATAGAATCGTACCGAAAACTTCTTGAATTCTGCCCCGAAACCCAGATGGCAAACTACTATATGGGCGTATCGTTGAAATCAGCCGGAAAGTATGATGAGGCCATCCTCCATTTCGAAAGACTTTTAAATAGCTGTTCAACCTGCAATCAGCATGTTTCTGCCCTTTACCATTTAGGGAGAACCTACATGAAAAAATTTAACTACGAGCAGGCTAAGGTACATTTCAAACGGGCTATGGAGCTCGACCCCAGCAATAAAAACGCCTCGGAGATGTACGAATACCTAATGGATCTGTAATAAATTCATAAAATCGAATAAGGCTGCTAGGAGTATATCTGCTTTCCTAGCAGCCTTTTGAATTTTGGTAAAAACCTACTCTACTCTTAGAATATGCATTAACTTATTGTTACAAATGCGAATTAAGGGTTGAGGTTTTATAAAATAATAAAAACTTTGTGAGCTTTAGTGCCTTCGTGGCAAAATAAAAAAATGCCATAAAGACTCAAAGATACAAAGTTTCACTAAAATAATATTTTGCATATTACTGGTATCTAACATATTACTATATGTATCATAATTGACATTTCAACCCTTAATACGCATTACAAATTGAAAATTGGCGGATAAATGTCGGATACAATCCCGATTTGGCGGATTAATTTAATGTGCTCAAGCGGCTCATAATTAGCCTTCTCACAAAATCAAGTACATTTGCAATAGGGTTTACTAGAGAAAAATACCTTATTTTATGGTACACCCTTAAGAAAAACGATTATTCGACAAAAAAAGTGTGGAATAGAAGATAGATAATTTGGTTTTGCTCCAATATTGACCCAGAGGGGTCGGATGTTTATAAAAAAAATGCCCATTTATGGTGCGACCCCGGCTGGGGTCGAATGTTCCTAGGGATAGAATTTTCTATAGACATATAATCCCTCTGGATTAAGAAAGCCAATGAATAAAAAGTGTGTAAGGTTTTCAAGATATCTCCGATAAAATCCTGCACTTGTAGAATTACAATTATCCACTAGTTTTGTCGAATAACCAGAAAAACTCTCAATGCGACTAAATTACCTTATTTTTAAATTAGCACTAAAACAATTATTTATACGCATGAATCAGCCTATATAACCTTTTTTCTTACATCGAATTCACGTTACTATAGGTATGTATTCTCCTTTTGAGGTTGACCAAACTTGTCGGTTTTGTACATATCAAATTTGATATCCTTTACCCTTATCTGTAATGTAGTTTCACCACGGAATATGTTTTCAGTAATCGTATAACATATATCAAAGGGTTTGCCCTCATGAATGGAGCGGTAATGCTCAGCAAGCTGAAAGGCGATGGCAGGGTAAATTTTAGATTTATCGGTGTGCGAAAGCGATAGTTTGATATGCTCCTTGTCGGGGCCAACCAATCGACCATCGCCATTGTCAGTAACGTTTTCGGTAACGAATACAGGCGACATATTCCCTGGTCCAAAGGGCTGAAACTGCTTGAGGATTCGGAAAAATTTGTCGTTAATCTCTTCGAGCGTTAGCTGTTCATCGATGTCAATCTGAGGTGTAAGAAGATCTGGTGTAATCATTTTGCTAACCGCTTCCTCAAATCGATCCATGAACTGTTGAACCTTTTCAACCTTAAGTGTTAGACCCGCAGCATACATATGCCCACCAAAACTTTCGAGTAGATCGGCGCACGATTCAATGGCCTGATAGAGGTCAAACCCAGGTACTGAGCGTGCCGAGCCGGTTGCCATGCCTCCCGATTGGGTTAAAACCACCGTTGGACGATAGTAAGTCTCAATCAGCCTTGATGCAACAATACCCACAACCCCCTTGTGCCATGTTGGGTTAAAGAGTACTGTGGTATTCCTGTGCTGTGCTTTTGAGTCGTTGGCAATCATCCGTAACGCTTCATGGGTAATGGTTCGGTCAACGTTCTTGCGATCGTTATTACATGAGTTGATAACCGATCCCATTTCATGGGCAACAAGATCATCACAAGCACAAAGCAGGTCAACGGCTGATTTCCCCGATTCCATTCTGCCTGCAGCGTTTATCCTTGGACCAATACGGAAAACGATATCATCAATGGCGATCTGCTGTTTTTCTATACCTGCAAGACGGATAATGGATTTGAGACCACGGCTTGGATTGTCGTTCAACTTCTGAAGTCCGAAAAACGTTAGAACCCTGTTCTCATCGATAACAGGGACAATATCCGAGGCGATGCTTACGGCAACTAAATCTAAGTATTGGTAAAGTTCTTCCATCGAAATGCCATTCTTTTGGCAAAACGCTTGAAGAAGTTTAAAGCCTACACCGCATCCCGAAAGCTCTTTGAATGGGTATTTACAATCGAGACGTTTTGGGTCAAGTACTGCAACCGCTTGTGGAATCTGATCGCCAGGAAGATGGTGATCGCAGATGATAAAATCGATTCGGCGCTGCTGTGCGTACGAAATTTTATCGTTAGCTTTTATTCCACAATCAAGGGCAATAATCAGGCTGTAACCATTTTCGGCAGCATAATCAATGCCTTTAAGCGAAATGCCATACCCCTCGCTGTATCTGTCGGGGATGTAATAGCCTATTTTTGAATATCGTTTCTGAAAGAATGAGTAGATAAGGGCTACAGCGGTTGTTCCATCAACATCATAATCGCCATAAACTAAAATACGCTCATTACCTCGAATTGCCCTGTCGATACGATCCACAGCTGCTTGCATATCCTTCATCAGGAATGGGTCGTATAAATCCTCTAGCGATGGACGGAAGAACTTTTTCGCTTCATCGTAAGTAGATATGCCTCGCTGAACCAGCAGCGTTGCTAGAACTCGTTCAACCCCAAGCACGTCTGCCAAATGATTGATAGTGTCGGGGTTTCCCTTATCCTTGTATATCCACCTTTTTTCCATTCTCTAAAAGTACGTTTTTTAGCTCAACTCTATAGCGTATTAACGGAGCAATAGCTATTATTTATAAACAAAACCGAACTCGCTAGCGAAAAGTTTGTTGAGTTTTTCCTTAACATCATCCATATCAATATGCTTACCTAACTCAACTTGCAGCGAAGTTACCCCTTTATCGATAAAACCGCATGGGTTAATATAGCTAAAGTAGTTTAAATCGGTGTTGATATTAAACGCCAAACCATGCATGGTAACAAAACGGCTTGCTCTAACTCCAATAGCGCATATTTTACGTTCGCGACCCATTACCCCAACATCGAGCCATACACCGGTTGCCCCATCGAGCCGAGTGGCATTAATACCATAACTCTTTAGGAAAAGAATTATTATCTCCTCTAGCTTATGAACATACTCCTTTAGAGTGATACCAAATGCTTCGAGGTTAAAGATTGGGTAAACAACGATTTGCCCAGGTCCGTGGTAGGTAATATCGCCACCTCTATTTATCCGATAGTAGGTAGCATTAATACTTTTTAGCGTTTCGTCGCTGATTAAAAGATTCGATCCCTCACCGCTTTTACCGAGGGTATAGACATGCGGATGCTCACAGAAAAGCAAATGGTGCAGATCGCCGTTTGCAGTCATTTTTTGCTGCATTACCTTTTCGAACTGCGCCTCTTGATAATCCCAAGCCTGTTTGTAATCAATTAATCCAAGGTCTTCAAATACTACTTGTTGCATTTATATGATGAGTATTATTTACCATGTGTTCTAATAAACTAAATATGTATAACAACCTGAACAAAAGTATTGGAATGATGCCTGCCTGCCGGTAGGCTGGGAATAATGGGATATTGGAAAAACACTACTAAGGAAAACCCCGTATTGGCTTCGCCGAACTTCACTTCGTTCCGGTTCCAACATTCCATTCTTCCATTTTAAAATAATAATTAAACAATACTGTAAATAAAGTATATCACTTTCTTAGGGTTCTCCTAAGTGTGCCTGTTCAGCATGGTACGATGAGCGTACCAACGGGCCCGATTCTGCAAATATAAAGCCTTTCTCAAGTGCCGCTTTTTTATAGAAAGCAAACTCATCGGGTTCAACATATCGATCAACCTTTAAGTTTCCATTGCGGGGTTGAAGGTACTGTCCGATGGTGATGTATCTACATCCAACAGCTACTAAATCATCGAGGGTTTGGAGCACCTCCTCTTTAGTTTCGCCTAACCCTAGCATTATTCCTGATTTTGCGTTGTGACCTGTTTTAGCAATATGCTCGATCACTTTTAGGCTCATTCTATAGCTTGCCTTTGAACGTACTAAAGGAGTTAATCTTTCAATGGTTTCGAGATTATGCCCAACCACATGGGGCTTCGACTCCAAAAAAATATCAAGAAGGTCTAACTTGCCACTAAAATCGGGGATAAGAACTTCGACCCTTGTTTTTGGGTTTTGCTTTTTTACTTCAATAATGGTTTTTTTCCAATGGTTCGCTCCTTGATCAACAAGATCATCGCGATCAACAGAGGTGATTACGCAATGCTTCAGCCCCATTAATTTTATCGACTTCGCTAGATTAAAAGGTTCTAGGGAATCAGGGGCTAATGGCCTTCCGGTTGATGTTGCGCAAAATTTGCAAGAGCGGGTGCAAATGTCGCCAAGAATCATAAAAGTTGCCGTTCCGTTGCCCCAGCATTCTCCAATATTTGGACACATTCCACTACTGCAAATGGTATGTAGTTTGTGTTCTTTAACGATATTGCTAACCTTTGCATACCCCTCGCCACCGGGTAGTTTTATCTTAAGCCAAGATGGTTTTCTAACGGCATCCATTACTACATAATTTTTCACAAAAAAACAAAAAAAAAATGGTTTATTGGATGTGTTTGTATAGAATCGTTCTAAAAAAGATGTCTCTTTTCTAAATATGGGTTGATTGTTTATTATAACGTGAGTTCGATTTAAGATGGCTTGTTATGTTGTTGCTTATTAATATTATGTTTTTGGAAGGTTGGAAGACTGGAAGGATGGAAGGATGGGATATTGGAATTTAGCAGCAGAGATATTCTCAAACTTTGAGCAACCTTATTACCTTATTGAAAATTAATAAAATAAACATTAGACATTATACAGATTAAGTATCAGCTGTTGTATCTATACTGCTTACCCAAAGCGTTATAGCCCTCGGAAAGGGGATTGCTCTAATTACTCCGCCTTTTAAGGCATAGCCGTCAACCTAAAGATATTTAATTGGCATAATACCAGCAATATACATAATCTAAAGATATGGTATAGTATAGGGGGGTATGTGATACCTGCCTGATGAACCT
>RPRQ01000016.1 GCA_003818205.1 Bacteroidales bacterium
AGGCTATACCTACCAAATCAAGAGCAAATAGAACTCCTTAACGTTTTTTATGCTTAGTTGGGTGTCCCAACGAGGAAAACAGGAGAAAAAGCCCTAACTTTATAAGATTAGGGCTTTTTTAATATTATAAATCAATTTCGTTTACTAAGGTTGATAAAACGTTGTCAGGTTAACCAGCTTGATTGACCTTTCAGAATCGGAGGAAGACCTGAAAGCGTCAATTGCAAAATCTTTAAGTAGGGTCTGCTGATTAAGTCACAAATAGTTTTATGAAGCCACTAAAAACAAACCTCAGAGGAGTGAAAATATGATAGAAAATATATCAATATAGTATTTTAGCTCCGTAGGGACGACATTACAAAGCAGATGGACAGAGAATAATGTCATGCCTACGGCATTTCAACTGTTCCCAGCTATATTTTCTACCATAATATCATCCCTACGGGATTAAAATTAGAATAACAAGTGCACATATTTTAACGTGAGTTCGATTAAGAAATGGTAGTAATACTCTAAATTGTAATTTGTTACAAGTTTATCATTTGGTATTGGAATAATGGAATAGTGGAATAATGGGGGTTTTTCTAACTTTTTTCTTCCCTGTCTGCCGACTTTGCTCCGCTGAAGCTATGCGAAAGCGATGCAGGCAGGCAATATTCCATTTTTCCATCATTCCATTTTTCCCAATAAAGTAAAATACTGATAACATAGCACTTAAATTGTTTCTTACATCGAACTGACGTTATTTTAGGCTTTTACAT
Organism: Bacteroidales bacterium; assembly: GCA_003818205.1. GTDB lineage: Bacteria > Bacteroidota > Bacteroidia > Bacteroidales > Tenuifilaceae > UBA8529. The sequence goes on from RPRQ01000016.1 coordinate 762, forward strand.
AAAAAGTGCTTGCGCTTACACAACAAAAAATTGTTGTAATATTTTATATTTCTGTGTTTTAACACTTAATCAGCAGACCCTAAGTAAACGACATTGTATTATAAATCGTTCATCTAATAATCAAAAAGTGATACAAAACAACAAACTCGACCAATCGTTTGGTCCAATTGGAACCATCGCTGGCATTACGCTATTTGTCGTGGGTGTAATTTTAACCCCTTTTTCATTCTCCGGGCTATTTCTCATACTAATCGGTGCTTTTGTGGGGTTTACCTCAACAAGTACAATAATTGATTCTGATAACAAACGGGTTCGATTCTCGAATAACCTATTTGGTATTCTACGAACAGGGAAATGGATTAATATCGAGTCTAACATGAAAATTGGCATTAAACAATCGAATAGAGCATGGCGAGCGTACAGTGGAGGTAGCCGCTCGATTGATACCTCGGATAAGGGTTTTAGGGTGATTCTATTCGATGCGCATAGCAAGCAGATTATGCCATTGATGAAAACCAACTCATTTGAGTCTGCAAAAAAGGAACTTGAATCATTAGCAATTCAGCTGGGATTGAGTACAATTTAATTCAATGGTTAACCCATTCTTACTTTTGAACCATAATTCATATTCATTATTAGCCGAGAAAAAAAATCTAAATTCAATGGGTCGCAGCGATGCTGCTTCTAACTGAAATATAATCATCTATCCTACAAATAGTTCGCAGCGATGCTGCTCTTTAAAGTCGCAGTGCGATGACCTATTTGTAGTAATTTTCATTAAAACTAAAATCAAACCCAGTTAGGCCAGCCTGCCGCCTGTCTTCCAGTAGGCTGGGTAGGCAGGGGTGACCTATAGGTTGAATGTAGTAATTTCAAGTATTTCATGAATTATATAAATTTTTAAATGGTTACTAGTGATTCATAATGAATTTAGCTATTATAAAGTAAGAGAGAGATAAAGTAAATGAATTACTACTTTATCTCCTCTTTTATTAACAGATTGTGGATTATATAATTACAATCTTCCTGGTTATCTGCTCTCGTTTAACCTTCACATTCAAGAAGTAAACGCCTTTGGCTTTGTCGATTAGGTTGATTTCCGTTTTTATATCCTCGTATCTACCTTTAAACTTCTTTGAGTAAACCAGCTGCCCCGAAGCGCTCCTTATCTCTACATGTATATTCTCTGAACTGCTATTCTCAATTTCAAGGTTGAATAGGCCATTGCTAGGATTTGGATAGACCTGCAATTTCACCAAAGAGTTAAATATATCAATCCCCACATTATCGGACACTTTTATAAGTATGGTATCGGCAGCAGCGCAGCTGTTATTATCCGACACCTCAACCCAAACCTTATGGGTGCCTTTACCGAGAATAGCTCCATCGAGGGTTAGCGTTTGCCCAGCTGAACCATCACTCCAGAGGTAGCTCTTAAAGCCATTACCAGCATTAAGGATGGTTGACTCAACGGTTGTAATACTAATATCATTACCTAGGGATATTGTAGGAAGTGAGTTTACTCGCACAAACATAAAGCTATCCTTGGAGCAACCATTGCCATCCGTGTAGCTATAGGTTATGGTATGTTTTCCGATACCTGCAATGGATGTATTAAATTTGCTGCCGGTTATACCATTCCCGCTAAAGATACCTCCTGTAGGTTTACCTGTTAAGCTGATCAGCCCGCTATTCACACAGTACGATGTATCTAGTCCGCTAAAGCTAACCGAAGGCAGGCTGTTTACCACGACCGATTGAATCTGTGTACTCGAACAAGCATTCATATCCGTGTACATATAGGTAACCTGATGAGCTCCTGCACCAGCAGCCAGTGGGCTAAAGCTGTTGCCCGATATTCCATTACCGATGAAAGTACCACCACTAGGTGAACCAACCAGCAATGCTGATCCTGAATTAAGGCAGTACGATGTGCTTAACCCTGCAAAGGATACGTTTGGTGTACCATATACTTTTACGTTGCTAATCATTGAATTAGAACAACCATTCAGATCAGTGTATGTATAGGTTATACTATGCGAACCAATACCCGCTAATGATGGGTTGAAGCTATTTCCAGTAATGCCATTCCCTGAGAACACTCCATTTGCGGGTGTTCCAGTTAACGTAACTGGGCTAGCGCTCAAGCAGTAGATTGTATCCAGGCCTGATATGGTAAGGTTTGGTAAACCAATAACCTCAACCTGTTGAGTTTTAGAATTTGAACAGCCGCCATTTGGATCGGTATAGGAGTAAGTTATTTGATGGATGCCCACACCTGCTTTAGCGGGGATAAACTTATTGCCTTCAATACCATTGCCAGTAAGTATTCCTCCAGTTGGGGTAGCGATTAGGGTAGTGGTATCAGAATTTATGCAGTATTTTGTATCTAATCCTACTATTGAAATAGAAGGTAAATCTATTACTGTTACAGTTTGAGATTGAGAATTAATACACCCATTTTCATTTACCACTGAATATGTTATTGAATGATTTCCTATACCAGCTATAAATGGAATAAATTCATTGACATCAACACCGTTACCACTAAAACTACCACCAGTAGGTATTGCCTCTAGTTCAATTATACTATAATCTTTACAATAGGTATTATTTAAACCCATAAAATTTATTTGTGGTAATGAATTTACAATAACTGTATCAATAAAACTATTACTACAACCATTGTTATCAGTATATTTATATTCTAATAAGTGTGAACCAATTCCCGCTTTAAATGGATTAAAAATATTATCATCAATACCTGCTCCTATGAAAGTTCCACCCATAGGAAAGCCTGATAATGTATCATTAATAGATTCATAGCAATAATTAATACTAAAATTATTTATTCTTACATAGGGTATGCTATGCGATCTTACGATAACTGTATCACTATCAATGCAGCCTAACATATCCTTTACAGTTATAATATACTCACCATCTATATATGTATATGGATTACTTGATGACATGTCGCTTAACTGTTCATCTGTTTCCCACAAATAGGTATAAGGTTCCTCTCCATTAATAACTACAGGGAAACCACCTAAAACAATACTGTCTCCTTCACAAATATCTTTATCTAAACCAGCATTAACAACTATATTATTCTTAATTAGAAAATATTCACTTGTATCGATAGGTAAATTATTATATGAATTAATTGCTCTCATTATATAGTATTTATTCCCAACAATGTTTTTTGGTATCTCCCAATAGAATGCGCTATCAGTAATAAAAATATATTTTTCAATACTTGAAAAAGTTTTACCACTATCAGCTGAAATTTCTAGATTATAATTATCAATATTAATTGAATCCCATTTGACTTTTATTTGACTTCCAACACAGAACTTATTTAAATGGTTAGGTGTTATAAAGAATTTCTTTGGAATTACTTTTATAATGCTATCACCATTCTCTTTTAGGTTTTCTTTATTCAATACATTATCAGTAGCAATTGTCATAAATTTGTATCTATTACCAGGATTTACGTTAACTATAGCGGATGTATCGGAAACTCCTAATTGTTTAATATTATTCAACTGATTATTTTCATATATATATAATTTATAATCCGAAATACCACTTCCATGAAGATCATCATTACCCTTCCAGTATATTTCTATACTATTTATATCCCTATCAGCTATAGATGTAATTTCACTTATAGGGGGGTGTGCATCAATGGTATTGTATTCAGTATTTGTTAGTATAGGTTCATTTACATCAAACACTATACTGGAAAATGCTTTAATGGTATCACCAGTATTTGCTGCTTTTTTGGGTTTAATCGAAAAACAAACCTTACCCTCTCCCTGATGAGTTAAAGAATCATTAATTGCCAAAAAACCAAGGAATGGATTAGTATTGGGTAACCCTGTGTTAGGATCAAACGCTTGAAAAATCCAAATAACCTCTTTTTTGGTTACATTCAAACCCGCTGTAATATCAATAATAACACCAATAGAATCAACCAGATTTAAGCGTTTTGAAAAATAATAGGTATTCGGAGGAACAGGAACATTAAAGTTACGAAAGCTAATATCTCCTAAATGAAATGTTAACATATCAGCATTTCTATCAATTGGGTGAGTTACTATGACCTTTGTAACAGAGGCTGTTGCTATTTTGGGGTCATTTTCGAATCTTATAGTATAGAGTAACTCATCATTCACAGAAACCCACCTTTGTAAACTATAACCAGTTGGACCAGTAATATCATTTGGATCAGCTCCTGCAAAAACCACGGTTGAAGCATCGCAATCTGTACAAGAATCCTTTTTACAATCTTTGTCTATATTATCAACATAATCAGAATCCTTTCCGCTACAACCATTTGCATCAGTAACTGTTACCCCAATTTCAGTATTAGGTGCTAAATCTTCGACCGAAGGTGCTGTAGAACCATTTGTCCACAAATACGTGTAAGGTTCTGTACCTCCTTTAACACTTACTTTAGCAGAACCATTAGCTTTACCGCAGGTTGCGGGTTTAGCAGTAACCTCAATTTGTGAATAACCCTTTAAAATTGTATGAAACATTAAAATTATTATGAGTAATAATTTTATACTTCTAATGTTTATATTCATTGTTATACTATTTAATGTATGCATTCTCTTCTAATATACCTATTCATCTATACAAAATTATTTTTAAAAACCCGGATGCAGCTCGCATTCTTATTTTGTTCATGCAAGTTTGTGTTTTGGTTAAAACATGCACGGTTCATAATAAAAAGTCATATTACAAAGGACAACCATCTGTTTGAACATAGGTACATTTATATGTGTAGCGGTATACCCACCCTACACTTGCCTTTGCTTCCTTCTCAAAAAGGCATTTTCTTTCTCTGGATTTAATATTATCCCTCCGCTCTATATACTTTCTGGCCTGATTAAAGGCATCATTGGCCAGTTTCTCTGCCTCAACTGCTGCTGAAGCAATAAACGGACCCCTTTTATTTGCTTCAAAAAATACGTCATCAGTATTCCAAAGATCTCTGAATATTCCATTTGGATCCTCGATTTGCGTCTGATGCTCATTCTCCTCCAAGTTTATCATCTCGTAGAACTGCGAGGTTGGAGGGCAATTAGTACTTGGCGTGGTAGCCTTAACATCCCTCTTGAAGCTACCTAAACCTAACCGAGCAATATATTTCCCTGGCGTTGAGTTCTCTACTATTATTTCAGGAGTGCCTTCGAACAGATGATCACTAACATTGCAACTAGCATCATTGATGGTGAAAACCCTGAAGTATTCCTCTGTTTGCGCATTTACCTCAAGACCATCTACATTTGCTGTTGCTCCGATAACATATTCACTTTCTCTATTACAATTATCGATCCCAGTGGAGTACCAAATAGCGTTAGCTATCCTGCTTTCGAATGATGCATTAAAAGGGTCGAATTCAAGATCTGTTACCCCTCTGATGTTTCCAAATGATGAACTTGCAAGTTTTGATGTAAACTTTACATTATCAAAGCATTTCAACTCACTAACAGGAACTCCTGGGGGATAGGGCTCCAATATTACTCTTGCAGGTTGCCCATCATTAGCACTTTTATCTATAAGCTTAACGGCAAAACCTACAACAGTAGTTTTACCTTTAGCAGGTTTATCCTGCTCCTGAAATCTTGCAGTTACCTCAATATCTGCCTCACAGAAAAAAAACTTAGCTTTTACAGATAGTTTACTACTATTGATAAACTCAACACCGTTCCCATTCCACACTATCTCGCAACCCTCAGGGATATCGGCATCATCTTTTAGCCTGGCCGTTAGCTCAATCTCCTTGCCTAGGCAAACATAAGGGGTAAGCCCTTCGATGGCAGCAACCTCAACCACAGTGACCTTAACTTCATCAGTAGTGGTTTTAAAATTACTTTCAACAACTTTTAAAGTATATACTTGAGTTGCATCGGGCTTAACAATAGGATTTGGGTTGTGGATATCCCCATCAATAATACCAGTTGATGGCGACCAGGTGTAGCACCAGCTAGGGTCGCCTGTACCTCCAATCCTAATCCCTTCGGTACATCCCTTGCCAATTGTCTTATCTGGTCCGGCGTCAGCCTGCGATAACGAAATTCCCGGGAAAGCAATATTTGTAAAAACTATTACCATAAAATAGAAAAGATATGCATGTCTCATAATCCTATTAAAAAATTAACAATCAGTAATACGCTATTTAAAAAGTTAAAAACCTCTTAACTTTATACTATCAAATTACCCAATTCTTCTTTAAGGAGTAAGCCATCCTTTCTGTATAGCATATTGTCTAATCATATTAATATATTCATCAACAACCTGCCTTCCCAGCCTATAAGCCTCTCCACCCAAGCCATGCTTGTCATGAACGGTTACTCTAATTTCCATTTCTTTTGCAACCCTTAAATAATAATCTCTTCTAGTATTTTTAAATTCACTTGTGTTTATCATATTTTCTTTAGCTTTCTTGGCTTTTATGGCTTCTGCTGCATCAATAGAAATGTTTTCAACTAGTGCCTCTGTACCTAAAATTTGCCATACATCTTTACTTATTTCAATCCATTCTTTTCTATGCTGTAACTCATGTGTTTCAGAAATTCTGGTTGAAAACCAATTCGGATTATAACCAACTGGGTAGTTTGGCCTATCATACATGTCCAATTCATTAACAACAAAACCCCAATAGTTAACATTGCTCGGTCTATTGTTATTATCAATATTTGTTGTGGCGGGTGTATTAGGTGTTGCTCGTGAATATGGCCTATTAGGAATTTCAAATATAACAATATCACCATAAGCAATATACTCAGCTACTCTTAAAAACCAGCGCTGGCGTTCTTCATCTAAACATGCTGTACACTCTATATCCGATGGCTTTGGAGTCAAGCCACTGGTCTTCCCCTGCGCTGGTAGATATTTAACTTTTATTTTATCTGTGGGTTCAACTACCGAATTATTCTCTCCACAGCATTCATCAACTACAAAAACCGTTATTTTCCCTTTCTTTGTATATTTAAAATCCTTACCTACAACCGTTAAAGTATACTTTGTTGTTTTTTTAGGTTTAGCAATAGGGTTACGAATTTTTATATTGGATAAACTACCATCATCGGGACTCCAGGTATAACAGCATTCGTCCGCTTCACCTTCTTTGGGTTCAATTACAATCCCATTAGAATTTTTACATATATACTTATCTTTCCCCATATCAATCTCCTGAGCAGGTAATTCTTTGCTATTAAGGAAGTTAATTATAATTATGCAATAAAAAACTATTGACCATTTCATATATTATTGTTTTTACTATTTCAATCTAAAATGTATAACCCCTGTCTGATGTGCAAGTACCCAAATATAAATAGTATTTACCGCACCTGGGCGTAAAATGTGCTGTGGTCCATTGATCTCGTGGAATTCAAGTTCTAACTCCGTTTTTCTTTGACCTAAATCTTTTCTAAGGAATGAAATTGGTGCACCATCCTCACTTATAAATTTAAATTTAGGGATAGGTAAATCGACATTCCCATCATTTGCGTACTGAACAGCAATAGTTTCTATTGTTCCTAAAAGCATTGCTCTAGGGGCTTTTACAGAGGTTACTAACCCAAACGGTGAGGTTTCAACCACCGTGAAACCATCTTTAAGCGTTGCGGTTTCGCCCTTTGTATTTGTAGCCATTACATCGTATAGGCCTAATGGTACATTCTGTAAGTTAAAAGTTACAAATACTTTAGTTGGATCGACATAAATAAGTGTATCAGCAATAATTGAGGTGCTAGCACTTTGAAGTTTAACTACCATATCATTAGTAAACTTAGCACCATATAGGTCAACGGTTATTTGACCACTATTCCCCCCTTCATTGGCCTGTATAGAGCGAATTTGGAAATTGATTATTCCTGCATAGAGTGAAATATTTTGTACAGTGCCATTGGTTTTACTACCATATACCAGCAAATAGTATGTTCCCTTCTTTAAGCTAGGAACTATTAATTCCTGGTTGCCACTGAATGGTTTCCTTGATGCAAATTCAAAATCAGATCTATCGGGTACCTTATCGTAGCTTAGGTAGAGGTAATTATCGCCAAATATCGAATCGCCTTTTATGGTAATCATTAGTGTTTCATCAACCAACGAGTCGGGGATTTCGAGTTTATAGTAAATCCCTAAATCATTCACTAAATTCCTACTTACATGAGTATATAAAGGCAATAATGGGACTTCAACATCTAACGTATCGGTAGAGGGAAGAGTATTGTTCTGATCATTAACCTCATAGATGTTATTCTTATTGTCTGTTCTTACTAGTACGTAGTAGCCGCCAACCGATGTTCCGGTTAGCTCTGTGGTTAAACTGAAGGTTCTTTCGTTTCCAGGCGTTAAATCAATATTACTCTGTAGCTCACCAAAAAATACATCGTCAATATCCCACACAGTGTCCCTTGAGAAGTAAACCATATCCGTTAAAAACCCTTTTGCTTTATTGGGTCCAATATTCTTAATTGTCCAACCAATGGTAACAAGTTCGCCAGCAGTTGCTTTAACAGGGGTTGAGACATGAGTAACAATAAGATCCGAAGGAGCTGGCAGGCTAATTGTAATTAATGAGTTTACCGTGTTATTATCCTCGGCCTTGTACTCATACTCCTCCCCTAATGGTTTTTCTCTAACATCTTCGGGGAAATCGGTCATAATAATTACCTTATAGTTCCCAATTGATGTAATGGGCAGAAAAACCTTTTCGATTCGATTATACGATTCACCGGAAACTAATCCACCACTTCTGCTAAATGATCCTAAAAGGATATCATTATGTTCTATGTAATCATCTTCTGATAAGTAAATTCTATCCACCCATCTGCGAGCTAATGTTGGGCCGGGCCCTACATTTTTTACATTCCATTGAATTGTAACCGGTTGCCCTGCTATTCCTGTTTGTGGAATTGTATATGTATTAACTACTAAATCTGTTGGTTCTCTTAAAATGATGTTAACAGGAACTATTTTAACATTATTAGAGGTAACTCTCTCGTTATTATCATTTCTTTTATCGGTTCTTAAGCGTAGATAATGTTTACCAAAGATTCCATCAGGTATTAGTATCGACTTCTGATAATTATAGGTTGTACCTGGTTTTATCAGACCGCCTCTGAGTATTTCATTCTCAGAAGGCTTTGTAGTTAACGAAACATAGTTACTGTCGAGTACTTCAACTTTATCAATCCATTCATCATCAGGAGTACTCGCTGTACCCATATTTTTAATGACAAAGTTAACATCCAGATAGCTACCTGAGTAGAATACATCGGGAAAGCTATGGGTAGTTACGGCTAAATCGGACGGTTTGATAAAAATGGTGTCGATGTGTATATTATTACCCTCATCGGAATGCTCGTAAACCGTAATACTGGCATCAGTGTAAACCTTTATCAGGTAGCTATTGCTTCCGTTGGCAAAACAACAGGGGATGGTGACATCCGTAATTACAGAGTAGGTCGAATCCTTGTTCAACGATTTTAAGCGCTGAACGGTCTTAAGCAAATATCCTTGTCCCTCATAGGGTCGGTTACGGGCAATAAATATCTTATCGGTCCATTCACCTTTGGCAGGCACATCACCCAAATTTTTAACTGTATACATAACTTGCATAGTCTCTCCTGCTCCAATGCTATCGGGATGTTCAAAGACATTAACACGTAGATCGGGCCATGGGGCTATACTCACCTTCATGGTAGTATCGCTGCGCAGCACATTGTTCTCCTCAAACTCATACTCGAATACCTGATTATAGAAATCCGTTTTGACATAAACGTAATAGTTACCAGGCTCAATAAAGTGAGGTATATCAACGCTACCTATCTTGGAGTATGAATAGCCAACAGGGATGAAAGGATTTACTTCTTTCTCAAATAAGAACCGGAGTGATTTTTCAGGATTGAACTTGGGTTCCTTGCTTAAATATACAGCATCTGTCCATTTCCGATCCCTAGGACTGCTATTCCCAATATTTGAGACTTTCCATTTGATTATAGCAGATTCAACGTTCGTAATGCTGTCGGGTATTTCAACCTTATCCACCCTAAGATCGGCTGGCGGTCTGAGAATAACATTTATTGAATCGCTCTGGGATACGTTATTCCCATCGTAGGCATGTTCATAAACTCTATTATTTACATCTGTTTCAACATATATGTAATACTTGCCGAATATACCCTCGGGTATTATCACATCACCGCTCTGGGTATAGGATTGTCCTGGTTTAAGGGTGTCCGACTTATGCTTAAAATCACCAATTGGATATTTTCTTGCCTTGTCAAAGTCTTGTGATATGTAAACCCTATCAGTCCACTCTTTAACATCAGTAAACCATTTCCCTTTATTAGTTACTGTCCAGCTGATATTTATTGTGTCTTCAGAGAAGAAATCCAAAGGAGTTATAACTTCGTTAACGTAGAGATCGGGTGGAGGTGCTAGTTTAACCCACATAGGGGTTTTATTCCATCCAAAATTATTTTTACTATTCGATTCGAGCAATGTGGTGTCATAGTTTGTTAATGATGAAACATTAAACAAACCATCCTTATACTTTGGAAGTGTAAATGAGGATCTTTTTAAATAGCTTTGATTTGGTTCCAGATAGGTCATATTTGGTAATCGACCTAGTATATGGAAACCATCCCAAATTGTATCCAAACTGTAGGATATTTCATCAGTCCATTCCTGGTCTATTGTACTTCCTAAACCTTGATTTTTAACCTCCCAGGTAACCTCAATTTTTTGCCCAGTAAATGCTGATATTGGAGATTCAATAGCATTAATTAGTAAATCAGGTAGGTATCTTAACGAAAATCTCTGAATAGGACTAGGTGTTGATTCACACTCATAGTACTTTGCAACCACTTGCCATTTATATGTAGCTCCATACCATGATTTATTTTTTGGATCGAAGGTATATCTGATAGAATTAATATTTGAGACATACGGTTTAACCGGTCTTGCCTGTTTTTCATTCCAGATGTATAAATCGTAGTAACTCGCATCATCAGCAGGTAACCACGATAGCTCAACAGGGAATGATAGCCCAGTTGATACATCAGCTGGAATCATATTGCTTACTGCACCGGGTACTTTTGCGGGTCGTATATTTACATTAGAACTTAAAGAATATGGACAACCTAGAGGTGTTATACCTGTAACGGTAATAACTGATGTTGTTGCTGGGCTAACTTTAATTGATGGTTTAGTTTGCCCTGTTGACCATAGATAAGATGCAGCGTTATCAACCTTTATCAATACGCTATCGTTGGTACATACTGTAATACTAGCAGGGGTTATAGTAGCCGCTTTCTCTTCAATCGGACTAATTGGATTCGAAGTGGAAGAACAACCTACAGAATCTTTATACGTTACCCTAAACCATCCTGTATGACGAACAGTTATTGAAGGTGTTTTCTCGCCATTAGACCATATATTGTTCTTACTATAACTTGATGATAGTACTACACTGCTGCCATTACAAAAATTTATTGGACCTGATGCAGTAATAACTGGCTTTTGAGGTATTTCTTGCACCCTAACAGTAACGGTATCAATATCGATACAATTATTAAAAATAGTTGATGCGGTTACAATATACTGAGTTATTCCTGTTGGAATAACCTTAATTGAACTAGTTTTATCGCCAGTATTCCAGAAGTATGAATCAGCGCCAGAGGCGGTTAAGGTAATACTAGAACCTTGGCATATTGAGGTATCCCTTGTTAGTTTAATATCCAGCCTTGGCATGTTATAAATAACAATAGAAGAAGAATCATTTTTCTGCCTATCGTCGTTGCCCAATTGAACTGAAGTTTTCACTAGGTAGCCCCGAATACTTGATAAATCTGCCTTTTTATTGAATGTATAGCTAATCGCTCTACCAGCAGGTATGTTTTGATTTATTGTTTCAATAACAGGTTCTTTATCATCGATACGATAGCTAACATTAAAGCCATTCTCATTATATGCACCAAAGTTTTTAATAATAATCGAGATTGGCTCATCATTATGTAGTAAGCATCCACTGTTCTGGGCAATACTGGTGATAGATAAGTCGTGGGTGGTATTCCTAAACTCATCAGCCCCAATGTCAGGTTTCTTAATATTGCGTAATTCGCCATCAATATCATCGGCTATATAAGGCAATTTAACCCCTGCGCTATCGAGCGCAATCTGCGATACATGTAAATCTGTATTGGAGTTAAATAATGGCTCGACTGAAATAGAATGCACATCAAAATTGGTTTGAAGCTTAAATGATTCTAGATCACTGAATTTGGTTTGCCCTAAAATAGCTAGAACATTTCCAGTTGTGTAAAAATTATTATAATCAAGATTTTTTATCCCAGTTGTATTTTTAAGGCTAATTGAATAACCACTACCCGTATTGACAAGTAGGTTATTTATCAGGTAGTTATTATCACCGCTATTAAAGCTCAATGCCCCTGCATTGGGCGATGTATTGAATACGTTAATGCTATTATTAGCAACATTCAGGTATGAGTTATTGGTGATGCTAATACCATGCGATTGTGATGTACCCCCAATTGAAATAAAGTTATTGGCTACTAATCCTTGCTGGGATGTTGATCCCGAAAAGTCCTCGATAATAATCCCAACACCATCACCTTCGAGTAAAATCTTATTCTTGGTAACCTTTAAGTTTCCATAGCAATTCTCTAAATAACACCCTTTAAATAGAGCAACTTTAGTAGTTGATGATATACTATTTTTGCTAATTACGGGTGAGTTCTGGTATTGTAAAAATAGGGCATAATTCTTTTGGTCATTGAAAAGGTTATTCTCCACAATATTACCCATTTGAATATATTTCAGGCTACCCGTCATGTTTATCCCATGTTCTCCTCCAATAATGCAATTATTGCTAAATTGGTTATTGCTATTTAAGTGATTCGATAGGCTAATAACCCTATTACCAAAGCTTGAATAGTCATTCTTGAGTAAACAATTATTGATACTATTGTTGGTTGCCCCATTTTTAAGTTCAATAACATTCCCAGAATTTTTAAACCTATTAATTGTGATATGGCTTAAAGTTACGTAATCCGCATCGTCAAGTTGAACAACAAAACCTGAGGTAGAATCCTTTAATACCACTGCTGAGCTATCCCTCGCCTCTGAAATAAATAGAACTTTATTTAGCTCCGAAGCACCATAGATTTGATGAATTACAACGTTCTCTTTATAAATTCCATTTCGTATGTTGAATGTTACAGGACCTACTACACCACCATGATTTAAAAAGTAAACAGCATTATTGATAGATTTATAATTAGGTGTAACACCACCAATAGTATAAATTCCCTCTAGCGCAGTGTATAATTTTGTGACACGAGCAGTATCGTTAACATTAATAATATCGGTAACATTATTGGGGTCTTTTGTCCATGCAATAATCTCATACTCTTGCCCATCGGTGAAATCGAATAGCCCTATATTAATGGTGTCGGATTTACCGGGTTGTAAGTTGCCATTCCAATGATATTTTACCTGAGAATTCTCATTAACCCTCCATTCAATATCTACGTTTGCTAAAGTAGTGTAACCAAAATTCCTTAGCACTGCCGTTACACTACTATTACCTTTTCTAAATGGAATGGCAGGGTTAGTAATTGCAATTATACCAGCATCGTTTTTAGCAGGTACATAAAACTCATCGGCTCCTATATCTGGATTATCAGAATCTCTGAACTCATTATCAATATCATCGGTTACTTCATTAACAGGCGTTCCGGAGTTCTTTAAAAATATTTCTTTTACATGTAAATCGGTTACCGATTCAAATAGCGGCTCAATTGAAAATGACCTGTTATCTTTATCACTTTCCAATCTCCATGCTGCAAGATCGTTACAATTCTTATTCCAATAACCTAAATTAGTACCCGTAGTAAATAAATTGTTATAGTTTGATATTCCGATTGATGATGGATTATTGATGTAAATAGCATACCCTCCACCATGATTGCATAATATATTATTGTATAGCTGATTGTTTGCGCCGGATGTACAGTATAAGGCTCTTCCATCAACAACATCGGTACTAGTAATGTTAACACTATTATAATAGATGTTTTGGAGATTACAATTTGATAGATGTATTCCATAGGCTACATCTTTTCCACCAATGGTTATAAAGTTGTTAGAGGTCAATCCTCTATTTGCCACAGTACCTTCACAGCTCTCAATCTTCAGACCGTATCCCCCATTTTGAATATTTATTCTATTCTTAGAAAGAATAAACTTATTTTGACAGTAAACTAGGTTAATGCCAAATGAAGAATTTAAATTAGAGGATGTTGATATATTGTTTTTAATAATCTGAGGTGCATTTACATACCTTAGGCTTACTCCTCCTTGGTATTGATTTTCAAATGTATTCCCTTGAATAATAATAGCCTGAAGAAGATTACTAGACTCACCATTCATGCTAATGCCAATATAACCATTCTCTATAGTATTGTCAACAAAGCTATTGCTATAATCATTTGCATTTTGCGAATAGATATTTATACAATTAGAGCTATAGCTGCTTGCTTTTGCAGTTGAAATGATATTTTGATAAAACCTATTATTCGTGGCACCATTCTTCAGCTCGACAACGCGACCATAATTTGTTGAAGTATTCTTAATGGTAATTGAATTAAATCTTATGAAGTCTGACCCATCAAGGCATAAAGTATAATTATTTGTGGAGTTACCCGCATTAGTTAAAATAACACTATTATTCGTTAATGATTCTGACTGGAATGTTATAGTGTTCCTTGCAGATGCACCTACAACCTCTTTAATTTTGACACTTTCATTGTATGTTCCATTCCTTATTATAAATGAGACGGAATCAATTACGCCACCGTACTCAAGAGCATCAGTTGCGCCTTTGAAGTCTATAAAATCGGGATATAGTCCACCAATTGTATATTCACCATCTAGCGCAGCATAAATGTTATAGATGGAAAGGGTGTCGTTAGAGTTAACTGTATCTGCAATAGAGTTGGGTAACGTTGACCATAGCTTAACATGATATGGAATAGCTGATTCAATATAATAGTTTCCTATTTTAACGGTGTCCTGTCCTCCGCTTTGTAATTTACCATGCCAAGAAAAATTATTCTGAATATTTCCATTTACAAACCAATTAATGGATGCGCTTTTTAATGTGTCTGAACCAAAGTTTTTTATTACAGCATAAATACTGGTTGTTCCTTCTTCGAAAGGCTTTACCGGTTCTGTAATTGCAACGATTCCGGCATCAACTTTTGATGGTACAATTAGCTCATCAGCCCCAATATCAGGAGTCGAAAGGTTCCGTATATCTCCATCGATATCTACGGTTATTCCAACTATTGCTTTCGCATTGCCGTTCAATAATAGTTCCTTCGAATGCAAATCGTTAGAAGTAACGAACTGAGGATCTACAGCTAATGAATGTAAATCTTTAGATGTTGAAGTTCTCCATTCGCTAAGGCTGCTATAATCCTGATTATACTTAGCTAAAATGCTACCTGCCGCGTATAAATCGTTATAATCCGATTCAAATTGAACATCAGGATTTATCCTAAGGACAACACCATTACCCTTATTGCAAAGAATATTGTTTATTATCCTATTATTTGTACCACTTATTAGATTAATTGCGTTTGAATTTACACTTGTTCCTAGAATATTTATTGAGTTATAGTACAAGCCTAGGTAGTTGGATTGCTCTACGTAAATGCCATTTGAGGCATAGGTACCATTAATGCTAATAAAGTTATTATATACAGAACAATAGTTAGCATTATCCCCGTTTATTGAACCTAAATAAATACCATTCCCTTTGTTAGTAACAATTTTATTTGAATAAATACTATTATCACCATTACATCTATTTAAACTAATGCCGAAAAATGAATCTCCATTAGTATTTGAAGTTATTAGGTTATTAGAAACTATTATTCTATTCCCATTATTTATAAATATTCCACCATAAAAGCTATTATTTATAATATTCTTATCAATTATTACAGAATCGCATTGGGAGGAGTTTCCATAGTAAAAGAATGCGTAGCTACCATTATCAAACTTATTATTTACAATCTCTAGGTTATCAATAGAAGTGCCTGATGATATAATATATCTTTGATATAAGTCATAACTAGAAGTATAGGTAGAACCACTAAATGCATTCGATTGTAGAAGGATGTTGCTATTACCATTAATGAATTCAATACACCTTGAGTAATATGAACTAGTTGCTTTTATCGTTATCCCTTCAATCGTAGTATATTCACTATTATCAAATCTTACTATGTAGTTATTACTACTCGATGAATTATATGATAGGATTACTTTGGAACTATCACCTGATTCAGAGGTGAAAATAATTCTTGATTGATTTGATGTCCCCTTTATCTTAGGAATTGCTATCTGTTCATCATACAATCCATTTCTCACATTAAATATTACCGTTTTATTAATCCCGGCTATTTTGAGCGTATTAATTGCCTCGTTAAATGTTTTGAAATCAGGATTATTCCCACCAATAGTAAATACACCTTCGTATCCTGCATAGATATTATCAACCGATGTAGTATCGTTAAAAGCACAGATATCGTTAGTGCTATTCGGCTGTTCTGTCCAGCTCTTAAGTGAGTATTTTGTAGAGTGTAAAAAATTATATATACCAATAGATACCGTATCAATTTTGCCTGGTGAGATTACTCCGCTCCAATTATATAATGTAATTGGCTCATTATTGATTTGCCAAGCTATTCTTGCGCTCTTTAGTGTGTCAACTCCATAATTCTTAACTACAACAGATATATTCTTATTGCCAGGTAGCAATGGAAGTTCTAGGTCACTAAATGCAATAATACCTGCATCATCTTTAGTAATAGGGGTAAACTCATCGGCTCCGATATCGGGGTTTGTTAAACTCCTTAATTCCTCATCAATATCTTTTGTCAATCCAGAAACTGGGGTACCCTTTCCATCCAAAGAAATTTGCTGAACATGTAAATCGGAATTTGTTCTGTAGAATGGATTAACTGACACTGATTGTTTATCATATTTACCGATAATCCAATCGGAAAAACTTATTGCTTTACTACCATCATTTACAGCCAATCCGCTTCTTGAAAATAAATTATTATAATTTGAAGCAATATAATTATTGCTGTTTACAAAATATAATGAATTACCATTTCCATTATTTACGAAATTATTGTTTAGAACATCTACTTCTTCTCCATAATACAACGAAAAGGCATAGCTTAATGAACTATTGGATAGGATATTAATATTGTTAAAAATTACATTGAGGTAACGTGGATATGAAACACTTATTCCTTTTACATCTGAATTGCCATTAACTGTAATAAAGTTATTGGTAATATTTCCTTGGGCACCACTTCTACCTTTGAAACTACTCAAGGAGATTCCAATAATACCATTGGTTAGATCAATTCTATTCTTTTCGATATTGACATCATTCTCCGAATCAGCTAAATATAATGCAACAACACTATTCTTTGATGACTCTATGCTATTGCCAATAATCTTTATAGCATTCTGCTTATAACCGTATATTGCATTAGCGCTTTGATCCTTAAAATAATTATTTGCAATACTATTACCACTTGAGGTTATTATATCATTATTAGTAATCTTTATTGCAGTACTACCATACCTAAAATTATTATTAATAAATGACAAACTCTTTGATTCGGTAGAGGATATAAGGTTTTGATTATCAGAAGTACTATTTGTATAAATACCTTCTAGGATACAACCTTTAAAAGTGATATTTGATGTATTCGTTAATACTACTATTCGTCCATAGTTTGAAGATAACGATTTTAGTGTAATATTCTTATAAGTAATATTTTGAATATCCTTTACTAATAAAGTAGAATTATTAATTGATGTAGCGTTATAGCTAAGTACAACTAAAGCACTATCCCCATTTTCGCTCTGGAAGAGTAACCCTTTATCATTTGTAATACCTGGGATTTCTGAAATAATAACACTTTCGTTATAGCCACCATTTCTTACATTAAAAGTAACGGTCTCATATATACCTCCAATTTTTAATGCATCAACCGCACTCTGGAAAGTATTAAAGTCTGGATTTACACCACCAATAGTATATATACCACCGTATGCTGAATATAAATTACTAATTCTTACAGTATCATTAATATTAAAAGGATCAACCTCACCATTTGGTTGAGACGACCATGATTCAATTGAATATTTTACTTTACCTAAGAAGTTATATGATCCAATGCTGATCGTATCTTTCTCGCCAGGTTTAATCAAGCCGACCCACGTGAATATTGGTTGAGCGGCATTATTAATTTTCCAATTTATTGAGGCTGATGTAAGGTCTTTCTTCCCAAAATTGCGTAGAACAACCTCCACGTTATTCAACCCAGGCTTGAAGGGTACGACTGGTCCAATAATTGCTGCTATCCCTGCATCATCATTAAATTCAAGTTTAAACTCATCGGCGCCGATATCGGGGTGAAGTGTGGACCTAATGTCTCCATCGATGTCAGTAGTAACATCTGGGATGTTGATACCCGCTTCGTTCAGGGTTATCTCCCTAACATGCAAATCTATTGGAGAAATAAAATAGGGGTTAACCGATAATGAATGTCCCTCTAGGGATGTAATGGCTTTCCATGAGTCTAAACTAGTAATATTTTGACCCCAGTAACCTAGAATTCCTGTTGAATAGATGTTATTATAGTCTGAACTTGAGATTGCACTTGTTGTCCTTACATTAAGAGCATACCCTTTACCAAAATTAGCAAATATATTGTTCTTGAGGTTTAAATCACTGTCGGAGTTGGAATAGAAGGATGAGCTATTAACGTTATCAGAGTTAAGGCTAACAGAGTTAAAGAAAATATTAACGAATCGGCTATTATTCAAGTATAAACCATAGACTTCCGTTAAACCGTTTACCGAAATAAAGTTATTTATTATTGAAGATTTGTTAAGTCCATCGGAATCACAGTTATCCATGTAAATTCCATACCCATTATTATCCAAATCTATAATGTTTTCAGCAATATATACTTTGCTACAGCTGTTTAGGTTTATACCATTCTTAACATTGGTTGCATATGATTTTATGCTATTCGTCACTAACCGAGAAGCCTGATTATAGCGAATATAAATCGCTGCCTCAAATTGATTCTCAAACAAATTACTTTGAATCGTCGTGGTGAAAGAATTTTTACTGTAATTCCCCTCGAGGTAAACTCCGTAACTTCCATTTAGGAATTTACAATATCTAATTACGGTTGCCGTATCTGAAGAGTTTGTACTATAAATCAAACTCATTGAATTACTTGTAGTAGTAGTTACATTTCCTAGAAGAATACAATTCTGAATACTTATGTTTCGAGTATTTGATAGTTCGATTGCATGGCCAAAGGATGTATTGTTTGCTCTAATAGTTATACCTTTAATGGTTGTATTTACAGCATTTTTAAGTTGGATCGTGAAATTATTGCTGCTATTTGCACTGTATGAGAGGGTAACCTTCGTGCTATCGCCACTTTCTGACTTAAACACAATGCCTTGAGAATTTAATGAACCTTTAATGTATGGTAGAACTATCTGCTCAGTATATACCCCCTCACGTACATTAAAAGTCACCTTATTCTTTATACCTCCTCTAACTAAATAATTTGCAGCATCACTAAAACTGCTGAAATCTGGGCTTGTTCCCCCGATTGTATAAGTTCCATCTAATGCGGTAAACAGACCGTCCACTCTTGCTGTATCATTCTTCGGATATAGATCATTTTGCCCGTTGGGCATCGAAGTCCACGCTACAAGAGAGTGCTCATTCTTAAAGCTAAAGTTTTTCGTTCCAAGAATTACCTTTTTAACCTCAGAGGGGAGCAAGACTCCATTCCAACTAAATGTTTCGTAAGCCAACCCATCCAATGACCAATTGATATTTATTGTTTTGATGGTGTCGCTACCAAAGTTCTTAATTTCGCCGTATATCTGGTTATTGCCAACATTGATTAATGAATCTGTAGAGATGCTAATTACACCTCCATCAAGTTGCATAGGGTTAAACTCATCAGCTCCAATATCGGGGTGTAAGGTGCTCCTTAGCTCTCCATCAATATCATTCGGAACCAGACTAATGTACTTGCCCTTATTGTTAAGGTTTATCGCATTTGTATGGAGATCGGTTTCTGAATAATAAATTGGGTTTGATGAAACAGAATGGGATTCAATAGTATTTGTCGCCTTAAACTCCTCCAGTGAAGTATAAAGTTTATCGGTAAAAATAGGTATGCCATTCTCAGAGAAGATGTTATTGTAATCCGAATCAACAAAATCAGCAATAGAGTAATATCTTACAGCATATCCTTTCCCAGAATTATAGAAGCTATTGTTATTATTATGTAAATTACTACATGAAATAGTTGTAAAACAGGAGCAATCATTGCCATTACCATTTGAGTAAACGCTATTGTGAATTACAGCCAAATTTATAACACTACTCAGACTTATACCAGTTGTATAGTAATCACCTTTTAGGCTGATGAAGTTATTAGTAAGAAACGATTTATTGTCATTATCAAAACTACAGCTATAAATCCTAACGCCGTACTCTCCTAAAGGTATAATTATTTTATTCCGATTAACTGTTAAAGATTTTTGACAGTAGTTAATATCAACCCCTTTATAGCCGCTGTAGGAATTTCCAGTTTGGACTAAGTTCTCAGAAAAATTGAGGCGTAAAATATTGCTGAAAGTACTCCCGCAGTAATACTGGTTCGTAAAGCTATTATTACTTACTGCAATACTTGAAGACCCCTTCAATGGGTTAAGGTTCATCCCAAAACTACCATTGCTGAACTGATTCGAGATAAAACTTGAATTCGATAGTATTCCATTCTCAGAGTAAACAAGTGCATGATTGCTAGAGGTTGTTGTTACTAAACTTCCAGATATAGTATTGTTTGTAAATAGTAAATTCTCACAAATGTTTTTTAGCTCAATAGCTCTACCATAGGATGCTCCATTGGCCTTTATTGTTACTCCATTGAATGTTATGCCTTTTACATTATCAAGCTGAAGGGTATAGTTATTGCTACTGCTGGTTGATGCAAATACAAGGCTAACATCTTGAGGGTTTCCTGTCTCAGATATGTACTTTACAGTATTCAACCCTGATGGACCTTGAAATTGCTTCAACGATAATTGCTCGTTGTAAATATTTGTTTTTATCCTAAACTCCACAGAATCAAATACTCCATAACTAAGAAGGGCATTAGCAGATTCTTGAAAACTTGCAAAATCACTAGCAGTTTTCCCAATCGTATATACACCAGAAAGTGATGAGTAGTATGATGGTACTTTTAGCGTATCATTTTTAATATTCAAATCATTTTCACCATTGGGTAATTCAGACCAAATCAAAGCACTGTATTTCTGCCCTTTTATAAAATTCTTAACCCCAAGGTTTACTTTTACAGTATCCCCAGTTGCAACCTTCCCAACCCAGCTAACTGGTTCCTCGTTAATACTATTAAATATCCAGCCAATAGTTGCACTTTTCAAAGTGTCCTTTCCATAATTTATAAGAATTGCTGAAAACATTGAATCACCAGATTTAACTGGAAGTACTGATAGGATACCAGCATCGTTACCGGATGGCACTATTTCATCGGCACCTATTGTAGTACCATTTAATGGTCGGGGATCATTATCGACATCATCTTGTATTCCTGGAATATTCAATCCCTTTTTAATTAGGCTCAGTTCAGTTACATGTAAATCACTAGCTGATTTATATCCTGGATTTATTGAGATTGAATGCGAATCGTTTGATGTTATGCTTTTCCATGATGAAAGTGAGAAAATATTGCTGTTCCAATAACCAAGGTTTACACCTGATGTAAAGAAGTTATTGTAGTCAGATGTGATTATTAAATCATTACCATATTTATAGAGACAATATCCGCCAGCAAGGTTAACCAAATTGTTATTCTGAATAATTAGATTGGTTGAATAGTAAGCATAAAGAGCTTTACTACTGGCTATGTTGCCAGTAATATTTAGATTGTTATAATAGCAGCTAACCCCGTTCGAATTTTGAATAAATATTCCAGCGGTACTGCTTGATCCACCAACTTGTATGAAATTATTACTTACCTCTAAATTCTTACTGCTATTGGTATTGCAATTTTGAATATTTATACCATTTCCAATATTGGAATCGGCAATTTTATTTTTACTTATCAGAATACCCGACAGGCACGAACTCAAATAAATTCCATTGTAGCCGCTATATGCACTATTTGTTGTAATACTATTGCCTGTAATAGATACTTTTGATAATGATGAAAGATAAATTGATGAATAATACTGATTTGCAAAGCGATTCTCTTTGATTTCAAAATCAACGCTAAGATCGTTGCTTGGAAAATAAATCCCATAGCTTCCATTAGAAAGGTTACAATTCTGAATTTTAATACTATTAACTAAAGTATAATAGCTATAGAATAACGATAAATTTTCTGAATAGCTAGTAGTACTAATACCTTCAATACTACAATTCGAGAAATCCAAATCTGAACTTTCTCTAATATCGACCACCCTACCATAGCTCGAATTCAACGATTTAATCCCAATCTTTCTAAAGGTAATACCTTTGGCTTTATTCAACCGAAGCGTATAGTTTAGGCTACTATTTGCGCTAAACTCTAAAGACACCTTAGTGCTATCATTACTCTCAGATTGGAAAATAATACTCTCGCTTGTTGTTGCTCCTGAAATTTGAGGTATTTCAACTTGTTCGTTGTAGCTACCATCCCTAACGTTAAATATTACCTGCTGGGACACACCGTAGGTCTTCAAGTCATTTACTGCAGCAGTAAAAGTTGGATAATCAGGCGAAATACCACCAATGGTATAACTCCCTGAAAGAGAAGCGAATCGATTGGACACCCTTACTGTATCATTGCTATTTATGGGATCATTTACACCGTTTGGTAGCGATGACCATGATTTTAATGTATATGCAACACCCGACTCAAACAGCTGTGTCCCTAAAATTATATCGATAGAATCACTACTCTCAATATTTCCTGACCAATTTATGTTACTTTGAAGGATTCCGTTTATCGACCAGCCTATTGTAGCACTCGTTAGCGGGTTCTTACCATAATTTCTTAAGAATACGTTTAGCGGATTTGCACCCGCTGAAAAATTAGATATTGATGAAATGCCGGCATCAACTTGGGTTAGCTCAAACTCATCGGCACCAATATCAGGTTTACTGCCCCTGATTTCTCCATCAATATCAGTGGTTATCTCTGAAATTGATGTTCCTGCTCCCTTCAAGAAGAATTGCTGAACATGCAGATTATCGCTAGATAAAAACAGCGGGTTACATGAAATCGAGTTTTTATCAAACGACCTACTGGCTTGCCATTGGGCTAGATTCTGGTAACTGGTACCGTAGTACACCAGTGAACTTCCGGTTGTATATAGGTCATTGTAATTAGATGAGGTGATGGACGTTGCGTAGTATGAGGAGATGACATTACCTCCGCCTGCATTGTAAAGAATATTATTCCCTAGATTTAGGTTATATACTGAGTATGAAATGCTTATCGGAGTTCCTCCATTACCCTCAACACCTGTTAGTATATTATTTGAGTAAATTCTGTAGTAACTTGAATAGTATACATTTATACCTGTACCCTGCTTCGACCTTAAAAAGTTGTTGAAAATCCTACCATAAGAATAGTTAGTATTATTGAATGATAAGTTTATACAGCTACCTCTATTGATTAAGATTTTGTTTGAAATGATATCAGCTCCACTTACACAACCAGTTAAGATAATCGCGTTGTACGAATAGCTGTCCGAATTGGAGTTAATCTCATTCATTAGTATTCTTGGAGTAACACCGTTTTGAATCGAAATCGCAGTACCATACTGATTTTCAAACCTATTGGATTCAATAAGAATATCTTCAGATTTTGCTGATGAATTCCCTCCTAATAATACCCCATACGCACCATTATTAAAAAGGTTATTTATAATGTGAATGCCGTTTATAGTTGAATTCTCAGAAAAAATCAATGAGTTACTGGAAGAACTATTAGCTGTTTGCGAGCCAACAAAAATATTATTCTTAAAATATATACTATCACACAATCCCGACAATGCGATTATTCTGCCATAGTCTGGATTAAGATTCTTTAATGATAGGTTTGAGAATGATATGTTTTTTACGTTGTTTAGGTTGATAACATAATTATTTATGTCAGGATTAAATACTATTTCTGTCTTTGTACTATCCTTCGATTCTGATGTAAATTCCACTCTGTAACCTTTTTCAGTTCCAATTATTGAATTGATTACAATCTGCTCATTGTAAACACCATTCCTTACATCAAACCTTACATCTGCCGATATACCAGCATCCATTAGCCTCTGAACGGCATCTGAGATAGTATTGAAATTAGGATCCACTCCACCTATTGTAAATATCCCTTCAAGAGCAGTTGTTAAAGATAAATGAAGCGTATCATTTGCTGGGTTAGGATCATTTTTAATCCAAAGTTTAATATTATACTGTTGGTTTGGAAGGAATTCTAAAGAGTCCGTTTTAATAACCTCAAACTTACCTGACGCAATTGTTCCTGTCCAACCGATTGGTTGCTTTTGAACCTGATTTACCGACCATTCTATGGTTAAAGAGGTCAAAGGGTCAATCCCTGAGTTCTTAACCTCAAGCAGTAACGGGTGCTTTCCTGCTTTAACCGGCGATATGGGTGAAACCATTCTCATTAGCTCCGCATCGATAAGACTTACATCAAACTCATCGGCACCTATATCCGGTTTAACTGGATTCCTTGGCTGATCATCTAAATCCATGGTAACCGAAGCATAGGGTTTAGCACTTCCGTTGAGCAATACTTCTGTTGTATGAAAACTAGTATCGGATACCAACCTAGGAAGTACTGATAGAGAATGCGTATCAAATCCTGTAGCCTTTTGCCAATCAACAATGGTGTTATACTCCGATCCTAAATAAGCGATAAAACTATTACCAGAGAAGATGTCGTTGTAATCACACTCATTAATATATGAGCTGTTGTATATAAATAAGGGATACCCTTTATCAGCTGCGTATAGTATATTGTTATTAACTACAATGTTTTTACAGCCATAACCAATATTAATAGCTCTAGTGCTATTCTTATCGGAGCCATTTATTCTTATAGTATTAAATAGAATGTTTAAGTTTTTTGAGTAGCTGGTCGATATACCATTTATACTTGAACCATCGATATTTATGAAGTTATTTGCAATTAAACCACCTTGTACCAAATCAGCCTCAAGGCTATTCAGAGACAACCCTGTTCCTCCGTTTATAATCCTTATAGTGTTTGCAGTTATACTAACCCCTTCTCTAGCATCATTTATATTAAATGCATTGTAATAGCTGTTGTTTGTATTCTTATTTACTTGATTCTTTTCTAGGGAAAGATTATTAATGTAACTAATTCTTATAGCATAATTGTATTGATTTATAAAAGCATTACTTTTTATGCTTATATTCTTGCTATAGCTATCGCTCCTACCATTAAAATCTACTGCTTTATTACCATTAAGGAAGGTATTTCCTGTAAACTGAATACTGTTAGCCACTGAATTCTCTGAGAAAACTAATGATGCATCATAGCTACTAGATGCTTCGAGTAGGCCATTAAATGAGCAGTTTATAAAGCTAACGTTTTGGTTATTACCAATAAGCTCTACAACTCTTCCTTTGAATTGACTATTGTTTTCGAAAGTTATACCTCTGAAAACTGTATTTGCATTATTGGCTAGTTGAACTACGAAATTCTCTAGCTCGTTACTTGAAGGGTCAAATGCAATAACAACATCTTTATTCTCTTGATTTTCGGGAATGAATGTAATATACTTATCGGTACTCGCTCCTTTAATATTAGGGAGTAAAAGTTGTTCGTTGTATGTTCCTGGTCTTATCTTAAAGGTAACATTTCCTGTTATCCCATAATTAGCAACAAAATCAATAGCATCGCCTATTTTAACAAAGTCTGGGCTTGATCCTCCAATAGTATATTCCCCCGATAGTGAAGGGAAAATAGCGATCTCAAGCGTATCATTGTTAGGGTTTCCATCAAATAAACCATTTGGTTCTGATAACCAAACTTTTAGCTTGCTAACACTCGGATAGTTTTCAAAGTTTGATGTTCCAACAATAAATGAACCCTCTCCACCAGTACCAATACTTCCATTCCAAGTTAAAGATTGTTGCACAATTCCATTAAACATCCAATTCACTTTGAGCGACTGGATGCTTACCTTCCCAAAGTTTTTAAATTTAACCTCAACATCCTGAATACCACTATTAAAAGGAGTGGAAGGTCTGCTCAGTTTAACTATTGCTGCATCGACATTTGCAGGAGTAAACTCATCGGCACCTATATCAGGTTTGCTCTGATCTCTTGTTTCACCATCTATGTCATCATTAATGCCTGCAATAATAAACGCTTTGCTATCAAGCATAATTTGACTTACGTGTAGATCCGAGGGTTTATAGAAAAAGGGGTTAACGGATAGCGAGTTTATATCCTGTGAGTTGGCACTCCGAAGGGCACTCAGTGAATCGCAGACTGTTTCTCCCCACTTAGCAATGCTTCTCCCATTGCTAAAATAATTATTATAGTCTGCTTCCTCAATTGACCAAGGGGATTCAACGCTTACAGCAAAACCTCCACCAGAATTGCTAAATATATTATTCTGATAAATAATCGAGCTACTAGACTCAACCAATAGACCCGTGCTCAGCCTGTTTCTACTTCGAATGTTAATACTATTATATAAAACACTATGGTTGTCAACCTGATCGAGAAATACCCCTATACCCTTACTATTGCCCGAAATTATTATAAAGTTATTTACAACAGCAACAACGTTGTTTAAAGAGTAGCTCCTCAAACCAGCTAATGAATAGTCAGCTACACCTCCACCGTCATAATTATTTGATAACCAAATACCATAACCTCCATTGATGAGTGAAATTCTATTTTTGATAATTTCCGAAGAATTTTTTAAGAGATTCCCACGTATTGCTGAGAAATCGTTAAATACTGAGGTTGTATTTATAGTGTTTTGTGCTACTGCTAGCGAATCCTGATTGGCAAGATATATTGCACTTGCGAACTGATCCTTAAAGGAATTATTGAGAATAACTGTTCCTATTTCAGGTGCTTCCCAGTCTTTATACAATCCACCTTCACCATTCGCCATTCGCCATGCTCCAGTTAGATTGAGCCCTGAACTCCCTTTATAGAATAGGTTATTGGTAAAACTGTTATGATTATCTGCATAATTACCTGAATAGACCAACCCATGCTCAGGTGAGGGTTCGTTAACCAATACACCCTCAAAGACACAAGCATTGAATATATTATGGTGTGAACTATCGCGAATATCTACAATTCGTCCGAATTGATCCCCTTTGCTTTTAAAAGTAAGTCGTTCGAAATGAATATAGCTGGTTCCGCTAAGAAGTATTGTAAAATTCCCCTCTGTTATTCCCTGTGTCATCCCCCGTAACATAGGAGGATTATCATCGTTAGGAATATCTTCCTCTGGCGTAGCAACGGTTGATAGGTATTCAATACTAACCCTAGAACTATCCTCTGATTCTGATTTAAAGGTAATGGTATTGATTTTGCTGACTCCAGCTATCCGGCCAAGTATGATCTGCTCATTGTATATTCCATCCCTAATATTGAAAGTTACCGGAGCAACAATGCTTGATGCTTCTAATGCTTCAACTGCCCCTCCAATTGTTGTAAAATCAGGAGAAAAACCACCAATGGTATAGATTCCTGAAAATGGTGTATATAGATCGAGTTGAAGTGTGTCATTGCTGTGATTCTCGTCTGCGCCTGAATTTGTGCCAACAACCCAAACCTTAAGCGTGTTCTCCCCTCGCCTAAAGGATTGCTCTCCTAGCGAGAATTTAATGTTAGATAAACTCTCCAGAACACCATTCCAGGTATAATTAGATGAACTACCATTTAACACCAACCTAATATCAATGCTATTTATGGTATTTTGCCCTAAATTACGAAGGTTAATCTCAACCTCATTATTTCCTTGGTTAATAGGTAGTTCAGGTTTACTCATTCCCAAAATACTTATATCAATTGATTTTAGATTAAACTCACAAACCCCGATATCGGGGTTATCGGCATGCCTAGTTTTTCCTTCTATATCGGTGCTTATATAATCAATAGGTAAAGCATTACCATTCAAATCGGAACAGCTGATATGGTAATCGTCAATTCCCGCAAAAACAGGGTTTAAGCCAAATGAGTTCAAATCCGGCGATCCATCGCTTTGCTGCCATTCTGAAAGATTAGCATAATTTGTTTCATACATGCTGCATAGATAATCGCCAGTACTATACAAATCATTATAATCACTTTGGGAGATATTACTGTAGTAATTATAAATAGCGTACCCACCTCCTCCATTTGCAAGTATATTATTAAGAACCCTTATGCTATTACCGTCTGAAATACTTAAACATTTCCCATATATTGCATCAGTATTGTGAATATCTATCGTATTGTAAATAATATCAACGGATGATGAACCATAAACTTCAATCCCTATTGCATTGCTATCTCCCCCTAGGCTGATATAGTTATTGAAAACCTTGGTCATCATTGAATAATCCAGGTAAATGCCCGTTCCTCCTGCTGGGTTAATGATCTTATTATTTCTTACCGAAGATGAATCATTTATGTTATATAGGTATATACCTGTATTGCTAAGTGAAAGGCTATTACTCAAATAATTTGATTCTAAAAGCACTGAATCCAATGAGTTCAAGTTAATAGAAGAGTTTGATTGATCCTTAAATTCATTCCCCGATACTGTTACAGAATACTCACCTTCCAAACTCCCATTGGATGGGTTCACCATTGATAAGTATATACCTTGCGATGAGTTTCTAAACTCATTATTGGATATTAAAACTTTTTTAAATTCCTCCTGCTCGGAGTATATAAGAGTTAAATCGTTATTCAATAGTCCCTCAAATATGTTATGCGTGAATTTGATATTATTTGAATTAGCGAATTCAACAGCAGAACCATAGCTAGATGTATTTTTAATGGTTAGGTACTGAAATACAACATTGCTTAAATCACTAATCCTTATCGAATAGGTTTCATCTTGATTTCCTCCTTGAGGGTCGAAAAGCAAAGTTACTTTTGTATTGTCTAGAGACTCCGATTGGAAAGTGATTGTATTGGTTGCTGAAGAACCAGAAATAAAAGGTATATCAAGCTGTTCTTGGTAAACTCCATCACGGAAGTTAATAACAACTGGTCCATCTATGCCTTTCTGAGATAGTTCACCAATAGCGTCAGAAATAGTCTGAAAATTCGGGTTTAACCCACCTACGGTATAATTTCCATTTAACGGTTGAGCCGTCAAAAAATTTGAGGATGCTAAACCTGGCAAGAATACGAATAATACTAACGCTCTAAATATGAAATATTTGATTTTGGTATTCATAATATATATATTTTCGAAATACTATTTTGTACTATAAAAATACTACATATTACACATTTTTTAAAAATAATTATTAAAAATTGTACGCTATTATTTTGACTTATATGATTATAGATTAAATCTTTTTTTATTTTTAGCAGAATTATCGATGAGCAAGAATCTATTATCCGATGAATAATAGAGACGGCAAGAAAATAAGATAGCAACATCTTATCCCAAATATGAAATTGGCTAGAAATTTGCTTTCTACTATCACTAACACAAAACCTAAAAAAAGATTTTATTAACCGCTAAGAACACAAAGCCCGCCTACTGGTAGGGTAGGGCAGGGCAGAAAGGAATGCGCAAAGAGCGTGGAATTAAAGCAGAGATAATTAGTGCTTTGCAAATCTGCCTGCAGGCGGCAGGCTTTGCTTAATAATTATTTTTTTTAGAACAGCCTTTTCTAAATAACTGGTGTTATGTTAATCATACTATGACGTAATATTATTCAGTGCTTTAACCGATGGGTTAACCCATCGGTTAAAATAAAAACGTAATAAAACGTACTTAACCCGCTTTATTGACTTCGTCGAGTTCCGCTACGCTCCAGTTCATGCCTAAACGAAGTAAAAGGTTTGAATATGGGATGGATTGTGCGATGCAAGCGGTAAACCCCGATTTAGGCACACCCATTTTGGGGAAGTGATAACGCTCCCAAAACTGAAGTGGGACTTAATCGTCAGAATTATTATGAACGGCGAAGCCCTCACCGAAGGTAATAATTCGGGTTAACATTACACTAGATGTATAAACTACTCGAACTTCCTAAATTTCAGCTCTGTAAAATCAAAGTCAGGATTTGGAACATCCACCCTCATCTCTTCAACCTTTCCTGATGCATTTATCAAGAATGTTACTTTGCCCTGAGGTAGAGATGGGAAATCGGGGAATTGAATGCTAAAGGTATCGTACTGCCAATGCTTTAGCGTGGCATTGAGCTGAGGGGTTGGAACGAATAACAGCTTTAGCTCCCCATTCTCAAAGGTAACCCTTGCGTTTCCGTATAATTCGCCGCCATAAAGCCCTGCGTATTCATTAAGAGCAAGGGTTGGATGCGAATCCTTAACTCGCTTCAGCTCCTCCTCCAACCTATCTTTCTTTTCCATTTCAGTTTGCTTATAATTATCATCAAGCATCATTGCGCTCCAATCGGTATGCTTGCCGCCGAGGAACATATCAAGCGTTTTAAATGCTAAGGGGTTATAAAGCGATGAGTTCTTATTGGTTAGAATTACAAAACCCAACTTATCTTCTGGAACTAAACATGTATAGGATATCATACCATCATAACCCCCGCTATGACTTACAACCTTTTTACCCAAGTAATCGAAAACACCCCAGCCCAAAGCATACGCTTTAAAATGAGTGGTTGGAAATAGGTTTTCAGAAAAAGATGACACCCCCTGAAGGGTGTTCGAGGACCACATCTCCCTGCTCCTACTGGGTGAAAATATTTGGGTTGCTCCCATCTTTCCATTATTCAGCTGCAACTTTATCCATCTCGAAATATCGTTTACGCTAGAATTTATGGAACCTGCAGGGGCAACGTTGTCCCAATTAAGGTAAGGTATTGATATGGTTTTACCTTCAAACGTAGTATGACATTGGGCTACGTTATCGAGCCCAACCAATGCCTTTGTGGAGGTATTCGTCCGAGCCATTCGTAAAGGTTGAAAAATCCTTTCGGCAGTAAACTCATCCCACGTTTTACCCGTAACCACCTGAACAATCTCCCCTGCCGCTATAAACATGATGTTGGAATAGCCAAACCTTTCGCGAAACCCGTAAACGGGTTTTAAAAACCTAGCCCTACGGATAACCTCTTCCCTTGAATAGGTTGACGCAAACCAAAGCAGATCGCCGCTAAAAGTAGCCAATCCGCTTCGATGGCAAAGCAAATCCCTAATCGTCATATTATAGGTTACGTATGGATCGTAGAGCTGAAACCAAGGTAGGTATTCAATAACCTTGTCGTCCCATTTAACCTTGCCCTCGTCAACAAGAATTGCCAACGCAGCAGCTGTAAAGGCCTTTGTGTTTGATGCAATAGCGAAAATAGTATTTGCATCAACCTTTTCGGGTTTACCCACCTCTCTTACCCCGAATCCTTTAGTAAATATTACCGAATCATCCTTAACAATGGCAATAGCCATTCCTGGCACGTCCCAATCAGCAAGGGCTTTGGTGTAATATTCGTTAAGCTCTTTGAGCGTTTTCTGCTGCTCCTCCTGTGCAAACAGGTAATTACTTAATCCGAATAAGGTGATGAATAAAGAAACTGCAATTCCATTTTTTATGAAATTAGCCAATACAGTAATGTTTTTATTCATAAAAATTGATGTTTATAAGGAAATAAAGGTATGACAAAATAATAATCATTCAATATTTAGAAGAACCTATTCATAAAAAACTTCCAAATCAATTTTTAATATTTTCATTTTTTATTGCATATTTTTCAAACGATACCAACAAAAAAGATTAACTTCGTTGGTATCGTTTTTTATGCATATTTATTAACGTATAGGGTTCAAATTACCACCTATGAGCGCAAATAACTACAAATTAAAACCTCAGGATATCAAGGATTTGATACATCCTTCGGGATACTGCTATGCCTCCGATATGATTACCATTGATGGATTCCCCGTTGGTTTTATGTACCGCGAAAAATCGGAAGACGAAGAGGATAGCGGATGGCGTTTCTACTCGGGTAAAGAAACTGATGAGTACGTTGAGAACGAGCATCATTTCATGATGTTCGATTTGAATTATATAGCGAATTGCGATCCTACAATTATTCCATACCTGAAAGCGAAAAAGGGTACTGAGTTCGAAAGGATAGAAGGAACTGATAAATTTGAAGAAATAATCGATTTATAGTATGATTTCGAGCAATGAGGTAAAAGAAATTGTATCAAAGCTTGGAACTGATGCATGCGGTATTGCTAACATCGAAAGGTTTGCCAATTCACCCGAGAATTCGACCCAATAGATGTATATGAAAACTGTAAATCGGTTATCGTTTTCCTCAAGAGGATGTCAAGCGAAGCAATAGTGGCAAAAAATCTCATCCCATATATACATGCTAAATAATTGACATACTGTGAACTAGATAGATTTTGGATGAATCCTTGCCCACAAGAGGCTGAAGCCAAAAAATATTATGGATGAATATCCCATTGGTTGCCTACCCATCTATATCTCCGTGGTTTTTGTTCGTTTTCGATTACTACTGAATGGTTACTGTTAATGAAGCGTTTATGAAGAAATGTTTTTTAATTACTATTATTTTTTATTAAATTTAGTATTTTATCCATTTATTAATAATAATTTTTATTAAATTGCATGCATATAATATTAATATTTTACAAGATATTTAAACCTCGCAAATTTGCAATGTGTTTATTATTAATGAATTACTAAATTTGAAATGATGAAGTTTTCAAAAGAATTCTACACGTCAGGGAGAATTGGTATAATCATCATAGCACTGATTATTTCAACGGTCTCAATTAATGCTCAACAAGCATCAAATAAACTAATTTGGAAAGAAGATTTTTCAAAAGGAATCTTACCCGATGGTTGGAAAACCAAAATGGAAAACGATAGTAGCATTAACTGGTTTGTTACAGATCAACCTTTTCCTGGATCATGGGGTAGAAATCATCAAGCACCTCCAATCGCATCAACGAGTAGAGGCTATCACCTTCAAATTGCCCCAGGAGTTAAAACCGATAAGTATTATAAATTTTGGAATAAGGCAGGGAAGTACCCAAATGCATCAATCCAAACTCCATTGATTGATTGTTCGAAGAAGAGTTCTGTTGTTCTTAGGTTTCAACAAAACTTCTACTGGAATAGCCGATTGCTAGAAAAGGGTGCTGGCCTTTATGTTGGCGTAAGCAACGATGGTATAAACTGGGTTGAATATGATGTTCGTAACGACATTCCTGCATGGGAGGATTGCCCTAACCCAATGAACGTTGAGCTGAATATCACCAAAGTAGCAGCAAATCAGAAAGATGTTCGCCTGCGTTTTTACTGGAAAGGAATTTACCACTGGTACTGGATGATTGATGATATTGAACTATCCGAAGCATTCGATAATGACATTGAGGTATATAAACTCAAATCACATGGTGAAACCAACAACAGGTTCACCGCAAATGATGAAATGGTTTTTCAGGTTGTAAACCTCAGCTCCAAGCCGATTACTAGTAATTTTGATTGCTTCCTTTATATCGACAAGCGCAAACCGATTAAGTTCACAGTTGCTGCAAATCAAAAAAATCCTATCGGTATTATTGATACCATTCTGATTAAATACCCAAATACCAACCTATCCGATTTCGGGTTGCATAAAATCAAGTTCTACTCCGAACTCCCCAACGATCAACGTAAAACCAACGATACCATCAAAACCATTATATACTCTGGAGCATATGACCTTGGCAAGGTAACCGGTTTCACTCCCAATAAGGATGAATTCGAATTTACTTGTAACAACGCTAAGCTAAAGATTCAGTTCATTCGTAACGATATTTTTAGATTATTGATGGCCTATGATGGGGAGTATTCAAATCCCGTTGGGAATGATATTGTAATTAACATCCCTGAAAAAAAACCTGACGTAAGCTTCTCTGAGAATAACGATTACTATCTTTTTAACACCTCAGAAATTGCGTTAAGAGCCTATAAGAATCCTCTCCGATTCGCACTTTATAAAGCTGATAACTCCTCGCTAATCTGGGAGGAGACGAAAGGGATGACCTATGGATATGAAACCGTCCAGTACCTAAAGCGCGGTGATGCTGAGAACTATTATGGTGGAGGAATGCAAAATGGACGATTCTCGCATCGCAATAAAACCATTAAGCTGACCATCGACTATAACTGGGAGGATGGTGGTAACCCTAATCCGGCTCCATTCATTTTGAGTAGCAATGGTTGGGGTGCTCTACGAAATACATACTCCCCCGGAGAGTATTCGTTTAAAGATACTGTTAAACTGAGACACGTTGAACCTCGTTTCGATTGTTACTTCTTTTCAGGAAACTCATTAAAAGATATTATAGGTGATTACACCGATATAACCGGAAAACCATTTCTAATGCCTCGCTGGGCACTTAGCATGGGCGATGCAAATTGCTATAACCGTGGGGCAAAAGCCAACATCAAGACTATAGGATCAACCACCACTGGGCATAGCGGGCTAACTCCAAGTGTAATAGATATTATTGCCGATAAGTATATCGAAAATAAAATGCCCCGTGGCTGGATTCTCCCCAACGATGGCTATGGTTGTGGCTACACCAAGTTAGATTCAGTGGTAAAAGAGCTCCACAAACGTGGATTCTATACCGGTCTTTGGACCGAAAGTGGGGTCGATAAAATTGCCAAAGAGGTTGGCGAACTAGGCTCTCGCCTCTGCAAACTCGATGTAGCCTGGGTTGGCCCTGGATATAAATTTGCAGTTGATGGTGCGAAAGCAGCTTACGAAGGGATTGAGAAGAATAGCGATGCCCGTGGTTTTATATGGATGGTTTGCGGTTGGGCTGGTACACATCGCAATGCGGTGATGTGGACAGGCGACCAGAATGGTAGCTGGAACTATATCCGTTGGCATATCCCTACCCTTATTGGCTCTGGTCTATCAGCTCAGAACTGCACTACTGGTGATGTTGATGGTATTTTTGGTGGCAGCGACTCTACCTATACCCGCGATTTGCAGTGGAAATGCTTTACCCCTGTTTTCATGACCATGTCGGGTTGGGCATCAAATAATAAGCAAGGAATAAAGGATAAACAACCATGGCTATTCGGCGAGCCATTTACAAGTATCAACCGTAAGTATCTGATGCTAAAACAGCGTATGACCCCATACATGTACACCCTCTGCAACGAGGCCTACAAAACTGGAGTTCCTGCTGTACGTGGTCTAATGCTCGAATACCCGAATGATCCTGTAACATGGGGCGAAAAATATAAATACCAATATCTACTTGGGAAAGATCTTCTTGTGGCTCCGGTTTACAAATCGGAGAATAAGCGAGATAGTATATACTTACCCGAAGGAGTATGGATTGATTATTGGGATGGAACCGAATTTAAAGGTCAAACAACATTGATGGGCTACAATGCACCTCTCGATAAACTACCTCTATTTGTCCGTTCAGGAGCGATAATCCCCATGTACCAGCAGATGATGTACGATTGGGAAAGACCCACCGATACGCTAACCCTTGAGATATTCCCAAATGGAAAATCATCGTTTGAACTATATGAAGATGATGGACTAACTAGAGAACATAGAAATGGGGCATTTGCTACAACTACGTTTGAAGTAAATTCATTCGACACAAAAACCATTGATATTACCATTTATAAAACTAATGGCGATTTTAAAGGTAGATTGAAAAATAGAACTTATATCCTAAATGTTCGGACTAAACAATCCCCTAAATCGGTTGAATTTGCGGGTAAAAAGTTGAAGCATCACAAAACATTAGTTGAGTTCGAAAAATCAGAAAAAGGGTGGTTCTACGACCCAAGTTTTAGGAATGGAACAATAATACTAAAGACCGAAAAAGTCTCTACGGATGTAAATATTGAATTCAAGGTTTTGCTTTAACATTTAAACCGAAACACTGAGAATTAGCAGGTTCATGCAAAGAGTTGCCATAATGAATTATAGCCTCTGAGCGCTTTGCGTAAGACTTAGCGACCTTTGCGTGAACCCCTATTCCACCTTTTCACAGCCTATTCAAAAGACCAAGCTGAATAGACTCCCCTTCCCCACCTCCGACTGTACTTTAATGGTTCCGTTATGCATCTGCATGATCTGCCGGGAGAGGCTAAGACCAATGCCAGAGCCAGTATCTTTTGTTGTGAAGAATGGGATAAATATATTATTGATGATGCTATCGGGCATACCTACACCATTATCCTCAACCTGAATAATAGTATTATTGAACTCATTTCTAAATCCTCGGAAAATGATTGATGGGCTAGATTCATTTTGAGTAGCTTGAATTGCATTCTTTAACAGGTTAATTAGTATTTGCTGAATTTGCTCCTTATCTGCTTCAACACTTAAATCATCGGGATTAACCTCAACTTTAAGAAGAATATTATGAGTTGTTAACTCATCGTTCATCAAACTCCTTACCTGTGTAAATTGATCCTTTATTAGGAATATGCTTTTAATCGGACTTGGGAGTGCAGTTAGCTTTCTATAACTGTTAACAAAATTGATAAGCCCTGCTCCTCTATCCTCAATAATACCTAAGCCTTCAATGGTTCTGTCGATAATTTTGGGAGTAATATCCTGTGGTAAAATGGTTTTGTTGTTACTAGTAAAATAGGTTTTCATGGTCTTCGATAACGATGTGATTGGCGTTATGGAGTTCATTATCTCGTGATTCAATATCCTTATAATTTTAGACCAAGAATCTATTTCTTCCTTATAAAGATGCTTATCAATATCCTGAAATGAGATCAACTTGTGAGGAATACCCATAATATTGAACAATCCAGTATTTAGGGATAATCGCAAACTATTATCCTTTCTTTTTATCTCAATTACCTCAGACTCTCCTGGTTTTAGTCCATTAATGGTTTCGGAGAAATTTGGATTAAATTCATCTAACGCTTTGATATTGGTCAAAAACTTGCGATCAAGGATTTTTCGTGCGGCAGGATTAATGAACGTGATAGCTCCTTTGTCATCAAAAGAGAAAAGGCCAACATCTACGTAGTCGATAATAAACTGCAAATAGTTGATCTTTATCTCCTTCTCTTTGCTAATATCCTGAAGTATCTGACGGGTTTCGGCAAACCTTTTCTCAAGTTTTCCGAAGGTTGAGCTGCTACCTGAATCTTTGAAAGTTAATCCGCTATCCCTGCTTTTTACATAATCGAGAAGGATAATAACCTTTTGGTTGATCCTGTTGATATACCAGAAAAAAAGCCAAGTTTGAAGCACTAGCAGTAACCCAAGATTAATAATTGAAACTATATAGATACCAGCAATGTACTCGTATGCAAGAAAAAAACAGCTTATCACTATCAGAATAATCCGGATTATGACATTCGCATAGAATCGATTAGAGCCCATACTTACTCATTTTATTGTATAATGTTTGTCTTGCAATTCCTAACTCTTTTGCGGCAAATGAGAGCACACCATTATTGTTACGAAGTGCTTTGGTTATTGCACGCTTCTCCATTTCATCCAATGTCAAAGGATTGCTATCGATAATCGCTACTTCGCTTGCTTTTAGCATTAAATCATTGGGAGCGATGATTGATGAATCGCACATAATAACGGCCTTTTCGATTGTATGCTGCAATTCACGTACATTCCCTGGCCAACTATGCTTTTGAATTTGATCGTATGAATTCTTATTAAACTTTAGATTAGGCTTCTCGTATTTCCTACAGAACTGTGCTAGAAAATGATCAGCCATAGGGATTATATCCTCCTTTCGATCGCGAAGCGGAGGAATATCAATTATTATCGTGTTTATTCTATAGTACAAATCCTCACGAAAGATACTCTCCTTGATCATGCTCTCGATCGATTTATTGGTTGCCGAGATTAACCGGACATCAAACCTCACAGGCGTATTCGAGCCAACAGGAATCACCTCTCGGCTTTGCAGTGCTGATAGTAACTTAGCCTGAAGCGGAAGCGGAATATTCCCAATTTCATCCAAGAAAAGCGTTCCCCCGGAGGCAATTTCAAAACGTCCAGCACGATCTGCTTTGGCATCGGTAAAAGCCCCCTTTTTATGGCCAAATAGTTCACTTTCAAACAGGCTATTGCTAACAGCACCCAGATCGACGTGGATAAATGCCTCATCGGCTCGTACCGATAGCCGATGGATTTCACGGGCAACAACCTCTTTCCCCGTTCCATTTTCACCCAGCAGCAACACATTGGCATCGGTCTTTGCAACTTTCCGAATGGCAGCATACACCGACTCCATTGCCAGCGATTTCCCTTTAAATAAAGAATTCTGCTTCTCAAAATCCCCAGCGATGATCTGCTGTTTTTGTTTAAGCTTCCTAATTTCGTTTTTTGATTTTCTAAGAGATAGAGCCGATTTAATGGTTGCTATTAATTTATTGTTATCGAATGGTTTAAGTATAAAATCGGTTGCCCCTTCGCGCATTGCTCTTACAGCAAGTTCAACATCACCATATGCAGTAATAAGAATTATTATAGAATCGCTATCAATTTTTAGAATCCTATCGAGCCAATAAAAACCCTCATTCCCCGTATTCTGACCTTTGGAGAAATTCATATCGAGAAGAATTACATCAAACTCTTCAGAACGAACCAAACTAAGTATTTGATTTGGGTTATTCAGCGTTGTAACCTGATTGAACTCCGTTTCAAGGAGAAACTCCAAGGTTCTTAAAACTTGCTTGTCGTCATCAACAATTAGTATTTTTCCTTTTTCTATCATTTATTTTTGATGTTCATTTTAACTTGTGCCTAACAAACTAACACTCTGTGTCCATAATTTAGGCATGCAATATATCAAAACATTTCCAGAAAATCAATAATAATATTGAATATGAATACATTAGCAATAATGGTAATATTATTGGTTATTGGCAAATAAAGGAAGAAGTTTAAAGTGCACTAAAGTTTACCTACGGTGAACTCGCAAAAAACGCTCGATTGGAATGCCTAAAGTTTAAGAGGACAATATTAATCTCTTCAAGTACTCAAGGTACTTTAGGCACTCTAGGCACTTATTTAAAAATTAACTATATTACGACTATGATAAGATACTTTTTCAAACTAGCCTTAAGAAACATCAGGAAGTACCGGGTAAACTCAGTTATCAATCTAGTTGGTCTATCTGTTGCTTTTGCTGCTTTTATTCTAATAGCCAATGTTGTTCGTTTCGATTTAAGCTTCGACAAGTATCATGAAAAAGCGGGCAGAATATATCGAGTAGAAGTTGATTTTGCACAGCCTCAGGGAACTGCATACTTGGCATCGACCCCATTCCCAATGGCTGCAAAGCTTTTAGTTGATTATCCAGAAGTTGAGAACTGTTTCAGAACATCAGGAAGGTTTAGAGGCGTTTTCAAGTATAATGAGTTGAGTTTTTACGAGGAGAACGGTTTGATAACCGATAACTCAATATTTAATATTCTGACTATCGAATTCGTAAAGGGTTCATCAAAAGATGCGTTGAAAGAAGTTAACAGCATAGTGTTAACCGAAAAGTTTGCCGCAAAATATTTTGGGGAGAAAAATCCCATCGGAGAGAGTATTCTGTTTAATAATAAGGACACATATAAGGTTACTGGAGTAATACACGACTTTCCCGAAAATTCAAGTTTTAGACCCGATTACTTGGGTAACATCGAAAGTATATATCCCAATTCAAATGCAGAATCGTGGAATAATCATACACCAAGAACATACATACTTCTGAAGGAAGGTGTAAACCATAAAGAATTTAATGCTAAAATCAAAGGTTTTCTAAACCAGTTTAAATGTGAATATGTTCGCCAATTATATCTAAACCCTCTTACCCGTATTCACACCAATCCAGCTCAGGACCATAATATCTGGAGCATAATATACCTCTTTAGTGCAACGGCCTTTTTCATCCTACTCATAGCCAGTCTAAATTTCATTACCCTAACAAATGCCAATATTGCAACGAGATACAAGGAGATTAAAGTTCAAAAAATATTGGGAAGTAGGAGAATACAGCTATTTACTCAGCATATAGGAGAATCGCTACTTATTGCTTTTATCTCATTTGATTTAGGTCTATTTATGGCTGAAAGAGCATTTACCACATTTTGTGGATTCCTGAACAAAACAATAAACATATCCTTTTTTCTAGATATCAATTTTATACTTATCTTACTATTAATCGCACTGCTTATCGGATTCATATCGGGGTTAATCTCAGTAACAAGGATCATTAGTTTCAGGCCCATTTGGGCAATGGGAAACACCAATGATGGTCGAGATACAATAAGGCTTTCAAGAAAAATTCCAGTAATTGTACAGTTTCTCATCTCGATAGTTCTAATTATCTCAACAATTGTAGCTTACAAGCAGATTAGTTTTTTAAAGAATAAGGATTTAGGTTTCGATAATAGAAACTTAATCGTTTGTGACACTAGAAATATAAAAGATAAGATTAATGAATTAGAAGTACTTAAGCAGGAACTTCTAGGGAATAGCAATATTGAAGCTGTTTCCCTATCGAATAGTGTACCATATCTAACAGGAAGCCAACATGTCTATAAAAAGGTCGGTGAGAGTGATGATAACCCTTACCAGCTTTACCGGCAACTCTCCGATCCCGATTATCTTAAGGTTTACAATCTATCTTTAGCAAAGGGGGATGGATTCACGAAAAACCAAGAATTACAGGATAGCAAATTTTGCATTATCAACGAAACTGCAGCCCAAATGCTAGGTTGGGAGAATCCTATCGGGAAACAAATAGAAGATCGGGGGAACTTAACAAGAAGCACTGTGATTGGAGTTGTAACGGATTATCACATCTATTCGATACAAGATAAAATACCTCCGTTATATGTAGAACTAATTCAGAAAGATAAGCCTAGTAGGTATCTTTTTGCTATAGTTCGCACTAATGCTAATCGCTTAAATGAGGGTAAAAAGTTTGCATCTGATAAACTTAAGGAGATTTTCCCCGAACTCCCAAACACTTTCTTCGAACTTGATGATAACCTTAACGGAGATGCTATAAACTCTGCCGAAGGAATTGGTCGAGTACTTGGATTCTTCTCAATCATTGGAATCGTTATTGCCTGCATGGGCGTTTTTGGACTAGTTGCAATAACTGTAAAGCAGAAAACAAAGGAAATAGGCATTCGTAAAGTTTTAGGAGCTTCGGTTACAAAAATATTCGGAATGATTTCGAGGGAATTTTTAATCCTACTTGCTATCGCTAATATCCTAGCAATTTCGACTGCACTTTATGTACTTGACTTTTTTTTACAAAACTTTGCCTATAAGACAACTGTCCAAATCACTGATTTCGTAATTGCAATAGTGCTTTCTATTGTATTCACATTACTAGCAATATCCTACCATGCAATAAAAGCAGCCAGAGCAAACCCTGTTGAATCGATAAAGTGGGAATAGGGCCTTGCTTAAAAAGATTTTTCATCAGGAATAGTTAAACTAATAATTGTATAAAAAATGATACGATACTTTTTCAAATTAGCAATACGAAATATTCAAAAATATCGGGTTAACTCAATCATAAATCTTCTTGGTTTATCCGTTGGGTTTGCAGCATTTATACTAATAGCAAATGTGGTTCGATTTGAGCTTAGCTACGATAGGTATCACGAAAAATCCGATCGAATATATAGGGTAGATGTTGATATAAAACTGTCAAAAGAAACGGAGTATTGGTCTTCAAGCCCATACCAAATGGGCGCTAAACTAAAATCAGAATACCCCGAAATTGAAAATTATTTTAGAGAATGTGGCTTAATGCTTGGCGTTTTCAAGTACAAGGATTTGGACTTTTTTGAAAATACTGGGATTTACGCCGATAACTCAATATTTGAAGTTTTAACAATCCCCTTCATTCTGGGATCACCGAGAGAGGCTTTATCCGATATTTACAGTATAGTGCTTACTGAGAAATTTGCTAAAAAATATTTTGGAGATAAAAACCCAATAGGAGAGAGTTTAATAATTGATAATAAATTCAACTACACAGTTACTGGTGTAATTGCTGATTTTCCTGAAAATTCGAGCATAAGACCGGATTATATTGGTTCTATACAATCTTATGTTAAAGATTTAAGGCAAGCACAAAACTGGGGTAGCCATTTTGTACGAACATACATTCTACTTAAAGAGGGGGTTGATTATAAAGAATTCAATGCCAAGATTAAAGGTTTTTTAAATCAGTTTGACGATGAAAACCCAAGATATTTACGATTTAATCCACTAATTAAAATACATACAAATCCATCAAAAGATCACAATATCTGGAATATTATACTTCTCTTTGGCGCAACAGCAATCTTAATACTGCTTATTGCAAGCTTAAATTTTATTACACTTACCAATGCCAATTTAGTTACAAGGATCAAGGAGATTAAGGTTCAAAAGATATTAGGAGGTACAAAACGTTCAATCTCCTTACAACATATTGGTGAATCGGTGCTAATTACATTTATTTCATTTGACCTAGGATTGTTTATTGCCGAACGAACCTTTGTCCCTTTCTGCATGGCTCTAAATAGAACGATTGAATTATCCTACTTCCTTGACATCAAATTTATGGCACTCCTATTTGCTATTATTATGCTTATTGGATTTGTATCTGGTATCATATCAGTATCAAAAATTATCAACCTGAAACCATTAATGGTTTTGGGTGATTCAGATAATATGCAAAGTAGAATTAGGTACTCGAAAAGGATACCTGTAATTATTCAGTTTTTTATATCTATCGTTCTAATAGTAGCAACAATTGTATCATATAAACAGATGAACTATTTAAAAAACAAAGATCTTGGATTTGAAAAAGATAACATTATCTGCTGCAGTATAGGAAACATAAACGACCAAAAAGAAAAACTTGAACTATTCAAGCAAGAACTTCTAAGAAACAGTAATATCGAAGCGGCTTGCTATGCAAATACAGTTCCTTATCTGAATAACATAGTCAATGCCTATAAAAAATCAGCCGATGCTGATGATAATCTATACAATTTCTATTATTGTAACACCGATCCTGATTACTTGAACACTTACAAAATTCAATTAATAAGAGGTGAGTCTTTCACTCAGAATCAGGTAATACAAAATCAGAGAGTATGCTTGATTAATGAAACAGCTCAAAAAATGCTAGGTTGGGAGAATGCTGTCGGGAGGCAGTTAGAACCTACAGATGGAGGGACAAAATTAACCATCATTGGTATAATAAAAGACTACCATATTTATTCGATTCAGTATAAAA
This sequence comes from Bacteroidales bacterium, assembly GCA_003818205.1. Lineage (GTDB taxonomy): Bacteria > Bacteroidota > Bacteroidia > Bacteroidales > Tenuifilaceae > UBA8529. The sequence goes on from RPRQ01000016.1 coordinate 44,459, forward strand.
TACCTGCGCTTTGCGTTGAACTGTCACGAGCAAACTCAACGAGGAGGCACGACTTTATAATGGTTCGAACAAAAAGTGGCGGTTTAATTGAAGGTAAGAAATATGCAACTGGTAAACTAAACGAGTTCTTTCCTGATGTACCCTACGCATTTTTTGCTTTTGGCAATGGTTTGAATACAGAAGCCATAAGCTCTGCTGAAGGAATTGGTCGTGTTCTTAGTTTTTTCTCGACTATAGCTATAATCATTGCCTGTATGGGTGTTTTTGGATTGGTTGCAATAACCGTAAAGCAAAAAACTAAGGAGATAGGTATTCGCAAGGTTTTAGGCGCATCTGTTTCAAAAATTTTTGGGATGATTTCGAGGGAGTTTTTAATACTTCTAGCCATGGCAAATATCCTAGCCATTCCTGTTGCGCTTTATGTTCTTGACTTTTTCCTACAAAACTTTGCCTATAAGACAACTGTTCAAATCACTGACTTTGTAATTGCGATAGTACTTTCAATAATTTTCACTTTGTTAGCTATATCGTACCATGCAATAAAGGCCGCAAGAACAAATCCTGTGGATGCGATAAAGCGGGAGTAGTTTCTGCAATGCATACCACAGAGACACGGAGAGAACGGAGGCTTATATATAAAAGACTCCGAGTCTCTCTGTGTACTCCGTGTTCCCCGCCTGCCTAAGCTCGGCGGGCAGGTCCGTGGTTTTGTTTCCTCAACTTCAAAACCCCATGCTAAAGGTACTCCCCTTCCCCTCCTCCGATTGAACCTTAATGGTTCCGCTATGCATCTGCATTATCTGACGCGAAAGGCTAAGACCAATGCCAGAGCCGTTATTCTTGGTGGTGAAGAAAGGAACAAAAATATCATCAAGTACATCAGGGGCTATTCCTTTTCCATTATCTTTCACTTGTATGGTTAGATGGCTCATCTCATTTCGGAATGCAATCATCTCAATCACTCCATCTGTATTACTATCAATAGATTCAATTGCATTCTTAGTTAGATTAATTAACACCTGCTCAATCATCGCTTTATCGGCCAATAGTTCAATATTCTCAGGAAAAACCTTTACAATGAAATCTATACCTTTCTTTTGATATTCATTAATATACAGATGCCTTATTCCTTCAAAAACCTCTTTAACTCTAAACGATTCCTTAACGGGCTGAGGAATGGAGTAAATCTGACGGTATTTTTTGACAAATTCCATTAAACCCTTCGACCGCTTATCGATTATGCTCAATCCCGAAATAGTATCCTTTATATCGTTCTCGTTAAGTTGAGCAATTGATTTTGGCTTATCATCCGATTGATAAATTCGACTCAGGGTAGTCGTCAATGAGTTGATTGGTGAAATGGAGTTCATAATCTCATGGGTAAGCACCCTGATAAGCTTTTCCCACGATTTCAGCTCGGTTTCATTCAGCTCATCATTAATGTCGTGAAACGATACTAAACGTATCATATCATCGTGAAGCCTAAAATTGATTGCTCTGACGGAAATATTGAGTGGGTCATTATTAATCGTCAAGCGAACTATTCTTTGCCTGTCGGGGGATAGATTTAGAATGGTATCGCTCAATCCATCATGATAGGCGTTCAATACATTAATATCATTAATCGCAGAGGTCTGAAAAAGTTTAAGTGCTGCACGGTTAACCAATTCAACTTTCCCATCGCTGGCAAAGGCAAATAAACCAATCTCTAGATGATCAACCACATGTTTTAGATACTGATACTGAACCTCTTTCTCGATTTTGAGGAAGGAGATTCTTTGGCTAATGGCGTTAAATATCTTGTTTAATTCCTTGTTTCCACGGCTATTTATTGGAAGAGAATTTGTACTATCCTGATTAACCAATGATTCATAGAATAACAGAAGATCATTGTTAGTCCTATTGATATATCGTATTAAAAGAAGAATTTGGACAACAAAAAGAGAACAGGTAATCCCTATTGTAAAAAAGTGAGTGGGATTTTGAAGGGCTACAACAATAACCAAACTGTTAAGGCTTATCAGAATAACCCTCACAATTATGCTTATATAGAATCGTCGAATGATCATGGTTTGATTTTATATTTCTCCATTTTTTTATATAACGTAGGTCTTGAAATACCTAATTCTTTTGCTGTTTCACTAAGATTGAATCGATTTTTATTCAACGCCAACTCAATTGCCTGCCTTTCCAAGTCCGATAAATTTAAGGTAATATTGGAGTTTACAGGTGACTCCTTCTGAGTTAGAAAATTGAAGTCGCTTGGCTTCAGAATATTCTGATCGGTCATGATTACTGATTTCTCAATAGCATGCTGAAGCTCACGAACATTACCTGGCCAATTATAGCTTAATAGTTTATTTTGAGCATCACCATTTAACTTTAGCTGCGGTTTATTGTACTTAATTCCATATTTTTCAAGGAAATAGTCGGATAGCTGCAAAATATCATCGCCCCTATCCCTTAGAGGAGGGACAACTATTCGAATGGTCTCTATCCTGTAGAGCAAATCCTGCCTAAACAAGTTTTCTTTCACCAGTCTTTGAATATCCTTGTTGGTAGCCGATATTAACCGAATATCAAAGTGTACCGTTTTATTGGATCCTACCCTATTAATCTCGCGATTCTGAATTGCAGTAAGCAGTTTAGACTGAAGATAAAGCGATAGATTCCCTATTTCATCGATGAATAATGTGCCTTTATCTGCTATTTCGAACCGCCCTGCCTTTTCATCTTTAGCATCAGTGAAAGCCCCTTTGGTATGGCCAAACATCTCGCTCTCGAACACATTCTCGTTTAACGAACCAATATCAACCTTAATAAACACCTCGTTGGAACGATGCGATAGGCGATGAATTTCGCGGGCAACCAAATCCTTACCCGTTCCATTTTCACCAACAATCAGAACACTCGTGTCGGTTTGAGCAACCTTTGAAACAGCAATTCTTAGCTCATTCATTACGAGTGAACGTCCCCAAAGAATATCATAATCACGATCGATGTCTTGTAGAATTTGTTTCTGCTTTTGCTTAAGATAATTTAGTTCTTTTCTTGAGAACCTAAGTTTGATAACCGTTTTCAGGGTTGCAATCAGTTTATCATTATCCCATGGTTTTGTTATAAAATCAGTAGCTCCAAGTTTTATCGCATTAACTGCCAAATTAATATCCCCGTATGCCGTAAGCATGATGACTACAGCATCAGCGTCTATTTCAAGGATTTTTTTAAGCCACGCAATACCCTCCTCGCCCGATCGGGCACCTGGCTTAAAGTTCATATCCAAAATGATAACACTTATATCTTTACTAGAGAGTATGCTAGGAATCTCATTCGGATTATTTGTGGTCGTAACCGATGCAAATTCATTTTTTAAGAATAGATTTAATGAAACCAAGATATCGGGATCATCCTCAACAATTAGTATATTTCCAACTGGTTGCATTCGTATTAAATTATGTGAATAAAGATATAGAATGTAAACTAAATTTACAATACATGTAAATTTTATTTACACTTATTAATTTTTTCAATTAGCATTTTCTATTCTTTGTTATTAGTTATCAGCACAGTATGTGATTCGGCATATAGTTGGTAATACTATAGGAAAAATAAAATATATGTATAAAAAATATTTACTTCCTTCGGTTCGATTCCTATCAAGAAAAATAGGCTACTCAATAATAAACATTACTGGGTTAAGCGTTGGAATTGCCATTGGCGTGCTGCTATTCATCTATGTTTACGATGAATTAACCTTTAATCAGTTTAATGAAAAGCTAGATCGTATTCACTTGGTTTGCATTGACTCCAAATTTGAGGGAGCGCACGAAAAAAGTTCACAGACATCCCCCCCAATGGCTGAAGCCTTGATAAAGGAGTATCCAGAGATTGAGAAGGTTGCTAGGGTATTCCCTTTTTGGGAGAACGAAAATGTATTCTTACGATTTAAGGATAATATTGTACCCAACCTAAAAGTATTAGCAGCAGACTCCTCATTTTTCGACATTTTCACTTTTCACTTTATTAAAGGGTATTCTTCTTTAGCTCTTAATCGTCCAAATACTGTTGTAATAACCGAGTCAACTGCAAAGAAATTCTTTGGGGATAAAAACCCTATTGGTGAAGTGATATCATTTTTATACAATCGAGATTATGAAGTTACAGGTGTGGTGGAGGATTGCCCAAAAAACTCTGATATCTACTTTGATGTTGTTCTTTCCGCTACTTCATTTTACGCGGGCAGAGATCGGACAAGCTGGCTGAGTACCTATATAACAACGTATGCCCTTTTAAAACCAAATGCTGATCGGAATACCCTAAACGATAAAATGCCTGCATTTGTTCGAAACCACTGTGAACCAGTTGTCAAAGAATATTTTAAGGTTAGCTTCGATGAATACTTTAAGAATGGCGACTACTACAATTTCTTCTTTGAACCATATAATAATGTTCACCTCAGTAAAGATGGACTTTCCGATAACTCCGATAAAAAGAGAATGCTTGTTCTTGTACTAGGTGTTGTTGGGCTACTTGTTCTAGCTCTTGCCTCCATTAACTATATAAATTTAGCAACAGCTATGTCGTCAACAAGGTTTAAGGAAATAGGCGTAAAAAAAACTTTCGGGGCAAGTAAATCCTTCTTAACCAAACAATTTGTCGGTGAGGCAATTATTATCTGCCTTCTGTCAATGGCATTAGGAATGCTGCTGGTTGAAATTTTGCTACCCACCTTCAATAACTTGATGGAAAAATCATACGAGATTAATTACCTAACTAATCCGTTGATACTACCTGGATTATTCATGTTTGCAATTATTCTTGGAATACTATCGGGTCTATACCCTGGGCTAGTAATGTCATCACAAAAAACCATTTCAATCTTAAAAGATAAACAATCTATTAGCTCCAATAATAGGAGCAATTGGTTTAGAAATGCCTTGGTGATATTCCAGTTTACGGTTTGTATTGTAATTATGATTGTAACCATTACAATTAATCGGCAAATCAGGTATATGCAGGATAAGAATATGGGGTTAGACAAGGAACAGGTTTTGGTACTTGATATGATTGAGGGTTTAAAAGACAAAAAAGATCTTTTTAAAGAAACAATCCTAAGAAATCCCAGTATCAAAAGCCTGTCGTACGTAAATACCACCCCAACTAGAGATTTTGCATTTAATGGTCATCATGTAATAGGTTCTCCCCTTACAGAAAATTTAATGGTCGCTAGTTTTGTAGCTGATTACGACATAGTAAAATCGTTAGGATTAAAAGTAGTAAAGGGGAGAGAATTATCGGTGGCTAATGCTGATGACCAATACGGGGTTTTAATAAACGAAACCCTAGCCAATAAGATTAGCAAGGAAGATCCCCTTTCGATAAAATTTGACGATAACTCAGGAGCTGGGCTAAAAGCAATATATAGCGTAAGAGGAATTGTTAAGGATTTTAATTTCAGCTCGCTGAACGAGAAAATTAAGGATTTGATTATCTACCCCTCGAAAGGGCTAGAAGATCGATGCAACTATGCAATTATAAAACTATCAACCCAGAACATTGCCGAAACAGTAAATAGTATTGAGAACCTATATAAAAAGAATACTGTAAACTACCCTTTTAAGTACACTTTCCTTGATGATGATTACAATAAGCTTTTCAAACAGGAGATTCGGGCACGTAAACTATTATCCATTTGTATTGCAATAGCAATATTCATAGCAACTCTAGGGTTACTAGGGCTAGCCTCATTCATTATTAAGAAGAAGACCAAGGAGATTGGGATTAGAAAAGCGCTTGGAGCAACCATCATGAGCATTGAGGTAAAACTGATAATGCAATTCTCGAAGTGGATAATCATTTCGAACCTAATTGCATGGCCTATTGCCTATTATTTCTCCAATAAATGGCTTGATGGATTTGCCTATAGAACAAATTTTAATTGGTTAACCCTGTTCATTGTTGCAATTTGCTCATTGGGAATAGCAATGCTAACCGTTGCCTATCATACCTACATGGCGGCCTCGAAAAAGCCGATTGAGACGTTGAGGTATGAGTAATTATAGAGTTCCGATCTTTTTAAGAGATCGGAACTCTACAATGAACAATCCCTATTGGTTAAGTCCGTAGGGATTATTAGTTTGTATGTCGTGATTTTCTATCATCTTGAAAAAAATATTTTTGCTTTATTATCTTTAATAATTACTTTTATAAAAAAAATGAAATTTTCAATAAATAAAATTTTAGATATGAATCATTTAAGAAAAGGGCTATTGACTCTAGCCCTTATTTTAGTTACAGCAATAACCTTTGCTCAAGTTTCAATTACTGTTAATGTTCCAACCGCAGGGGGGTTTAGCGCTGCATTAACGGCTGCAGGGGGGGATGCCAATACTGTAACCAATCTTACCGTAACAGGTAATATTAATGCAACTGACATTCAGTTTATGAATGCCAATATGCCTGTGTTAGAAGTTTTAGATTTGGAGACAGCCCAATTAAATCAATTGCCCAACTATGCTTTTTACAATAATAAAAGTATTAAAAGTATAAAATTACCAACAAGTCTCAATGTTATTGGAGATTATGCTTTTTGGTTATGTGAAAAATTGGAAGGAACAATTACATTTCCAAATTCTTTAACTTCAATTGGTAATTCTGCATTTATCAATTGTAAGGGATTAACTGGAAGTTTAACAATACCTAATTCTGTTATTTTCATTGGAAGAGAAGCATTCCTGGGATGCAATGGACTAAATGGCTTATTAACTCTACCTAATCAAATAACATTAATTAATGAAGGTACTTTTTCAGGATGTAGTGGCTTAACAGGTAATCTAACGATACCCAACTCAGTGAAAACTATTAAAAACAATGCATTTAATAGTTGTAAAGGTCTTAATGGGGTGTTAGTTTTTCCAAACTCACTAACCTCAATCGAATATTATGCTTTTTATCGATGCACTGGTTTTACAGGTAATCTAGTTATACCAAATACTGTAAACTATTTGGGAGCAGGTGCTTTTATGTATTGTACTGGATTCAATGGAAATTTAACACTTTCCACTGAAATCACTTCTATTGTTCGTGAAACGTTTACGGGATGCAGCGGATTTATTGGTAATTTAACCATACCAAATTCAATTAAATCGATCGGGGCATTCGCTTTTTATGGATGTAAGAATCTATCTGGTAGTTTAGTAATCCCTAATTCAGTTGGTACTATTGAAGGATCTGCATTTGAAGGATGCACTGGATTTAATGGAAGCCTAACCATCTCTAATTCGACTATATCAATCGGAGAATGTGCTTTTGATAATTGTACTGGGTTTACTGGAGGATTAACCATACCAAATTCTGTAAAATTTTTAGGTCTTAGGGCTTTTAATAACTGTAGTGGTTTTAATGGTAGTTTAACCATCCCAAATTCGGTAACCTCTATTGAAGCAGAAGTTTTTTTTAATTGCTCAAATTTAACTGGTAATTTGATTATCCCTAATTCTGTTACTTCAATTGGAGATGCCGCATTTTTCAATTGTAGTAAGTTAACAGGAAACTTAACCATCTCAAGTAACCTAACTTCTATAGGAGGTTCTGTTTTTACTGACTGTAGTGGCCTTAATGGTAGTTTAATTATTCCCAATTCAGTTACCTCAATAGGATATGGGGCCTTTACCAATTGTAGTGGCTTTACAGGTAATATTACTATACCAAGCTCTGTTATTTCAATTGGTCAAAATGCATTTGTCGGTTGTAATGGCTTTACTGGAACATTAACTATCCCAAGTTCTGTTACTTCAATTGGAAATCAGGCTTTTTTTGGTTGTTTTAGATTACAAAAAATATCTGTGGCTATTACATCTCCCCTACCCATTGATGAATTAATGTTTGAAGGTATCAACAAAACAACTTGTGAACTTAATGTCCCTAATGGCTCAAAAACTGCTTACCAAGCGGCTAATTATTGGAAAGATTTTACAAATATTACCGAATCTATTTTCGTATTCTTCAACTCACAAGGTGGCTCAGCCATCCCCGATTTAAAAACAACTTATAACACAACGATTCTGGAGCCAACAGCACCTACCCGCACGGGTTACACCTTTGGCGGTTGGTACAAGGAGGCTGCCTGCACCAATGCTTGGGCTTTCGCCACTGATGTGGTAACAGCAAATACGGCCCTATACGCCAAGTGGAACATCAATACGTACACCATAACCTTTAATTCACAGGGTGGGTCTGCGGTGGAAAGCGTAAATGCCAACTACAACACGACCATCGCATCGCCCACAGCACCTGACCTTGAAGGTTACACCTTTGGGGGATGGTACAAGGAGGCAGCCTGCACCAATGCTTGGATTTTTACAACTGATGTGGTTACAGCCAATACAACCCTTTACGCCAAGTGGATCAATGTTTACACAGTGACCTTCAACTCACAGGGAGGAACTATCGTGACCAGCGTCAATGCCAACGATAACACTACTATTACGGCACCTATAGCACCAGAACGTACTGGCTACACGTTTGGAGGGTGGTACAAGGAAGCGGCTTGCACCAATGCTTGGGATTTTGCTACTGATAGAGTAACGGCAAATACGACCCTTTACGCCAAGTGGACAATTAATACATATACAGTAACATTTAATTCAAATGGAGGTACCTCTGTAGCAAGTGTTAATGCTGTTTACAATACTAAAATTAGTGAACCTACGCCTCCCACAAAAACGGGCTATACATTTGATGGTTGGTATATTAACTTGTCTGATGACTTCAGCTTCAACTTTAACTTGTACAATATAACGAGCAACCTAACCCTGCAAGCCAAATGGATACCCATTACCTACTATGTAACTTTTTATTCTGAAGGAATTGGAGTAAATAGCCGTGGGGCTGAGTATAATACTCCTGTTGAACGGCCTGATGACCCGGTAAGAACAGGGCACGTATTCAATGGTTGGTACAAGGAACCTACCTTTATTACCCCCTGGAACTTTAGTTCCGATAGGGTGACCTCAAATATGTCGTTGTATGCAAAATGGACAGCAATAACCTACACAGTTACCTTCGATTCGCAAGGAGGAACTCCTGTAACTAGCACTGTAGTAAATCACGGAGCAAAAGTTACTGAACCCACTCCTCCTCTACGAAACGGTTATAATTTAAAGGGATGGTATGATCAACCAACAGATGGTTTCATTTGGTTTTTCGACTACTCAACAGTTACGAAGGATATGACTCTTTACGCTCATTGGAATATAAATTCCTATACAATCACATTCGATTCAAAGGGTGGAAGCGCCGTGGCAAGCAAAACGGCTGAGTTTAACTCGACGATTACAGCACCATCAACGCCAACAAGAACTGGCTACACCTTTGCAGGTTGGTATAAGGATGAAGCATTTACATCCATTTGGGACTTCAATTCTGATGTTGTTACAACAAATGCAACGCTTTATGCTAAATGGACAATTAATACATACACTGTAACCTTCAATACTCAAGGCGGTAATTCAATTTCAAGCGTTTCAGCAAACTTTAATAGTACAATTACAACTCCTTCAACTCCAACAAGAACAGGCTATACTTTTAATGGTTGGTATAAAGAAGCTAGCTGTACTAATCAATGGGCTTTTGCAACAGATGTGGTAACATCAAATATTACACTTTATGCTAAATGGACTATTAATGCTTATACTGTAACCTTCAATACCCAGGGTGGTAGCGCAATTTCAAGTGTTTCGGCAACCTTTAATAGTACAATTACAGTTCCGTCTGCACCAATAAAAACAGGCTATACTTTTGATGGTTGGTATAAAGAGGCAGGTTGTATTAATCCATGGGTGTTTGCTAGTGATTTAGTGACAACAGATATTACTCTTTACGCTAAATGGAACCTGTCGAGCGATATTGAAACAATTTCAGGTAATAACTTAAAATTGTACCCTAATCCAGCAGTAAATAACTTGACCATTGAGGGTGAAAATATTGAGGAGATAACTGTTTATAGTTTGATAGGCACTATAGTAATGCAGCCAATTACAACCGCTAAAGAGGGAAAATGCACCTTCTCTATTGATGTATTAGAGTCTGGAATTTACTTTGCTAGAATTAAAATATCGGGAAACAAGATTGCTACAATTAAGTTTATTAAGCAATAAAATACAAAGTTCCGACCTCTTAAAGAGATCGGAACTCAAATTTACAGTATCCCTATTGGCTATGCCAATAGGGATTTTACTTTTTCAGATATTGCTTTACCATCAGCTTTGCCGGCTAGTGCTTTTGTTGCAACACCCATAACTTTTCCCATATCTGATGGGGCTTTGGCACCAACCTGCTCGATTATCTTTTTAAGCTCAACGGTTAGCTCCGCATCGCTCATCATTTTTGGCAAGTATTCCTCAATAAATACTGCTTCGGCTAACTCTTTGTCAGCGAGTTCCTGACGACCAGCACTGATGTATTGCTCTGCAGCATCCTTGCGCTGTTTGTACTGCTTGTGCAGAATTTTCATTTCTACATCGGCAGAAAGAGAGTCCTTGTGCTCACCATCGGTTTTTGCAAGTAGAATGGCACTTTTAATAGCCCTAAGGGCTTCAAGGCGGAGCTTATCCTTTGCCATCATGGCGGCCTTGATATCGTTGTTGATTTTTTCTTCGAGTGACATGGTATTAATAATTAACAAGGTTGAAAACTATATCATCTGTCGTTATATAAAGAAATCTTCTTCCATAATGGATTTATCAAAAAGTTCTTCATAGATATCAAAATATTCTGACATTCCTCTATTCTTTAAATAGGCATTCCTAAAACTATTTACAAATCCCTTTTTAATGCCAGGAATATAAAAATAAGTATAAAGAAGTAATCGGGTATTTATTAGACCAGTAGCATCAAAAATAAAACTGATAAAATCTGTCTCGCCTCTCAATGAAAGAGTTGCAACCCAAATGTATTTCGGTAAACTTTTGGATACGAGTGAATACTTCACATCTATATTATCCTCTTTGGATATTTTAAAATCTCTTATTTTCTTTTTAAAATCTTCACTATAGCACAATTTTATATCCCAAAGAAGAATATCTTTTAAAGGGATAACAGCATCTTTTATGAGCTTATCAAGACCTATAACATGATGCTCAATATCTTCATAAGGTATCCTGATTTTAGGAAAAGTAGGAATTATAACCATCCTTACTTCTGCATAGTTTATTTCTCCATTTTTTATTTCTTTTACGCCCTTTTCATCTAAAGTGAATATATTTCTATATTCCACATTTCCACTTAAATCCTTAGTTTTGACTTCTGACCAAGGTGTTTCTAACTTATTAGTATTTCTAAATGTAGCACGAACAAAGGGACCCCACTGATCATCATGGAAGTATATCTGAAAAGTATAATCTGCCTTCCAAGAAATACCATTTTTATCTTTCGAAAGTTTTCTTCCAATTTCCTTAAATTTATGACCACAAATTGCAACAGCATGTCCAACCCGTTTTTCATTCTCTGGTACATCAATGCCTAAAATTATTGGCAAATGAATTCCTGAATATGCATTTACAAGCCGTTTAACGTACGTGTTAGTGTTAGGGGAAGTACTATTATTCGATCTTTCATAAAAATCTCGAACTTCTGTTACTAACTTATTCTTAGTAACGGCCGTGCAAATGGCTACAGGAATTAATCCCTCCCTATTCGGGAACATTCGTTGTCCATCAACATTAATAAGACCAGCATCATTAGTAATCTCGACTGGTGATTTGAGGTTCACGTAATAATCCTCTGATGCAATTTGAAATGCTGTCCAAATGGATATTGTTGCACAAGCACCTACATTACTATCTTGCTCATGGAACGCAAGGGTTGAGATTGTAATCTCATTACCGAGAATATGTATCTTATATCGCTTTACGCCCCAAAACTCTCTCAATTTATCAGGGCGAAAGTCATTATAATGCCTAAATAAGGTGTATCCAATGAAGGTATTGGGAATTGGATTAATAACTATAAAACCTAAATAGTATTTCTCCCAGAAGTTATTTTTTTTACCACCTACAATTACTTTTCTACCCAGTATTCCTTGTTTTAGCTTATTTAAAAAAGCCCCTTTCTGGCTAGAGTAGAAAGTAAAAAAATGTATTCTCGTACATTTTCTTTTATAATCTTCAAAACAGGTGGAGTAATAGTTTGAGTAGTCTGTTATGTAATTTTTACTAATATACTCATGTTCGGTTAAGTAAAACTCTGCCTTTTGCTCTTCTTTGCTAAAGTACTTACTTAGATATTTTAAATGATACTTATTTTCAAGGTTATTTCGAGGAGTTTTAAAATCATTATATCCTAACAACTCTTCTTCAAAGGCCTCTTCATTGTAATGGAAGATATTTTTCTCTAAATATTCAGAAAGAGAGAACATTAGCGCTTAATAATAAAAGTGTTGAGTTTTTGCCAATCAACCTCTTTCCTTTCAAGCACTTCCTTTTGAGCTTTAATAACTGCCTTTAACTCCTCTTTTCTTTCAGGAGTATTGTAGTTTACAAACTTAAATGTAATTTTCTTTCTACCTTCTAGTATGTCCTGAACTTCTTTGGTCATTCTCGTAACGTTTTAGTTAATAGATTTTTATTGAACTCTAAAAACAAAACAATCAAAATTATAAAATGGTTGCAAAAGTACAAAAATTTTTGGAAGAAAATATATCCTAAGCAATTTTATAACTAAATAATTCACAAAGAGAAACAACGTCATTAAACTTATACTGTAAAATGTATTTCCATAGATGTTCTCTGACAACGTTACTTTTACTGGGATTGTTTTTGTCGGCAATTATTCTTATCCAATAAATCAAATAGGTTTGCACATCATCCTTAGAGATTAAACCCTTGTTTATGTAGTGATAAAACATTCCCAGTTTATCAAGAAAATCATCTGTAATAAGTCGGACTATCGCCTCTTCGTCAGAGAACCCATCCTCGTCTTTATTCATCTCAAAGTGAACACGAAGCGAACTTACAAAAAGTTCATCATCAAACCAAAAATTATTTTTCCCCTCAATCTCGTTCTCCAGTAATGGAATATCAATTCTATTCCAATCTAAAATTCTAAATGCTCTCTTAACATTAAAATCATCCTTAAAACTAGTAATTAATTGATAAACAAATTCGGCTCTCTTCCACCTTTGAGATTTTTTGTACTGATAAAGTGCTATAATAAATGCAGCTATTGCACCCATTATGGTTAATGTATCCGAGAATGAGATGGTCAAATCCCAGCAGTATTCGCCATGGCAATTCCTTATTAGTAATAACACATTTGATATCATATCAGTGTCTTTTACATTTCTTTAATCGACATTATCATGCAAATACGCATTATCACTCTTTAGAAAGATGTCCCCATCCTCCTCAGAGAGTGTAAAGCGTGATATATTGCTTGCCTTTGAGTGCTCAGGCTCATCAATCTTGATATTCTTCCGCTTATAGGCTGGAACCTTCTCCATTTGATCGATGTTTGCTTTAACAGTTAGCGCTGTAGCGTTCTGTCTTGAACTCGATTTTACCTGTGGATCTTTAGTAGCGACCTGCTGTTGTGGTTTAACCGATGTAACAAAGAATTCTTCCTCATCAAAAAGGCTCTTTTCAACAACCTTTGGTGCTAAATCAAAATCATCAAAATCGATAACCCGTTGAGATAACTCTCTATCTGTGAATTTCTCTCGCCTATGAGATGTTACAGGTTTATCCTTTACCTCAAAGAGTGATTCCTTAACAACCCTGTTTTCGGCACGTTCACCATCGAGCATTACAACATCAACCTGTTTATTTCTGATGTAAAGTTCAGGAATGCTGCTTGTGCAGAATCCTGTGGCGATTATGGTTACATTCAGGTCTTCCCCTAGGTTTGGATCAGTACCATTACCCCAAATCAAATCGGCACCTTCACCTGCAATTGCCTGTATATAATCTGTAATTTGACCAATCTCATCCATTGTAATCTCTTCGTTGCCCGAAGTTACGTTGAGTAAGATATTGCGAGCGCCCGATATATCATTATTATTAAGCAATGGAGATTGTAGCGCCGCTTTAACCGCTTTAATAGCACGCCCCTCGCCCGATGCTCTTGCGGAGCCCATAATGGCAACACCACTATTGGTCATTACCGTTTCAACATCGGCAAAGTCAACGTTGATATAGCCATGAACAGTTATAATCTCGGCAATACCCTTTGCGGCAATTGCTAAAACATCATCGGCTCGTGAAAAGGCTTCAGAGATTTTTAAATCTCCATATATCTCGCGAATCTTCTCATTATTGATAACCAGTAGCGAATCGACATGCTTTTCGATAGCCTCAATCCCTTCAACCGCTTGTGCAATGCGACGCTTACCCTCATTCCTGAAAGGAATGGTTACAATTGCAACGGTTAGAATTCCAAGCTCCTTGGCTGCTTTCGCAATAATAGGTGCAGCGCCAGTTCCTGTTCCACCGCCCATTCCGGCAGTTATAAAGACCATTTTGGTGTTTTTCGATAGAACATCAATAACATCCTGAACGTTCTCAATGGCAGCTTGCCTGCCAATCTCAGGTTTATTGCCTGCTCCACGCCCTTCGGTCAGTGATGAGCCAAGTTGAATTTTAATATCAACAGGGCTGCTAGCCAATGCCTGAGAATCGGTATTGCATACCACAAAATCAACATCCTTAATACCCAACCTGCACATGTGGTTTACTGCGTTACCTCCACCTCCACCAACACCAATAACCTTTATTATTGATGCTCGGTTTGATGGTAGTTCGAAATTAATTAGGTCTTCGGCCATGATATTTAGATTTAAATTATATAATCAAAAACTCTTTGTACTTCTAACTTTATTCGTTGTGTTCCGCCGCAAGAATTATCTTAATTCTAACAAATATTTTTACGTGCGGCGGTTTTACCCTTTTTTTTCCCAGGGTTGAAACCCTGGGCTATTAATATTTGACCCCTAAGGGGTCTTTTCAAAAATGATAAAAAAATGTATCTTGGTTTGGTTTACCGAACCTGTAATTGAAATCCAGTTACCACTTTTCATTATTAATTATAATTTATTAATTATTCATTAACCTCTACATTTCCATATCTTTTTCCTCGAACATGTTGGCAAGGGTCTTTTTTAGACCATCCATAATGCCCGATTTTTTTACTGTACTTCTAATCTCCTCTTTCTTTTCAGGAGTGATATCAACCTCTTTTATCGATATCTCCTCAACTTTCTTTTCGATAAAAGTTGCCTGTTCCCAACCCTTTAGAATTAAACCAATAGCCGTTGAGTACATTGGTTGATTGATATCCTCGCTGCAATCGGCGCTAAGATGCTCGTTGGGAAAACCAATTCTTACATCTAAACCGGTTTTGAATTTAACCAGCTGCGATAGATGTCGAAGTAACGCACCACCACCGGTAATAACAAGGCCTGCACTTAGTTTCTCGGCATATCCTGAGTTTTCAATCTCATAGTTAACTGCATCGATAATCTCCTCCATCCTCGATTGGATGATGTATGCAAGGCTCTTGAAAGAAATCTCCTTTGGGTCGCGACCGCTAATACCAGGTATTGTAACGATTTTATCCTCAGGAGCCATATCGCCAAGGGCAGAACCAAACTGAACTTTGAGCGATTCCGCTTGGCGGAAAAGGATTGAGCAACCCTCCTTGATATCGTTGGTAATCACATTGCCACCAAAAGGAATTACGGCAGTATGACGAACAATGCCATCATAGAACAGAGCAACATCGGTTGTTCCACCGCCTATATCGACAAGAACAACGCCTGCCTCTTTCTCATCATCGGTAAGAACGGCCTCGGCAGAAGCAAGGGGTTCAAGGATAAGGTCGTTAACCTTTAGCCCAACACGATTTACGCACTTCTCGATATTCTTAGCCGATGCGGTTTGCCCGATTACAATGTGAAAGTTGGCCTCAAGCCTACGTCCCATCATCCCTACAGGGCGAACGCCAGGTTCGTTATCCACAATAAAATCCTGTGGAAGAACATGGAGTATCTCCTCTCCCACCTCTATGGGGATTTTGTACATATCGGTAATCAGCTTTTGAACATCCTCGGCGGTTATCTCGTTTTCAACAGATTCGCGGTTGATATACCCACGGTTCTTGATGCTCCGAATGTGCTGACCAGCAATACCAACGAATACTTCGCTTAGAATAATTCCTGACTGAGTCTGAACCTCCTCAACGGTTCGTTGAATTGATGCAACAGTTTCCTCTATGTTAAGAACCACGCCCCTTTTAATCCCAGTTGAGGGGGTTTTACTTTGTGATACAATTTGGAACTTGCCATTGGGATTCTTTTTACCGATCAGGGTTACAATCTTGGTTGTCCCAAGATCGATAGCAGCAACGTACTCATTCATCTTTGCCATAATATTATCGTTTTGTACAAATTATCTGTTTAGAATATTTTAAGTTTATCATTTTATACTTGTTCCAACCCTCGGCAGGCAGGGCTTTCTCGTAAAATAACTTCAATTTATCGAGTTTCTTCTCATAATCATCTAGGCTTCCAAGCAGGATTACCTGTGATCCCACTCTAGGTATTAACTCAATATCATCGGAACTATCCACATAAACCTGGGCAATTTGGGCATTCCAAAAATCGTTATCGCTCACATATTGGGCAAAATTGTATATCTTTCTAAGCAACGGCTCCCGCCTGTAAATCGATGTATCCCATTGCATCACATCCTCGTTGGCCTTAAACGGAAAATGCTCTGTAATCTTTCCATTCACAACCAGCACATGAGCTGCAAACCTATCGGATAGAGGCATTACCAAACCTTGCTCATCGATATAGTAGCTATGGTTTTTCGCATTAAAGATTCGAACCAAAGGCCTACGCTGCTTAACTTTTATTGAAAGAACTCCATCCGATGTTTTGTAAATCTGAACATCTCGAACCGACATCATCGTTGATATTCTATTCTCCAACTCATATGTGTTAATCGACTTCAAAGTCTTACCAATTGGAGTTTTGCCTTTAACGTCAACAATCCTTTTTATATCCTTACTTGTAATAAAGGCATTCTCCGAGCTATCAACCACTTTAACCTTAATCTCCCTGCAAATCAATTCACGATTACGCTTGGTGACAAACCACAAGCCTAGAACCAAGTAGGTTACAAGGGTCAACCATTTAAACGCTTTCCATGAATTCTGTTTCCAGCTCATTACAATTTCCTATCGGTTAAAATATTTACAATTTCGGGGACAAGGCGGTCGATATCGCCAGCGCCCATGCTTATAAGTATATCGAGTTCTTCATTCCTGATTATTTCAAGTAACCCTTCTTTGCTGCAAAGTTTTTTGTTTGGGCATTTCATCAAATCTAAAACTGATGTTGATGTAACACCTTGTATTGGCTCCTCACGAGCAGGGTAGATATCCAAAAGCAGCACCTCATCAAGTAAATCGAGGCTTTGCGCAAACTCCTTTGTAAAATCGCGGGTACGAGTAAAAAGATGCGGTTGAAAAATGCCTGTAACCTTTCTGCCCTTGTATAAATCTTTTACAGATGTAATTGCTGCCCTTAACTCCTCAGGATGATGGGCATAATCGTCGATGTAAACTACCTTCATACCGCGATACTGAACATCAAATCGCCTAACAACACCTGTGAAACTGCTTAACCCAGCCCTTAGTTCATTGGGATTTACTCCCATTAAAAGTGCAGCGGTTGATGCAGCAATGGCATTCTCAACGTTGTATAGACCAGGCACACCAAGCATTAATTCCTTAACCTCTCCAACCGGAGTATTGAGGTTGAAATGGTAGAAACCATCCTTAATCTCTAGATTACTAATGAAGAAATCGGCCTTATCCTTTAGACTGTATGTAAAAGTCCGCACATTACTTTTTAGAGTTGGGGTAAAATCCAAGCCCTTTTTAACTATTAAAACGCCATGCTCTAGAATCTGACCCGTAAAGGCTCTGAAAGCCTCTAAAACCTCATTATGACTGCCATAAATATCAAGATGGTCGGCATCCACCGAGGTAATTATCGCCAAGTGCGGATTTAGGCTTAGAAAACTTCTATCAAACTCATCGGCTTCCACTACTAGCATATTCGTTTGCTTATCGCAGATAACCAAATTACTCTTGAAGTTCTTGGCTATTCCGCCTAAAAATGCATCGCAGCCAACGGCTGATTTGCTAAGCAAATGCGCTAGCAAGGTTGATGTTGTTGTTTTGCCATGTGTTCCGGCAACAGCAAGGGTTTTCTTTACCCCTGCGATAACGCCAAGTGCTTCAGCCCTTTTTACAACGGTATATTTATTATCGATAAAATAGTTCAACTCACTATGGTTCTTGGGAACAGCGGGGGTGTAAACCACTAAAGTTCCTTCTTTGCTTCCTCTAAACTCTCGTGAAATAAGATTTACATCATCCACATAATGAATATCGATGCCCTCCTGCTCTAGCTCAAGGGTTAAACCAGTTTGAGTCCTATCGTAACCACTAACCACCTTCCCTTGCTTGGCAAAATACCGAGCCAAGGCGCTCATCCCTATGCCGCCAATTCCTACGAAGTAGACTCTCTTTACCGTGTCAAACTTAATATTCATCATATCTACTTAAAAGATTTTCACGCAAAGAGCGCAAAGGTTATCGCCAAGAACGCTAAGAAAAGATTCCTTTGCGTTTTCAACTTTGCGACCTTTGCGTGAACTATTCATTTTTCATTATCTACTTAATATCATTCTTGCCTGATAATTTCAAAACCTTCTCCGCAATTACCCTCGCTGCATTCGGTAATGCTAACGCCAAAATATTCCTCGAAAGTTCAGCGCTTCTTTCAACGTTCTTTAGCAATTCAAAGGCAACAACCACCAACTCCTTTGGAGCGCTTAAATCATCAATCATTACTGCTGCATTCTTCTTCACTAATGCCTGTGCATTCTTTGTTTGATGGTCTTCAGTTACATTGGGTGATGGAATCAGAATGGTTGGTTTACCAACCAAACAAAGCTCTGATATTGTTCCTGCACCAGCCCTCGATACTATTAAATCAGATATTGAAAAAGCCAAATCCATTCGGGTGATAAAATCGTAAAGCCTTACATTCTTGGCATCAAAACCTTCCAGTTCCTTCTTTATATCGGCATGGTAAAGCTTACCAGTTTGCCATATCAATGTAATATCTTGTTGTTCACCAATCTCCTTCATGTATCCCATCAAACTTCTGTTGAGGGTCTTTGCCCCAAGGCTACCTCCTAAAACGAGAATAACCTTTTGTCCTTCGGGTACATCAAAATACTTTAGTGCTTCTTCTTTCTTACTTTCTAAATTCACCAAATCCTGACGAACAGGGTTACCTGTCATTATTATCTTATCGGCAGGGAAATATTTCTCCATTCCTTCATAGGCAACGCAAATGGTTTGAGCCTTTTTTGCTAGCAAACGGTTAGTTACCCCTGCATAGGAATTCTGCTCCTGTATAAGCGTTGGAATACCCTTTTTCTGTGCAGTTTTAAGCATTGGGCCGCTAGCATAACCGCCAACTCCAACCAAAGCATCGGGTTTAAATTCTTTCAAAACCTTTCGAGCCTTCATCATGCTCTTGAAAAGCTTCCAAAAGAAAGTAAAAGTCTTTAGCGATAGTTTCCGCTGAAAACCAGCAACAGGTAAACCAACTATTTTATAGCCTGCATTTGGAACCTTCTCCATCTCCATCTTACCCTCAGCACCAACAAAGAGAATTTCAACATCCGGTTGAATCTCCTTCAGCGCATTGGCAATGGATATGGCAGGGAAGATATGCCCCCCTGTTCCGCCACCGCTAACTATTATCTTTAGACTCTTCTTCTCCATCGAATAGTTCTGTTTTACCTTGAGTTCGACTTATACTTAATATTATTCCGAATGCTGCACTTGTAAAGAATAGCGAAGTTCCTCCCATACTTACCAAAGGCAATGGCTGCCCAGTAACAGGGATAAGATTTACCGCCACACACATATTGACCATTGCTTGTAGCACAAGCAAAAGTGCCAGCCCAATGGCAAGAAATGCCGGAAACGTTCGGTTTGCCTTTTTGACTATTACTCCTGCTCGGAAGAGCAGAATTAGATACAAGAGCAATACCGCTACACCACCTATTAATCCGTACTCCTCAACTATAATTGCAAAAATAAAATCGGAGTAAGGGTGAGGCAAAAAGTTCCTTTGGGTACTATTCCCAGGGCCTTTACCAATAATCCCGCCTGTTGCTATGGCAATCTTCGATTGGTTAACCTGAAAATTTCCGTCGCCATCATCATTTCCGAAGTTCTCAATCCGATTCTTCCATGTTTGAATCCGGTTAACCGTTTTGAATTGCAAGGCAATAAATATGAATATCCCTAGTAAAACGATTGCTAACCCAGTAAACCCGAAAAGCTGTTTTAGGCTGATTCTGCCAATAAGCATCAGCAACCAACAGGTTAAACCAAGCATCATGGCAGTTGAAAAGTTGGCGGGAAGAATCAGCAAGCAGATAAGCGCTACAGGAACGACAATTGGGATAAAGGACTTTTTTAAATCTTTAATCTCATTCTGCCGTTGCGACAGGATATTGGCAACGTACATTACCAATGCCATCTTGGCTATATCCGAGGTTTGAATGGTAACACCTAGACCAGGAATAGCTAACCATCTTGCCGCCGAGTTTAAACTTGCTCCAAATACAAGAGTAAATAGCAGCAATGGAATTGATATCAGCAGTAATCCCTTTGATATCGGTGCGTAAACTCTACAGTTAACCATGTGCACCATGAACACGAGGGCTAACCCAATGCCAATAAATACAAATTGCTTTAGAAAGTAGTAAGCGGTGTTCCCCTCCTGAAATCTATAGGCCAACGCACCCGTTGAACTGTAGATAGCCAACAGCGATATAATTGATAGAAACATTACTATCAACCATATTATCTTATCACCTTTAAAATACTTTCCGAATAACGATTCCATTTATTTCATTTCTGCTTTTTATTCACCACATTAGACACATTAGAACACATTAGAAAAAACAGACCAATTGTACCTCAAAAAAATATTTCCACATTTCTGAACTAACACTTGTAGACACAATTATATGCAGATTAAATAATCTATGTGACCTATTGTGCCTACTGTGGTTCAATTTATATTTTAAAGTTCTCTTACCGCCTCTTTAAACTTTCTTCCCCTATCTTCGTAATTCTCGAACAAATCAAAACTTGCACAAGCAGGCGATAGTAAAACCGTATCGCCAGGGTTTGCCAATTTGTAGCATTGCTGAACTGCTTCCGAGGCAGAATGTGTATCAACAATTACCGGAACAATATCCCCAAAGGCTGCATGAATCTTCGAGTTATCGATACCCAAGCAGACAATTGCCTTAACCTTAGCTTTTACCAACTCCAAAAGCGATGCATAATCGTTCCCTTTATCTATACCACCAACAATCCAAACTACGGGTGTTTCCATGCTCTCAAGAGCATACCATGTTGAGTTGATATTGGTAGCCTTTGAATCATTAATATATTGTACACCACGAACCTTAATAACCGACTCCAAGCGATGCTCAACCCCTTGGAAATCGGAAAGGCTCTCGCGGATAATATCCTTGCGAATTTTTAGCACGTGCCCTGCAAGTCCTGCTGCCATTGAGTTATATACATTATGTTTTCCTTTCAACGATAGTTCCTGAATGGACATCACGAAATCGCTATTATCGTAGTTAACATAGATATGGTCATTCTCCACCCAAGCAGCCTGACTAATCTTTGTCTGCTGAGAGAATGGAAGCTGCTGTGCTCTTAGCACAATACGTTTGAGCTGCTCAACGGTAACCTCATCGTCGGAGCAGAAGATAAAGCAATCGTCCTCGGCAAGGTTACGGGTAATCCTGAACTTCGACTCAACGTAATTCTGCATCTTATAATCGTACCTATCGAGATGGTCGGGCGTAATATTTAGCAGAATGGCAATATCAGCCTTAAATTCATACATATTATCAAGTTGGAAACTGCTCAGCTCAATTACATAGTAATCGAACTCGTTCTCAGCAACCTGCAATGCAAAGCTATCTCCGATATTTCCTGCTAAACCCACATTCAAACCCGCCTTCTGCATCATATGGTATATAAGCGAGGTAGTGGTTGTCTTTCCATTGCTTCCGGTTATACAAACCTTTTTCGCCTTGGTGTATCTGCTCCCAAACTCAATCTCGGAGATGATTGGAATCCCGGCCTCTCTAATCTTATAGATAATTGGTGCCTTATCGGGAATGCCAGGGCTCTTGATTATCTCATCAGCGTTGAGAATCAGCTCCTCGGTGTGCTTGCTCTCCTCCCAAAGGATTTGATACTTATTGAGCAGCTCCTTGTATTGTGGTTTAATGGGGCCAAAGTCTGATACGTAAACATCAAAGCCTTTTTTGTGAGCTAGCACTGCTGCACCTGCTCCACTTTCCCCACCTCCAAGAATTACAATTCTCTTCATCTCTTTTTGGTTTGTTTGTTTTAGCGAATCTTAAGCGTTACAACAGTGATTACTGCCAATAGAATAGCCACAATCCAGAATCGGGTTACGATTTTTGGTTCAGGATATCCCTTTTTTTGATAATGATGATGCAATGGTGCCATAAGGAAAATCCGCCGTCCTTCGCCATACTTCTTTCTCGTATGCTTGAAATAGCTGACCTGCATTACTACAGATAAATTTTCGACGAAGAAGATTCCGCAAAGAATTGGAATCAACAGCTCCTTACGGATAAGGATTGCAAAAACGGCAATCATACCTCCTATAGCCAAACTTCCTGTATCGCCCATGAATACCTGAGCGGGATAACTATTATACCAAAGGAATCCAACGGCAGCGCCAATAAATGCGCTCATAAATACCACCAACTCCCCTGTGTTTGGGATATACATGATATTCAAATACTCAGCATAGATAACGTTACCACCCAAGTATGCAATTATTCCGAGGGTTGTGGCAATAATACCCGAGACCCCCGTGGCCAATCCATCCATCCCATCGGTTAGGTTTGCACCGTTTGATACTGCCGTTACAATAAGAATTACCGCAGCGATAAAAACCAACCATGTTATTACTTTACCCCAGTTGCCATCGAATGGAACTAAATATTTATAGTCAAACTCGTTATTCTTGAAAAATGGAATTGTTGTTTTGGTTGTCTTCTCCGTTGGGCCAAGTACCACCTGCTTTCTAGCAGAATTCTCCTTGCCAATTACAATCTCGGTTCCCATAGTCGGGTTATGCGCAGTAACCCTCTCACGGATTACAATACCAGGACTCATATACATCGCAAGTCCAACGAATAGTCCCAATGAGATTTGTCCAAGGATTTTGAATCGACCCGAAAGACCCTCCTTATTCTTCTTAAATACTTTGATATAATCATCGGTAAAACCAACCATGCCCAACCATACGGTTGTAATAATCATGATGATTACATAGATATTCATCAAATCGCTGAAAAGGAGGACAGGTAGAATTGTTGCTGCAAGAATGATGATACCGCCCATTGTAGGTGTGCCCCTCTTCTGCATCTGACCTTCAAGTCCAAGGTCACGAATCTCCTCGCCTATCTGTTTTATCTGCAGATATCTTATTATCCTTTTACCAACAAGTAGCGAAAACGCTAGAGATGTAATGAATGCCATAGCCGAGCGAAAAGAGATGTACTGAAACACCCCTGCGCCAGGGAAGTCAAACATGTCGAGATATTGGAATAAGAAGTACAGCATATCGGTTAAGTATTATTCATGTTTCATTGTTAAGTCTTATCAACCATTTTTATTTTTAGAATAATCTGTTGTTGGAATATTGGAATGTTGGAATATTGGGTTAGTTCTAACATTTTTCTTCCCATATTCCATAACAACACTGCAAATAGTCATCTTTCCATTCTTCCACCATTCCATTTTTCCATTCTTCCATCATTCCATCATTCCATCATTCCATTCCTCCAAACCACCACAACCATAAATCGCTATTAATCATATAATTAATCACTAAAAGTTCTCGTTACTCATAATCTCATGAATCACCTCTTTATCATCAAAATGATGCTTAACGCCTTTAATTTCTTGATAGTTCTCATGACCCTTACCAGCTACCAAAACAATATCACCAGCATTGGCAAGCATGTAAGCGGTGCGGATAGCCTCTTTACGGTCAACGATGGTTAAAACCTTACCCACCATCGATGGTTCGATACCCGCTTTCATATCCTTTAGAATATCCTCGGGCTCTTCGAACCGTGGATTATCAGATGTAAGCACAACCATTCCGCTACCCTCAACCGCAACCTTGGCCATCACAGGACGCTTGGTTTTATCGCGGTTTCCACCTGCACCAACAACAGATATCAGCTTGTTGTCAGGGTTTTTTATCTCATTGATTGTATCAATCACATTTTGCAGCGCATCGGGGGTGTGAGCATAGTCAACTACTACATTAATCCCTTTCGGAGATTTCATGTGCTCAAACCTTCCCGAAACGGCAGTCATGCTGCTTAGCTCAGTTAAAACAGTATCGCGCTCAACACCAAGTAAACGGGCTGCTGAGTATATTGCCAAAATATTATATGCGTTAAAGCCACCAACCAAACGGGTCCAAACCTCAATGGAATCGAGATTTAGGAGCATCCCATCAAAATGATTCTCTATCACCTTACACTTGAAGTTGGCCATACTCCGTAAGGAGTAACTGCTTACCTTTGCTGCGGTATTCTGAACCATTACCCGACCGTTTCGGTCATCGATATTGATAAGCGCAAAGGCATCGGATGGCAACAGGTCGAAGAATCTCTTTTTAGCCTTTAGGTATTCTTCGAAAGTTTTATGGTAATCGAGATGGTCGTGCGTGATATTAGAGAAAAGCGCTCCGGCAAACTTCAATCCCGCAATGCGATTCTGAACAATGGCATGCGAGCTAACCTCCATAAAGCAATGGGTGCAACCCGCCTCAACCATCTGTGCAAGCAGCTTATTCAGCTGAATGGCATCGGGGGTGGTATGCGTAGCAGGAATCTCCTCGTCGCCAATAAAGTTTACAACGGTTGATAGCAAACCCGATTTGAATCCAAGTTTATTGAATAATCGATATAAAAGGGTTACCGTTGTGGTCTTTCCATTGGTTCCTGTAATGCCAACCAACTTTAATTTTTGAGATGGATTATCGTAGAATGAGGTCGCCATCAAACCAAGAATCTCGGTTGTGTCCTTAACCTTTACATAGGTAACTCCCTTGACTTTGGTTTCGGGTAAAACCTCACAAACAATGGCGGCAGCGCCCAACTCAATGGCTTTATCGATAAATGTGTGTCCATCGGATTGCGTCCCCTTAACGGCAATAAAGCATGAACCCTTAGCAACCTGACGTGAGTCAAACGTAAGATTGTTCACCATTACATCGAGGTTACCAATAACCTCCAATGCATCATTCCCCGATAGTATTTGTCCTAACTTTTTCATTTAGCTCGTACCCATTTCAAGTAAAATACTTTGCCCACGACCCGCTTTGCTTCCTGCGGTAATCGACTGACTCTTTACTACTCCTTTGCCTTTAACCTGCACTCTTAGCCCTGCATTTTCGAGCAGGAAAAGAGCATCTTTCATACACATCCCCTTTACATCGGGGACTAAATTCTTTATTACATTCTTATCGTTCAGCTCGACCTCTTCATCGGCTCTTATAACAGAAACCCAGTTCGATTTCTTCGAATTATTCTTAACAGGAATATCCAGTTCATCCAAAACCTCTTCGATATGCAGCTTATAACCATTTTTTGAGGTAGGCATATCGGTCAGCTCAACATCCTTAACGGTTGGAAACCACTCGCTACTCGTTGCAAAAACCTTATCGGATATCTCCTTGAAGATTGGCCCCGCAACCACATTGCCGTAGTACACGCTCTTTGATGGCGAATTCACCACCACAATACAGGAATACTTTGGGTCATCGGCAGGGAAATAGCCTGCAAATGAAGCTCTGTAGCTAACACCGCCGCTTTTGTAACCCTTTTTACCCTTTGCAACCTGTGCAGTTCCTGTTTTTCCTGCAATTTTATATCGATTAGTACTTAAATTCTTTGCCGTTCCAACCCTTACAACCCCCTCAAGCACATCGCGAACTTTTTCAAGCGTTGAATTTGAGCAGATAGAAGAGCAGATAACCTCGGTTCCAAAAGTTTGGATGGTTTCACCATGATTTAGCAACGCCTTAATAAGATGTGGTTTTACCATTGTTCCATCGTTGGCAATGGCATTGTAAAAGGTTAGTATCTGAAGTGGCGTTAGCTTTACCTCGTAACCAATGCTCATCTGTGGAAGCGAAAGACCAGACCAATACTTATCGCCAGGATACTTAATATTAGGTGCAACTTCACCATCAATCTCAAGCCCAATAGGCTGATTTAACTTCATCTTGTAAAGTCTATCGATAAAATCTTTCTCTTTTCCTTTATAGTATTGTAGCATCAGCTTAGCAACACCAACGTTTGATGATACTTCAAAAATTTGACGAACCGATAACTTTCCGTATCCCTCCTCGTGCGAATCGGTTAGGGTATGGTTATAGATTTGCAGTTTCCCTTTCCCTGTATTCACAATATCTTCGAGATTAACGTAGCCATCCTCTAGCAGGCAAATGAGCGCTGCGGTTTTAAACGTTGAGCCCGGTTCGGCACTTTCGCCAATGGCGTAGTTATAGGCCTCGGAGTAAACGCCATCCTCATCGCGCTTTAGGTTGGCAATGGCTTTTATTTCGCCTGTTTTTACCTCCATGAGGATTACTGTTCCCCAACCGGCACCATGCTTTTCGAGCTGCTTATGCAGAGCATTCTCGGCTAAATCCTGCAAATCGACATCGATGGTTGTAACCACATCGAGACCATCCTCAGGGTCAACCTGATTGGGACTATTAACATCAATCCAAGTATTGCCAGGAACTCGTTGCAGTAGGCTAACCCCTGTTTTCCCTTTTAGCGCATAGTTGTAAGCCCCCTCAATACCCACTGCAACACCACCATCGTTAACATTTCCGATGGTTCGCTGAGCCAACGTTTGATGCGGTAAAATCCTACGGTTAATCTGAACAGGAATAAATCCTCCTTTATTCAAACCCAGGCGGAAAAGCGGAAATTTCTTAACCTTTTGCAGCTCTACATAATCAATCTCCCGATTACCAATCTCAAAGAACCGTCGGTTACGACCCGATTTACGGGCATTCACAAGTTCGGAACGGTATGCTTTTGCCGATTTATCTCCATAAAACTTGGAGAGGCACATGGCCAGCGAATCAATCTTTTCGCCAAAAACCTCGTTGGTTAGGCCTGCGGCCTTAAGGTCCATGCGGATTTCGAAGTAGGGTACCGATGTGGCAAGCACTCTACCGTCATATGAGAAAATATCGCCACGATTAGGCTCAATGGTAATATCCTTGAACGTGATTGTTTTAGCCACCTCGCGCCACTTGTTCCCCTCAACCACTTGGATATAGATGATTTTGGCAATAATGGCAAACCCAAGGAGTACAAATATTAAGTACACCAACGCCACCCGAACCAATATCTCTTTCTTTATCGACATCTAATTGAAAAATTCAAAATTCAAAATTCAAAAAGTCAAATATGTAATCGCCTCATTGTCTTATTGGCACATTGCCTCATTGGCACATTGTCAAATTTTCAAATCACTTTAGTTTTTTAGGAGGTACTACAGATTCCTTCAACCCCAAACCCCTCTCCTCACATATTCTAGCCACCTCCGATTGCTTGCTAATAAACATCAACTTTGATGCAGTTGTAATCGACTCGGCGCGTAGGTTACGAACCTCAATCTGCAACTTCTTCTCCTTCTTGAACAGCTTCTCGTACCTGTAGCGATTACCGATATAAAAAAATGCCAAAAACGCCAGAAACAGGATATAAGGAAACTGTTTCGAAACCGATTCGGTGGTAAGGATGCTACCGGTAAGAAAATCCTTAACCCCAATGCTCGATTTCTTATCCTTCGGTTTTTCGGGTTTCTCCTCGATAAACTCTACCGTTTCGTCCTTCTCGCTCATAGCTTCTTACCAATTCTGAGCTTTGCACTACGTGCTCGGCTATTTATTTCTAGCTCCTTCTCGGAGGGAACAATCACCTTTCTGTTTATCTGCTCGTAGGGGGTTGTAACATTTCCATAGAAATCCTTATCGAGGTTGCCCTCAAAATTTCCGGAACGGAAATAGTTCTTCACCAGCCTATCCTCAAGCGAATGGTATGATATAACTACCAACCGGCCATCGGTTTTTAGGCATTTGGTAGCGTTGAGCAGCATCTGTTCAAGCACTGCCATCTCCTGATTCACCTCAATGCGGATTGCCTGAAAAACCTGAGCCAACATCTTATTCTCCGTTTTAAAAGGAAACATCGGCTTAAGCAATTCGTAGAGCTGCTCAACCGTATCAATCTCCTTTGCTTCGCGGGCTTGGCAAATGGCGTTGGCCAAACGCTTTGCGTTGGGTAGCTCGCCGTATAAAGTGAAAACCTTCGATAAATCCTCGGGGCTATAGCCGTTTACCACCGTCTTGGCAGAAATCTTCTGCTTTTGGTTCATCCGCATATCCAGCGGACCCTCGAAGCGGAATGAGAAACCCCGCTCGGGGCTATCGAAGTGGTGCGACGAAACGCCCAAGTCGGCTAGAATACCATCCACCGTATCGATGTTATGGTACTTAAGGAAATTCCTAAAGAATCGGAAATTGCTGCGGATAAGTGTAAAACGCTTATCGTCGATGGCGTTGGCAAGCGCCTCCTCATCCTGATCGAATGCGATAAGCCGGCCTTTCTTGAGATGTTTGAGTATTTCGGTGGAATGACCTCCCCCACCAAAAGTGAGGTCAACATAGGTGCCGTTAGGCTTTATATCAAGCCCTTCGATGCTTTCGTGAAGCAGAACCGGTACGTGGTAGGCCATTACTCATCTCGTATAATCGTTGAACCCATTATCTTTTCAGCAAGTTGGGCAAAATCATCCTCTCCTGTTCGAACCCCCTCGTACTTATCTTTAGCCCAAATCTCAATTTTGCCATCCATTCCGGCAAGGATTAAATCGCGCTCGGCGCCCACCAAATCGAGTAATCGTTTTGGTAGCAGCAAACGGCTG
Organism: Bacteroidales bacterium; assembly: GCA_003818205.1. Lineage (GTDB taxonomy): Bacteria > Bacteroidota > Bacteroidia > Bacteroidales > Tenuifilaceae > UBA8529. The sequence continues at coordinate 73,649 of RPRQ01000016.1, forward strand.
TTTGAATCAAGCGTAACCTCCGCAGTTCCACGGTAAAACTCGCGCAAAAACTTGTTATGCTCCTTGTTGTAGGGGTTTGTATTCTTACGGATAAGGGTGTTCTGACGCTCCCACTCCTCAATGGGGAAGAGCACCAAACAGCTCTCGAAAATATCCTTTTTCACCACAAAACGATCGGGCGAGGCAGATGAAATCTGCTTCTTAAAAGCTGCTGGGAAGAGCACTCTGCCCTTCTCGTCAACCTTGCAACCATAATCGCCTATGAATGATGTCATTGATAAGTTTATTTTCAAAAGGTAAAAATATACAAATAATTCCCACTTCAAACCACATCTTCCCACTTTTTACCACTTTGTTGATAACTTTTTGAGGATTAGTGACGAATGAACCAAAACAGCATTCTAAAATACCCATGAAATAAGGTGGTGCGGAAAAACAGGGTGGTTGTTGACGAGTATTGATGGGGTAAACTTAAAGCGACAAAGTCGTAGACTTCACTGAGCAGTGAGTTGTCCCAAAATCTGGGACAACTGAAATCTCCCTCTGCCTATATCCGTGAAGTGTACGAAAAAATCGTACGCTTGAAAATATTATCAGAAGATGGTAAAACAGAGATAATTACTCCGAAAGTATTCGATACAATTCAATATTTAGGTAGTAGTGATGTCCTTCGATTTCTTTCTTCTCTAACACTTGCATTTCGCATAGCCTATTGAGATAATCTCTTGCCGTGTTTTCAGCATAAATACCAGAGTCAACCAAATGTTTTACCTTGGTAAACGGTTGTGTAAACAAAAATTCTATAAGGCCTTCGGGATTTCGAAACTTTCGATTATCCTTCTTTACGACTTCAAGAATTGAATCTTTTATTGCCACTATATCATTGATCTTATGGAACGTAATATTTGAGGTGTATTCTACGGCTCGCATCATAAATAATAACCAGTCCTTCCAGTTACCTCTTTGTGAGACACCCATTAATCCAGAATAATAATCCTCCTTATGATCCAAAATGTATCGGCTAAGGAACAAAATTGGAACATCCAATAGGCCTTTGTTAGTTAAATAATGGATGTTGAATACACGTCCTAACCTGCCATTTCCATCACGAAATGGGTGAATAGCCTCAAATTGAAAATGAGCAATCGCCATTTTCAGCAGATGATCAATTCTATACTGCTCATCATCATTCAAGAAGTTTATAAGATTGCCAAGTTTGTCATTAATTACGATAACACCTCTAGGCGGAGTGTAGATAACTTGACCAGCATTTGGTCCTGTACCTCCTTGTTTAATAGTAGTATTCGAAAAATCGGGACGAATTCCATCTGTTGTTTGCTTTATTTCCTGAAATACCCTTATAAAGTAATCCTGATCAAATTTTCTCTTTTTCTGCAAATAGCTGTAACCTGACCAAAGTGCTTCACGATATCTTAATACCTCTTTTGAGGCGCTAGTTGTTTCAACGTTGTTATCGCTATACGCTTTATACAGCTCATCATCAGTTGTAAAAATGTTCTCAATTGCACTGGAAATTTTTGCTTCCTGCAGGCTTATTGTATTAATTAATAGCCCCTGATTTGGAATTAAAGCACTCCGACCATGAAGTCTTGCTAATGCTGCTTTTGCATCCCCAAGTTTCTCCAATATTTCTATTGTTTGATAGAACTCTTTTCGAATAGGCAAAAGGGGAAGATCATTCCAAGGAACATTTCTATCAGGATTGATTGGATATAGTATTTCACGCATTAATTAATCGATTTTTTAATGTTTACTCGAATTCTGACATCAAATGTACGATTATTTATACAGCAAACATTAAAACATCAATAAAATAATGTTTGGTTAGGATATTGACCTTAAACAATTCCCAATTGCAAGATCAAACATTAAATATTACTTGTTTTAATGTGTAATTGCATTTTGGCGTTAAAAGGTAATGGCCTATAGCATACCCAACCCGTTTTACATAGAAAGTGTGGTTGTTAACGAGGATTGATGGGGTAAATCCACAAAGCTAAATTGTTGAATTTCATAAATGAACTACCCCGCCGCAGGCGGACGGGGTATCAAAAAAGGTAAAATATTTTTCAATGCGCCACAAGTGGCGGGGAATAGAACCCATTAGATCCCTATTGCTTCGCATCGGGATCAGTTCGACTTTGCAATTTCAGATCACTAGCGCTCCTGAAATTGCAGTCTCACTGATTTAATGCTGCCAAACATAAAGTTAACTAGCCATAATGTTAAACAAATTTCGATACCTTTAGGTAACAAAATTGGAAGGGCTCGGATTAAGCGATGTTTTTGGTTGAATTTAAGCAATTTAGAAACACTAATAAAGACAAGATAGAATAGGCAAAAGCCTATAATGATATTTACGACTTAGGCATGGAGACTAAGCAGAATAGAAGAATATGTAAACCATTGCCTTTTGTTCAGCTATTTTATCTAACTTGGGTAACAAATTTTGACGGGTTCTTATTTAATTAATATCTCACCTTTTGATAAAGTTTTTTTTAATTTGAATTTGTGCGGTCTGTAAACCGTTGCTTAATAAAACATAAATATAAGTGGCACTACCAATAAGCATAGATGAGTTATTAAATGGTAATACAGTTGAATGGGATCGTATTGAACTTAAAAAAGGATGGAATCCAGAAAGTATTTTACATTCTCTTTGTGCCTATGCAAATGATATTAACAACTGGGATGGCGGTTATATTATTATTGGTGTAGAAGAAGAAAATGGATGTGCGAAATTACCACCTTTGGGATTAGACGTTAGTCAATTAGATTCGAGGTCCCGACGAATTTCTCCGACCAACCAATGCCGGATTGCTACTATTTAATGAAAGACCCGATAAGTTCTTTGCTGGTGCTAAAATTGAAGTTGTTACCCATCAAGGGAAAATTGGGAAGGACTACTCGGAAAAGGTTTTTACTGGCTCCATCGTTAAACAGCTTAGGGATACTTTGAGCTATATTGACACAAATATTATACGAGAACAAGTTTCGAAAATTTCTCAGCAAGCGGAAGCAATCCGCTATTTTAATTACCCTTACCAGGCTATTGAAGAAGCCTTGGTCAATGCTGTTTATCATAGAAGCTATGAGCGAGATAATCCTGTTGAAGTTCAGATCTTACCCGATAGAATAGAAATTTTAAATTTCCCTGGACCAATGCCTCCCGTTGATAAAAACATGCTGAAAAAAGAAAGGGTAGTTGCAAGGGAATATCGTAACCGAAAACTTGGTGGTTTTTTAAAAGAGCTTAAGCTGACCGAAGGGAGAGGAACGGGCTTGCCAATTATTTACAACAGCCTTGATGAAAACGGCTCACCACCTCCTGTCTTTGAAACCGACGATGAATTATCGTATTTCTTGAGTATCATAAAAATTCACCCTTTAGCCCTACAGCTAAATGCGATGGGAGACGAAGATGAAATCCAGAATATCAGCTCATTAAAGGATATTGATAGCTATCTTAGGTCGCTCGATGACCAAATAACGACCGAAGATAAAGGTATTATTGTCAATGCATTAGAAAACAATGAAGACTATCTTAGGTCAACAGTTGAGCTAAGATGGGAACGATTTGGAACACACATAAAAAATAAAATTGACGATACGTATTTAAAGGTTTTGCTGCACTGTATAAGCCCTAAATCAAGAGAGGAAATCTTTGAGCATATTGAAATTTATAACAATAGCCGGAATTTCAGAAACTATATCAAACCTATAATTGATATAGGATGGTTACAGCTCACTATACCCGAAAAACCAACAAGTAAAAATCAGGAATACATTATTGCCGATATTGCAAAAAGATTGGTGGAATCGAAAAAACTGGAAACCAAAAGAACCCCTGTTTCCTCAGCCAGCATTGCCTCGGTAGGGTATGATCCCGAAAAACAGATTCTCGAAATTGAATTTCTTCATGGTGCTATTTACCAGTACTTTGATGTACCCAAAGAGGTGTATGAGGAACTGATGAGTGCCAACTCGCATGCCAGCTATTTTATGTATAGCATTAAAAATAACTACAGCTATTTAAAACAATAAAAACCACAAAAACGGAGTGCAGTTTAATTTACTGCTATTCTTAAACTTATGCTGAAGAATATATAAAACCAATAGCTTTTGTTCAGCTATTCTCCCTAACTTAGGTAACAAATTTGGGAGGGTTCGTATTAAGCGATGTTTTGAAAGGATTTTTTTGCAATTAGTATAACGCTTTTAACCAACAATTGTACGCGTCATAAGACGCTTAAAAGGCCTGGACTGCAAGTCCGCGCCAGCAGTGGCTTCGCCAAGTGGATTTAAGATTGTATTAAATTTTATTCTCTAATTCTACTTTGACAAATTAGATTATGTTTTATAATGCTGATCAATAGCCATTTTACGTTGTCGGTGTCGATTTTCCATTTGGTCTATCACGTCCTCAATAGAATTAATTTTACTGGCATAG